>NZ_JAANIG010000001.1 GCF_011174675.1 Perlabentimonas gracilis | reverse complement strand
GGGTTGAGGATGAGAATGAAATAGAAATGCACGGCGCCGTAACATTTCACCAACCATCGGTATGATAATCGCCGTCGGTTGTTCCTTGCCGTTGCAAAGTTAGAAAAGAATGTTTATGTTTGTTTAACCATCTATACAAAAGTCCGATTGATAGGGGGCTAAACCATTACGTAGTTCTTTACCTTGCATTATTTAAAAGAGGTTCTAATGATTATTAAACTTTAAAACTACCAAAAATCTTGATAAATTCAGCTTAAAACTGAACTGTTTAAAACGATCTTTTTTAAGATTTCCTGATCTTGTTTACCCATCCAACCGATCCCCACAATACTCCTTCCTATCGCACTTTTTGCAATGCTCGCCTCGCCAAACCGTATCGAATTGGTTGATGGCACTTTCAACTATTTCGGGGTCGTTGGTTAGTATTCCTGCCTCGAAGTTTCGGCGGCTGGGGCTTTTCATTCCAATGCCAGCACCGGTGAGATTGGCAGAGCCAACATAGGCTGTTTCCATATCGAAGATAAATATCTTGAAATGCACCCTGGGGCAGATCGCACGCTCAAGCCCCGTGGCTAGGTTGGGATACTTGTCGAAATCTTTACGGAATAATGGGCCAGGTTCCTTTGCGTGGAGTAGCCTAACGATAACCTTTCGGGCAACCAGCTTGGAAAGTAAACCTAGAAATGGAATGGAGTTGCTGCCATCCTTGATGAACAAATCCTTAATATCGGCAGTGCCAATCCACAGCTCACTTCTTACCAGAAGGGCTTGCTGAAGCACTTTGGTGAAGTGCTGCTCGTTTTGGATATACTGGATGAATGGGGGCATTGGCTGTGAATTTGTTTGATGTTTTCAGTGAACCTTTTCCCTGATAAAAAACTTTTCTCCGAACTTTATCCCGAACTATATCCCGACATTTATCCCGAAATTTATCCCGAAATTAACTTTCAATTACTTCCCAGTGGCCACCCTTATCTGGGCCAATGCGTTTAATTACTTCTTCTGATTTAAGCTTTTGGATTTGATACTCAACACCTTTTTCAGTTATACCAATCAGATGTGCTAACTCAGAAGTTGTAATGAACTTATTCTCAATAATAGCCCTAATGATTTTCTCCCTAGTTTTCTCCCTAGTTTTCTCCCTAGTTTTCTCCCTAGTTTTCTCCGAATCGCCTTTTTCGGTGGTCTCCGATGTTAAATAAAACTTCACGATGGTATAATCGGTACCCGGTTCAAACTCAACCGAACCCTTACCAAAGGTTTTCCAGCCATTAATAATCTTATCGAAACCAAACCCGGCATTCTCAGCAAGCTTAACCAAACGGAAAAGTTTGGCTATTATCTGGTTTCTGGGTAGCGAAATATCGGTTTTAAGCAACTCCTTAAGCGGTTTGGGCAGTCCACCCGGATTGAAGAACTCTATATGGTTTGTGAAAATCCGCACCCTTGGCTTTGCAGGGCTAAAGTAATCGGCATGCATCAGCATATTCACCGTTGCTTCGCGGAGCGATTCGATGTAGGGGTATTCCTCCGATGCAAAACCCTCTTTGGTTAGGGTGAAAGGCTTATCAATCTTTTGGTTAACCCTTTCGAAAACACTAAAGTAGTACTCCCAAATATTCTCCTGTTCGGCTAGGCGGTATGTATATCGAACCGATGCATCGGTATATGAGGTTCCGGGGATTTCGAACAGATCAACTCGAAAATCTGGGAAATGCTGGGAAATCTTTTCCTGCTTACCCAGGAAGAGCAATCCGCCGTAGGTAAGATTTTCATTCACTATTATCCCAATTTTGGTGAGAAACTCAGCGGTAAGGAGCTTGTTGTAGGACAGGCTTTTGTTGAACCGAGCCATATAATCGCGATAGCGTTCCACCGAGTTTTGGTTAAGGTCATCAATTGAACTATTTGGGACAATCTCAGATGTTTTGGTGCCAAAAGTTTGATCGCGAAACATTCCATCGACCTCGGCTTTAGTGGCTCTGATATCGGCACTTCCAACACGAATAAAAGTGTTTTCGGGGCTATTGAAGTAAATAGGTTTCCTGTTTGATAGCGGTATGTAACACCCCAGCACCTTTAATCCATCAAAATCGTATCGTTCTAGCGTAGGCCGAATTAAAGAGTTGAATTTCTGTTGTCCCGAAAGAGTATTGTTAATATCCTGCTCTAGTTTCTCAAGGTTGTCAATTCCAGTTATGGTAAAAATTTTGCCCACCTGCTTAACCCCAAGAAGAATCCATCCGCCATTGGTGTTTGAGAAGGCACTAACCGTTTCCCAAATATTTTTGGGAAGATCCGATTTTGCCTGCTTTACCTCAAAATCTTCCCATTCGAGATCGTTTATACGATTTACAAGTTGGTCTTTGGTCATTTCTTAGTTACTCATTTAGTAAACCTTAAAACTACAAAATTAAGGTTATCTGGAGTTGATTCTTTATAATGTTTCCTCATAAAACAAAAACAATCTTCTACCCATACCCCTCCACTGCCTCATCATGAATGCTTCTGATTTGATTGACCTGCGATTGAGGTTCCAGTACCCTCGCACGCACGCCGTGTGAGATCCTCTCCATCACAAAATCCTCGGTGATAAATACCTCTAACTTCACATGCAGCATCTCTTTGCTATCCACCAGAATCTGCTGGTTATGGTGCAAGGGTAACGATTTGGTGTATATACCTGATATGCAGAAAATGATAGCACTACCCCTGAAGTGTATCGGCATTGGGGCTAACAATGCCAAAGCAGTAACTGTAATGCTCCTGTACTTTGGAGACCTGCGGAATGGCATAGCGTTGCTTGGATATCTCAAATAAACAGTTACCTTTGTGGCATATATTAGCATAAGATAGATCTGTATAGAAGCTCTCCTCTCTGTGAAATTTCCTTTGACGACACCTTTCTAAATCACTAGTTTAAGCTAAAATAATTTACGCCAAGGAAGCATTATTTCCCCTTGAACAGATAGGTGATTAATGATAACAACAGGGCATTAACCAACAATATTTTATGAACAGAACCCGATCGCTAAGTAAAAGGGATCAAGGTAGTATTACCTACAGAAAATCTTTCAATCGCAAAAAAACAAACAGAACAAAGAATTCGGCAAGCGAAATAGACCCAAAACACTTTGTTAAAAAAGCCACTTCGAGTGAGCAGGTAAAGTACGAGGCGTCCTCCGAAATTGCCAACCTACCCGTAAATAAAAGAATAGTTAACAATTTACTTCAGAAGGGCTACGAAGTACCCACTGAGATACAGGACAAAACCCTCTCATCAATTCTGGAGGGGAGAAACGTGTTAGGAATTGCCCAAACGGGCACAGGTAAAACTGCCGCATTTCTTGTACCGCTTGTCCACAACCTTATTAACACTGCAGCAGCTTTTCAGGTGCTTATTATTGCACCAACACGGGAGCTTGCTGTGCAAACAGACACCGAATTTAGGAGCATTGCCAAAGGGCTTGGTATGCACAGCAACTGCTTTATTGGTGGAACCAGTGTTTATGCCGATATTCAAAAACTTCGCAAACCTTGTCACTTTGTAATAGGAACGCCAGGTCGTTTGGCCGATATGGTAAGGCAGGGCGCTCTTAACCTGACTCATTTCAATACGGTTATCCTCGATGAGTTTGACAGGCTTCTGGATATGGGCTTTGCTAAGGAAATTGAGCGCTTAGTTGGAGGCATGACAAACAGGAAACAAACCATTCTTTTCTCAGCAACTGAAGAGAAGGGGCAAAAACAGCTAATCAGCAAATTAATTGCAAATCCGGTAGAGATTAGAGTGAACAACGGGAATACATCAGCCGACACGGTTGATCAGGATATTGTAACCGTTAGGAACGGTGAGAATAAGATGGATCTGCTGCTAGGAATGATTAGAGACGAATCGTTTGAGAAGGTACTAATTTTTGCCGAGACCAAGCGATGGGTTAGCCGAATTTGCAAGGATCTGCGCCGCTCCGGCATTAGAGCTGATGAAATTCACGGGAATAAATCCCAGAACTACAGGATTAAGGCCCTGAACTCTTTTAAGGATAAAAGCATTCAGGTTTTGGTAGCCACCGATGTGGCGGCTAGGGGGCTCGACATATCCCAAGTTTCACACGTAATAAACTATCAACAACCAAAAAATATGGATAGCTATATCCACAGGATTGGTCGTACCGGCAGAGCCGGAAACACTGGAAAAGCAATTACATTTGTTAACTAGAAATACTCACATTCGAAAACAATTCGTATAAAAAGTTCGAACAATGTAATGAAGTAACTAGCAAAACATATAAACAACCTTTTGATTAGGCCATCCCCATGGGTGGCCTTTTTCTTTGTCCTAACTCCTGCCTGCCTGTATTAACCCAACTCCCAAACAAGATTATGACCTTGACTGCCTAACAACTTACTATACAAATATTGACAATAGAAATAAGCGAAGGTTGGGCATGGCGATTTAATTGATACTTAAAAGTGAAAACATTGCGTTATGAACCAGCTATTCCAGATTTATAAGGGAACCTCAATGTTAAATTGAATATCATAACGGCAAAAAATGCTAATAACAGGTTTATAATTCAATGCAAATTTTTACCTGATTTTATAGGCAGCCTAATACACTCTCCCCCTCACAAATTGAAACACTGTAAAGAGACCCACCACCACCATACCTGCTATGGCCATGTAAAATATGGATTGGAAATCGGGCTGTCGCTTAATGGCTATCCCCAGAAAGGCCCAAACCACGGCTAGACCAATAAATGGATTGGATAGTTGCACCTGGGTTATCAGCACTATGGATGCGCCTATGGCAATCATTAGTATAGTCCAAACCTGAGGAGACAAGCCCCAACCGCCCCAGCCATAACTAACCAAAAGGGCTGTAACATTGGCAATGGTTGCAATGCAAATCCAACCCAGATAAATACCAAACGATGCCTTGGTTATGCTGAGTGGTTGTTCCTTTAGGCTAATATTAATAACAACAAGAGTAACCAGTAGTCCTAGCATAATAATCAGCGATAAAGGGAGCCACTTGTAGTGCCAAGCAACAATCCACAGGCTATTGAGTATGCAACTAGTGGCAAAGAGCCAACCAAGCTGCTGTACAATCTCCTTATTCGACTCACGGAACTGTAACAAAACAAAAAGAAGCAGCATCAGGTAAATTACTCCCCAAATGGAAAAGGTTATGCCAGCAGGCACAAAAAGGTTAGGATAGGCATCGGACAGTTCGCCAGTGGTCTTACCCCCAAGGGGCAATGCATTTGCCAGGTAGTTCATAGCTAGCATAAGGGCAAACAGAAGCAGATTCAGAATTTTCATCATCGGGTTTGGGTTTTGATTCGCAGTTAAACAAATATAATTAAAGAATAGCCCAATCCCCAGCAAAAACAAAAAAAACCGCCACAGCTATGTGGCGGTAAATATTCGAAATGCGGCTAATCCTCTTTACTTTAGCCTTGCACTTCCGTAACGAACTTTAACCTTAACAGATGCTTTGGGCTTATCGTTTTTGCCTACATATCCACTAACCGTTAACCGGTTGTTACTCTCAATTCGGCTGACCCGTGCAGGGCTGTTGTAGCTAACTCCTCCGTACGAAGCTTCTCCTTCGATATTGTAGGAAACGGACTCAGGAATAGGCGCATAAATACTTCCGTAGTTTCCATCAAACGATATGCTTTCGAAATCATTGGCCACCGTCTCAATGCGAACATCGCCATAACGGCTCTTTACTTGAAGTTTTTTGCCAAGATTTTTTATGCGATAGTTAGTGTAACCACTCTCCCCCACCAGGTTAGAAACCGAACCAATGGTATAGGTGTCGTACTTTGATTCCAGTACGAGTGAGCTAAGTTGATCAAGGGTAATTTTTGAGTATTTACTTAGCACTACCAGTGCTTGAGCTTTCACAATATCGAGATTTGCGTACTTTACATCCAGCCTCATCCAGCTCACCTCATCGATTGATGCGTTCCCATAGCCTAGAGTTATCTGGCTCAGCGGATCGTTAGTGCCGTATACAATTCGGTTGGCCTTTAGGTTTCCGTACTTAATATCTATCATCGACAAACCGGTAAGCTCATCGATAAACATGTCGCCATACTTGTTCCTTAAATCCGCATTTACATGCTTAGGCATTCTTATTTTATAGTCGATGCTGAGCTCTTTGGTTGATGTTCCAAAGTTGAAATTACTAACGGAACGCATCAGCCGTTCATCAATTTCGGTAACGCCCCTCACCTGATTTCCAACCTGCTCGAGGGAAACATTAATGGCTGAGAGCATACGTTCTGCCCTATCGGCGCTAGGATGCTCAACCTTAACCACCACATCTATGGCAATACTGTTTTTGTCCCAGTTCTCTACCACCACCTGGCCAAAACGATTACTGATGTAAAGCTCCGTTTTTTTATCTACTTTAAACTCCTGGCTATAGGTTTTGCTCAGCTCCTTGCCAAACAGGGCTTTAGGGGGGGCTGCAAGGCCAACTAAAGCCACCATTGCTAAAATTACATATAATCTATTCGATTTCATTTTGATATAATTTTTACTTGTTAAACAAATATACACTTTGCATTCTCAGAATTATCCCATCCAAGACATCGAGCTGTGCTTGGTAGTACCGTGTGAGTACAAACGCGGCTCTCTCGGGACGGGGGCTTTGGGCTAGGTCGTTAATTATACCTTTGTAGCTGGCGCTCATATCATCAAAGGCTTGGGCTATCTCGTCCTCAAAAGGTTTTAGCTCACCGGTTAGCATCTTATTGATAAGAACCTGCTTCTGGTTTACCTGCGATTGGTAGTACTGATCAATCTGAATAATTTCGGGCGAAAGCTTTACTGTTGCTAATCCCGGCTCACTCATACTAAGCACTCCGGCAGTATTGAGCAGCAGGCTAAGGCTTGCCGTTAGAATTACTCCTGCAATGGCAGCAGCGCTGGCAACCAACCAGAGGTTAGGCCTCTTTGCCCTGTTAGCGGAAGCCAACCTCCGGCTAAACCTATCGTAATGCCCCTTGGGGGGATCAACAACATCGAGCTGCGCTCGGTTCTGTTCGATAAAGGTTTGTAATCTGTCCATGGCAAATAGCATTACTCTTTCAATTTTAACAACTCTCCCAAACGTTTTTTGGCTCTTACCAGCTGCGATCGGGATGTGGAGGATGTTATCCCCAGCATATCGGCAATCTCATCGTGGCTATACCCCTCAATGTAGAACAGGGTAACCACCAACCGATACCCCTCAGGTAGTTCCTTAATAGCGTTCATAAGCTGCTCAACCGACTCGGGCGAATAGTTGTAATCCTCTTCATTGGCTTCATCACTTAACCCGTAGGCTTCGTCGATGGAAACCTGAGGCAACTTTCGCTTTTTCACAAAATCGAGGGCCGTATTAACCACAATTCGTTTAAGCCAAGCTCCAAAGCTAACCTCGTTTCTGTAGGTGTTTATCTTATCGAAAGCCTTAAAGAACGCATCTTGCATAATATCCTCAGCCTCTGTTGCATCGCCCACAATCCGAATACTTGTATTGTACATAGCCCTATGGTACAACCTGTAAATCTCGAACTGGGCGCTGCTATCGCCCCTTCTACAACGGTTTACAAGAACCTGATGAACATTGGGATAACTACCTTTGCTACTCATACTGCTGGAATAATGACGAGGCCATAAATCTTATGCTGCATTAACACTCACTATTTTTTTTGCAAAGTAGCATAAAAATATCTTTAGAGCAATTGATGTTTAGTGATTTTTAGATGGATAAGAATTTGGAGAAATATTTATTGTCATTTTTTCAACTATGGAATAACAACCCATTATCTTTGCGAGCTCAAATATTTCACATAGTTAATTTAACAAAATCAATCCAAATGAACCGAAGCATTTTTTCTAGCAAAACCCGCAGGGTATGCTTCCGTCGTTGGGGGAACAAGTCGTTCAGCGTTTTTGCCAGCCTAAAGCTACTGGTGAAAGTTAGCGTGCTATCGGCATCGTACAGCCTCCTGGCTATGCCAGTTGAGGTTTATGCACAGCCTGATACCATAAGCCTACGCACAAACGTTGATATCGATGAGGTGGTGATTAGCACCCCCCAAGCGGCCAGCACATACTCCGAGCTAATGCGGGCGGTGACAGTAGTCACCAACGATGAGTTTTCGCAGCTACCCGTAGCGAATCTACACGATCTTTTAAGGAATATAGCCAGTGTAGATATCCGTCAGCGAGGCGGGCATCAGATTCAGGCCGACCTTATGGTCAGGGGCGGATCCTTCGACCAAACCCTTATCCTTCTCAATGGTGTTAACATCACCGACCCCCAAACGGGACATCACAACCTAAACATCCCTATCGATTTAGAATCAGTTGAGCGTATTGAGCTGCTGCAAGGCCCAGGCGCCAGGGTATATGGGCCGGGGAGTTTCAGCGGAGCCATTAACATTATTACCACAGCAAAGGGCAAGGAATATGCCCGAGTACAAGCCGTTGCAGGTGAACACGGACTGCTCAGAACCAATGCATCAGCAGCATTTAGGCAAGGCTCCTCCAACTTTTTTGTGGCAGCTTCGTCAGCCAAATCGAATGGGTACATTAACAACACAGACTTTAGCCTCCATAACCTTTTTGCACTTGGTCAGCTCGCAACTAGCATTGGGAGTGTTGATGTTCAGGCTGGTTATCAGGACAAAGCCTTTGGTGCCCAGAGTTTTTACACCCCCAAATACCCCGATCAATTCGAGCAAACAGGCACATTCTTCTCTTCCGTAAGCCTGAATGGCAAGACGAAGGGTATTGCAATTACCCCCACTATCTATATCCGAAGTCATAACGACAGGTTCGAACTATTTCGCAACCAAAGTCCTGAGTGGTATCAAGGGCACAACTACCATAGCACAATAAGCTGGGGTGGAAAAATTGCTGCAGCAGCCTTGCATAAGCACGGGAGAACACGCATGGGAATAGAATTCCGTGATGAGCAAATTTTAAGTAACGTGCTAGGCGATCCTCTCAGCACTCCCAGAGCCATCAAAGGATTTGCCGATACGTTATACACCCGTGGCCATAACAGATCGCTGGTTAACCTTTTTGTCGACCACACCATTTACCTCAGTAGACTTGTTGTATCGGGTGGTGGAATTGTAACCCATAGCAATCGCTACGGGGTAAACTGGAACTACGGTTTTGACCTTAGCTATAGGATTATGAGGAAACTGAGCATGTATGCATCGATTAGTAACGCCGTAAGGTTTCCAACATTTACAGATTTATACTACAGCGGCCCAACCAACCAAGGCAATATCAACCTAAATCCCGAGTATGCCACTAGCTATGAGCTTGGGTTGAAGCTAAACGGTGCTAAGCTTACTTCCAGTATTGCAGGTTTTCATCGGCGTGCTACCGATGTTATCGATTGGGTAAAAGCAGCTGATGAAGAGAAGTGGCGCACCATGAATCACACTCACATAAACACTACGGGCTTTGATGTTCAGGCTAAAGCACTAAACATAAAGGCGTTCCCTTTGGTAAAAAGCATTGCGGCAAGCTACACATTCCTTTACTCGGATAAAGAGAGCTACCACTTGCAATCGTACTATGCATTAGACTACTTAAAGCATAAGCTTGCCATAAGCCTAAACCATAAAGTGTATAAACAGCTTGGAGCCTCATGGACCCTGCAGTGGAATAGCCGCACAGGCAAGTACACCGCTTACCCCGAGAATATAGAGAAAGCCTATACTCCATTCGCACTAATCAACCTAAGGCTTTACGCTGATTTCATGAGAATTATGACCTTTATTGATATACACAACCTAAGTAACGAAAGGTATGTAGACATTGGAAATATTGAGCAACCGGGGCGTTGGATATCGATTGGATTAAGGTACTCAATGGATGCATCGCAACGATAAACTCAGGCGTATTATGATATTTATCAAAAAATTAAAAAAAACAGCCTCATATTGCATCCAATTAACACAAAGAATAATAATTTTACAAGTCGAAAATTGTACAACCAAAAAACCAAAAAACGATGAAAAAGAGTAATTTACTTATGGTAAGCCTTCTACTGGCATTTGCGTTTGCTTTCGCTTCATGCGGATCGGCTGGTGAAAAAGCAAAAACTGAAAAAGCAGAGGTTGAATGTGAGCAGGCGGTAAAAGATACCTGCCAGCATGCAGCTAAAGACAGTTGCGCTACTGCCCATGCTGAGAAAGCAGAGGACTGCGATCACGACCATGAGAAAGGCGAAGAGTAGTTCAGCAGTACTTATTACCAAAAAGCCGCAGCTTGAGCTGCGGCTTTTTTATTGGTGTTATTATTGGCAATTATAGAAGTGTAGAAATAAAGCTGATGAAACCGGTACCAATCTCACCCGTTTCGTAGTTAAACTCCGAGCCCCTCATGCTGTGAGGAATTAGGTACACCACAATTGTAACTACAGAGGCTGCTAGGGTTACCCAACGGTATTCCTTTTTCCAATTGGCAATTACAGCCACCGCCCACACAACAAACATTATTAGGGTTTTATTGTCGGTAAGGTCGTACCCCATGGGGAAACCAGTCCAGTAATGATCGAATGCAAACTTCTGAACAATGGGACCGAAAACCAATCCGCCAAAGAAAATAAAGATAATGGCCATTAGCCCCCAAAACTTGAAACGATTATGGTTGAAAAAAGCCATGAATCCAGCCAAATTACTAAATATCAGCGCCACAAACATGAGAATAATGTGAGGGATTAGTGCCCAAGCAGGAACAGAACCTTTGTAACGAATAACAATGGGATTATCCTCGGGTAGGATCAGTTTTTTTCCATCGAACGAGTTCTCCAACTCAACATAGTACTCAAGTTTAGCCGCTTTTTGCGATACTGGGGGCAGATACGATACGAAAGCGCCCTCCTCGGGCCAAAATGGAGGGTTAAGTGTCCAAGCGGTATCCACAGGGTATGGCCTATGGTATAACCTAGCGGTCCAATCCCACGACAAGGGAGGTAGCTCTATCCTAAGCTCCTTATCGATATTATAGCTTCGCTTAAAGGTTACGTTGATTGTTGTTGTGTCTCCAATTTGGGCACTTACCGTTTTAGGGTAGGTAGGTCCCGTTTGTCGCTGAAAGAAGGCTGCAGCCAGCGTTAACACCACAGCTGCTAACCAAAACCAGATAGTTCTCTTCATATTAAAATTGATTATGGTATATATTGCTATTGATTAACTTTGTTAAAGTAGTACAAGCACAACCTTTGTCTGTCCATTTCGCACTAACTCAAGCGATATGGTTGCACCGGGGCTAAGTTCCTGTAACCTGTACATGTAATCCTGAATATTTTTCACAGGTTTTCCATTAATTGCTGTAATCACATCATTCTTCTGTATTCCGGCTGTATGGGCTGGCTGATTCTCGGTTACAGCCAATACCTTTAAACCATTGTTGGTAGCACCACTCACGTCGGGCATAATCCCCAGCCTAACCTTTAGTTCCTGACCGTGACGCGAAGAGGGTTGAGCAGGACCAGACTCCTGAAAAGTTAAGCGCAACGGGGCGTTGGCAATTTCGTAAACCACGTCAAAAATATACTCTGTAGCCAAAGCCAACCCATCAAAGTTAATTCCATCAATATCATCGTTTGGCGTATGGTAATCGGTATGTGGCCCAGTACTGAAGAATAGCACGGGGATATTGTACGCATAGAAACTAGCGTGATCCGATGGGCCATAGCCCTGTGGCGATAAGGCCAAGCTAAAATTGTACCGCTCATTTGACTGGGTAAGTATTTCTTCGGCTTCAATTGATGTTTTTACACCACCCACCTGAAGTTCCATTTCCTGGTTTAGCCTACCCAACATATCGATATTAACCATAGCTACAATAGAGTCGAGGGGAACTATTGGGTTCTCCACAAAAAAGCGTGAACCAAGCAACCCCTGCTCCTCGGCAGCAAAGGCAATCACAAGCACACTCCTTTGGGGCTTGGCCTGAGCAATCTTTTGTGCAATCTCGAGAATTGCTGCAACACCCGAAGCGTTATCATCGGCACCATTATGAACCGCAAGGGTGTCGGGCATTCTGCTAGACGAGTTTTTACCGCCCATACCAATATGGTCGTAATGTGCACCAATAACCACATACTGATTCTTAAGCAGAGGGTAGGCACCTTCTATCTGAGCAATAACATTCTGAGTGCTCTTTTTATTGGTTATAATATTAGTGCGAGCACAAACATTAGCTGCCACAACAAACGAAAGGGGCTGCTTTGTATGGAGGATTCTTTTTTCTAACTCATCAATTGTACGACCAGTTGACTGCAGCATATAGTTCCCCACCGAGCGCTTAACCTGCACTACGGGGATCTCGATACTAAAATTTTTCTGCTTTGAGACTACTAGCTGATCCTGCTTGTCGAACTTGGCACCAGAAACAAGTATTACTCCTGCAGCACCTTGATCCTTAGCCACCATAGCCTTATACCTGTCGTTTTCGTAGTTGGCCAAAGGGCTCGACAAATCGTCGCCCAAAGGGTTACCCCTGAGGAGCACTACCCATTTATCGGCAACACTCACGTTGGCGTAATCGTCCCAAATAAGTGTGTCGGAAATAAAGCTAATGCCATACCCTGCAAAAACAGCTGTTGATACCAGCGTGTCGGATGATGAAAAAGGGAGAACCATAAAGTCCTTCCTCAGGTCTAAGTACTTTCCATTTACCGAAAAGAAGTTGTTGTATCCAATATCCTGATGATCGATAAACTCGATGAACTGATATCCATTTCGGCTAAGCAGCTCTAAGCCACTCTCGCTCATCACATCCTTAATATACTTAGCTGCAACCCTATCGTAGGGTGTGCCTGGCAGTCGCCCCATTAGCGAGTCTGATGCTAAAAAATCGATGTGAGCGTATAGCTCCTCCTTGGTGATATCTGTGTTTACCTTTGGTTTGGGTGTACAGGCATAGGCTATACCTAGCACAAGCAGTATGGAGTATAACTTAGCTATTCGCATTTGTAAAGCGGTATTGGTTAGCGACCATAACTGAATCTATTAGTCAAAAAAAATCTAATACAAACCTACTGTAAAAAAATGTAAGATGCAATATGAACAACCCTTGCAGAAACAAGCAGTGCACAAGCTATCCTTACGTTAATTTTTGGGTAAAACCTTCAATTTGTTACCGATTTTTGTTACTATTGCATATACAATTTAAAACAAAAGCGCTATGAAAAAGTTGGCTCTTCGCTTTACTCTGGTTGCATTAGCAGCAATTCTACTTAACACAACCGCAAAAGCCTGGTCGGAACATCCATTAATGGCATATCAGGTTTTATCGACCATTCCTGACCTTGCCAACCAGGATCCAATTGCCGTGAAGGAGCTTAAAACCTTCCTCCTTGAGCAGGAAAAAGAGTTGGAAAAGTTTTTTGCCGAGCAGGAGCTATGGCTTACCCAAAACCTAACGTACTACCCTGCCCTACCCGAGCATCTGCGTTTTAAGGCAACGGGCAACCCCGACGATATACTTATCAGGTTCTTCAGAGCTATTAGGCTTAACCCCGATGTTAAAATGAAGCTGTACCAACACCTACTCCCCCTTGAAGAGGTTGGGGATAGGGTTAGGGTTGCTCCTCAGCTGCTTACTACGGTAAATGATGTATCATCGCTGGAGAACACCAACTATGTTGAGCTATTCGAGGGCGATATGGTATCGCCATTGGCCGTGCTGTATAGCGCTAACGACGAGCCTGACTATGGCTTTGACCTTGGGCTATTTGTTGATAATAACACACCCCAAGGTAACGAGTACGGTTTTGGTGAGCAGCCATTTGGCGATCCTAATCTTGAGTACGGTAGCCAAGCCCCATTCCATATGGGATTCTACCACGAGGCAAAAATAGTTTTCTTTTTCGGGCCCTTTCTAAAGAAAACACTTCCAGAAATGCGAATCAATCAATTCCGAGCACTTGCTGAGTTTGCCTTTGCATCGGGCAATCCATACTGGGGATACCGATTTATGGGCTGGGGAATGCACTACCTAGGCGACCTATCAATGCCTTACCACTCGGTTGCGCTACCCGGTGTAAGCCCACTTAAAATGATTTGGACAAACATTAAGGCCATGCTGGGATTTCCAAAGAGTAGAGATAATGCAGTGCAGATTGTAAGCAATAGGCACTCGGTGCTAGAGGAGTACCAGTGGCAAGTGTTAAGGGCCGCTTACGAAGGTAACGATATGGATCATCCCTTACTCAAAGCGCTGCGGAGCCCAATAGACATAGTTGAATACGACAAATATTTTGTTCGGGGTGTTGCATCCAAGGAGTCTGCCGAAAGGGCAAAAAGGGTTGACAAAACCTTGAAAGAATGGATGCCCAAGCTATTGGTTTCCGATCCTAACTTCGAAACCCCCGGCTCGGACGAACTGCAGCAAGTTATCACTTTGGCCAAAGCCGAAAAAGGCGAGGAGGCAGTGGAACGAATGGATGAGACCCTAGCGGAACTTTTCCGGTCGTACAGCATGCATTTGCTAAGCTTTTACAAAGCGATAATGGGTTAATACCACTACTAATTGCCCTGTCGATACTTCTCGTAAAGCTGGTGCACAATACCATCGGAAACGCCTATGGTGGGTATGACTATTCGCTTAGCTCCGGACCATTTCATTATCTTGATAAAGATATCGGATGCGGGTACAATCACATCGGCCCTATCGGTATTAAGGCTCAGAATACTTATTCGCTCATCCATAGTGTGCTTGCGAAGCAGCTTGTTCATTGCAACAAGTTCATCGTAAAGCAGCTGCTGCTTATCCTTTTTCCCCGACAGCTTGATGATTTTATTGATATTACCACCGGAGCCAATAAGCACCACATCTCGCGAGTCGACCTTAAGCTGCTTAAGCCATTTCTTAATCTCTTTGAACACATCACTTACATCATTGCCGCTCAAAAGCCTTATAGTACCAACATTGAATGATTGGGAATTAACCAATTGCCTATTGCTGAATAGGGTTACCTCAGTGCTACCGCCCCCCACATCAACGTAGAGGTAGTGGCTATCATCGTTAATCATCTCAACTATCTGGTTCGAGTAGATAATTTCGGCCTCTTGACTTCCATCAATAATCTCGATATCGACATTGGCATACTCTTTCACCTGGTGAACGACGCTCTCGCCATTGGAAGCCTCTCGCATGGCCGATGTGGCACATGCTCGGTAGGCTACCACTTCATGCACCTCCATCAAATTTCGAAATGCGAGCATGGTCTTCTTAATCTTTTCAACCTTTGCCGACGAGATTACACCCTGTGTAAATGCATCGTTGCCAAGACGGACGGGTACACGCACCAACGATGATTTCCGGAAGATAGGTACTCGACCCCCTTCAATTACGTTCATAAAAAGTAATCGGATGGCATTTGACCCAATATCAATGGCAGCAAACTTTAGTACATTCACTGGTCTGCATCTTTTTTATGTTGCCTTTGGTAGTATTTATATAGTTCAATTTGCGACTGGTAATCCTTTTGCTTTTCCTTTCGCTTATAGGTATTACTGAGTGTTCCATCAACAATCCGTGCTTTCACATTATCCTTAAATCCTGCATCAAAAATCTGCCTGAGCTCCTTCTGAATATCGGGATCGAGAACTGGAGCAGCAACCTCCACACGGTAATCGAGGTTTCTGGTCATCCAGTCGGCCGATGAGATGTAGTACTTGGGATTATTATTGTTGCAAAAGATGAAAAAGCGTGAGTGCTCCAAGTACCTATCCACAACGCTAACAGCCTCAATATTTTCACTCTGGCCAGGCACTCCCGGCACTAGCGAGCATATCCCTCTAACCATTAGCTTAATTTTTACCCCTGCATTGCTGGCCTGATAGAGCTTTCGAATTACATCCAAATCAACAATGTTATTAATTTTACAGTGGATATAGGCAGGAAGTTTCTTGCGAGCGTTGGCAATCTCGGTATCGATATGCATGTAGAGTTTACGGCGCATACTTACTGGCGAAACCCAAAGATAGCGGTAGTTAAATGTTTTATAGTTAAACTCCAGAAAGGTGAATACCTTCTCCACCTCGTTGGTTATTCGCTTATCAGCCGTAAAAATGTTGATATCGGTGTAAAGGTTGGCATTTCCCTCATGAAAATTTCCGGTACTGATGGTTGCATAATGCATTAGTTTTCCTTTCTCCTCGCGGGTTATAAGGGTTTGCTTGTTGTGAACCTTTAGGCCGTAAATACCAAAAATAACCTTTATGCCCACCTCCTCCATCCGTTTGCTCCAGTATATGTTTGCGCCCTCGTCGAATCGAGCCAAAAGTTCAATAACCACCGTAACTGATTTTCCGTTCTGTGCAGCATTCATTAGAGCTCGCACCACCTTCGACTCGGTGGCAACTCGATAAAGGGTTATTTTAATGCTGGTAACATTAGGATCGATGGCAGCTTCGCGCAGCATTCTGATGTAGTAGGAGAAGCTATGGTACGGATAGTGGAGCGATATATCCTTTTTGGCAATCTCATCGAGTATGCAGGTTGAGTTTTCGAGCCTTGGAATGGGAATGGGGTGCAACGTTTTGTTCACAAGGTCGTCGGCTCCAACTCTTGGGAATGAAATAAAATCTTTGAAATTATGATATCGCGAACCGGCCAGCAGGTTATCATCCTCATCTAAATTCATTTTTTGAGTAATGAACTGGAGCAAGTCGGGTGCAATTGCCGAATCGTAAACAAAGCGAACGGGTTGACCCTTGGTTCTGTTCTTAAGCCCTTTGGAAATTTTCTCCAACAGGCTTTCGGCAATATCGTTATCCACATCCAGCTCCGCATCGCGAGTAATTTTAATAGTGTATGCCTCATACGTATCGTAGGGCAGAATGCTAAACACCTGATTGAGACAGAACCGAATGACATCATCCAGAAGGATAATAAAAATCTTACCATCGTAATTGGGGAGGTGCACAAACCTTGAGTGATCACTGGTTGGTATCTCAACCAGAGAATACTCAAGAACTTCTGGGTTAGTAGACTTTGATAGCTTAACGGCTAGATAAATACATCTATCCCTTATCTCCGGGAACTCATCAAGTTGGCTAATCATTATGGGAGCTATGGATGGAGCTATTTGCTGCTTAAAGTACTCTGCTACATACACCTTATGCTCATCGGACAGCTGTGTTTCGTTCACAATATTGATGTTCTTTTCCTTTAGTTCCTCGAGTATTTGGGCAAAAACCCCATCGAAACGTAGCTGAAAATCCTGAACGATTTTCTTGAGCTTCTGCACAACCTTCTTAGGTTTTTCTGCAACCAGCTGCCTTATACCTTTATCGAGTTGCATTAAACGTAGCTGCGTTGCCACCCGTACCCTAAAAAATTCGTCGAGGTTATTACTAAATATCCCTAAAAACTTTAGCCTTTCGAGCAATGGCACGCTAGGGTTTTCTGCCTCCTGCAGAACACGTTCATTAAACGACAACCAGCTTATCTCCCTGTTAATGTAATCCTTTTCCTTGGCCATACCTCTTGGCATTTATCGAGTTAATGATTTTTGGGAAAATCGAACCAGCTAGCCCTTAGCCGCTTTTTACTAATATTGCTCCAGCTATCCACATCAAAATCCAATCGAACCAAACCAGCAGTAGGCAAGTTAGCAATTCCTTGCGATAAAAACTCGTTGACAAAGCTAGTAAAAGTGGGATTATGCCCAACCAGCATAACGCAATGTAGTTCGGGGGGAAGTGCGGCCACTACTCGCATCAATTCTCCCACCGACGATTCGTAAATATTTTTTTTCAGCACCAACTTATCGTGAGGAATTCCTACTGTATCGCAAAAAATATTTGCAGTATGAGCAGCCCTTGCCGCTGAGCTGGATACAACCAATTCGATACAGCTGAGCTCATCTTTTAAGCAAGATGCCAATAGGTTCGCATCGGAAATTCCCCTTTTGGTAAGGGGCCGGTCAAAGTCAGACACGCTAATATCGTCCCATGACGATTTTGCATGCCGAAGAATGAAAAGTGTTTTGTTAACGCTCATGGCTAATGGTGTTGTTTTGATACTTGACCACACTCCTACAGTAGGGTGCTGGCCAAATCGGCAAGGTAGCTACGCTCTCCTTTCACCAAGTTAATGTGAGCAAAAATATCTTGTCCGTGCATTTTATCGGACAAGTAGGTTAACCCATTGGATTTCATGTCGAGGTACGGATGGTCAATCTGCTGAATATCGCCAGTAAACACGAATTTTGTGCCCTCGCCTGCTCGAGTTATGATGGTTTTAACCTCATGCGGGGTTAGGTTTTGAGCCTCATCTACAATAAAGAAAACATTGGATAAGCTTCGCCCCCTGATGTATGCCAAGGGCGTAATGATGAGCTTGTCTGTTCGTTGCAGCTCATCAATGTACTGGTACTCTTTGCTTGCCGATTTAAACTTATTTTTTATCACGGTTAAGTTGTCAAACAATGGCTGCATGTAAGGCCCTATCTTCTCGTTCACGTCGCCGGGAAGAAAGCCTATATCACGGTTAGCAAGGGGGACAATTGGCCGAGCCAAAAGTATTTGGTTAAAATGCTTCTCTTGCTGCAGGGCCGCAGCAAGGGCGAGCAAAGTTTTGCCTGTACCAGCCTTTCCGGTAAGCGACACCAGCTGAATTTCGGGCCGCATTAGCGCATCGAGGGAAAATGTTTGTTCGGAATTTCGGGGTTCAATCCCATAGGCTCTTATCTTCTCAACCCTACCAATAGTTTGTGTTGCTTGGCTATAATGACCAAGTGCGCTCGACTTCGCCCCTTTAATAATAAAGTACTGATTTGAGTAGGGCTTAATGCCAAGCTCGCTGGGGCTTATCCCGTCGAAGCTATCGTACAACCCCTGCACCTTGGAGTCCTCTACACCCTCAATAACCGCAATTTCTCGCTTTAGGGTATCTAAGTCTTTAATCTTGTCCGACAGATAATCCTGAGCAATTAAACCAAGCGACTTGGCCTTCATCCGCAGGTTAATATCCTTTGATACCAATATAATGGAGAGCTTTAGGTTCTCCTGCTGAAGGTGGTTTGCAATGGCTAAAATCCGATGATCTGGATTCTTGTCGGCAAACGACTGCTCCATTTCGGGTGAGAAGGGCTTCCCCGTTTCTATTCTAAGCTTTCCGTGGCCTTTGCCAAGCGATATGCCTCCATTGAACAGGTTGTCGCCAGCTATCTTGTCGAGCTCGCGCGAAAACTCCCTGGCATGAAAATTAATCATCTCGTTACCCTTCTTAAAGTGGTCGAGCTCCTCCAGCGCTACTATGGGAATTACAATGTCGTTCTCCTGAAAATTATAGATACAGGTATAATCATGAAGCAATACGTTAGTATCTAACACAAAAACCTTTTTCTTTTTAGTTGCCATACAACGCAGTATTTTTGTTTTGTATTCAATGTTAAATCTACAAATTAACTTAAAGTTTAGGGTGAATTTTCTGTTAATTCTTTGAATCATTTCAGATTTTTCGACACCAATTGTTCAAACTTTGGGTAGAGGTTATTGATGCAATGCAGATTGATGCGGTGGTTGATTTTTTTGATACTTTTGCCCAAAATTTCACCTCAATGAACTACCAGGAAACGCTACAACACCTTTTCTCGCAGCTTCCCATGTACCAGCGCGTGGGAAAAGCGGCATACAAAGCAAACCTCAATAATACCCTCGCCCTCGACGAGTACTTTTCGCACCCACACAAACATTTTAAAACCATACACGTTGCGGGAACCAACGGCAAGGGTAGCACGTCGCATATGCTATGCTCCATCCTTATGGAGGCAGGCTATAGGGTTGGCCTATACACATCGCCTCATCTAATCGATTTTAGAGAGAGAATAAAAGTTAACGGCCAAAACATTGGCGAGCAGGAAGTGGTTGATTTCGTAGAGGAAAATATGGAGGTTTTCGAAAGGATTAAGCCATCGTTTTTTGAGATGACCGTGGCGCTAGCTTTTAAGTTTTTTGCAGATCAAAAGGTAGATGTTGCTGTTATTGAGGTTGGATTGGGTGGCAGGCTCGACTCCACAAATATTATTGAACCAGATCTATCAATCATTACAAACATAGGGCTCGACCACACCGACTTGCTTGGTGATACGCTCCAAAAAATTGCCATCGAAAAAGCGGGTATAATCAAGCCAAACACACCTATTGTTGTAAGTGAGTTGCAACCAGAGGTTGAAAACATATTTACACACAAGGCCAAGAGCAGCAACGCACCTATTGTTTTTGCCGAAAGTTTGTACAAAGTGAGCAAGTTGGAAAATAGTATGGTTTACCAAAGCGTATGCTTACTCAAAGCTGACAACGGTTTGGAACAATGCTATAAACTAGACCTACACGGAGGCTACCAAAGTAAAAATATTATGGGAGTCCTGGCTGCAACAGATCAGCTGGTGCTGAAGGGTTACCGCATTTGTCAAAACCATATTGAGCAAGGGCTGATGAATGTAATAAGCAATACCGGCATTATGGGCCGGTGGCAAACCTTAAGCAGAAAGCCACTAACCATTTGCGATACTGGGCATAACGTAGATGGCATAACCTATATTGTAAACCAAATAAGCCACACCCCACATAGTAAATTGCATATGGTTTTTGGAATGGTGGGTGATAAAGATATAGATGCCGTGCTTAAATTATTACCTAAAGATGCAACCTACTACTTCACCCGCCCTTCGATACCCCGGGCAATGGCTGAGGATATACTTGCTGCAAAGGCCGAACCACTTGGGTTGAAAGGGGAAAAGTTCCCGAACGTTAAATCGGCACTAGAAGCAGCAACACTTAGGGCTAAGGCAAATGATTTGATTTTTGTTGGGGGCAGTACCTTCACTGTGGCCGATGCCCTACAGCCATAAAAAAAGCCGCATTGCAATGCGGCTTTTGGGAGTGATAAATGTATCCTAATCGGTTTTGAGGCCAAACATAATGGCCACGCAGCCACTGCTCACAATTTCGCCCTCGCCCGGAATATCATGAACTTTCACCAAAATAATAAGCTGCTGAGTTGACTCAACCTTGAAGTCCCATGTAAGCTTAAAATTGTGGTTAGCATTAGTGTATAGGATGGTTCTTTCCACATCCAAAACCTGAAACTCTACCTTCGATAGGGGCTCGGAGCCACAAACGGCAATACGGTACTCCTGTCCAGCGTAAAATGTTTTAAAAAGCTCTGCATCTTCGCCTTCGGTAAGAATTGCAGCATTGTAGTTACCATCATGGATGTAGGGTGCTAGCTCGAGCCGGCAAACTCTTTTTGCATAATTTTTACATTGAGCAGACCCGGAGAACGAGCTGAAAAAAAATACACCTGTCAGAAGAATTATTATCAATGATCTCATATCGGGCGAAAATTTTTACATTATGTACTTGGATCGAATTTCTGTAACCTTATCCTTTAGCTCCTGAAAAACCTCGGGGCTAACAGAGAAAACATTTTTGCTATGCAGCGTGGTTGATGTGGAATCGCTAACCACCTCAATTCGAGACACAGATATTTGAACCTTATTGTAGATGTGCTCCAACTCCTTCATATCGCTCAACACCGCTTGTATGTCTGGCAGATGGCCGTGCTGACCAAGAAGGTTAAGAACGCTTGAGAGCGATAGCTTCTGGTCAATTATCCTTTCAACAAGTTCATTGTCGCTTGTTCCAATCTCATCAACCAGTGCCGTTGCAATGTATAACCCTTCGACCCAACCACCCACAAGGATTATTGAACCTATGGCCACGCGGTCATTCTCTTCGAGTATGGAGTTGGTATTAAGAAACGTTTCGGAGATGATGTCCATAATGGCATCGCGATTGTTCACGTTCTCCTCCAATCGCTGAATCACCTTATCGTCAATAGCATTCATAATGCCCAAGCCCTCTGCAAGCTTTTTCGAAGCAGTCATATACCTTATGGAGGCTGGTGTTTGATCGAAAAGACTGGCGTAGCTTAAATCGGTGCTATATATCCCTAAATTCAACGCCATACTTTTGGTTGTGCTATAGCGCGAAATGTTCTCAACCGGATTTAATATCTCGGGGTTATACTGGGCACCAGAGCGTTTAAGAATCATTGCCGTTTCGAGGGGCGAAGGTAATGAGTAGAAGATCTGCCGAGCAGTTTGCACCCCAGACTTAACCACATTGTCGCTGGCTGGATCTTCAACCTCAACCTTAACCCTATCCTGCTTTGATGAATCGGAGGCACAACTCAGCATTAGGCCTGCAATAAGGATAAGTAGAAAGGCGGTATACTTAAAATTTAGTCCCCTGATGTTCATAACCCGTAACTTTTGATGTTTACGCTTAAATTGTATTTACGAATAGTAAAAGTAACATTTTTTTTTTAACCAAAATAATTTAGCCCCATTATATCTACATTTAGCACTAGATTCCTAAACACAACTAGCCAACAATCTATATTGCAAACACATAATATGGAGGCAATCATAATCATCACCCAAATTCACTCCTGGTTTAAAATCGATATGCAGACAGAATCCTTAGCAAAGAATCGATATCATTTGTACTTTTGCAAAAAAATTGCAACCCGCTAGCAGTAATTACGATGACAAACGAAAAAAATCAAAAGATACTGATTGAAGCGCTTGAGAAAAGCAGCGACGATAAGGTTATTTCGATGCTAATTGACCTGAAAGAGCATGGTAAACTTTTTTACCTTGAGCCATTGCTCAAGATGATGATAAGCAAACGAAGCGATGTATTAAAAAAGAATCTGCTTGAGTTCTTTTCAGACATTAAGCAGCAGGAAGCCGCTCCAATAATTGCAAACTTTATAGGCCAGCATTCGAACACGCCAGAATTAACCGAGGTACTTACAGCAAGTTGGCAAAGCCGCCTCGATTTCACTGAACATCTTAACATTTTCTTCGGAATTCTCATTGGCTCCAGCTACCAGAACGCTTTTGAAGCCTTTACAGTGATAGAAAACAATATCGATTGGCTAACCACAAACCAAATTGACGAGCACATTGCTATGGTAAAGGGTGCCCTGGAAGCATCGAGCCATGACAAGAAACTATTACTGCTGGAAATGATAGGTGTACTTGACAAAACACGAAGAGCGGCCCAATAGCCGCTCTTACTTTTATTATAACAATTAGACTTTAGTCGTGGCTTGAGTAGTACTTCATGAATTGGCTACGCTCATACACGCTGGGGTCGCCAATCTTCCCATAGTTCATATTGCCTTTAAAGTCGGCAATGCTGGCATAACCTTTATCATTCATCCATTTGTCAACATACTCTACAAAAGCTTTAAGGTGTGCGGTTCCGTTTTTATAAAGAGCCGAGCAAACCTGAGTAGAGTTTGCACCAGCAAGCAACATTTTCACCACGGCTTCGCCAGAATGTATGCCCGTAGAGGCTGAAATATCGATTTTGGGAACAGCGTGATTTGCTAATGCAACCCAGCGTAGCGTATCGCGAATATCGCCCGGATTGCTAAACACTTCTGCTGAGGTAACCTTCATGCTCTTTACATCCAAATCGGGTGCAAAGAAACGGTTGAAAAGAACTACTCCTTGGATGTTACGGTACCAAAGCTGCTCAATAATACGGAGCGGGTTGGTGAAGTGATCGCCCAATTTGAATGATATGGGGATTGAAATTAGCTTGCGCAGCTTCTCGGCTAGCGTATAGTATACAGCCTCGTAATCCTCGGCCGTTTTGCGGCTATCGGTTGGCAACACAAACACGTTTATCTCCAGCGCATCGGCGCCCGCCTCCTGTATTCTTGCAGCAAAATCAATCCACTTTGAGGCCGATATACAGTTTATGCTTGCTATCACAGGAATATCTACAGCTTTTTTGGCATCCGTTATCAGATCGAGGTATTTCTCCACGTTGTTGCTGGTAACGTACGATTTGAGGTAATCCTCGGCCTCGGGGTAATCGCTATGCACCGAGAGCGATCCTGCCTCGTGGAGTATTTGCTCCTCAAAAAGTGACTTGAGCACAACTGCTGCTGCACCATTTGCCTCAAGCTTTTTTATTGACTCAACATTGGATGTTAGACCTGAACTGCTGACAATTATTGGGTTTTTTAAGCTAAGCCCTAGATAGGTTGTTTGTAGGTTTGCCATTGGATTATGTTTTGGAGTGGAAATTTGGTTGAAAAATAGCAATTTTTTTAGTTTTCACCATAATTCCTTGTGCCAAAAATGCTGCTGCCCACCCTAATCATTGTTGATCCTTCATCGATGGCAACTTCAAAATCGCCTGACATACCCATCGATAGGGTGTTAAAGCTGGGCTGATCCGCAAAGTATTTCTGCTTAATGTTTTTATAGATATCGGCTAGTCCCTTAAACTCTCGTCTAACTTGCTCCATATTGTCGGTAAACGTAGCCATACCCATTAACCCCACTATACGAACATTGGTATATTCTGCTACCGCGGGGTTGGACAGTATGGTGTCGAGTTCTTGCGCCGAAAGGCCAAACTTAGTATCCTCCTCGGCTATATGAACCTGAATCAGGCAGTCGATTATCCTATTATTTTTAGCTCCGCCTTTGTTTAGCTCCTTAAGCAGCTTGGCACTATCAACGGAATGAACTAAGCTAACGAAAGGAGCAATATACTTCACCTTATTGGTTTGCAAGTGCCCAACCAAATGCCATTGAATATCCTTTGGCATAACCTCCTGCTTCGATATCATCTCTTGCACCTTATTCTCGCCAAAAATTCGTTGACCAGCATTGTAGGCCTCCATAATAACCTCAGGGGGATGAGTTTTGGAAACGGCCACCAGGGTTACATGGGCTGGTATGCTACTTTTAATGCTCTCAAAATTTTCTGCAACGCTCATAATGTAAGGTTTTTGCAAAGTTAGCTAAACACCTAGCTAATTAAAAAGATTTCATAAAAAAACACTACTGACCGACTAATAAATATAGATTTCTCGCTTCGCTCGAAATGACAGTACTTTCAAGAGGCCTAAGGGGGTGAGGAGGTGAAGGCGGCTACGCCGCCTTCACCCCCTTACCCCATACAGCGTAACAGCCTGTCATTTCGAGCGAAGCGAGAAATCTATTACATTATTATCATTTAAAAAAAGACTTAGTCGGACACTAGTGAAAAAAAAAAGAAAATCGGGTAGCATCAGCTACCCGATTAAACAATTTAAGCATTTTTTTCTTAGTCCAAGCTATGAATTACCAAACCACTTCGGAGCTTTGGCTCAAACCAAGTGGTTTTTGGAGGCATAATATTTCCTGTATCGGCAATATCAATAAGCTGCTTCATCGAAACGGGGTATAGAGCGAAAGCCACAGCCATATCGCCGCTATCAACTCGTTTTTTAAGCTCACCTAAGCCACGAATACCACCTACAAAATCGATACGCTTAGAGGTTCTTAAATCTGAAATACCTAGGATTTTGTCAAGAACTAGATCCGACAGAACGGTTACATCAAGCACTCCAATGGGGTCGTTATCGTTGTATGTGCCTGGCTTAGCAGTAAGCGAATACCACTTACCCTCAAGGTACATGCTGAAGTTATGTAGAGCCTTAGGCTTGTATATCTCAGCACCAACCTCCTCAATATCAAAATTCTCCTGAAGCTTTTCAACCAGCTGCGCAGGAGTTAATCCATTCAAATCCTTAACAACACGGTTATAATCGATTATGTTAAGCTGGTTATCGGGGAAGATAACGGCAAGGAAGTAGTTGTACTCCTCGTTGCCAGTATGGTTGGGGTTGTTTGCCTTTTTCTCCTGCCCTACCCTTGCAGCAGCAGCGGTACGGTGGTGACCATCGGCCACGTAAAGGGCTGGTTGCTGAGCAAAAATCTCAGTAATCCTAGCATTAACAGCATCATCCTCAATTACCCAAAGGTGATGACCGAAACCATCCTCAGCCACAAAGTCGTAATCGGGATCCTTGCTACTTACCACTTTTGCCACGATATCATCTACCTCCTTAATGGCGGGGTATGCAAAGAATACAGGCTCGATGTTGGCATTCTGGTTGCGAACATGAATCATCCTGTCCTCCTCCTTGTCGTGACGAGTAAGCTCGTGCTTCTTAATCTTGCCCTCCATATAATCCTCGAAATGGCAAGCAACAGCAAGGCCATACTGGGTTCTACCCTCCATGGTTTGAGCATAAACATAGTACATCTCCTTCTGATCCTGTACTAGCCAGCCCTCCTTTTGCCATTTCTTGAAGTTCTCAATGGCCTTATCGTAAGCCTCCTGCGAGTGCTCGTCGATAATAGGATCGAAATCGATCTCGGGCTTAATAATGTGTAACAACGATTTTTCACCAGCCTCAGCTTGCGCCTCAACAGAGTTTAGCACATCGTAAGGACGCGAAGCGACCTCTTGAGCCAGCTCCTGTGGTGGGCGAATCCCTTTGAAAGGTTTAATTTTAACCATTTGATATTCTTTATTCTTATTTCTACTTATTTACCTGGAATGTTCGATCGCCATTCTTGATGAAGTTCACGATTTGGTTTGCAGCAGCAAGACCTGCATTAACGTTAGCCTCTGAAGTCTGTGCTCCCATCTTCTTGGGTGTAGCAAAAACCCTAACTCCAAATTTATCAACCAGCGCAGCATGGGTATCAGCGGCTATGTCCGATGCATACTTCAGGTCTGTACGCTCTTCAAGGGCTTTCATCATTCCCTCCTCGTCGATAACCTCTTTGCGGGCAGTGTTGATTAGAGTAGCACCCTTAGGCATCTTGGTTAGCAAATCGTAACCTATCGACTTCTTGGTCTTATCGTTTGCAGGGATGTGTAACGAAAGGTAATCGCTAACTGCGTATAGCTCCTCAACAGAAGCAACCACATTAACGCCGTCCTTCTCCATATCCTCCTTCTTAACGAATGGATCGAATGCGTAAATCTCCATACCAAAACCTTTTGCATGCGAAGCAACCAACTTGCCCACATTGCCATACGCATGAATACCAAGGCGTTTCCCTTTAATCTCGGTACCAGCAACAGGGGTAAACTGGTTACGAGCCATATAGATCATCATACCAAGAGCCAGCTCAGCTACGGCGTTTGAGTTTTGACCTGGGGTATTCATGGCCACAACGCCTTTTGCGGTGCAAGCCGCAAGGTCGAGGTTATCGTATCCGGCACCAGCGCGAACCACAACTTTTAGGTTTTTTGCAGCCTCCACCACATCGGCAGAGATAATATCACTACGCACGATAATAGCATCTACATCGGCAACAGCTTTAAGTAAATCGGCCTTGTCGGTATACTTCTCAAGTAGAGCAAGTTCAAACCCAGCACCCTCAACAATTTTGCGGATACCATCAACAGCCACTTTTGCAAAAGGCTTATCGGTTGCTACAAGTACTTTAGCCATAATATTTGGGTATTTATGTTTAATTAATACTGAAGATACAATAAACCAAGGGCTGAACAGGTTTACCATCCAGCCCTAAGCTATACTAATTTTTAAGCATTCTGCTTCTCAAACTCCTTCATGCACTCAACCAAAGCCTCTACGCTCTCAGTTGGGCAAGCATTGTAGATGGATGCACGGAATCCGCCAACCGAACGGTGGCCCTTAATGCCCACCATGCCAGCCTTCTTGGCAAAATCCATGAATGCAGCCTCCTTATCCTTGTACTCCTCTGCCATAACAAAGCATACGTTCATGATCGAACGATCCTCTTTGGCTGCTGTTCCTACAAACATCTTGTTGCGGTCAATCTCGCCATATAGCAAGTCGGCTTTTTTCTGGTTAATCTTATTCATTTCGCCAACTCCGCCCATCTCTTTAACCCACTTAAGGGTTTCATGCATTACGAAAATGGGTAGCACAGGAGGTGTGTTGAACATTGAGTTGTTCTTAGGCTCATCGCCAATGTGGGTCGAATACTTCACCATGCTGGGCAGCTGCCTTTGAACGGTATCCAAGAAATCTTTGCGAATAATTACGAAGGTTACACCAGCAGGGCCAACGTTTTTCTGCGCTCCACCATAAATCATGGCGTACTTCGAAATATCAACAGGACGGCTCATGATGTCAGAGCTCATATCAGCAATAAGGTTTACGGGGCTATCGATATCAGTTTTGATCTCGGTACCGTAAATTGTATTGTTTGTAGTGATATGGAAGTAATCGGCATCGGCAGGGATTGTGTATCCTTTAGGAACGTATGAGTAGTTCTTATCGGCTGATGAAGCAACTACGCTAACCTCGCCATAAAGTTTTGCCTCTTTAATGGCTTTCTTTGCCCATACACCAGTTTCAAGGTAAGCTCCCTTCTTATTTAGGAAGTTTGCAGCTAACGAGTAGAACTGGGTTGAAGCGCCACCACCAAGGAATAGAACAGCGTAGTTTTCGGGAATATTTAGCAAATCGCGCCAAAGTTGCTCAGTTTCGGCCATAATACGCTCCCAACCTGGTGTACGGTGAGAAATTTCAAGAATCCCAATTCCGGTATTGTCGAAATCGCGAATTGCCTCAATGGTCGACTCGATGGCCTGCTTAGGAAGAACGCAAGGGCCCGCATTAAAATTATGTTTCTTCATAGTATCCAAGTTTTAATCTGTTATGTAAACAAGTAATTTTCCGTCAAATTTCTAACTTATTTTTTACTTTTCCTAATGAATTGCTAATGATATAAAGCAGGAAAGTATAGGTTTAAAAGGATTGCGCTGCAAGTTTTGAAGATAGGTTAAAACCCCTACAAGTTGGCTCATTAACAGGCACATTACATCTCCCTAAGAGTAAGGATCAAATCAGTATCTACAACTGGGGCTTTGCTGCAACCAACTTACCCTCGCGAAGAACGGGAACCACCGATGAGCTGTCGGGGGTAAAGCAGTAATCGAGAACATCATCAAGGCCTAACCTTTTGAGCCTATGCCTTTGGGCAACCAGCTCGAGGTACGATTTAATATTGCCTTTGGCATTACCCCAAAGTTGCAATGCAGCTTGAGTGCCGTCGCATTGCGTTTCGAAAATTTCATTAGCCAGCAGCTGCTCGGCTAAAGCGCCAGCAAAAAGAGTGTCCTCGAGGCAAAATTTACCCTTCCAACCCGCACATAGAACAAGCACATCACCATGGCCAGTAGCCATTTCCCAGTTGGCAACAGCAGAAATATTGATGAATGAAGCTACCACTACCGATAGTCCCTTTGACGCTTCAATAATTGCACGGGTACCGTTGGTGGTGCTATACGCCACCTCGCGTCCCCCTATGCGTTCGGCGGTAAAGTTGAAGGGGGAGTTCCCAAAGTCGGCAAAGCTGAGGGTTACGCCATCGCGCTCGGCGGCCACAATGTAGCCGTTTTCCTTGGCCTTTCTGGCCTCGTCGATGCTTGGCACTGGGATAACAGCCTTGGCTCCATTGGCAAAGGCAGCGCAAATGGCCGATGTTGCCCTAAGCACATCTACCACAACAATATGTGAATTACTAATATCGAAGTACTGAATATTCTCGGGTGTAAAGCACACCTCAACCTTTCGCTTCTCCATATGATTATAAAAATTATGGTGTAAAGATAAACATTGCATTTACCTCTACACCTTAAAAATTGTGCTAATAAATTACTTCTTGTAGATAGGCATCTTAACAACCTTAGCTTTAAGATCCTTGTTGCGGACCCTAATGAAGATTTCTGTATCGGCCTTAGCAAAGGGGGTTAACACATAACCCATTCCGATTCCAACCTTCATCATGGGCGACATGGTCCCAGATGTTACCTCACCAATCACCTCACCCTGTGCATCAACAATCTCGTAATGCTGACGAGGAATGCCTCTGTCAACCATCTCGAAACCAACTAGCCTGCGCTTTAAGCCGTTGGCTTTAAGGTCGAGCATATACTGCTTGTCGATAAAATCTTTATGATCAACAAACTTGGTAATCCAACCTAAACCAGCCTCGAGGGGCGAAGTGCTATCGCTAATATCATTCCCGTATAAACAGAAGCCCATCTCAAGGCGAAGGGTATCGCGAGCACCTAGGCCAATGGGCTTAATGCCAAACTCCTCACCAGCTTCGAACACAGCCTTCCAAATCTTTTCGGCAACGTCGTTGGCACAGTATATCTCGCATCCACCAGCGCCAGTGTATCCTGTTGTTGAGAAGATAACATCCTTAACCCCTGCAAACTCGAGCTTTTTGAAGGTGTAATACTCCATATCCTCAACAGATTCGCTGGTTAGCTTTTGCATCGCCTTAAGCGCCAAAGGCCCTTGAACTGCAAGCTGTGCAATCTCGTCGGAGGCATTGTAAAGCTCCTCGCCGGGAGTTAGGTTGAACTTGGGTGCATGGCTACATAGCCATTTCCAGTCCTTATCGATATTAGCAGCATTTATAACAAGCAGGTATGTTTCTGCATCGACACGATAAACAAGTAGGTCGTCAACTATACCCCCCTTTCCGTTAGGAAAGCATGAGTACTGAACCTTACCATCGGAAAGCGCTGCAACATCATTGGAGGTAACGTACTGAATGAAACTTAGCGCATTGGGGCCTTTTACCCAAACCTCGCCCATGTGCGAAACGTCAAAAACCCCAATCTTCTCGCGAACGGTAACATGCTCATCGGTTATGCCAAAGTACTCAATGGGCATATTGTAACCGGCAAAGGGTACCATTTTAGCACCCAACTCAATGTGAAACTTTGTAAATGGTGTTGTTTTCATTGCTATATATCTATTAGCTGTATAGTTTATATTATTGTACAAACCTAAGGCAAATTTTGATAATTGCCAATTTGAGTAAGTACAAAAGTTGGTGCTAGTGAGTTGTTATGCAGCAGGCATTTTTCATTTTTTCTTATTAATAGCATAACGCACTATAAAACGATTTTAACTATATTTGTGTAATCAATTCGCCAAACCCATGTACAAGCACATTGATGTTGCAAAGCTAGAGGAGATATCGGCTGGAAGTAAGGAGTTGATTCAAGACTTGGTTCAAATGTTTACCAATCAGGTTGATGATTTTAACCAACGTTTCGACTTGCTGCTCAAGAGTAAGGACTATAACCTATTGGCAAAGCTTGCCCATAAGGTTAAGGGTAGCGTATCGACCCTGGGCATGAACAACCTAGCCGTAAAAATGAAACAGCTCGAGGAGCTTGCCAATGCAAGCGACAATTCGGGAGAAGCGCAGGATATAATCGATCACTTTAAGGTTGCCAGCAAAGAGGGCATCGATGAACTTAACAATATACTAAGCAGACAATAAAATTTTGTAGCCATGATAAATGTAGAAAAGATAAATGATGTGCTTGTTGTTTCCATTGCAAACGAGAACAAGCTGAATGCAGCAATATCGCAAAACTTCAAAATTGAGGTTGCTAAGCTTTTTGACCAACCCAGCATGAAGATGGTAATAGATTTGGGTGGAATTGAATACATCGACAGCTCTGGGTTTGGATCATTGCTATCGGTACTACGATCATCAAAAGGAAGCAATGCTCAGCTTAAGCTATGCAACATTGCCCCTGAGGTTATGGCCTTGGTGCATCTACTGCAGCTGCAAACGGTTTTCGACATCAGAACAAATATGGATGAGTGCCTAAACTCTTTTAAGTAGCACAGTTTTTTTTTTAATAATTTCTGGGGGATAAATGATAGGATATGAGAACCGTTACAGTCATCATAGCAATTATATTTTTGTGTTCATGCTCGTCGTTAAACAGGTTTACCTACGATAAGTACCTGCAGGAGCATACCCTAAAAATTGAACTTAAGCCCAATGCTTACATCCACCAAAAATCGCTACTTAAAAGTTACTCGCTATACAACTCGCTAGGGCTTGAGCATTTCGGCAAAGTTTCGGATAGTGGCCAAAAAACCGTTTACCTAACCATAACACACGAATACGATGAGGCTACCGATCCACCAGGCTCCATACTTTTTATTGATATTGACGACAACCATACCAAGCTAACCGCTCACTCGCAGAGCACAAGACAAGTTGTTAGTGCCGAAACAATGCTAGTAGATAAATTAAGTAATAATGAGTCAACCCTTGACCTTGAGGGTGAGGAAAACGGAAGTGAACTAATACGCACCTCAACCACTACCCTGAACACTTTGGAAAGGACCAAGCAGGTATATGAAATCCCGGTTGAACTTTTTGAATCATTGGCAAGTGCAAGAAAACTAACCTTTAGGCAATACATCGGAAATCAGGCCATTGACATTATCCCCACCTTTAGCGAAAGACGAGCCATCGTATCGTTTTACCGCAGTATTATTCAGAAGCAATAACAACGCCCCCCCCAAAAAAAAGGTTGCCCAGATCCGAAGTGAATCTGGGACTAAAATAGGTTGGACAAACATGCTTGGCTGACATTGGCGAACCTGGGCAACCCGACTGCTGGTGTTTGCAGCCTTTTTATATAAATCGTGTTGTTGGGGAACACTATCAAGGTAAAGTATAAAAATTGTGCCAAAAATTGCTCTCATTCCATAACAAGCACATACACAACCTAAAGCAGGTTAGCCTAATTGCAACAACACTCATTTGCCACGAAAAACACAAGACTTTATCCCCAATCTGTGGAAATAGTGAACAGCAAAACCCCAACTCTATAAACAATATGTAGCCAATGCAACCACAACAAATGCATATATGAACCCCCTCATCTACAATACCCTTGCAGATTATACAATAAAATTTTGTAAATTTGGGTACATTTAATGCACGTAGATCCCGTTGAAAAGATCGATTCGATGAAAAAATACATTAAGATTACACTCTTTGCCCTAGCCTCTATCCTGCTAGTATTTATGATACTACACATAGGATGGAGATTTAAAGACCGCCAGACCCTAAACGTTTACATACTGGACAAAACTGTTACGCAGCTCGACAGGCCAGAGCACAAGTCGCTAGTTTGGGCTTTGAACTACAATAGGTTTGTAAAACCTAACGGCAAAGCATACTCAAACAACAGCGACTACTACGGCTTTTTTCCCATCGACATAGCAACCGAAGCCTTTGACTTTAAAAGCATACGCATAAATGAGGTGGAGGAGTATGCTGAGAAATACGATGTGGCATACTATGCCGATTGCTATGGGGTTCAATCGTTCGAATGGTACAAGGGCAAAACAAAACCCGTACGCTCACAAAAGGTATACGGGGGACTCAATCAAAACGATTACCTCCTGCTAAAAAGTATGTTGGAAAAGGATAAGCTTGTAATTGGAGAGTACAACATGTTTAGCACGCCCACCAATGCGCTAGTTCGAATTAAAACCGAGGAGTTACTTGATATAAACTGGAAGGGCTGGTCGGGCAAGTATTTCAGCTCGCTCAACGTGAATGCACCCGATGGCCCACCCCATTGGATGAAAAACCTTTACGAGTCGCAACATCTAGGAGTTTGGCCAAACAGCAAACAGGGAATTGTTTTTTTAAATAACGACGGGCTTATTGAGGTGCTTGCCATTGATGAGCATCTCACCCAAGGCTTTCCAGTCATAATATCGAGCGACGAGGCTGTGCAACGATTTGAGGTTGCCAACCAAATTGTATACGAAAACTGGTTCGAGGTTATTGAGCCAGGAGGCAACAAGGTCCTCTCGCACTTCAAGCTGCACCTTACACCCGAAGGGGAGGAGAAGCTAAAACGAATTGGCATCTCCAATACATTCCCAGCTATTATTGAAGGCAAAAACAATGGTAAGATGTTCTACTTTTGTGCCAACTTTGCTGAAAATCCAGCCCATATGTGGACATCGAAAATTGCTGGGGGCAAAACCATAAACCATTTCTTAACTCGATTTAGCACAACCAACCGAGCAAAATTTTTCAAGCATTACTACCATCCACTTATAAAAAACATACTCAAAGAGTATGCAGAGCATACTGATATAGCAGAGTAAACCCAATGCTATCGGCCTCAAAAAATATAAAGCATAGATTGTTCTTCTATGCTTTATTGATTACAAATAACATCAGCTATGAAAATCAGCATTAGCAATACCGAGAAACTCTACCTTCACAACCAAAGCATTGAGCCAACAGAAAACCTTATCATCGAACTCCCCGATACCACCAAGGTATTCTATGAGGTGATTAGAGTTATTGACGGAAAAGGCCTTTTCCTTGCTGAACACCTTGAAAGGCTATACCAGTCGGTGATGCTTTCGCAGCTAAATTGCATTGACATTAGCTGCATCAAAACCAATGTAATCAAGCTACTAAAGGCCAATTACGTAAAGGAAAAGAATCTTAAGCTAAACTTCTATTGTCAAAACGAGCATCAAGAACTTTACGCATGTTTTGTTGAGAGCAACTACCCAAGTAACGAGGTGTACGAGAATGGCGTTAGAGTTGAACTGCTCCCCATTGAGCGCCACAACCCCAATGTGAAGTTGGAAAACCCTCACCTTAGAGGCTCAGCCGATAAGGCCATATGTCTATCGCAGACCCATGAAATGCTGCTGGTGAATTCTCAGGGATTCATAACCGAGGGCAGCCGTTCCAATTTTTTTGCAGTATTTGGCAACAAGCTAGTAACCCCTCCCTCACAGCAAGTATTAGAGGGCATTACACGTACAATGGTGATTAAACTCGCTCATGAGAATAGTATCATGCTGGAGGAGAGACCCATTCACACATCAGAAATTATGGCAATGGATGGTGCCTTTATAACCGGAACTTCATCAAAAGTGTTACCAATAGCCAAAATTGCAGATCATACATTTGCGACAATCCCAGATTCCACAAAAATAATGATGAAGCTTTACGATGAGCTAATGGTTAAATCGCTGACATCCGACATATAAAAAAGGTAAGTAATTCAATATCTTTGTCACATACACTCCAAACAAAACCCTTAAAATAAAACATTATGAAACGTATTGTTCTATTACTAACCATCCCCATTCTCCTTACCATGACACATTGCGCCCCGAAAGAGAAGGGCATTGAGGGAAGCCCCATCACTCAGACTCAGGTTGAACAAACCCAAAACGAACTGTTAAAAGAATTTGGCGAAGGCCAAAAGTTCCGCATTGAGCGTGGCGTTAGCCAAGTGGCCAACCTTTGGCGACAGTCAGACGGTTCATTCGAAGAGTTCAAAACTTTCTGCGAGGAGCGGTTTGTTGCCGATGAAGCAGAGTTGGAGACCCTGTTCAACAAGCTTTCCTTCGGATTTGAAGTGCTAAGCGGAAACTTTTTGAAGATTAGCAAGGATCTGATGCGCCCATTGCACCTCGACATGGGCCCCGTTACCCCAATCGATATGATGTTTGGTGGATTTAGCGCCTCGGCTCACCTTTCCGAAGACTTGTACACCAGCAAAATTGCCTTTGTTACTGCGCTTAACTTTCCGTTCTACAGCCTAAATGAGAAGACGGAGTTAGGCCCTAGCTGGACACGCCAGCAGTGGGCATACGCCCGAATGGGCGATAGGTTCACCTCGCGTGTACCTGCCGAGCTACAGCAAAACTACTCGCGCATCAGCACCGATGCCGACGCCTACATTGATGATTACAATATCTACATGGCGAACCTTCGGAACGAGCATGGGGAGCAACTTTTCCCCGAGGGCATGAAGCTCATCACCCACTGGGGGCTTCGCGACGAGCTAAAGTCGCAGTACGCCAATACCGAGGGTGGTCTCGAGAGGCAACAGATGATTTACCAAGTAATGCAACGCATCATCGATCAATCCATTCCACAAAAGGTTATATCTAACGATGAGTACATCTGGAACCCCATTAGCAACGAGGTGGCTAAGGATGACAAAACGGTTGATGCTTCAGCCGAGCCCAACACTAGGTATAAGCATCTGCTCAACCTTTTCAAGGCCATTGAGGATATGGATGCTTTCTACCCCAATATGCCTAGCTTTATCCAACGTCGTTTCGAATCGACCTACGAGATTCCTGTTGATGATGTTGAGAAGCTTTTCATCGACTTTGTATCATCAAAGCAGGTGCGAGAGGCTGGCAAACTAATTAGCGAGAGGCTTGGACGCCCACTGCAACCCTTCGATATTTGGTACGATGGTTTCAAATCGCGAAGCAGCATACCAGCCGAAGTGCTTGACAACGCCGTTGCCAAACGATTCTCGTCGGCTGAGGCATACCAAAACGAGATCCCCAACATATTAACCTCCCTGGGATGGAGTAAGGATAAGGCCAAGTTTTTTCAATCGAAAATTGCCGTTGAGGGAAGCCGAGGTGCTGGCCATGCATGGGGCGCAGCCATGCGCGAAGACATTGCCCTACTCCGCACCCGCATTGGGGCAAACGGTATGGACTACAAAGGGTTTAACATTGCAATGCATGAGTTTGGCCACACCGTTGAGCAAACCATCACGCTGCACGACGTGGATTACTACACGCTTACAGGAGTACCCAACACTGCCTTCACCGAGGCCCTTGCCTTTATCTTCCAAAAACGCGACCTAGATGTACTGGGCATAAAGGATAACAATCCTGAGAAAGTACATCTGCAGGCCCTCGACAACCTTTGGCAGTGTTACGAGATTATGGGCGTGTCGCTAGTAGATATAAACCTTTGGAGATGGCTATACGAAAATCCCCACGCCACCCCAGCACAGCTTAAGGAGGCAACCATTAGCATAGCTAAGGATATTTGGAATAAGTACTACGCCGATGTTTTTGGCAGCACCGACGAGCCCATACTGGCAGTGTATAGCCATATGATTAGCAATCCGCTTTACCTGTCGGCATACCCCATGGGGCTACTAATCGATTTCCAACTCGAGCAGCACATCGCAGGTAAACATTTTGCCAACGAGATTCAGCGAATATTTGAGCAGGGAAGCATCATTCCTCAACTTTGGATGAAAGGAGCAGTTGGGTCGCCACTATCCATTGAGCCCACACTAAATGCAGCCGAAAAGGCTATCTCGGTAGTGAAAAAATAACCGTGAGATGAAGTTCTCAGAAACCTTACACAAATAAGGATTGAGCTGGCTAAGTTAACCTAGCCAGCTCAATTTGCTTATTACAAAGCAGATAAACATGCAAATCAAATTTATACTTGTTGAGCCTGCAGTACCCGAAAACGTGGGAGCTGCTGCCCGAGCTATTAAAACCATGGGATTTCAAGAGTTAAGGTTAGTAAACCCCTGCGATTATAAGTGCGACAAGGCGCTGATGTTAGCCCATGGTTCGCATGATATACTGGATAACGCCATGGTTTTCAGTTCCCTCTCCAAAGCACTTGATGATATTGACTTTTCGGTTGCCACATCGGCAAAGCAGCGCTGGGTAAAGCAGGATATTGTTTCGAGCCATGAATTGAAATCGTTCATCGAAAAAAAGAAGAGTTCCATACAATCGGTAGCCATTGTGTTTGGAGGCGAGGAGTCGGGGCTATCGAACAGCGATATGGCTCTTTGCGATGCTGTTGCCTCTATCCCACTCCCCCAGCCCTACCCTTCGCTTAATCTGGCTCAGGCAGTTATGGTTTTTGCCTATTCACTTTCCAGCATTGCGGTTAGCAGCTTGGCAACTCCTAGCGTTGCAAAAGAAAATGCTGGATACAAACCCCTTAAGGATAGAATAATTCAAATTCTAAATACAATTGGAATAACCGAAGCATCGTTGGTTCACGGAAGAGTATTGGAGCGCCTTGGCCAAATATCCGATGAGGATATAAACCTGCTTCACTCCGTATCGGCCAAAGTAATTGATTCGATTGAAAATAGTAAGGATTCTTAAAGTTAACGCAACCATATATGACCGACCAGATTTCTAAAAACTACCTCAGCATTGGGCAAAGCATTGGTTTATTGGCAATAACCCTAGCCGTAACACTCTTCCTGTCGCCAATTATGTTTCTAAGAGGTATAATTGGTACAGAAGCCACCACCTTTTTGTTCTACCTAGTTACCATGGGGTTATCGTTTTGGATACTTTTCTCCATCTGGAGAAACAAAAGTGATGATTACACTTTCAACTACAAGATTCCAAATGGGATGATAATTCCTGTAATCCTACTGGGTACTTTAAGTATTCAGCTATCGTTAACCATTCCACTCTCATCGCTTATCCCCATGTCCGATGAGTTTGCAGAACTTTTCAGGCAAAGTATGGGTAACCCAAGGAATATTTTCACATTCACAACCATTGTGGTGCTAGCGCCTGTGCTTGAGGAACTAATATTTAGAGGAATCATGCTAAAAGGTTTACTAAAGCGCTACTCTCCCGCTACTGCCATAGTTGCATCAAGCGTTCTGTTTGGGGTGGTTCATTTAAATCCTTGGCAATTCATCTCGGCCCTGATCCTAGGAATCTTCATAGGGTGGATTTACTACCGAACACGAAGCACTTCGCTTGCAATAATCATCCACGCCTTTAACAATTTTACGGCTACTTTACCTGATATTATTGGAATTGATGTATCGAAATATGAGGATATGGAGCTCAGAGAACTTATCATGACCGACATCAAGTATATTATAATAATTGCAGGGGCTGCGGTGGTTGCTGCAGCTTGTGTCTACATACTTAACAAAAGGCTTGAGAAACCAATTTCCCCCACCGTTGCAAGGGTTGAGGGAAATAAGACCATTTTTTAATGTTCATTTCTTTACCAATAGGCGTAAAAGTGATACATTTACAAAAAAAGAACGTTTGCTATGTTTGGAGTTGTAAACCAATGCTTGGCTGCCCTACGCAAAGAGCCCTTTAAGCGAAGCGAGATGATTAGCCAACCGCTTTTTGGCGAAACCTTTGAGATACTAGAGGAGCATCGTGAGTGGTTCCGGGTTAGGCAGTCGCTCGACCAATACGAGGGATGGATTGACAGTAAGCACTGCCAGCAGTTCGATGATGAGCAGATGGGGCTACTAACCCTCGACGGGGTTTCATCCGTAGCCACTCGACTATTTACCGCCAAAGCAAACACTAACGATTTCCCCATTAGGCTATGCCCAGGCTCAACACTTTACAATTTTAACGCCGAAAATGGAACGTTTGGCCTGCTTAACGAAACATACAAAACCTTTAACATTCCTGTGGAATCAGTAAAAAGCACAGAGCAAGATATTATTAACTTCTCCGAGAGCTACGTAAACTCGCCCTACCTTTGGGGTGGACGGTCGCCCTACGGAATTGACTGTTCAGGCCTAACCCAGGTGATTTTCAAAATGATTGGCATTAGCCTACCCCGCGATGCAAGCCAGCAGGTTAGTTTGGGCAGTACGGTCGATTTTATTAATCTAACCCGCGTTGGCGACCTTGCCTATTTTGATGACGAGGAGGGAAACATAATCCATGTGGGCATAATTCTTAATGAGAATAAGATTATTCACAGCTCGGGGTATGTTAAGATCGATCTTCTTGATCAACAGGGCATATACAATTTACAGCACAAACGGTATTCACATAAGCTAAGAGTAATAAAAAGGGTACTGAATGATTAGATAGATTGCCTAAAACCTGAATGTATGAAACCTCAAATCGTAATTGTAGTAGCCATAATTGCCTTTGCACTTTGGATTGCATTTAGGAAAAGGGATGGTAAGGCCAACAATGAGGATGACAATTTCAATCCACAGAACAACCTTTAAACGATGCCATACACCTACGATTACCCGAGAATGCTCGTTACGGTGGACTCGGTAGTCTTCCTAAAAGACAAAGAGTCCCCTCTCAAATTACTACTTGTAAAACGCGGTAACGAGCCATACAAGGATGCATACGCACTTCCCGGTGGATTTCCCGAAATGGATGAACTACTTGCTGATGCAGCCAAACGCGAACTCCTTGAAGAAACCGGGCTAAATGCCATTGACCTGAAGCAACTTGCCACCTTCGATACCATTGGACGCGACCCGCGCGGACGCAACATTGCTGTGGTACACTACGGATTTACCAGCCCAAGTAATTGCAAGCTTTTGGCTGGCGACGATGCCGCTGAGGCTGAGTGGTTCCCCATAAACGAATTACCTCCTTTGGCTTTCGACCACAAGGAGGTAATTGAATATGCACTTGCCCAACTTGGGCTGTAAAGCTATAAAATCATCCCCGCTCCCACGGTTACATTCGTAGCTTCATCAATTATAATTAAACTCCCAGTAATACGATTCTTTCTGTACGAATCGAAAAACAAGGGTTTTGTTGTCCTAATATTGATGCAAGCAATATCGTTTAGCCCAATGTTCCTATCGTCGAAATCCTTCTCGAGAGTATTTATATTTACCTTGTACTTCACCTCCTTAACCATACAGCGCACATCGCTAGAGGTATGCTTAACCGCATACTTAGCAGCTGGGTTAAGCGGTTTATCGCTTAGCCAGCAAACCATTAGGTTTACATCCTGCTCCACGTTTACCCCGTTCTCGAACGGAACTAGCATACAACCCCTGCTTACATCCAAATCGTCGGCAAGGGTTATGGTTACCGATTGTGGTGCGCTGGCGCTCTGGAGCTTTTCTTTATGAAAAACTATTGACTCGATGGTTGATGTAAAACCCGAGGGCAATACCTTAACCCTATCGCCAATGCTAAATGTTCCGCTGGCCATTCGGCCTGCATACCCTCTAAAATCGTGAAAATCATCGGACTGAGGCCTAACAACATACTGCACAGGGAATCGGGCATCAACCTGATTGTAATCGTTGCTGATGTATAGGTTCTCCAGCAAGAACATTAGGGTTGGGCCATCGTACCACTGAGTTCGCTTGGAGCGTTCCACCACATTATCGCCGTGCAAAGCTGAGATGGGAATAAACCTCACATCGTTCAGATTAAGGTTGGTAGAGAACTCAAGGAATCGTTTCTGAATAGCGTTGAATATATCCTCGCTAAAGTCCACCAAATCCATCTTATTAACACACACAATGATGTGCGGAATGCACAGTAGCGAAGCAATGTAAGCGTGGCGTATGGTTTGCTCAATCACACCATGGCGAGCATCAATTAGTATAACCGCAGCATTTGCTGTGGATGCTCCTGTAACCATATTGCGGGTGTACTGAATATGACCGGGGGTGTCGGCAATAATGAACTTACGCTTGGGGGTATGGAAGTAACGATACGCCACATCAATGGTAATACCCTGCTCTCGCTCGGCCCTTAATCCGTCGGTAAGCAAGGCTAGGTTCATATGCTCATCGCCCTTCTTAACGCTGGCACGCTCAACCTCCTCGAGCTGATCCTGAAAAATTGCTTTGGAATCGTACAGTAGTCTACCAATCAGAGTGCTCTTGCCATCATCAACACTGCCTGCAGTGGTAAACCTTAGCAGCTCCATATCTAGGTATGCGGAATCATTAAAAGTCTTATCCATAGTAAAAAATATCCTTATTAATTATTGTTGATGTGAGATGTTTAGGATATTAGAAGTATCCCTCAATCTTTCTATCCTCCATGGCAGCTTCGCTTCGCTTATCGTCGGCACGCGTACCCCTCTCGGTGGTTCTTATGGCAGCCACCTCTCTAATAATATCGGTTAATGAATGTGCCTCCGACTCCACGGCGCCGGTACAGGTGGCATCGCCAATGGTTCGGAACCGAACCACACGGGTCTCCACCTTCTCGGTATCTTTCACCATCATGAATGGAGTTTTGGCGTAGAGCACTCCGTCGCGCTCGAACACCTCGCGCTCATGCGAATAGTATAGGTTCGGGATGGCAATATCCTCAAGCAGGATGTACTGCCAGATATCCATTTCGGTCCAGTTGCTAATGGGGAAAACTCTGAAGTGCTCGCCCATACCCTTACGACCGTTGAAAATATTCCACAGCTCGGGCCGCTGATTCTTGGGATCCCACTGGCCAAACTCATCGCGATGCGAGAAGAACCGCTCCTTGGCACGGGCTTTCTCCTCATCGCGCCTACCGCCTCCCATGGCGCAATCGAACTTATGCTTCTCTATGGCATCGAGCAGGGTAACGGTTTGCAGCCTATTACGGCTGGCGCTATAGCCCTTCTCCTCTACAACCTTACCCTGATCGATTGACTCTTGAACCGATGCAACGATTACCGAAGCGCCTGATTCCTTGGCAAGCCAATCGCGAAACTCAAGGGTTTCGGGGAAGTTATGCCCTGTATCGATATGCATTAAAGGGAATGGCACCCGTGCGGGATAAAAGGCCTTGCGGGCAAGGTGAAACATCACGATGGAGTCCTTCCCTCCGCTAAAAAGCATTACCGGGTTCTCAAACTGTGCGCATACCTCACGTATCACAAAAATGGACTCCGACTCTAACTCGCGCAAATGATTGATTGAAAACTGTTTCATGCTGTTATCGATAAATTAATAAAAACCTTGCTTAACAAACTAGAAAACAAAGCTAACAAAACTTTTTAAGTATGAAATTAACAAGGTAGTCAATGTTATCGGGCAATGTACCCTGCGAAGTATCTACCTGTATGGCTGGGTTTTCGGGTGCCTCGTAAGGCGACGACACACCGGTTAAATCTTTAATGTTGCCCAAGTTGGCCTGATGGTATAACCCTTTAACATCGCGCTGCATACATACCTCCAGCGGAGTGTTTACGTATACCTCAATAAACCTATCGTTACCAATAATACTTCGAGCCAGCTGCCTAATGGCTTGGGTTGGTGACACAAAGGAACAAATGGAGGTTACACCAGAATCGTTCACCATTCGTGCCATAGAAGCGGCTCGGCGAATATTCTCGCGCCTAGCTTCGAGAGAGAAACCTAAGTCGCTGCAGAATGACTTTCGAAAATCGTCGCCATCAATCATAATCGAGGCAATTTCTCGATCCCAAAGCTTCTGATGCAAAGCGTTGGCAAGTGTAGTTTTCCCTGCCGAAGGCAATCCGGTAAACCAAATGGTTAGGGCTTTACTCATTAGAATTTATGGTTTGGTAGTGCAAAGATAGCATTTATAAGGATTGGTGAAAATGGCAGTAGGTCGCATAAAAAAAGCGGGAGCATATAGCCCCCGCTTATCTTTAAATCTAAAAGAAATACTAGTACTGGAAAATTTTGTCGCGGCTTACCTTTTCAACCGGTCCAAACTTTGTAGATATCTCTTTAAAATCAACCACTTTCTCGTTACCAAGAATTACGTATGTTTTGGGTTGCTCTTTTACATACTTCTCGTTGAACGACACCACATCATCAATAGTTAGCGATGGCACTACATCCCAGTATGTTTTGCGAATATCACCCTCGTAACCCATTTTCTGAGTACGCAAATAGTGCCAGATTACGCTCATTTTGGTAACCCTTTCGTTTCTTATGCTTGTAAGCAACAGATCTTTGGCTAGGTTAAAGGAGTTCTCTGATACTGGCATATTATTGTAAAGGTCATCAAAAGCTGTAAATGCTTCAATTACCTTATCGTTCTGCGTTGCTATAAACCCATTGTTCATAAAGGGGTTGGCAGGATTACTTGGGAAAGTGTAACGCGACCATGCTGTGTATGCCAATCCACGCTTCTCGCGCAGTTCCTGGAATACGATCGCGCTCATACCCGAACCAAAGTAGTTGTTGAACATCATCGCATTTGGCAACAGGTCGTAATCGTAATCAACTCCACGGCTAATAAGCTGTAGGTACGATTGGTTAGCATCGTAATGAGAGAATACTACGCGGTTTTTAGTGGTGGCTAACTCCTCGAAGTTGAAAGCTGCCGGCACCTCGGCGAATGTTTCAGGAACAGAGTGTATTTCTTCAACCATTTCCTTCAGCTCAGCTGGCGACGATGGGCCATAGTAAAGGATTTTATGAGGATATGTTGGCAACTCCTGAATTTTGGCAATAAGCGTTTCGGCCTTTAGAGCACGTAGATCCTTAGCTGGCAGCTGGTTTGTGAATGGCGATTTAGCTCCATAGGTGGCATAATCAACCAAACCAGAGAATACCGAGCGTTGGTTTTGCTTAGCATTTTCTCTTGAGCGTAAAACATTGTTGATATATAGACCTAAGGCTTGCTCATTGGGCTGGCAATCGGTTATTAGCAATTCGAGTAGTTTCACGGCTGCCTCTTGGTTCTCGCTTAGGCCGCTCACGTACACATAGGTCTCGTCGCGCGATGAGAACACATTGAAAGAGCAAGCGAGCTTGTAAAACTCCTGCTTGATTTGTTCGGCTGTGAACTCCGAAGTACCTAAATACTCTAGATATCCGGAGGCGATATTCATCATTCTATCGCTATCGCTACCAAATGGGAAGTAGTAGTACAGGGTAAAGGTTTCGTTCTCAACATTCTCCTTATGTAAAATTTCGAGGTTGTTTGAGGTGGTAACCCTGTTAATTTCCTTATCGAAATCGAGGAATACGGGCTCAATCTCTACCACCTTACGCTCCTTGAAAGCGGCTAAATACTCCGACTCCACATCTCGATTGATATGAATTGGGGTAATCGATGGTTTCTCAACAAGCTCAACATCGGGCTGTCCTTGGCGCTTGTATACCACTGCATAGTTGTTGCCCAGGTGCTCATTGGCAAAGGCAATCAGATCTTCCTTAGTTATTTTACCCAGCTCATCGATATACGAAACGGCATCCTTCCAATCTATTCCATTAATAAAGCTACTTGACATCATCCAAACCCTGCCTGAGTTGCTCTCGAGCCTACGCATCTCGTTTAGCTTGAGGTTATTAATTGTAGCCTCAATCATCCAATCGGGGAACTCACCTTTTTTTAGCAGTTCAACTTGCTCCAGCAGAATATCCTTAACCTCCTCTAACGTTTGTCCTGACTTATTCATTCCGTACAGGTTAAGCATAGAGTAGTCGGTAAGTTTGGACACGTATGCACCTGAACGTAAGGTTTTCTGCTGCAGGTTAACATTTAGGTCGATAAGACCAGTGGAACGGTTGGAAAGCATCATACCCACCATATCGGCCATCATGGCTTCGCGACTTGCTGCGCCTGGGAAACGGAAGCCAATGCTTAGACGCTCTGCCTCGAGACCAACAACCTCAGCTACTTTAGGCTCAGCAATTGGCTCTTCGGGTTCGAATGTAAATTCGGGTACCTCTTTCTTTTCCAACTTTCCAAAATACTTATCAATAATCTTAATGGCCTCATCGGGGTTAAAATCGCCCGATAGGATAACGGCCATATTGTTAGGTACGTAGTAAGTATCGTAAAAATTCTTTATGTTGATGATTGAAGGATTCTTTAGATGCTCAGCCTCGCCAAGGGTAGTTTGCTGTCCGTAGGGATGGTTAGGATAAAGCAGTTGATACATCACCTCGCTAACCTTACGAGCATCCTGTGTGAGAGACATATTCTTCTCTTCGTATACGGTTTCAAGCTCAGTATGGAAAAGCCTAATAGTTGCATCGGCAAACCTATCGGCTTGAATAATCGCCCAGTTCTCTAGCTGGTTGCTGGGAACGTTCTCCATGTAAACGGTAAAATCGTTTGAGGTTCCAGCATTAGTCCCCCTTGAACCGATAGCGCTCATAAGTTTGTCGTACTCGTTAGGAATGGCAATTTTAGAGGCCTCGTACGATACGCTGTCGATCACCTTGTAAATGGCAGCTCTTTTCTCAGAGTCGGTCTCATTGCGATACTTCTCAAAAAGAGACTCAATCTCGTCGAGCATGGGCTTTTCCTTTTCCCAGTCGAGAGTACCAAACTGCGAGGTACCCTTAAACATTAGGTGCTCAAAGTAGTGAGCCAGACCGGTTGTTTCGGCAGGGTCGTTCTTGCTACCCACCTTAACTGACACGTAAGCCTGAATGCGGGGTTCATCTTCGTAAACGCTAAGGTAAACCTTAAGGCCATTATCCAAAGTATAAATCCTAGTATTCATTGGGTCACCGGGAACCGTTTCGTAGCTATACTTCGATCCGCACGACGATATAATTAGCGCCATAACGGGAAGCAAAAGAAGCATAAATAGCAAATTTTTGGTTTTTCTCATTTTTCTTGTTTTTAGGTTTAGAATGTAATTAGTAGAGCTAATATGGCATAAAGTTATGCATGATAAGCTTATAAAACAAGGTAAATCATCACAACATCATTAAATCGGAATGCAGATCATCAACTAAAATCAGCAGATAACCATTAACCTAACTTTGATTCACAACTGACAACTAAGTTTAAAACCACACAAATAAATGTGAATATATTGGCCAAAATCAAGCTACCGTTCAAGAATATTTGCTTTGGAGCAGATATGTTCTTAATGAATTTTACGGTAACTTAACACAGCCCAGCCATTGAAGAAGACGGCAAAGCCACAAAGAGCTGCAAAATGCCATTTTAGGGCAGAAAAATCGCTCCCTTTTAGGAAAATAAAACGCAACACTTCAACCATATACCTTAGCGGGCTAATGCGGCTAACGGCCTGTGTCCACAGGGGCATACTGCTAACAGGAGTATATAAACCACTTAAGAATATAAAGGTGATTACAAAGAAGAACATTATGAACATCCCCTGCTGTATGGTTGATGCGTAGTTGGAGATCATTAGTCCAAAACCCGAAAATGCTAAGGTGAAAACCGCTGCAAAAAGGTAAATTAGACCGTAACTACCAACCGAAATCATTCCATAAAAGAGCCAAGCCACAAAAAAGCAGATGGTTAGCACCACAAAGCCAATAATCCAGTAGGGAATTAGCTTGGCAAGTATTAGCGCAATTCTACTAACCGGAGTAACGTTCATCTGCTCAATGGTACCCTTCTCCTTCTCACCAACAATATTAAGGGCAGGTAAAAACCCTGTGATAACAGCAAGCATCATCATCATTATGGCGGGTATCATTGTGTATTTGTAGTCAAGCATAGGGTTAAAATTGTATCGGGGAACTATTTCGAACGATGGGGAAATATGCCCTGAGCCAGTTTGAATCCACTCGTGCTGAACTTCAGAGGAAAAATCGTTAACAATGCCCATAAGGTATGCACTGCTAAGACCGCCCCTCATTCCGTTTACCGTATTTGTTGAGATTTGAACGCTTGCTGCATTCGCAGTAACTAAATCCTTTTCGAATCGAGGGGGGATTTCAAGGACAATATCAGCAATATCTTGCTCAACCAGCCATAACGCTCGATTGTAGCTTTCGACAATATCAACCAAATGGAAATACCCCGATGATGTAATTTTATTGATTAAGCGATCCGAGTAGGTACTCCGATTATTATCTACAACTGCCAACTTAATATCCTTTATATCGAAATTGGCTACCATGGGGAAAAGGGTTAGCGCAACAAATGGCAACACAATGGCAACCTTAGGAATAAACTTGTTGCGCTTCATCTGCAGAAATTCTTTCTTTAGCAGAAATTTTATGCTGCTAAATCCGAAACGATTATTTTTAGAAAATGTATTCATCTTTCTATTCCAATCGGTGCTTAAATTTTTTCAAGCTAATACCAATTAACATCACAGCCATTCCCAGTAGTATGCCCAATTCTAATGTAATTGCTGATAAGCTAAGCCCTTTTATCATTATCTTTTTCACCCCAACTATGTACCACTTAGCCGGAATGATTTGGGAAAGCACCTGAAAGAATTTGGGCATATTCTCTACAGGAAACATTAATCCCGACAGCATGATTACGGGAATCATAAGCACCATACCCGACATAAGCAATGCCACAAGTTGCGATTGGGCAAACGATGAGATTACTAGCCCAAGCGATAGATTCACGAAAAGATAGATAAGCGAAAGGACGATAAGCCAAAAGAAACTCCCTGCAATGGGAACACCCAGCAAGAATACCGAAAGCAAAAGGATGGTTGCCAGATTGACAAGGGAAAGGAAAAAGTACGGAATGGTTTTGGCAATAATCATAACCAACGGTTTTACCGGCGAAACCAGTAGAACCTCCATGGTGCCCATCTCCTTTTCGCGGGCAATGGAAATGGAGGTCATCATGGCACAAATTAGCATAAGGATCATTCCCATAACGCCTGGCACAAAATTGTAAGCCCCTTTCATCTGTGGATTGTACAGCAACTTTAAATGAGTATCGATATGGTAAGGAATGGTTTCAACCCTAAATTTTTCCTGCTGATACTGTCCCAAAATGCTGGTGGCATAGGTTGCTATGGTTTTTGCAGAGTTGGGATCAGTACCATCGGTAATAAGCGCAATCTGCGCATCGCCAGCTCGGGTCATATTCTCATAGAAATTCTGACTAAACGACACAACCATCTGCACCGAGCCCTTTAGAAATTCCAATTCAACATCAGCGGGATGATTAAGATATTTTATCACCGTGAAATACTCGCTTGCATCCAACTTTTCTGCAATGGCCCTGGTGGCCTCGTCATTCGATGGGTCGTAAATGGCAATGCGGGTATTCCTAATCTCGGTATTTATGGCGTAGCCAAATAGGATAAGCATAAGGATTGGCAGCAGCAGAAGTATAGCCATTGTGGTTCTATCTCTGAATATATGATGAAACTCTTTGCGAACGAATGAGAGGAGCTGCTTCATATCAATATCCATTACTATTTGCCTTGCGCGCCAGCTGCTGAAACACACCATCCATATCCTGTGCATTGAATTGCTTCTTGAGGTTTTGCGGCGAGTCCAATGCATCAATTCGCCCATCAACCATAATGGAAACGCGGTTACAATACTCGGCCTCGTCCATATAGTGAGTGGTTACAAAAGCAGTGATACCCTGATCTGCCGCATCGTATATCATCTCCCAAAACTGACGGCGTGTAACGGGGTCAACACCTCCTGTGGGTTCATCTAAAAACACAATCTTTGGCCTGTGAAAAATGGCCACTGAAAAGGCCAACTTCTGCTTCCAGCCCAATGGAAGCGATTTAACCAATGCGTTTCGCTTCGACTCAAAGCCTAACTTTTGGAGAAGTTCATCGGTTCGTTTTGCTATTTCTTTTTGCGGCACACCGTAAATCCCTCCGTAAACCCATATGTTCTCAGCAACAGTTAAATCTTCATACAGCGCAAACTTCTGGCTCATATAGCCAATGCTCCGCTTTACCATTTCCGCCTGACGATGGATGTCGTAACCAGCAACTAACCCTTTACCCGAAGTAGGAATGCTTAACCCACACAGCATTCGCATGGCCGTAGTTTTTCCCGCACCATTGGCACCAAGAAAACCGAATATTTCGCCACGTTCCACCTCAAAAGAGATGTTGTCCACAGCGACGAATTGCCCAAACCTTTTGGTTAGATTTTCAACAATAATAACCTTTTCCTTTTGCATCGTTACTCTTTACCATTTATTGCTGTGCGGCTTAGCTCCATAAAACAATCCTCAACGGTTGGTGTGGTTCTACTAACTTCAACCTTACTATGCGATTTTTGCTCCAGCAACGCCTTGATATCCTCTATTGATATTTTGGTTTCGTTTACAATGGTGTGATGGCTATCGCCAAAGGCAAAACAGCTCTCAACCCCATCGATGCTGCGCAAATCCCTTAGCAGCTTCGGCATATTATTGCTTTTAACAGTCCACAACGTTTTTTCAAACTGCCTAACTATACTATCTGGGGTATCGATTTTCAGAAAACTTCCATTCTGGATAAGGGCAATCCTATCGCATAGGCTGGCCTCGTCCATATAGGGTGTAGATACAATTATGGTTATACCCTGTTGCTTCAACTTTTGTAACATCTCCCAAAACTCTTTTCGCGATACTGCATCAACCCCCGTAGTGGGCTCGTCGAGAAAAAGGACTGTTGGCTTATGGATAAGGGCGCAGCTAAGCGCCAACTTCTGCTTCATCCCGCCCGAAAGTTTGCCTGCTTTGCGAGTCTTAAAGGGTTCAATTTGGATGTATATATCCTTTATTAGATGGTAATTCTCTTCAATTGTTGTATTAAAAACCGTTGCAAAGAAGTTTAGGTTCTCCTCAACCGTTAAATCTTGGTAAAGCGAGAATCGGCTAGGCATATATCCCACCCGCTTACGAATCTCTTTATAATCCTTCACCACATCAAAACCATCAACCGTTGCGCTTCCATCATCGGGAAGAATTAGCGTTGTAAGAATACGAAAAAGGGTAGTTTTCCCCGCCCCGTCGGGACCAATAATACCGAATATCTCGCCCTCGTTAGCAGTAAAACTAACATCCTTAAGAGCCAGAATTTTTCCGTAGTGCTTTGAAATGTTGTTGCAGGAGATCATTTGTTATCAGTTAACGGTTATCGGTTATCGGTTATCGGTTATCAGTTATCAGTTATCGGTTATCGGTTATCAGTTATCGGTTGCCTGTCTCTTAAACCGACGCTTTTTGGAGGTTGACGAGATCAGTTATCGGTTATCGGTTGTCCCCTTCGACTTCGCTCAGGGCAAGAGTTGTCGGGCATCAACTTTAAATCCTAAACCTGGCCATAGGCCATAGGCAGGCAAGTTCTCAACTTCCTAACCTCACCCCCCCATACATCCCAATCTTTAGGTATCCATCGTTTTTAACGTTGATTTTTACTGCATACACCAGGTTTGCCCTCTCGTTGCGGGTTTGAATGGTTTTGGGGGTGAACTCCGACTTTGAGGATATCCAGCTAACAGTACCTTCGTACTCACGTTCATTATCCTTTCCAAAATCGGCAAAAACCTTAACGGCTTGCCCAATTTTTAGCTGGCTAATCTGGTCGCCGGTGATGTAGGCCCGTAGAACCATATTGTCGGTATCGCCAATTTTATACAGAGGTTTTCCGGCAATGGCCAACTCACCTGCCTGAGCATACTTTACAAGCACCTGTCCTTCAATTGGGCTAGTAATTCGGCATTTGGCAAGCTGATGATCAAGCTGTGCAATTTGAATTTCAATAGCCTCATGCTCTGCCACTACACCTCTATCCGTTTTTTCTAGGGTCGATTTGGTAGCTACAAGCTGTTTCTCGAGGTTAAGCACAAGAGCATTCACATCATCGAGTTGCTTAGTAGTTGCGGCATTATCAGCAACAAGATTCTCAATACGGTTCCGCTCATACTTTGCAGTAACTAGCTGCTGCTCAATTGTGGCCAGCTGCTTTGCAATATCGGGACGCCGATTCTGTAACGCGCGCTGTGAAGCTTTTAGCTGCTCTCGCTTCAAGTATAGCTGAGTGCTATCGATATAGCCCACCACCTGATTTGCATTGAGTTTTTGCCCCTCTACAATATCAAGCTGTAAAATTGTTCCAGACCCTTCGGACGATACGATTACCTCGGTTGTTTCGAAGGTTCCCGAGGCATCGAAATCTCCATTACCAGAGGAACAGGCAGAAACAATGACTGCAAGTGCTGTTAGAAAAACTAGTTTTGTTTTCATACCTTTTGATTATCATTTAAAAATCTATCCCTAATATGTAGTATAGCTTCACCTTTTCTTTATTCAATAATATTTTGCGATACTCCATATCGAGTTTTGCTCTAGCCGCCGCATTGAAATCGGCAAGGTATTCCGTTGACGAAATAACTCCGTTGGCAAGCTGCGATTCGCTTTTGCGCTTTACATCGTACAACAGTTCAATTATTTCACTATCAAGTTCCAGCTGTTTAGTTAACGTTTCAATCTGATTGTCTGATGACTTCACCGCACTTTCAATTCCCTGCTCAAATGCTTGCAGCCTTTGGTCAATTACCCTTTTTTGAATGGATAGCTGCTCGCGCTCGCGGTTGGTTGTGTTCCAGTCCCAGATATTCCAGGTTAGCCTTGCACCTGCCATAAGGTATGGATTCCACTCATTGCTAAGCATATTTAACCCTGGCTTACCATAACCCGATGATACAAAAGCAGAGATAATGGGCATTCGCTTTTTTGACACAAGGCTTGAACGAGCATCAAACAAACTTTTTTGCGATGTAAAAGTTAACAGTTCAGGACGATTAAGCTTCGAACTATTAGCCTCATTAACAATGGGAGGCACAAAGTTGTCGGTTGCATAAAAATCCAGCTGGGTGAGCGATTCGAGAAGGCTTATCATCGATTTTTTGCGTGAGGGTAACTCCATCATTTTCTGTTCCAGACGAATGATTTCGGCCTTTATACCTGCAATTGCCGAGGGCAAAACTACTCCATTGTTAACACCCGCTTCCAATGATTCTAGCCTTGATGCTAATTCCGTTCTCATCAATTCTAGCTGCTTCTGGGTAACATCAATTAGAATAATTGAGAAATAGACTTCGTTAACCCTATCCTTCAAGCTATACAGCTCAGTCCTTACGCTGCTTTTTTCCGCTTCTGCCTGAGCAATAGCAATCTCCTTGCGTGCGGAAGTAACCCCACCATCCCAAATAATTTGACCTACATCCAGCGACAAGCGGTACTGATCGCGATCGGGCGTGGGAATTGTAACCCCAGGAAAAGGAATGTTAACTTCCGTAACATCCGATTGCCAAGATGCTGAAGCATTAACATCGACCTTTGGAAGGTAAGAAGCATTAGCATTTTTGATTTGCAGATTTTTTAACGAATCTAAAAGTGGATTGATCCCAGAAATTGGGTGGTTCTGCTCAACAGCATCATAGAGCATTTGCAGAGTGATGGTTCTTGTCTCCTGTCCTTTTATAGAGAGTATAGACAGAACGGCTATAGCAACTAAAACTAATGCTCTTCTCATACGGATCGATTAATTGAAGTTCTTATCAAATTCAATATAACTGCTTTTCGCTCCGAGATAAACTGGTCGAATTCATCCTGATTTGACTGAAAGATAATCTTCTCAAGCAATGGGCGACCAACAAAAGGGAATACACAAAGCGCAATAATATTCACCACCAAATGCCTAGCCTGTTGAATAGTAATGCCTAGCTCTTTAGCAATAACCTCTTTTAGAATGAAAGCAACCTTTGATGTGTCAATACCCGATTCTACAAAGAATTCTGTAAGCTGCTCTGGATTCTTATTCAGCTCTCCAATAATAAAGCTGGGAATAAATGGATTCTCCTGAATAATTTTAATGTAGTTTTCAATAAAGGCCTCCACTTTTTTCTCGATAGGAATTTCTGAGGAGCCTAGTATTACTACCATTCCAGGAAAGAATTTTGACATCGCCTCACGAAAAACCATCTTAAAAAGCTTCTCCTTACTCCTAAAATAGTAATGCAGCAGGGCCTTATTCATACCCGCCTCATCGGCTATCTCCTGCATACGAGCACCATCAAGCCCTTTGCGAACAAATACCTGCCTAGCTGCGTTGAGAATAGCCTTTTCCGTATCTACCTTATCATCTGTCATTTAAACAATTTTTACATTTTAACCGTTTGGTTTAATTATTTGGACAAATATAATACACAGGAATAGGGTTTTCCAAATTTTTAACCAATTATTTTAACCGTATGGTTAATTTAGTGCAAAAAAAAAGGGGCTCTGCCCCTTTTTTTAAATTTACTCCTCTTGAACATCTACAGCTAATTGCTTATATATACTAGCAAGCAGCCCTAATGAAATGGGCATAGCAATTAGCGCAAAAATAATAACCAAAATCATAGATACTTTAAATCCAATGAAGAAAAGCAAGGCAAATATCAACCCAAGAACAAGTTGAGCAAAGAAGATCGCCCATTTATTACCATATGTTAATGAATTACTAAGCCTTAAAGCCTCTGATGCTCCTTTACCCTTATCAACAACTAACAATGTTGATAGGATATACGATAACGACAATACAATAGCTGGAATGAATAAAAAAATACTAGCAGGTAAAATGATAAGAAACCGAAGGCCTGTAACTAAGAAATACTCACCCATAAATTTGAAATACTTCTTGTTAAATATTTCAAGAGGAGAAAGAATAGTTCCCTTACTTAAGGCTGCTGGCAATGTTGAAATTGCAATAGTTGTTCCCACGTTAACATAGGGTATCCAAATAGTTAACAGCCACAACACAACACAACCGAGTAAGGAAAAAAAGTTTTTAATGCCAATGGCAAAAGCATCTTTTAACGTTTCAGCAAAATCAAGTTTTTTCATAACTTTAAGAATTAAAGGGTTTATGTTATGCTAATATACGAAAAAATGCTTAAACGTAATTATATTTAATTGAAAATATTAACCCCCCTATCGCCACCAGAGGTTGCAAACGCTCTAAACATACCAGATGTATTGAATGAGAGGTGCACATTGCCCCACTTGTCGACAGAAATAATTCCGCCACGGCCATCAACCTCTTCGAGTTTTTTGTGTATCACCTCATCGGCCGCTTTAGCCAACGATAATCCTTTGTACTCCATCAGTGCAGATATATCATGCGCCACGGTGTAGCGAATAAAGTACTCGCCATGGCCTGTGGCCGACACAGCGCAAGTGTTGTTGTTGGCATAGGTGCCGGCGCCAATAATGGGTACATCGCCCACCCTGCCATAGCGCTTATTGGTCATTCCACCGGTTGATGTTGCTGCGGCAAGATTCCCATGCTTATCGAGGGCAACACATCCTACGGTTCCCATCTTCTTGTCGCGCTCAAGGGCACGCTGTAAGGCACGGTAACTCCTTTCGGTATAAAAGTAGGAACTATCAATCACCTCGGCACCATTTTGCGAAGCAAAAAGCGATGCTCCCTTACCAACCATGAGTACATGCTCCGATTTCTCCATCACCATTCGGGCAGCCGTTATGGGATTTTTAATATCGCCAACGCCCGCCACTGCACCAGCCTGCAGATCGGCTCCGTTCATGATGGCGGCATCCAGCTCGTTCTTTCCATCGTTGGTAAACACAGCACCTCGACCGGCATTGAATAGTGGGCAATCTTCTAAATAACGCACAACCTGCTCAACGGCATCGAGGCTTGTTCCACCCTGCTTTAAAATTTCTGCTCCAAGTTCAATGGCAGCTGTTAGTTCTGCCTCGTACTGTTGAATTTGCTCTGGAGTATAGTTCTCCGGACTCATGGCTCCTGCCCCTCCATGCAGAGCGATTGCCCATTCGTTTACTTTCTTATCTGACGCAGGATTGCATGCTGAAAAGAGGAACACACCCAACGCAAGGGTATAGAATAGTTGTTTAGCCTTCATAATTACTTTTTTAAATATGATTTAAAAGGTTTATAAATGGCTGTGTTTAAAAAGGAAAGTCATCGGCATCCCACTCTCGTGGCCCATCATCCATATCCTCGGGCAAATCGGCTACCTGATGCTCAACATTTCCGTTAACGTATATAGCTTTGTAGGGTGTAGTTGGGCAGGCGTACTCGCAAGCACCACATCCTATGCAAATATCCTCATTCACCTCGGGCAGAAGCAATCCCTGCCATGGAACCATGTAAACCGCCTTGGTAGGACAGTGCTCCGAGCACGCACCGCAATCGGTTCTATCGACCCGAACAATACAATTGCCTAAGTGAAACTTAACCTTACCTATTTGCGCACGCTTCTTGGTCTCCAACTCCAACGGGCGAATTGCCCCAGTGGGGCAAACATCACCACATAAAGTACACTCGAAATTGCAAAAACCCGAATGGTAGTCCATATGAGGTTGCAGCAAGCCAAAGAAACCGTACTCCTTTATTGATGGTTGAATTACATGGGTTGGGCAAACGGTAACGCATAAGTGACAGGCAGTGCAGGCATTCAGGAAATCTTTTTGGCTATATGAACCTGGAGGTGTTACCGGTGCCAAGCGGCTATTGGGCCTGTGACCTGCTGTTGACTCTTGGGAGACATCGTTACTGTCGGCTTGATTACCTCTACCTCTTCCGCGGCCCCCTCCTTTCCCTTTTCCTTGCGCCAATGCTGTTAGAGATTTTCCCAAAAGGGTTGCCCCCACCATCATACCTGTGAAAGTAGCAATAAAGCCACGGCGCGATGAATCTACCTGCTGGATAGGATCCACGGTCTTCTTTGCATAGGCATACTTATACCCAATGCCTCCCTCCTTGCAGCTATCGATACAGTTGTAGCAGGCAACGCATCGTGAAAAATCGAGCGATCGGCTCTTAATATCGATACAGCTGGCCTTGCACTCGCGCGAACACCTACCACACGCAGTACAAGCGTTCTCATCGATAGCAAGTTTGAAGATTGAGAATCGTGACAACAAGCTAAGCAATGCACCTACGGGACAAAAAGAGTTGCAATTGATACGTCCCCAGCGCCAAGCGGCAACCACAAGGATTAGAGTAAGCGAAGCGGTTACCAGCAATCCTTGCCATGGCATCCCTCTATACTCGACATGATGCAAAGCGTAGCTATTGAAAGTGCCTAAAAAACGCACCAGCAAATTATTTGCACCATAGTATATTGGGCGAACCAAATCGGAAAAGATGCGACCTGTAAAGCTATACGGGTCGAGCATATTCAGCAGGAACAATGAACCTGCTAAGGCAAGAATCACCACCAATGCAAGGGTTGTATAGCGAATTATATTCCATGGCTTCAGAAACTTGTATCGAACCCTCTTTAGCCTGATACGTGCAACAATATCCTGAAAAATCCCAAGGGGACAAATGGCCGAACAGTACACCCGCCCAAAAAGGAGAGTTAAAAGTATAACTGCAACAAACCCAGTTGCTACAATGCCTCCAACCTTTATAAACTTTAGCAACGAGGGGGTGAACTGAGGGTACAAGAACCAGTTTATAAAACCTGGCGAAAGGGTGTTGGAAAAATCGATAAAAGCAAATGCAAATACAATAAAGTAGGTCAGGGCAACAATTCTGCGTACCCAACGAAGCGAAACTGTTTTAAGCATATTACAAAGGGTGTTAAACTCTTAAACGTTCAATATTTAGCTCGTCGAGATTCATATTGCCCACTCCCATTTCATGGGCTATCTTAATATGGCCAATCTCGGAAGGCTCCTCTCCAAATATTCGTGAAGCGGCAGCATCGGCGGCAACCATATCGGTGGAGATGATAAGAGACCTTTTCATAACCAAATCGGCTTGGCTTACCCCTCGGGGGCCATTACGAGTCATTACACGGTAGGCATCAACAATGTTAAGGTCGGGTTTACGCCAGGTGCCAAAGTCGGCAATGCACTGGTGCAAATCGTTCCTGTGCCAAAAGCGCCTATCCCATACAATGCCCATTAGATTCTTTAGGGCTATGGTGACTTTTGCAGAGCTATGATGCTTTAGCACGGGCACATTGATAAATACATCGGAATTTAAAATAAGCTCATGCACCTTTGCTTCCTTAAGCCTTTTGCCATTGGGGATTGACACCAATTTGTAGTAGTTCTCGGTATTGCCCGGCACCATTTTTCCTCCAGCATTCTTGACAGCATCCTCAATACCACTGTTGGCATAGCACCTATTCCAAGTATCGCAAGTATTGTCGAATACGAACACATCCTTTGCACCGGCCTTAAGGCATTGCTCAACAATACGTGCTACCAAACCTGGATTTGTGTTGGCTCCTAGCTCCTCGGGGGTATCCCAACCAATATTTGGTTTCACCACTACCGTTTGCCCAGCCTTAACAAACTTACCTATTCCGCCCATAGCAGCTATGGCCTTATCGAACATTTGAGCGGGTTCGCCGCCCATAACTGCGACCAAATCGTAGGGTTTAGCAGGATTTGGCTTGTTGGCTCCTGCCAAAGTTCCCGCGCCATTCACCTTTAGAAAGGCACCAGCCATTAGCCCAGCACCTAATCCTTTCTTCAAAAAATCTCTACGCTTCATACTCCTCTGGTGTTTTGTTGATTTATATAGTTTTGATAGTAATTTTGAATTATAGCTTAACCGATATTTGGCATTAAAGATACGAAAAACACACAAATAGCATATATTTGCATTATACTACATTAAGCTGAACATTGATATCATCATCAAAAAATATAACCATTAAAATTATAATGCTATGGCAACACTACAGTTAACCTCCAAAAGAACAATTGGCTACATTGTATTCGATATTCTGGCGTTGGCATTCATTTACCTTGTGCCAACCATCTCGCATATGCTCAGCTTTCCGCTGTACCTTATAGAACCTATGCGTATTGCGCTTATCCTTGCGCTGGTGCACACCACCAAGCGGAATGCCTACATCATTGCCCTTACCCTCCCCATATTCAGCTACCTAGTTTCGGCACACCCCGTATTTTACAAGATGCTGCTTATTTCGGGCGAGCTGGTGCTGAATGTATGGCTTTTCTACTTTATCCTGGGCAGAACCAAAAATGCTTTTGTATCAATCCTCAGTTCTATTGTTGCCAGCAAGGCCATTTACTATATGGCAAAGCTTATTGCAGTGGCCTTAATCCTGAAAACTGGCGAAAGCATTATCGCCACCTCACTTACCATTCAGGTAGCTACAACCCTTGTGTTTAGCGTTTACTTGGGGTTGATGTTTAGGAGGAGATAGGGGGAAGTCGGAAGACGCCTGTCTCGTCTATCGCAAGCTTGACGAGAGATGTTAATTGTCCCTTCCTGCCTTGAAGGCCCGCCTGACCACGGTAGTCGGGCAGGCATTCAGGCAGGGGTTGTAAGTTGTCAGTTATCGGTTGTCGGTGATCGGTAGTTAGTGATCGGTGGACAGTAATCAGTTGTCAGTTGTCAGTTATCGGCCTGTCTCGTAAGAGTGGCGTTTTTTGCCACGATGACGAGATGGTTGGTGATCGGTAGTTGGTAATCGGTAGTTGGTAATCGGTTTTCGGTAAATTTAGTCTTTCGACATACGACTTTTAGACTTTTGACTTTCGACCCTTCGGCAAGCTCAGCGTACCACTCAGGGCAGGCTTTCAGACTTTAAACTTTATGAACTTTAAACTCTAGCCCCCCTATCCCCCATTCTCATCTATCTCCATTAGCTCGAGCCAGCGCTCGCCCTTGGTATCGAGTAGATGGATTAATTCTGCAATACGGTTCGACTGGCCTATCAACTCATCGTGTGGTAGCGTCCCGCTATTTATTGCTGATTCTATCTCGGCCTTCTCATTCTCAAGGCTCTCAATCTCATCCGATAGTTTTTCCATCTCCTTACGCTCGGCATAGGTAAGCTTGCGCGGTTTTGAGTCGGATGATGATTTTGCTTTTGGTTTCGCCTTTGGTTCAGCAGCCTTTTGCGCCTGCTGCTCCAGCTTCTGCTGTTCCTTCTTCCAATCGTAGTAATCGGTATACGAGCCCGGGAATCCACTAATATCACCATTACCCTCGAAGATAAGCAACCCATCCACCACCTTCTCGAGGAAGTGCCTATCATGCGATACGGCCAGCACAACACCGGGAAAACTCTCCAGATAGGTTTCCAAAACGTTAAGCGTTTCAATATCTAGGTCGTTGGTTGGCTCATCGAGAATTAGGAAGTTGGGGCTACGCATAAGGATGGTAAGCAGATAGAGCCTACGCTTTTCGCCCCCGCTAAGCTTATGCACATAGGCATTCTGCACCTCGGGTGCAAACAAAAACATATTTAGAAATTGCGACACCGACAGGGTTTTGCCATCGCCCAGCGTTACCACCTCGGCCACCTCACGCGCCACATCTATTACCTTCATATCCTCACGGATTTTCATCCCCTCCTGGCGGTAGTATCCAAACACAACGGTTTCGCCCACCTCTATAACACCCTTATCGGCTGGGATAGCCTGGGTGATTACATTCAGGAATGTAGACTTACCCGTACCATTATCGCCCACAATGCCCAACCGCTCAAAGCGGTTGAAGGTGTAGGAGAAATCTTTAAGAATAACCAGATCGCCAAACGATTTCTCTAGCCCTTTGGCCTCCAGTATTTTTTTACCCAAACGAGCCGCTCCAACATTTATGCGCACATTGCTGTTGCTAAATCGCTGGGTAGCCTTTGAGCGCAAATCGTAAAAGGCATCGATACGATACTTTGCTTTTGTTGTGCGGGCTGGGGGTGATCGGCGCATCCAGTCGAGCTCGCGGCGGTATAGGTTCGATGCTTTCTCTACCTGGGCGCTACGAGCTTCAATTCGTTCCTGTCGTTTCTCAATGTAGTATGCATAGTTACCCTTGTACCAGAATAGTTCCTTCTGATCGAGTTCGATGATATCGGTGCAAACCCGATTAAGGAAAAACCTGTCGTGAGTAACCATTAGCAGGGTTATGCGGCTGTTCTTGAGGAAATCCTCGAGCCACTCCACCATATCGAGATCGAGGTGGTTGGTTGGCTCGTCGAGAATTAGAAAATCGGGCTCGTTGATTAGCGCAGCGGCAAGGGCTACTCGCTTTTGCTGCCCTCCCGAAAGCGTACCAACCGACTGCTCGAGATTGGAAATTTTGAGCTGAGTTAGAATTTGCCTTGCCTTCACGTCTAAATCCCAGGCGCTATGCTTATCCATCAACTCAAGGGCATGCTGCATCTCACTTTTTGAATGTGACGCCATGGCATGTTGGTAGGCAAAAATTGCTTCGCCTTTCTCGTCGCCTGAGGCAAATACGTTCTCGATGATAGACCTTGATGTGTCGAGTATGGGATTCTGATCGAGGTAGCCGACCCGCAAATCGTTCTGCCAAACAATGCTTCCCGAGTCTTTTGATTCTATACCAGCGATTATTTTCAGCAAGGTGGTTTTGCCGGCGCCATTACGGGCTATTAAGCCAACGCGCTGATCTTTGCCTACGGCAAAACGAATATCTTGAAATAGAACTAAATCGCCAAACGACTTGCTAATATCTTCGACCTGAAGGTAGGGAATCATACAAAAATATTTTTATGCAAAAGTAGCATTAAATTGCGCTACCACAAGGCGATAAAATTGAGTAGTAATGTTGTTTTTTGGCACTACTGCATTATTGGTGGAAGATACTGGTTGGTTAGGTTGGGGGTTGAAGTTGGAAGTTGCCTGTCTCGTAAGTCAACCGTTATTTGGCTGGATGACGAGATCAGTTGTCAGTTATCGGTTGTCGGTGATCGGTAGTTAGTGATCGGTGGTCGGTGGTCGGTGATCGGTAGTTGGTAATCGGTTTTCGGTAAATTTAGTCTTTCGACATACGACTTTTAGACTTTTGACCCTTCGGCAAGCACTTCGGCAAGCTCAGCGTACCACTCAGGGCATACTTTCAGACTTTCGACCCTTAGCAAATTACCATAAGACTCGCAGTAGCACATTTTTCTATCGCCATGACTTCATGAAGAAAATCAGCATTAGTCCAAAAATCTCCAAACGCCCTAGTAGCATATTTATGGTTAGGAGTACCTTGCCCAAGTCGGGAATAAAGGAATAGTTTGAAGCCGAGCCAACCTCGCCAAAACCAGGCCCCACCGTACTAATGGTAGCAGCCGATGCAGAGAAGGCTGTGGTAATATCAACACCCATAGCTGTAAGAGCCAAGCCATTCAGAAAAAGGATCAAAATGTACAATACGATGAATAGTAGAACCGAGTCTACGGTTTCATCATCAACAGGTTGTCCATCGACCCGTACAGGTATAACGGCCTGCGGATGCTGTAGCTTCAGCACTTGTCGCTTAAGGGTTTGCAAAAATATCACTACCCTGTCGACCTTAATACCGCCTGCCGTGGAGCCAGCACAAGCACATTGGAAGGTGAAGTAAATTAGAATCATGATGGAGAAGGGCGGCCATAGAGTTGTATCGTACGTACCATAACCCGTTGTGGTGCTAATTGACACCACCTGAAACGCAGCAAACCGAAGTGCCTCAGGAAAGGTTTCGTAAGTACTTCCCCAAGTGTTGAGGGAAACGAAAACAATCCCGATTATGATTGATAAAGCATAAAACCTTAAGACCGATGATTTGTACCACTTGTTCCCTTTAAATGTGAACAGAGCGTACAGCAGGCCAAAGTGCATACCGGCAAGAAACATAAAGACGATTACGATAACCTCAATGGCTACGCTGTTGTAATAGCCAATACTTGCATTCTTAGGTGAAAAGCCTCCTGTTGCAACGGTTCCAAAGGCGTGGGTTATCGCATCGAACAAATCCATTCCAAAAACATACAAAAGTATAGTCTCGGCCAGGGTTAAACCAAGGTATACAAATATTACAACTCTTAATGTTTTATTGGTTTTGTAATGAAAGTTCGACTTGGCCAATGGCGACATCTCAAGTCGCGATAGCGACATACGAGCTTTACCTAGGGCAGGTACAATAATTAGCATAAACAGGATAATACCTATACCGCCCAACCAGTGGGTTGCCGATCGCCAGAACAGAAGTCCTTTGGGCAGCACTTCAATATCATTTAAAATGGTAGAACCCGTAGTGGTAAAGCCCGCCACACTCTCGAACCAAGCGTTAACAAACGAGAATTCGCCACCCCAAAGTGCATAGGGCAGCATACCAAAGAAGCAAATGAGAACCCAGCTAAGCACCACAATAACATACCCCTCCTTGTGGGTAATTTGGTTTGATGGCGGAACAAATATCATGGGGAATACCCCCATTAAAGAAGTAAGTATACCGCTAAGTAGCAGAGGGATTTGTCCAGAATCTCCATTAAATGCAGAGATCAGGAAAGACACAAACATTAACCCTGCGCTAAGCAGTAGTACCAAACCAATGTATCGTATAATAATTTGTGGACGCATATAGTACTACTCCAACTTTTTTGCTCCAGCCTTTTGCAATGCGATTAAGCTTAATATTGACTCTTTCAGGCTATGAAACTCATCCTTGGTCTCGAGAACAACATCAAAAGGTTTCCTAAACTTAACGTAATCGTTAATACCCTTGGTAAGTTTTATTATAGGTTCAACAAAGTAGTGATGCACCAAAAATGTAAATACCAAGGTGAAAATAATGCTGGTAATAATTACTATTAATCCTGGCATAGATGCTCTTTGAGCACTGGTCTCGAGAAATGCTGCGGAATTAAACAGCCCCTGCTGATTTATGGTAATAAGATTTTTTACATGCTCACTGGCAGCCATAGTATAGCCACTCACGTTGGAGAGATAATCGTTAAGGTTAAAGCAGGGGTTTTGGAATGATTTTTCGGCCAGCGACATAAAAGCTGCGTAGTGAACCCTAACTGAGTCGACATACGCTTCCTCTTCCTTTAGATTTAAGTTCAAGTAGGCGCTATCCAAATTGGCTACAATTATGCTATGGGCTCTGTAGAACTTTTCGGCAGCCACAGCTGAATCGCCATTGGCATAAAGCAGTAATGCGCTCTCTTGCTTCTCCAGGGCATCGAGCATATTCCGAGAGTAATCAATACTCCGATAGTTGTCGTATATAAGCCCCTTAAAGGAACGGCCAAGCTTGGTAAGCTCGAAAATGGAGATGGCACCTGAGATGAAAAGCATCGACCCCAGGATGATAAACCCAAGCATAATCTTTGTACGAATACCCATAACGCTTACAATTTTGAGCTACAAATGTATAAAGTAAAGCATGATTATATCCTAAAGCATCAAAAAAAATGAATGTGAATGCTGGCGCAAGTTTTGTAAATTGCGTGTGTCAAACGCATAAGAAAGGTAGTAAATTTTCTTATCAAATCGATTTAATGACCGACAAAGAGCTTATAGAGGAAATCCTACAGCGCAATAGCCAACAGGCTTTTGCTATGCTTGTGGATAGATATCAAGAGCTTGTAGTAAAAACGTGCAAAGGGTTTGTAAACTCGTACGCCGATGCCGAAGATATAGCCCAAGAGGTGTTTATTGAGGTTTATGAGTCGCTGAATGATTTCAGGAGGGAGGCCAAGCTATCGACATGGATATACAGAATTGCTGTAAACAAATCGCTGAACTTTGTACGCAAACAGAAACGCGAGAGGCTATTCCGCAGCATCGAAAGTTTTTTCACATCGGGCAGTAGCGACGAAGAGCCCATTCAAATTGAAGATGAGAGCAGAACAAGACCCGACAGCAATATTGAGCGCAGTGAGAACAAGATGATGCTTAAGGAGTCGATAAACAAGCTGCCCGAGAATCAGCGAATCGCATTTATTCTAAGTAAGTACCAAGACCTATCGTACAAAGAGATTGCAGATGTTATGGAGGTTAGCCTATCGTCGGTAGAGTCGTTGCTCTTTAGAGCCAAAGCAAATCTGCAGAAGCATATTTTAAGCGCAATGCAAAAATAATACACCCCTAACCGCAAGTTATAACCATAAACAGTGTCTAAACCATTAAAGAGCAAAACGAGATGAAGTGCAAAGAGGCAAATATAAACTTACTAAGCTACCTAGATGGAGAACTCAACACAGAGCAGCAAAGCAGAGTTGAGCAACATCTAGCCAGCTGCGAGCAGTGCCAAGTTGCTCTTGAAAACCTTAAGCAGATATACATTGACATAAAGGGTGAAAAGGAGCAGTATCAACCTAACCCTTATCTGGCTACTAAAGTATGGAACAGGCTACAGACCAGCAACCAATCGGTAAAAGTGCCCGTGATCCCAATGCGAAGATCTGCAATAGCCACCCTAGCAGCTGCAGGCATAGCCTTTGGCATTGCAATTGGCACGCTATTCAATGCTTCAGTGGCCGACACAAATGGCAACAATCAAGATCAGTGGACACAGCTTGCCGACGAGTATTTTCCTAGCGATGTATTTTCGCCCTACGAAATTTTAGACGATAACAACTAAAGCGAGAGCCATGAATATTTTCACAAAAAATAGGATGCTAGTTGGAGCGGTAATACTGCTTGTGGCACTAAACATTGCAACCATTGGCACCATAGCACTCAAACAACCAAAGCCACAAGACTCTAGCGCAAGAGAGGGATTCAGTAGGCAAAGGCCAAACCTGGGTAGGAGCATATCAACAGAACTAGGATTAACGCCCGAACAGGAAACGGTATTTGAAGAGCTAAGAAGAAGTTATTTTGAAGAGAACCTAGAAATTAGAAGAGCAATACAGGCACACCACAGAATGATTATGCAGGAGCTAGATGCCGAAAACCCCAACAGGGTAAAACTCGATAGTTTGGCAGCAGAAATTGGCCATCTGCATGAGCAGCAGCAGCTGGCAACCATTGAGCACTTTGTAACGCTTCGCGAGGTGTGCTCGCCAGAACAATATCAGAATTTACAAAAGATATTTAGGAGAGCAATGCCACAAAACCAACGAATGCTGCACAGAGAACGGAGGCAGCCAATGGAACACAGACGAAGCACAACTACCAACGAATAGGTTCAACATTAGCGCTAATGTAACTTAATAATTACCAAATAATTTGTAAAACCAAAACACACAATAGTTATGAAAAGGATTAGTCTTATTGCAGCAGTAGCCTTTATGGCTGGATTAATGTTCACCAACACCGATGCGATTGCTCAGCGTGGACAAGGACAAAGAATAGGTGGCAATGCCGATGGCCAAGGCATGATGTACAATGCTCAAGGGCAAGGTATGATGAATTATGGCAATCGCCCCTACAGAGGTACAGGTCAGTGCATATTGAATTTAACCGAAGAGCAGGATGCCAAAATTACCAATCTTCGCACACAGCACCTGAAGGAGGTAACGCCCTTGCGCAACGAGTTAAACGAGAAACGCGCTCGTCTTCGTACGCTTCAATCGGCCGATAAGCAAGACTTGAATGCTATAAACAAAACTATCGACGAGATGGGAGCGCTTCGCACCAGTATCCAGAAAAAAGGTGCAGCCCATAGAGCCGAGGTAGCATCACTACTAACCGACGAACAAAGGGTTGCGTTTAACGCACGCAAGGCGAATAGAATGAGCCGCGGAAAAGGCACCATGGGTGGTGGTGGACGCGGAAGGTACTAGAACAATGGTTTAGAGTTGAGTTAGAGAGACCCCATTGAGCATTTCAATGGGGTCTCTTGTTTAGTAGTTTCTATGGTAATGCAGTGTACTACTAGCTGCGAATGTTGGCATTAACAACATCAACAATAGCCTGCTCCACCTCATCGATATCAAAAGGCTTGAATAAGCACCCATTCAACACTCCATCGTCTATTGCTTGCTGAATAAGTTCGGACAACCCATACCCCGTAAGAATATAGAACGCTATACGAGGATACAAAGGCTTTGCCTTACGGGCAAACTCAACGCCGCTCATCCAAGGCATCTTCATATCGGTAAAAACAACTGATATATCGCTATTTTCGGCAAGTATCTTCAAAGCCTCAGCTCCCGATTCGGCAGTAATTACATGGTAGCTCTCCCCAAAGCATGTTTGAAAAAGCATCAGGTTAATTGGCTCATCATCAACAAACAGAAGTTTTAACCGGTTACTCATCACATTAATTTTTTAGGGGTAGGGTTATGGTTACTGAGGTTCCCTCACCTTCAATCGATTCAAAATCGACCTTTCCTTTATGTTCGTGAATTATTGTCTGTACTATTGATAACCCCAGGCCAGTACCCTGCCCTGGTTCTTTTGTTGTAAAGAAAGGATCAGTTATTTTGTTTAGGTTCTCGGGGCTTATCCCTTTCCCATTATCTCTAATAACAATTCGCACTTTTTTGGGTGTGGCTATTGTTGTAAGATCAATTATCCCGCTACCCTCAATTGCTTGTACTGAGTTGAGCAGAATGTTAAGAAACGCTTGATGAAGTTGACCTTCGTTACATAAAACGTGTAATGGCCCATCATGGTAACTACAATGCAATGTTATACCATTGCCAATCTGTCCCTGAATCATAATTAGGCTATTGCTGATTATGGTATGGATATCGCATATAGCCTTGGTTTGGTCGTCCTTGCGTGTGTAATGGTTTAGGCTGCTTACAATAACCACCGAACGATGAATTCCCTCCCTAATGGCGCTAACCAGCGGCTCGATATTTACCTTATGATCCGGGAAGTGCCTATCGAAATAGTTCTCAATTCCTAGAATTCCGCCTTGGATAAAGTTTAGCGGATTATTTATTTCATGGGCAATGCCCGAGGCCAATACCCCTAGTGAGGCCAATTTTTCTGACTGAATAAGTTGATGCTGCGCGTTTTTAAGATCGACCATAGCCTCCTGCAGCTTGGATTTCTGATCGTAAAGCTCATCATTAATGGCCGTCAGTTCCTCGTTAGCAGCCTCCAACTCCTCGGTCCGCTCTTTCACCAACAGCTCCAAATGATTTCTGTACTGCTCAAGCTCCGTAGCCGACTTCTTTTTCTCTGATATATCTCTTACAACAGTAAGTATTCGTCTATGCCCATTTATTATTGCACTGCGCAACGACACCTCGGCCCAAAAGCTTTCGCCATTGCTTCGCTTGGCCATCCATTCAAATACTTGGGCATCTTCTTGAAGTGCTTTCGATACAAACACCTCCGCATCATCAACTTTATAGGGTGGCTGCTCGTAGCTTAGCATACGAAGTCTTTTGCCAATAATCTCATCCTTGGTACTATAACCAAACATGCTTAGAACGATATCGTTCACATCGAGTATCACCTTACCATCGGGGTCGTAAACAATAATGGCCTCGCTGGTGGAGTTGAATATTTCGCGGTAATTACGGGCATTATCGGCAGCAATCTTTCCCTTTTTCTCAAGTTCGTCCATTGCCCCCAGAATGGTTCTTTCGTAACGACGACGATCGAGTATGTTGAATATTAAGAATATGATTAGCCCCAGCCCAACTAGGAGTATTATTAGGGCAACCACTATTAGTTGGTTCGATCGGGCTGTGGTATCACTTATGGGCAATTCCACCATTATACTCCAAGGCTTACTCCCTCCGATGTTTATAGGATAGAAAAACCGGAAAACCTTTTCTCCGGTAAATTCCGATACGGTTTCGAGGGTAAGCTCTTTGCCCTGCAAAAAGGTTGCGTAGCTTAATGAATCGGCCTTTGAAATTACGCTGAAGAAGTTTTGAGTAACGAAAGAACTGTCGGGGTGGTTAACAATTTTACATTTGCTAGTAATAAGCGTAAGGTAACCCGATTTGTATGGTCTGGTTTTACTAAGTTCTATTTGCAGTTCATCGATGTCAATATCTATTCCAATCGCCCCTAAAAACTCACCTTCATCTATTAGTGGTATACTTATGGATGTTCCATAAAAACTCTTCTTAACGTTACCATAGGTCCACCTATAGGGTTCGAGAATAGATTCAGACCGTTTCTCTTTTGCCAACACGTAGTACAATCCCGTGTAATCGCTTTTGCCCATAATCTCCATATGGATGCTATCGTTGTAATAGAAATAACCATTACCCAACGTACCCATACGGTTGTGCAGATGCTTTCCGGCGTAAAGTTGATCCTTCCCATCAAAAGCATTGGACTCCCAAAGGGTCCATGCCCCTAAAAAATTTTGATTCTCGCGAAGTTCGGCTATTAAGATGTCTCTAACCTCTTGCCTCTCCCCTCCGAGTTTCCTAATTAGCATTGCTTTACTGGCCATAGATTTGGCAACCCACAACGCAGAGTTAAAGTACCTTTCGGTTTGCACCGCTGCGCTTCTCGACATCTCCTTTGCTATCTCCTTTGAGTCCTCGTATATATACTCCCGAAGATTTATACCGAGGTAGAAGAAAAGAAACACAAAGAATGCCGCCGTAATTATTGCAGCTGATATTGAGACCCTTATGCTTGTGTATGGCTTTCTGCTGAACATCTTAAACTATATGCAAAAGTTTCCTTGAAGTAAATCAAAAAAAAACACACTGCAAAGGATAACATTCTGCCAATTTAATATGTTCGAGACAGCAGATTAAAGCAACAGACTATTGAAAAGCAGTTTAAATGTACCCGATGTTTGCCCTCGGAACTGTGGATTAAATCCGAAGAGAACTAGCTGACCCTTATTCTTTTTCACCCAAACCAGCGCCGCCTTGTGCTCGAGCAGCTCGCCGTGCTTAATATAGCCGCTAAGCTTGGGATCGCCCTCGGGAAACGACAGCACTACCCTTCTGTCGGTATCGAAGTAGGGAACTGACGTTTCAAAAACAGGACTTCCGGTGAAGAATATGGGGAACGAGCTGGGCATACCAAGGGTTAAGGGATGCTTTATGGAATTTACCTTTACATGGCAACCTATGGCCTCAAAACCATCTTTGGCAAGAGATGCTGAAACATCGATAACCGGAAGGGTAAACTCCTCCTTGCTATCCTTTCCCTGCTCAACCTCCTGCATTCCAAGGAACAGCTCAGTGGATTGCCCCCAGGAAAGCACAATACCACCATTATCGATAAATTTTAGCAGGTTCTGCTTACCCTGCTTACCCATCCCCTTGGTGTACTCGGGAGGCATATTCATAGGCATATAATCACCACCCCGCTTCCGTTTGCCCGACATTAATAGGTCGGCGTTAGAGTTGGGAAATATTATAAGGTCAACGTTTCTCAAGCTTTTAGCATCGGTTAGGTTATCGGGTCGAATCACGGTGTATGGAATGCTATAGCTATCGAAGATAAAGCGGGTCCAGCCGGCATCCATATCGTGGAACCAAGTTTCAACCAGTGCTATTTTGGGTAATTTCACAGGTTTAAGCTGATTGGGTCCAAGGGCAACTGCCTGGACAGGCGATATGGTTAGCCTTACTCCTGCCAACTTATCCATATCCTTCGATCTCATCACAAAGCAACCTGCATCAAGCAGAGCATCGCCCGAGTGAAAATCATCTATTAATCGATACACCTCACCACCCTTGGCAAGCATGGTAAATGCGGCTAGGTAGCTCTCGTTACTTCCTGCCGAAAACACTGTATAATCAGCATTTTGCGTATCGGCAACGGTATAATCCGGACTATGATAGCTCTTGAGATTTGTCTCCAACAAAGCCGACTTGGTGTTAATCTCGAACGACTGCAGCCCCATGGTAAGCGGAAGCGACCACGTGGTGATATCGTACGGCTTAATAATCTCTCCTCGAGGGGTGTAACGTCTCTCGGGGTACTCCTGCTTTTCCATCACCTCCTTGATGAATGCCCTAAAGGGCTGGGCAAGCGAGATCACCATATCGTCCTTACTATATATTTTACTATTGATTGTTATATCGGTAGCTAGTTGATTTACCTCTACGCCATGCTCTTGCATTAGCTCTGCCAACCTATGTAGCTCACTCTGGTTATTCTGTACCGAGGGCAAAATGTAGTAATAGGGTGGTTGATTAAGCCCCTTGGCGTACTCCTTCTTACAGATATCATTTCGGTACTGTAGTAGGGACTCCCTATTCATTGCGGCAGTTTTTAGCATCGAGAAGGTTGAGCTAAGCTCATAGGCCACCAAATCGGACAAACGCCACCAACCACCGGGCCATGGAGCAATTAGGTTAGCCCCTTTCTTATATTCCGACAAGCCTTTACCCCTCACCTTGAGCTCATTCATCTCAATGTAAACTGGCGAAGCCGTTTTCACCGAGGCCGATTCGGTAAGGAAACTAATTACGTTTTTCCAGAGGCAGGTTTCGGTGGAACCGGGCCAATAGTTATCGAACTGATGACGCTGTGCAATGCCGGTTTGGCCAAGGGCTGTCATATCGTTCAGCATATTGGCGCCAAAAATACCAATCCAGCTCCACAACGTTTCGTCAATATTCTGGGCAATAGGGTCGTGGTTTGGCGGCACAAAGAACCGAACTCCAGTGGTTCCCATCTGGTGTTTCTCAACCATAACCTGGGGGAACCACTCCGTGCTGGTAAGTGCAGAAATGGCCTTGTTCTCGGGTTGACTTAGCAGCACAAAATCTCTGTTGATATTGTGCCCTACATACTTGTGGTAAACTCCCGGTAGGCTAGTGCCCTCATACTTTGTGTCTTTATTCGCAATATAGTTATCAACCACCATATTCATCCCGTCGGGATTATGACTTGGCACCATCATGTAAACTGTATTATCGAGCCAGCTGAGTGTATCTGTCCCCTTGGCCTTGGCCAGCAGGTAAGCAATGGTGGGAGCAGCTTGTGCCGGTGCAACCTCTGTAGAGTGCATGCTTAGGGTTCCAAGCACAAATACACGCCCTTTTGCCTTTAACTCACTTACCTCATGCTTAGCTATACTGTAATCCAATGCTAACCTTCGGTTGATCTCCTTCAACTCCTCAATATTTCTGATATTCTCCTCGGACGATATGCAAACCATGTACAATGGACGGCCCATTGGGGTTTTGCCAATCTCGAAGGTTTTCACCCTCCCGGTTTGGTTCTCGAGTAGTTTGAAGTACTCCATCATCTGCTCGTATCCAAAGAGCATCCTGTCGGCTCCCGGTTCAAAACCAAAATGCTCAACTGGCTTGATTAGTGCCTGCGAAAACAACGATGATGAAAAAAATAGGGTAATGGTTAGGGTTAACAGCAACCCTTTAAACGACTTACAATTGGTAATAGTCATAGGTTAGGGTGTTTAGGTTAGGAAAAAAGAAAGGTAGGGAAAAACTCCCTACCTTATGAGTGTTGCTGCGAAAAAAAGTTTAATGGGCTGTTCAAATTATAATAATTTATTCCACTGGTTCTATGCTAATTGCCGCACCCCCACCACAGGCAAGACTTAGTTTTATCTCACTGTTGCTATCGATTACAACTTGCTCAATTTTAAAGCTGGTAGGGTTCAAATCCCAATGGGCATTTTCACCATCGGCATAAATGGTGGCATTGTACTTAACGTTTGGAGTGAGAAAATCCGTTTTAATGATGATATTACGCGATTCCTCATTGGTTATGCTACCCACAAACCACCGCTCGGTATCGCGCTCTTGCCTTGCAATGGTAACAAATTGGCCAACCTCACCATTTAGCACTATGGATTGTTCCCAATCGACGCCAACATCACGAATAAACTGGAAAGCGGGATGTCCTTCGTAATATTGGGGTAAGTCGGCAGCCATTTGCAAAGGGCTGTAGATAACAACATACAGAGCCAATTGCTGTGCAAGCGTAGTGTTCACCTGATTATCGTTTCGGTAAGGCTCCATTTTTATATTAAAAATGCCTGGCGTAAAATCGATTGGGCCAGCAAGCATTCGGGTAAAGGCAACCGTAGGCAAATGGTTTGGTGGATTTCCTCCATCGGTAGCCCAGGCATTAAACTCCTGTCCCCTCAAACCTTCACGAGTAACATCGTTGGGGTATGTGCGGCGTAAACCAGTTGCCATAATTGGCTCATGGCTATTTACTGCCACCTTGTACTTTGCAGCAGTTTGCAACACACGCATATAGTGATTTACCATCCACTGGCCGTGGTGATACTCGCCCTTGGGAATTATGGTGCCAACATAGCCAGTTTTAACCATATCCATACCATGATGATGCATAAATGCGTAGGCAGTATCGAGCTGTTGATCGTAGGTAGTTACTGCCGACGAGGTTTCATGGTGCATAATAATCTTAACATCTTTTGATTTGGCATATCGAACCACCTCCTCAATATCGTAATCGGGATATGGCGTTACAAAATCAAAAATTCCCTCACGATCATCAGTGCCTATCCAGCTTTCCCAACCTGTATTCCAGCCCTCAACCAGCACTGCCCCAATACCATTTGCTGCTGCAAAGTCGATATACCTTTTGGTGTTCTCGGTTGTTGCGCCGTGTCGGCCATGGGGCTTTGCCCCAATGTAGGTGCTCATATCCTGCGTTGCGGCGTAATCCCATGTCGATTTACCAAGGTGCATCTCCCACCAAATGCCTACATACTTGGTTGGCTCAATCCACGACACATCGCCCAGCTTATTGGGTTCATTTAGGTTTACAATTATGTTCGACTCAATCAGGTCACCAGCCCTTTGGGCAATTTGTATGGTACGCCAAGGGGTGCTGAATGGTGTTTGAACCTTTACCTTATGCTTTTGATTATCGCTTCCAACTAAGTTGCTGCGCATCGAGTTATTCTCAGCATCTACCTTAAGAGTTATCCCAGAGTAATCGACCAATGCTGCTTCATGAAAGCTTAGGTATAGGCCGTCATCGGTTTTCATGGTTACCGGAGTATTCACAGCATTAACGGGTATATGAGTTTGCGCCAAATTGGGATGATTACGCTTGCTCAACGCATCGATATCACTAAAAGGAGATTTGGTGAAAAGGTGCTCGTATATATCCCAGTCGCCCGGAATCCACCAGCAAGTATGGTTGCCGGTTAGTTTGAACTCTGTATTCTCCTCGGCAATTAGCACCTCGTTCATACCAGCCTGCTCTGGGAATGAGTATCGAAACCCAACACCATCATCAAAGACCCTAAATGTTAAGCTAAATGTTCTTTTTGGTTCGGCCAATTCCTTGAGCGTAACTACTAGCTCATTAAAGGTATTATCTACCAATCGCTGCTCGCCCCAGGGCATCTCCCAGGTTTCGGAAAATGATTTTTTGGAGGATCGAACCAACTCAAGGTTGCTACCTAGCGATGGCATATTGGTAAACTCGAAACCCAAATAAGAAGTATCGATCACCAGCTGCCCTTTATAAGAAATTATGTAGGCAGCCTGCCCTTCATCAGCAATTAAAAATTTCACCTCAATATTATTGTCTGGCGATTTAACTGATGTACTGTCGGTTGCCTCACAAGCAACAAGCATCAAAAATATGATGCTTAGGTAAAAAGCACTACTAAGAATCCGCATAGCATTGGTTTTAAAATGTTAAGGCTCACAATTTACAAAATGCAATAGAAACATGTGCAGTAAAGTCAATAAAAAAAGCGTAGAGGGTCTACGCTTTTCAAGATATTATGTAGGAAGATTAGCCTCCAAAATCGTCAAATGCAATCATCTCATCGGGAACACCCAAGTCGTAAAGCATTTTAAATACGGCATCGTTCATCATAGGGGGGCCACACAAGTAGTACTCTACATCCTCGGGGGCATCGTGCTTCGAGAGGTAGTTATCGAGAATTACCTGATGGATAAATCCGGTGTGCCCATCCCAATTGTCCTCGGGTTTGGGTTCAGACAGAGCGATGTTGAACGTGAAGTTAGGGAACTCCTTCTCAATTTTGCGGAAGTGCTCCTCATAAAAGATCTCGCGGCGCGACCGTGCTCCATACCAGAAAGTAGCCTTGCGTCCGCTTTTCACAGTGTTGAACAAATGGAAGATGTGCGAACGCATTGGGGCCATACCGGCACCACCACCAATAAACATCATCTCATTCTCGGTTTCCTTTATATGGAACTCGCCGTAAGGGCCACTAATGGTTACCTTATCGCCTGGCTTGCGAGAGAATATAAAGCTTGAACAAACTCCGGGGTTCACGTTCATGAAACCATTCTTGGCTCTATCCCATGGTGGGGTAGCAATCCTAATGTTTAGCATGATGATATTGTCCTCGGCAGGGTGGTTGGCCATGGAGTAAGCTCTGTAGGTCTCCTCGGTATTCTTCATCTTTAGATCCCACATATTGAACTTATCCCACTCGTCGCGGAACTCAGGCTCCACATCAATATCCTTGGCAAAATCGACTTCAAGCTTTGGTACATCAATTTGGATATACCCACCGGAGCGGAAGTCGAGCTTCTCGCCTTCGGGCAGCTTCACCACAAACTCCTTGATAAATGTTGCCACGTTTCTGTTCGAAACCACCTCGCACTCCCACTTCTTAATGCCCATAACCTCTTCGGGAACATTAATCTTAATGTCCTCACGAATCTTCACCTGGCAACCCAAGCGCCAGTTGTCCATCTGCTGTCGGCGAGTAAAGAAACCAACCTCGGTGGGTAGGATTGTTCCACCGCCCTCGGTAACCTGGCATTTACACATGGCGCAGGTTCCTCCCCCACCACATGCTGAGGGCAGAAAAATACCATTGTTGCTAAGGGTTGAAAGCACCGTGCTTCCGGGTTCAACCGTCAACTCTTTATCGTCGTTGATGGTTAGGGTAACCTCACCCTGTGGGGTAAGCTTCTTCTTGGCAAATAGCAGGACTGCCACCAGCAGGCTAACCACCAGGAGGAACACTGCAATTGCCGATATAATTATGACAAAGTTTGATGTTAAAAGTATCATAATGAATAGATTTCAGTTTATAACTTAATCCCCATAAAGGTCATGAATGCAATACCCATAAGGCCAGTAATAATAAAGGTGATACCTAACCCTCTAAGAGGTGCCGGTACGTTGGAGTACTTAAGCTTCTCGCGAATAGCAGCAATACCCACAATGGCAAGGAACCATCCTACACCAGAGCCTAACCCGAACACTGTTGCCTCGGTAATATTTACATACTCGCGCTCCTGCATAAAGAGAGAACCACCAAGAATTGCACAGTTAACAGCTATTAGAGGAAGGAAAATACCCAACGAGCTGTAAAGCGCAGGCGAAAACTTCTCAATGATCATCTCAACCAGCTGCACCATCGATGCGATTACGGCAATAAACATGATGAATGAGAGGAAGCTTAGATCCATATCGACAAGCGAGGGGCTAAGCCATGCAAGCGCGCCTGGGCCAAGCAGGTAATTATTTATGATGTAGTTCACCGGCACGGTGATACCCAGCACAAATATTACAGCTAAACCCAAACCTGTTGATGTTTTAACGGTTTTCGATACTGCCAGGTACGAGCACATACCCAGAAAGTATGCGAATATCATATTGTCAACAAAAATTGACTTAACGAATATACTTAGTAAGTTTTCCATATCCAGAGTATTTCGAATTATTCGTTTTCAATTAGTTCGCGGGTGCGGCTGCGCTGAATCCAAATGATTATACCCACAATAATTAGCGCCATTGGAGGCAGGATGAACAAGCCGTTGTTCTCGTAAAACCCTCCGTTGCTGATGTAGAACGATTCGGGGATTACCCTGTAGTCCCAAAGGGTACCCGAACCAAGTAGCTCGCGGAAGAAACCTACAATCACAAGGATTACACCATAGCCTATACCGTTACCCAGCCCGTCGAGTGCTGCAGGCCAAGGCTTGTTGCCAAGGGCAAACGCCTCGAGCCGTCCCATGATAATACAGTTGGTAATAATAAGCCCAACAAATACTGAAAGTTGCTTGCTCACATCGTAGGCAAACGCCTTTAGTATCTCATCCACAAGGATAACCAGCGAGGCAATGATAACCAGCTGGACAATAATCCTAATTCGCGATGGGATTGTATTGCGCAGCAACGAGGTTATTACATTGGCCAAAGTTATAACGGCAATTACCGATATGGCCATCACCACCGAGGGTTCCAGCTTAACCGTTACCGCCAACGCTGAGCAAATACCCAGCACAAGAACGGTAATGGGGTTGTTCTTATTTATTGGATCCGTAATCAGCTTAAGGTTCTTAGCCGAGAATAATGGTTCGCTTTCAATCTTTACGCTCATTACTATCTAGTTTTTAGATTTTTTGAAAAATTCTTGGTAGCCCATGAGGCAGTCCTTGATCATATCCTCAAGCCCTTGGCTTGTTATAGTACCACCCGAAACGGCATCGACACTGTGAGGATCCGATGAGCTAGCCCCACCCTTCACCACCGAGATGGAGACGAATTTGGAATCGCGAAAAATTTGCTTCCCTTTAAACTGCTGCTGAAAATCAGCATTTGCAATTTCGGCGCCAAGGCCAGGAGTTTCGGATTTATGAGCAAAAGATGCTCCGTACACCGTGTTAAAATCGTCGTTGAGTGATATGTAGCCCCAAATTGGCCCCCATAGCCCGCGGCCTAACAACGGCAGGATGTACTTGGTGGAACCATCGTTGAGCTTGGCAACATAAACTGGTAAGTTCTGCTCAGCCTCTGGCTTGGCAAACTCAACCTTAAGGTCCACAGTAAAGGGATCGACACCCTCTACCCTATTACCTTTTCTGTTAACCACAAGCTGCTCAACAACCACTTGGTTAAACTCATTGCCCACGTAATCGTGCTTGTTGGAGGCAGAGGCTACATCGCTGGCTCTCCCAACCGATCGTAGAATATCTAACCGTTTCTCGGTTTCAACGTTTTTCTCTTGGAATGGTCGTAATGCTGTGGATGCAAGCGAGAGGAGCGCTGCCACAATGATAACCATTACCGAGGAGTACATGAATATGTATAGATTGCTCTGTTTCTTCATGATTATGGCATTTTAGCTTATTTTGGCAGCGGCAGCTGCACGTTTCTTACGTTTCTTAATGTTAGCCTCAATCACATAGTGATCTATCAATGGGGCAAATGCATTCATTAGGAGTATCGACAGCATCATTCCTTCGGGATAAGCAGGATTTACCACCCTAACCAGCACAGCGAACAGGCCGATTAAAAAACCATATATCCACTTTCCCTTTTCGGTTTGCGATGCTGAAACTGGGTCGGTAGCCATGAACACTGCTCCAAAGGCGAAACCGCCCATGATAAGGTGATGCCAAGCAGGAATCTCCATGAATGGGTTAACCGCAAATGCGTTAAATATAAATCCCATGGCCAGCCCACCTACTACGGTCGACAGCATAATTTTCCAGCTTCCTATACCCGAAATAATAAGTACCAGCGCACCCAAAAGAATTGCAAGGGCTGAGGTTTCGCCAATAGAACCGGGTATAATGCCTAGGAACATATCCATAGCCGACGGAATCTTATCGAACTGATAGGCCGCTGCGTTAGCCAGAGGGGTTGCTCCTGAAAACCCATCGATTATACCTTCGCCTTTGGTTAGTCCCGATACCCAAACGTAATCGCCACTCATATGCGATGGGTAGGCAAAAAACAGGAAGGCACGAGCCAACAGGGCTGGGTTAAAGATATTCATACCTGTTCCGCCAAACACTTCCTTGCCAATAATTACTGAGAAGGCAGTGGCTAAAGCAACCATCCACAGGGGTATATCAACAGGTACAATAAGCGGAATTAGCATACCCGTAACAAGGAAACCCTCGTTTACCTCATGCTTACGAACTTGGGCAAATATAAACTCAATGGCAAGCCCCACCACATAGGAAACAACAATTATGGGTAATACTTTAATGAGGCCATACATTACCATTGGCCAAAATGCTATCTCGCTTCCGGTGGCCAACGCATTCTGGTAACCTACGTTCCATATTCCAAAAAGTAAGGCTGGCATGAGGGCCATAACCACTATTATCATGGTACGCTTCATATCGATATGATCGCGGATGTGGCTTCCCTTAACGGTAACATGGTTAGGCACAAAGAGTAGGGTTTCGAACGCATCGAAAGTGGAGTGAAATGCCTCCAGCTTCCCTCCCTTCTCGAAATTTGGCTTAATCTTATCAATTAAACTTCGTAGTGCTTTCATTATACGGTATTTATGTGTGCAAAATATTTATTTATACTGTTGTACTTACGAAGGTTACCCCAGCTCTTTGATCATCAAATCTAACCCTTCGCGAATTATCTCTTGCACATTAGTTTTCGATGTGCATACGTACTCACATAGAGCAAAGTCCTCCTCGGCAACCTCATATATTCCAAGGTTCTCCATCTTATCGATATCCTTGGCCAGAATTGCCTTGATAAGGTGAACCGGGTAAATGTCCATCGGCAGCACCTTCTCGTACTGTCCGGTAACCACGTAGGCTCTTTCGCCACCATGGAGGTTCGTATCCAATGTGTACTTTCTACCAGGTAATAACGACGACAAGAATGCCGAGGTGAAGCTGTACTTTTTGAAGCCCGGTTGCGCCCACCCTAAGAATTCGTAGTAGTTCCCTTCGGGGATTACGGTAACCATATTATCGTAAAAGCCTAAGAATCCATCGGGTTCAATTTTTGCTCCGGTAAGCACATTACCGCTGATAAACCTAAGTTCCTCGGGGTTCTTGGTAACATTATCGGCAATAATATTGGCAATGGATGCACCAGTTTTCACAATGAAGTAACGAGGTTTTTGCACCTCAGAACCTGCCAATGCAATTACCTTGGTAGCATCGTATATACCTCGAAGGAAAAGACGTCCAATAATTATTACATCAAGGGGGTTTACCACCCAAATCAAATCACCCTTATTAATGGGGGCAACATGGTGTATTTGAACCCCCACGTTACCTGCAGGATGCGGCCCTGAAAAGTAGTTAAACTTAACCCCCTTAACCTTGGTGTAAACACTGCTAGGGGGGTAATCGGCATTTAGGTTTAGGTTCACATTGCCTTCGGCAAGTTGGTTTAGGGCATCAATTCCAGCTTGGAAAGCCTCGCCCTCGTCCTTAACCGCAAAGTCTAAATCGGGCGATAAGGGCGATGTATCGAAACCAGAGATATGAATAGCCTTTGGCTTATCTTCTGGGTTAGCGATAATAGAGTAAGGCCTTTGCCGTAGGGTAGGCCAAAGACCTGCTTTCAGCATCCTTTCAACCACTTGCTCACGCGATAGCTCCTTGGGGTTAGACCTACCAAACTCCTCAAAATCCTGAGAGTTATCGGTTTTTACCACAACCTCTAAGATTTTGCGCCGCTCACCACGCCTGATGAGGTGTACCACACCACTTACGGGTGAGGTAAAATAGATGCTGGTACGGTACTTGTCGTAAAACAGAGGCGTTCCAACTTTAACCTTATCGCCCTCGGCAACACTTAGCTTGGGCGTAAGCCCAGGAAAGTCGGTGGGTTTTACCGCGTAGAACTCTGCCAATTCAGCTCTGGTAAAAACCTTCTCGGCCTCTCCTTTTAGCGGGATGTTCAAACCTTTGCGTATTTTAAATACTTTTGGCATGATTTAAAATTATTTGGATTTGGATAACAAATTTATAAAATTATTCAACGTTGCGAAATAAAAAAGGGAGCACAAATATAACCATCAACATGTATTAATAAATGGGCAATAGTCCTATTCAGATGTTAAAAACCGGAATAGTGAGATTTATCATCAAAACCATATGCGCACCTTAAAAGTCGGCAATATTATGGATATTTAGCCAATTTACCCTCAACAATAATTAATAATTCCTATTTTCGTTACTTATCTATAAACAAACAATTCCATAAATGGCTCTTCATCAAAGCATCGATAGAACTACACAACTGGGCAAATACAGGCTAATTATATTATTAGCCTTGTCTGTTTGTTATTTCACAAACAACACAACGGCTAGCGTATTTGTTCACAGCAATGATAAAAACACGCTAGAATTTACAAATTCACCATCTATAAAAACCGTAAAAACCCATAAGCTCGGCTGGGAACTTGCTGACCCAGTGATTGAAATGAATGGGAACGACAGGGTAGTATTAACCTTTGACGATATATCTAACACCCCAGGAAACTACTCCTACTCCATTGTACATTGCGATTCGGAGTGGAACCCATCCAACCTTTTTATTAATGACTATATGGATGGCTTTGAGGTGAATGAAATACGAGACTACAGCTTCTCAACTGGCACTTCAAGCAGCTACACGCATTTTAGGCTCGAACTTCCAAACCGGGATGTTAGGATGAGGATATCGGGGAACTACCTAATTAGGGTATTCGACACGTACAACCCTGACGAAATATTACTGCAACGCAGATTTTTAGTTTACGAGCCCCTCATAAACATAACGGTAAGCATCCGTCAGCCTTCGGCTGGGGAATTTCGCTTTTCAGGACAGCAAGTTGAGCTGCAGCTCAACACGGCACGCCTAAGGATTACCGACCCATTTGCCGAAATAAAAGCGGTGGTATGTCAGAATCATCTTTTTCAGGGCTGCCATGAGGATGTAAAACCTGCATTTGTTAGGGGTGATATATTGGACTACTCGCAACCAAACGCGCTGATATTTGAAGGCGGTAACGAGTATAGGCTATTCGATAGCAAGAGCATACGTTATAGCGGGCAGGGCATACAATCGATAAGCTACTATGGTGGTGAGTTTCACATTCAGCTAAACGAAGACCACAGCCGCAGAAGTACTCGCTACACCTTTTACCCCGACCTGAACGGTAGGTTTGTGGTTAACTTAGAGCGCAGCACACAAAGTCATATTGAGGCCGACTACGCATGGACCTACTTTACGCTTAGAACTCCAATGGAGCTGGACGAGGGTAAAAGTGTTTATCTTTTTGGCGAACTTACGGGATGGGAGCTTAGCCCACCGAACCGAATGGTATTTAACCCCGAACGGAATGCTTACGAAACTAGACTGCTGCTAAAGCAAGGTGCTTACAACTATCGATATCTGGTTGTAAACGATAAAACTGGCGAGGTGGATGCTACCCATTTCGAGGGGAGTTACTTCGACACCGAGAACAGCTACACCGTGCTGGTTTACTACAAGCCGCTTGGTGCTCGCTACCATAGGCTAACGGGTTACAAAAAGATTAGCACCAGCAGGTAATCAATTCCGCACCTCATCAATGGCTTGCTTTGCCCAGCGGTGGTTGGGGTTTATCTTTACGGCCTGGTTAAAATGCGATAGGGCCAAATGCTTGTTATTCCTATTCTTTTCTATCAGCCCAAGGTAGTAGTAGGCATCGCCTAGGCTCATATCGGACTTGTCGTTAGTTGATTTGATATATGAATTGAGGTAATCAACCCCCTTTGACACATCATCCTGCTCGGTTGTAGCAAATACTCTACCTATCTGAAGCATTAGGTTTTTGTTCTCGGGAAACTTCTCCAATGCTTGCTCGTAAGCTGCAACAGCTTTTTTCGGTTGCTGCTGGGAGTGGTAAAACTGTGCCAGCGAGTAGTAGTAGCGAACGCTATCGGGGGCAAGCGATATAGATTTTTTGTAGTACTCCTCCGATTTGGCATATTCCTTATCCATTTGAAAGACTAATGCCTGGGCCATATGCCCCTCGGCCCTATTGCGCTTCATGATATCGGCCGCCAATGCATTTGCCTTGTCGTTACTCCCTCCCATAAGGCCTGGTGCTTGTTTATAAAACCCAATCAGTATAAGTGATGAGTTCATATCGTTTGGATTTAGCCTAACGGCTTCCTCCAAATGGTTGCGGAGCCTGCTGGCAAGCGATGCCTGCCTTATCATGCTGGCGTTCGAAATCAAGCGCATAATTACATTGCTCATGGCCACATGGTACTTAGCCACGTTACCATTTGCTGCAATTGCCTGCTTTAGGTAATCCTCCGCTTTACCAAAATCCTGCTTATGGAATGATATCTGACCCATGTAGTATCGGCTTTCGGCATATTGAGAATTTCCACTTTTTACGGAATTAAATATATCAAAAGCCGCATCGAAATCCTTTTGCTGATAGAGTTTGGTAGCCTGAGTGATATTCTGGGATAAAGTAGCTGTACTTAATGTAGTACAGATAATTAGTAGGAATAAAATACGAACGTTCATGTTTTTTGGGTTTTTTGTCACCAACGGATTAGCCAACTGGCTTATGGGTGTTTTTCAATATCTTGAATACGCAAAGCGAATATAATCTATTAAGATTTACAACTTATTGAACATTATAATTTTTAATACAATTTAGGAAAGTTATTTAGCCAAAATAATGCAGACTTTCTCCCGATAATTACGGCCAATGGGAATAGTTTTATCGCCAACCACAACGTTGTAGCTAGTAAAAACCTTTACGTGTACTGCGTTAACTACATACGATCGGTGAACCCTAATGATATGAGGCGATGCTTTAAGTTGCTCCTCCAGAGCCGTTAACCTTTGGTAGCAAACTAACTTTTGGTGTAGGGTATGAACCCTAACGTAATCGTCCAAACTCTCAATGTAAAGAATATCTGAAATTTTAACCTTATAGTTTTTCTTGTCGGATCTGAGTATAATAAAGTCTGTCTCGCTAGCATGCAAAGCCGAAGCTGTGGTTGAGGTAACATCCAAAAACCTGTTAATGGCTTTTAGAAATCGTTCAAAGGGTATTGGCTTTACAAGGTAATCGAGGGCATCTACCTCAAAGGCATCTGCAGCAAAATTGCGAAAGGCGGTTGTAAAAATAAGTTTGGGCGGATTTTGGATGGTTTTAAAAAACTCTAGCCCATTAATGCCGGGCATTTGAATATCGAGAAAAAGCAAATCGACCTGCTGATCTCGTAACATTCCCAGTGCATGCAGAGCATTGGTGAAAGTACCAACAACCTCAAACCCATCTATTCTAGCAAGGTAATTTTCAATTACCTTAATGGCAATGGGTTCATCGTCAATCAGTAGGCACCTATACTTGTAGGATTGGCTCATAGCAAGTTTTTAAAATCGATATGAAGCGAGGCAGTAAAAACATCGGGCTGGTTTTGGAGTTGTAGCCTATGGCTGTTGGGATAAATCAAGGTTAAGCGCTCTTGCAGGTTTTTTAATCCAATGCCAGGTATTGATGATTTTTGGGTATCGAAATTATTCTGAACAACAAAATCGACTCCAATAGCATCAAAGGTCAATCTTATCGATATATCACTCTGACCAACATTTCTGTGTGCACCATGCTTAAAGGCATTCTCCACCAACACAAATAGTAGAAGAGGGGCAATTTTTGCGTCCTCGGGGATTGTTGGGAAATCCAAAACGAGCTTTAATCGTGAGTCGTGTCGAATGGTCTCAAGCTCCACGTAATTCCTTATGAAATCAACCTCATTTTTCAATAAAACTACATCCTGATTGCACTCGTACAGCATATAATCGAGTAGTGCCGATAGCTTTAGAACAACCTCTGGCGTTTCGCCTGACTTCTCCATCCACAGGCCATAAAGGTTATTGAGCATATTGAAAAGGAAATGCGGGTGAAGTTGCCCCTGTAGCAGCCTTAGTCGAGCCTCCTGCAGTTTCAGGTCGGTTTCGGCTTTTAATCGAACTATTCTATCGCGCTCCTGCTGACGAGCAAAAGTTTCTCTAATGAAATGGACAAAGGTTGCAAATAGTATCACCAAGTAGCTACCCGAGACCAACAACACCAAGTCACTTACTGTTGGCAAGGCTATTCCAGATTGTTTTGTAAGCGTTACCCAAAGAATAGCAATTATGCAAACCATATTTATCCAAATAGATACTATGAACGTGGCCAGCACCAAGTATCCAAATAGAAAATATCGACCTGTAAATAGATATTTTGGAACCAAAAATCGATTGATAAACTGGGTTAGCCCAAAGCTCATGAGCACCAGCACCGCAACGGTTACTATACGGATGCTTATATCGTAGCTTCGATTGCTGAATATGAAGAGCAGCAGCAGGGCAGCAAATGCCCAGTAAAGGATATGCCTAAGCCAGCTCGACTGCATAATGATGTTTTGATGCGAGTTCTTCATATACTATCCAAAGATAGTTGGATTTGCCTTAATGAGTGAATAACAACTTCAATTATTCGGCAAACGAAGGGTTTTTAACCCTAAACTACAGTTTGAACAAATATTTTGTGAACTTTGCCATTAAGGGGCATAACGATGCTATTCGCCTAATAAGTTTTTGAGGCTGGTTTTAATCGCGTAGGTTTGGCTTAGTATAAACCACTAAAAACATTTGCTATGTTAACAACACACTTTATGGAAGGTGGCCCCTTTGGGATGACCGTAATTTTCGGTTTATGGACAGCAGCCATTGTACTAATTGGTATGCTCATTTACCGTTGGTTGAACAAAGCCGAGTCCCGTGTAAAAAGCAGTAAGGCCTTATCGGAAAGCATACTTTTCGTTGGCAGCTTTGCATTTCTATTCGGCATCTTTTACCAGGCACTCGGAATGGTTCAAGCACTCAATGCCATTAAAGCCGCCGGCGATATATCTATGGCGTTAATTGCAGGTGGACTTAGAGTTTCGCTTATTGCCCCTCTTTACGGACTTGTACTTTTTCTTGTATCTTACATTTTCTGGTTTATCAACCGAAGGTTAAGCATGTAGATAAAAATTGCAAAAGTCTAAGCTGCCCTAGGTTATGCGCAGCTTAGACTTTTTTTTTGGCAAACATCAATATTTTCGCTTACATGTGTTCAGTCTCACTAATCAATTACTGGTAGCACAAAAAGAATTGAAGCCATATTGGCCTTAATGCTACCCCCCATTATTAGGCTTGGGGCCGACAGCACCTTTTGGCCATCCTCGGTAACCTCACCTTTAACCAGCAGTACCACCCTCTGGTCGAACTCCATCGTTTCCTTCAGCTTAAGGCTTACCAGTTGACCTTGATTGATAAACCCCCGTAACTTTTTGGTTCGCCATGACGACCATGGTTCTAGTTTAACAAGCATTCGCTCAGCCATATCGAGCCCAGCAAATAGCCATGTTTTTTCAAGGATATTGGGTTTTCTGGTTAGCTTCTTATGGTTATTAGCAATGTTTAATTTTAATGCAGTAACTGGCGATTCGGCAATATACGATGCCCAAAGGGCTCGTCCGGTAAGACATTCGAAGGCGCCAACCACCGACCCTGGCTGGGCAACGGTTATTAGTTCGCCCTCCTGCTCAACCTTAGCTGTACCCCTAACAATAATATAGAAACCCTCGGTGGGGTTATCTTCCTGCACAATCTTTGCATCTGCTGGGAAAACCTTCTCGGCAAAGAGATTGGCAAAATACTCTAAGTCGCCTTCAGCTAATCCACCAAGCGAAGTCAAACCAGCCAGGTAACGCAACGCCTCGGTGGCCTTTATTTCAGGGGGTGTATCGTTAATTTTCTTCATCATACTTTGGATATGCCCTTCGAGGTTAGTTGCATCGGCAGGCTCTAACCTACCCTGCTTCTCGAGCTTTTGAATGGTAGCCATTTGATGATTGAGCAGCGAGCGAGAGGCAATTTGGGTCTCAATGGCATGATACACCTCGGGGTATGTATCCTTAAGGTTACGGAGGAAGGTTAGCCCCATGATACGGTTCTCATTAATCTCATCCTCAAGCCCTGTTAGCTTCTCCACTTCATTCGATATTTCCTCGGCACCAGCCGAAAGGCCAATGATTAGGCTCGAGAGACTTTTCAAATTCTCCTCGTTGGCCACAACAAATCCACGGGCGCAGTCGTAACTTAGCGCCAACCTATTGTAGAATCTTTTTCGCCAGAAGCGCCCCATGACAGGAAGGGTTTGAAGCTTGGCCAGAATTTTTGGGGTTTGCCACATCTGCTCCAAATCCTTGCGTTTGGCCAGCGAGATGGTGCCATTAAAATCGAGCAGGTGGTCAATTTCGCTCGACATATTCTGAACCGCAGCAGGGCTTAATAACCCCTCGCTGAACTGGCGCCAGTAGCTCTCCTTCTCCTTAAGCAGCATTCGCTTGCGGGTTTCGAACAGGGTATCGACATTCTTTGCACCCGATTCGCGCTCTTTGGACTTGGGCAAGTACTTGGCCACCATATCCCAATCGGCACCAGCCATAAACCTATTCTCTTTCAGCTTGGTAATCTCCTTTTCACCCCCTTTACGCAGCATAGCTATGGTTTGCGACAATAGCTGCAAACGTGCATCGCCTACCTTTGTCAGTCCTAACCAATCTATGAGTGGCTTGATTGTAGTTGCATTGATTAGTGAGGTAAGAAATACTATACCTGCGGTAAGGGAAAGAATCTGAGTTCTTATCTCCATATCAATTGATGCCTCACTGGCCACAATTAGCGCAAGCGCAAGCCCAATGGCACCTCTTAGGCCACCCCACCACGCAATAACACCATCCTTGGGGTTTAGCCCATACCCTATTCGCTTCATCAACGGGTAAAACAGCAATATCACTAGGCCTCGGATTACAAGAATTGAGATGTATATAAGAATGAGAATTACAAAATCGCGAGTGGTGAACGAAATGCGCAAGGCAATAACCACGCCCACTATTAAAAAGATAAGGGTGTTGGCAATAAAGGCTGCAAGTTCCCAGAACTCATGCAGGAAGTGCGCCACCTGTGGGCTTATCCTTGTACGGCCAATACCAGCCATCATAATGCCAAAGGCAACAAGGGCTAAAACGCCCGAGATGTGAAAGAAATGCTCGGCCACAAAAAAGGCCAGATACGCCGCGCTAACCACCACCGTAATTTCGAATAGGGCATCGTTGAAAACCCTGCGCAACCACGACACCACCAGCCAACCAATAATTACCCCAACGGCTACTCCACCCAGTGCTACCCTTAAAAACTCAACCACGGCATGGTTACCCTCGGCAGAGCCAGTTATGGCTGATAGAAAAACCATGAAAATTACGATTGCAGTACCATCGTTAAGTAACGATTCGCCCTCGATAAGCGTTGCCAACTTTTTGCTGGCACCCACCTCTTTCAGTATCGAAACTACGGCCACTGGGTCGGTGGCGCTAATTATTGTACCAAACATAAAGGCAACTGGCCATGTCCACATCCCTAGGCCAAGGTTAAGCACATTAATCAGCATAACAAAAGCACCAGTTAGCACTATGGCTACTATAATACCCGGCACGGCAAGAATAAAGGCATTGGTAAACGATTTTTTAAAGGTATGCACATGCATGGCAAAGGCCGCCTCGAATATGAGGGTGGGCAAAAAGATGTAGAAGATTACATGGGGGTCGATATGACCAGCCCAATTAATTGACTCGCCAAGGATATGCAGGCCATCATTCTCGCCAATTCCCCAAAAGCTCGAGAGAAATCCCAAGCGATAGGCCAACCCTAGAAGCAACCCAATAATTAGCAACGATATGGTGTAGGGAATGGGCGATTTCCTTAACCAGTAACGTGTTGCTGTACCAATTAGCAGCGCGATGATAATAAACAGCAACGGAGCCATACTGCTATGGGCAGTGTGCTCACTTATTGACACCCCCGAAGACTCCTCGGCTGAGGCTACCAAGCTAATGGTAGGATTAACTTGCGCAGCAATAGAATAAGTTCCCTGCACTAGAAACTGATGTATAAAACTAAAAGATAATTGCATAGCTATTCAATTTTTTATCTAACCTATTAATCGATATAAAATTATGGAAAAACACAATACGTAACGCTAGCAAAAAACGAATATAATAAAAAACCTCGCCATTACTAGCGAGGTTTTACACTTTAAGGTACAACAAGCACTACCTGTAGGCAGCCCTGTGTATATCCTCAACAGTTTTAAGCACTTTTGGAGGGTTTAGGTAATTTGCCAGAAATGCATATATCTTTAAACGGGTTTTCTTGGCATGCATGGTATCCATCCTGTCGAAGGAGTGACCGCCAGGTACATCCTGAAAAATCTCGTATTCAAACTTTTTACCCTCTGCCTTTAGCGACTTAATAAGATGCTCCACTTCAAGCACATCCACATCATCGTCGTTGGTATTGGTATGGATAAGCAAAGGAGTTTGCAGCTTGTGGGCATTCCATGCGGGCGAACGGCGCTTGTACTCCTGTATATCCTCATACACCGTTTTACCAATGTGATAATCATCGGAAAACAGCTTACGGTAGCTATCGGTCATGTAGCCCATGCGAGCAATAAGGTCGGAAACAGGCACTCCAGCAAATACGCATTTGTAATCCTTTGGATATTCAAACACGTTCATAAGGGATATCAACCCGCCATGGCTCCAGCCAAGGATACCTACCCTATTCTTATCGACAAACTCATAGTTCTCGAGCATATAGTTGCGGCTTGCGTGCGCATCCTGAATTTCAAGCCCACCATAATCGATTTGTTCCCAAAGTTTACGGCCATAACCTGTGCTACCCCTATACTCTGGAGCAACTACAATGTATCCCTGTGCCATAAGCTCCCTAACGATGTGGTAATAGTAGGTTGAAAAATCGCCATGAACACCACCATGGGGCAAAACAAGCAGTGGGTACTTCTTTGAGAAGTCGATATCCTTAGGGATAAAAATGTAGGACCAAAACTTTACGTGGTTATAAGCACCTCGCGCGGTTGGGCTAGGCACATTGGCGGGGGGAGGGCCATACATATACACCTTATCCACAAAGGCAATGTCGTCCATTCGGTTGAACCACAGCACATCATCAATGGTTTTTTGCAACACATCAATCCTGTGGTTTAAGTTCACATTGTACTGACGCAGAGCCTTAATCTCCTGTTCAAGTTCCTGCATATTTTGACCAAAAGCAGAGAGCGAAAGCATTAGACCTAGCAGAAAAATACTTTTTTTCATAGTACAAATTTTTATTGGGGTTAACTTTCTATTGAGTGATTGATCCGCCAGTGGCCTGTCTACCCTGCCTACCGGCAGGCGGCAGGTAGAGCGGACAGGTTGATTGAGTGATTGATTGGCTGATTGGCTGATTGGCTGATTGGCTGATTGATTGATTGGGTGTAAATATAACAAATGGATAAAACCAAAAAAAATGCGGCCTCGTGAAAATCCGACTGCCACATTTTTGACTATTAAGATAGTAAAGGTTTAACCAAATAATGGGTTTCCATAATATTTAGTATAGCTAGGCAACAAAGGAAATTACTCCCCAGTCGAGGGTACAAAAACCATTCTAAACCCAACCATGGGTGAGGGCACAGGCAAGTGATCTCCTGGCGCATCGACACGCAATTCATATCCTGTATCGTACCAGCTACCTCCCCTCACGCTCTCGCAATCGCTCACCATTTCGGCAACATTTCCACACATATCGAAAAGTTTATAAAAGTTGGATTTAAACTGCTTTACAGGCGATGTAATGAATTGTTTGGCACCTGTATTTTGCATAGGTGTTATCACTATTACCTCACCCTCGGCATTGCGTGATATGTTAGCATCGTTAACCGATAAAAAGTTGGCCAGCTTAACGCAATCCTTATCCTTTAGGTAAGGGCCTTCCCACGCAAAAATCCAGTTGTGATTATCGCCACGGGCTGCTCTAACCCACTCTGCTTGCGTTGGCAAACGAAAAACACCTTTGCCCCTTTTCATCGCCTCCTTGCTTGAGTTGTAATGCTGGGTGTACCATCTGCAATACTCCTGGGCAGCTTCGCGGGAAATATTATTCATAGGATAACTATAATACGAGGGGTGCTTGTGGTAATGCTCTACAAAGGGCTGATTGTATGAATAGGTAAAAAGCGACACCCACTTGGCTGTATCGGGATAACAATCCTTATACAAATTCTTGTTTTGCTCCTTTAGTTGGCTAAGAAACTCGCTATACTGGCCAACGGTAACTTCATGGCTCTGCATAAAGAATGCGTCAACTGCAACCATTTGGCTCTCTACTTTTGCTTCTCCCATAGGGATAAATATAAAATTGGAAGGAGCTTTAACCGATTTTTGGGCACTAACAGGGCCGGCAAGTGCAAAAAATATTAGTAAAAGATTGCTTTTCATAGGGTTTGAGTAGTGATTAGATTTAGGGTTAACGATAGTATGCGTAACGATATTACATCAAAAAAACTAGAATCCCAAAAAAGCCTTAGCTCAAAGGCTCATTTCGAGATAAAAAAAGCAGATATTATATAGCACAATTACATCGGTTACCCTATACCAATGGGGCAATTTTTAGTCAATATGCTTGTTTTATATTTTGATTGAGTAACTTTGCCATTTGATTATGCAAACCATATATTTTTTCCAGATGAGAAACCTTATCCTATTCATTCTGCTGGCTTTGGGCACATTGAATGCAATTGCCCAAGAGGCCGAAACCACCACAAAGGTTAAAATATCGACCGACAAAGTAAGAATTGATGGAAAACAATACTATATCCATATTGTGCAGCAAGGCGAGACCCTTTTCTCCATCAGCAAAGCATACAATGTTAGCCAAATTGAGATAGCCATGGAGAACCCCGATATATACCTGGGGCTTCAGGTTGATCAGGCGCTTAAAATCCCTGTAAAAGGGCAAGAAGTAATGCCTGGCGATGAGGACGAAAACTACATATACCATGTGGTAAGGCGCCGCGAAACGCTGATGAGCCTTACGCGTAAATACGATGTTAAGCTGCATGAAATTTACGCTGCAAACCCCGGGATGGAAGAGGACATTAACGTAAATCAGGTAGTACTAATTCCCAAAAAGCGTATTAGCACCATTGGACAAATCGACAAAGACTCAGATAGATTTATTTACCACGAGGTAAAACCACGCGAAGGATTCTTTTCGCTCCGACGACAATATGGTGTTAGCGAGGAGGTAATCAGAAAGTTCAATCCTGAGTTAGGTGAGGATGGTTTGAAGCTTGGAACCATACTTCGAATACCCAAGGATCCGTCCGACACATCGCCGCTGCCAGAGCCCAAACACCACGAAACGGTTGTGGTTATTGATGAAATGGCTGAATATGAAGCCCCAGCCACGGTAACTCCAACAGTGGTATGCGACACGTTCCAGTACAACAGGTGGCGCGATGTATACAACGTTGCCCTATTGCTACCCTTTACCCAAATGGCTGATATTCAGCCTAGCGATACCCTGAATGGCGACCTGGGTGGCTCATTGACTGAACAGGTACGCTCGAGTGGACGAGAACGAATATCGCCCCAAACGGCTAACTTCCTCAACTTTTACCAAGGTGTTCTCATTGCACTCGACACGCTAAAGGATATGGGGATATCAATAAATCTGCACGTTTACGACACCGAGAGAAGCGCAGACAAAGCCCGACAGCTAACCCTAGAAAAGGGGATGCAGAATGCTCACCTAATTATTGGCCCGGCATATACAGAGTGTTTACAACCCATTGCAGAGTTTGCTCTTGAACATCGTATCCCAATTGTGTCGCCACTTTCGCGAAACAACTACCTTTTGGAACGTAACCCCTACCTTTTCCAAGCTAACCCATCGTTCATGACTCAGCTACAAGAGTTTGTAAATATTATCGATTTTTGCGGTGGGCAAAATATAGTGCTGGTGCACGAGGCCGATACTACCAACAGGGCGATGATAGAGAGTTTTAAGGATATGATTACCCAAAGGATAGGGAGCTGCCCCTCATCAAGACTTATTCACTTTAAGGAGGTGAGCTATAGACCCGGCAGCCCAGCACCCGATGTACAGGAACGCATTAGCCACAGCTTGGCGCTCGACAGAGAGAATCTTATTCTGGTTCCTACTAACAACGAGGCCTTTGTAAGCGATTTGCTAGGGAATTTGCAGGCGCTTTCCACAATTTACAAATACCCCATTAGCACTTACGGCTTTCCAAGCTGGCAGCGGTTCCGAAATGTTCAGGTCGACTACTTCTACCAGCTGCAGCTACACCTCTTTACACCTTTCTTTGTAAGCTATAGCGATCCACACGTTAAATCGTTCATTACAAAATACCGCGATGCGTTTAGAGCCGAACCAACGCAATATGCCTACCAGGGGTACGATGTGATGCTGTACTTTCTCACCGCAATGAAAAATTACGGGATTGATTTTCAGTTCTGCATCTCAAATCATAAGCAAAACCTATTGCAGTCGAAATTTAACTTTAATCAGCAAAACTCGCTTACGGGTTTCGAGAACAGCGCTGTACATATGATACACTACACAAAAAACTACGAGATTGTTAGCGCCGAAGAAACCAACAAGAAGCTGCAGGTTATAAGCCCCATAAGGTATATTAATGAGCCTGAAACAAACCGAAAAGAAGCAGTAATACAATACTAAACCTCATCCGGCTAAAGTATGAACACCCATCATTTGCATAATAGTAACCTTTCCATCAAAGCTGGTTGGGTATCAATTGCTGTGAATGTGTTTCTGTTCATCATAAAGTACTGGGCTGGTATTGTAAGCGGATCGGTGGCCATTATTGCCGATGCTTGGCATACCCTAAGCGATTCGTTAAGTTCAATCTTTCTAATCTTAGGGATTTACCTGTCGCGCAAGCCGGCCGACAAGGATCATCCGTTTGGGCATGGGCGCAACGAGCTAATCACATCAATTCTAATAGGCGGACTGTTGGCCATGGTGGCCTATAATTTCTTTATTGAGTCGATTGAGCGCCTCCAAAGCAAGGAGTCGGCAACGTACGGACTTATTGCCATTGTTGCAACCGTAGTCTCCATTCTGCTTAAGGAGGGGCTAGCACAATACTCATTCTACGTAGGTCGCAAAACGAACTCACAGGCCGTAAAGGCCGATGGATGGCACCACAGAAGCGACGCCATATCGTCGGTTGCCATACTGGTTGGTATTGCGCTTGGTCGCTTCTTCTGGTGGATAGATGGGGTGATGGGAATAATTGTTTCGCTCTTCATTCTTTACACAGCCTACAAAATTATCCGCAGCTCGTCACATACCATCCTTGGGGAGAAGCCCTCGAGAAAGCTAGTGGAAGATGTTAAGAGGCTGGCAAACCAAGCTGCAGAGCAGGAGGTTCACTCGCACCACATCCATCTGCACAACTACATTCACCATAAGGAGCTAACCATCCATATTTACCTCCCCAACGAAATGACCATTGCGGAATCGCACCGAATAACCAATGCCATAGAAAAAACGCTATCCACGGAGCTTGATGTGGAAACCACAATTCATGTTGAGCCAATAGAGATTAAACCCTACGACAACGATAAATCCGTGTAAGTCAAGCCATCTGATTGCAGAACTACTAACTGATCTCCTCGAGCCTGGTTGCTTGAGAGTTGAGGGTTGCGGATTCTACATTCTACATTTCCATTTTCTGTCTTTCCGACCCTTCTGCGAGTGGCCAGTGAGCGGTTCGGCTGGCTCACCGACCACCTGACGAACTGATCAGCATAACACCTGTCGAACTGCTCAGGGCACGCGACTCTCTGACTTTCAACTTTCAGACTTTCAACTTTTGACTTTTGACTTTTGACTTTTGACTTTCCGACTTTCCGACTTTAAGACTTTCAACTTTCCGACTTTCGACTCTCAGACATCCCTACTCCACCACAATCGTCATCTCATCAATCAACCACTGGGCATTGGCAAACTTATCGATAACAAAAAGTACGTAACGGATATCGGTAACAATGGTTCGCTGCATGTGGGGTTCGAATACAAAGTCGCAGGCCATTGCCTCGTAATTTCCATCGAATGCAACACCCACCAAGTGCCCGTGGGCATTAAGCACAGGGCTACCCGAGTTGCCGTTGGTGATATCGTTATCGGTAATAAAACAAATGGGAACACCAACGCTATCGGCATAAGCCCCAAAGTTTGATGTTTCCCAGAGCCGCTTTTCCACTGGACTAACCCTAAATACATCCACCTCGGGGTTTTCCTTTTCAAACTTACCCTTTAGGTAGGTATGCGTATTGTAGCGCATACCATCGCGCGGGCTGTAGCCCACAACCTTTCCATACGATAAGCGCATGGTGGAGTTGGCGTCGGGGTAGTGTGGAGCCTCAGGCTCCATGCTAAGCAGCCCCTTGGTGTAATCGCGCATTGCAAGTTGTAGATTATCCGACGACGCCCCCAACTTATCATACATATCTTCGAGCAGTGACTCGTAGCTTATATGAAGCATAAAGATGGGATCGGAGTACAAACTATCGGGAATAGGATTATCCAAAAACTTGCTCAAGTTTTCGGGTGAGGAGAAGTACGATTTATCGTAAAAATAATCGACAACGATTGGAATAAGCATCTCGGAGTAATCATTCTTCACCAACTCCTTTAGAATTGGGCTATCGAAATCATCGGGCAAATGCTTTAGCAGGCTAATCAATGCAGAGCTGTATAACTCGATGTCCACCTCCTTGTGAAACGTCTTGAATAGTTCGGGCAGCTCCCTTCGAACTCTTTTTACCTCTCGTCGGATCTTACGTTTCGAGGGTTTATCGGCAACCAGCTCCATAATTAAATCATACAGCTCATATATTACGCTGCCCACCTCCACAGGCCAATGGACTAATGACCCTAGGCTTCTGAATACCGGTTCGTAAGCATTGTGTTGAAGTTGTGAGTAGTAACCCTCAATATCGCTCAACACATAAGTGTAATCAACATCAGAAGTAGCACTTTTGGCCCAGGCCAAAAGGCTGTCCTCCCGAGCTTTAAGCCGAGGCACAACATCAAATCGATGCATGGATTGGGCCTGGTAGGTATCCTTCTGCCAAAAATTAACCAACATATCGTGCTTATCGGTAAGTAACACCTTGGCCTCAGGGTCAGCCTGCATAGCCTCCTTAATGGTGGCAATGAATTCGCCCCATACCTTATCAACCCAGGGTGCCACCTGATCGCGCTCGTTAAGCGCATGATAAGATGTGGAGTAGCGGTAAGTTGTTCCGGGATAGCCAACCACCATGGTAAAATCGCCCTCTCCCACTCCATTTAGCGAAATGGGAAAATGATGCCTAGGCTTATAGGGTACGTTACGCCTTGCATAGCTGGCGGGCTTACCATTGGGAGCCGTGTAAATACGATACAGCGCAAAATCGCCGGTATGCCTTGGCCAGCGCCAGTTATCCACATCTCCACCAAAATTACCGATGCTCGATGGTGGTGCTCCCACCAATCGTACGTCGGTGAATCTGTGGTAAACAAAAAGATAAAATTTGTTGTAACTATACATAGGAACCACCATGGCATGAGTACCCTTCTCCATCTTTTCGACCTCGCCACTAATTCTTTCACCCATCTTCTGCACGCGAAAAAAATAATCGGGATCATTGAAATCGACCTCACTCATAATGCGCTGTGTTACATCCTCAACCCGCTGAAGAATTAGCGCAGTTTTACCCGGCACAGGCAGCTCTTCGGATTGATTAGAGGCCCAAAAGCCATCATGCAGGAGGTTGCTGCTTGCAGTGGAATGGTACTGAATATCGCTTACCGCACAATGATGATTGGTTAGCACAAGCCCATTGGGCGAGATTATCTCGGCAGAGCACCCACCGTCATCGAGCATCACCACGGCATCCTTAACACTGCTATTGTTGATGCTATAAATGTCCTCGGCCGAAAGTTGCAAACCCATTCGCTGCATCTGCTCCATATTTTGCTTTACAAGGGAGATGAGCCACATACCCTCATCGGCTCTGCCAGCATGCGGAGCTATGAGAATGAAGCAAACAAGCGCCACTGTGGTAATGGTACGGAATAACTTTGTAACTTGCATATAAATTTGGGCTAGTTGATTGAGAATGCAAAATAGCTAATTAAATGTACTTTACAATCTCTATTGCTAAAAAGCAAAGCGGCACGGGGTAAAACGAATGCCCAAATATTTGCATAGGAAAAAAAATTATGGCTAATTTGCCGCCAAATTGGAGAATTAATGGAATGGTTATTTAAGATCTTAACAATAGCTTTTGCTTACATCCTAGGAAGTGTTCCAACTTCTATTTGGATTGGTAAAATTTTTTACAACATCGATATTCGCGAACACGGTAGCGGCAATGCTGGTGCAACCAATACCTTTCGGGTTATGGGGGCAAAGGCAGGTTTCTTTGTGTTTTTTGTTGATGGGCTTAAAGGGTATGCTGCCGTCAGGTTGCTTTACCTTACCGATTTTTACATCCCCGAAACAGGGTTCTTCATCAACTTTCAGCTAGCGCTGGGCATGGCTGCCATGATTGGGCATATTTTCCCAATATTTGCAAACTTTAGAGGGGGTAAAGGTGTGGCAACACTCACCGGTGTTGTTTTAGCCTTACACCCAGGGGCTACCCTTATAACCCTTGGTGTTTTTATTGTTACCCTGCTACTTACTAAGTACGTTTCGCTAAGCTCAATGATTGCTGCATTTACGTTCCCCTTTATCTTGATTTTTGCTTTCTCCAACACTACCCCCTCGCTTATCATCTTTTCCATGGTAATTGCAGTACTGCTGCTGTTTACCCATCAGAAAAATATTGAGCGACTGCTCAAAGGCGAAGAAAAGCGATTTGGAATTAAGAAGAAAGAGAAGACCTCTTAGCTTAAACTTAACCTAAGCCTTAGGTAGAGTTAATACTAGGTTAACATCATGACCCTACTTTTGTGGCAGAACAAAACAAAACTAGGATTATGAAAAAGCTAAGCACACTTCTGATAATTACCTTAATGGCCTCAATGAGTTTAATGGCCTCAAAAACCGACAACTCAAAATCTGAGGAGAAAATTGCTCCATCGGCACCCGCATTTATTAGCAGCATAAGCGGTAAGGTGGTTGACCATAGCACAGGAGAGTCTCTAGCTGGCGTAAAGGTAGTCCTTGAGGGAACCCAGCAAGAAACATTTACCGATTTCGATGGAAATTTTTCGTTTGCCAATGTGAACGTGGTTGAAGCAAAGCTTAACGCATCGTACATCAGCTATAGGCAGGAATCAATTACTGTTGATGAAATCTCTGGGAATATAAGGTTTACACTCAAATCGGCATACTAGCAATTGCATTCAACAAATTGGTATAAGGCGCTGGTTTCAGCGCCTTATTTATTCTATAAAGATATTTACGGGGTACTCTATGCTGGTGAGAAACAACCCCTCGGCAGGGGCCGAAGTTCCTGCCAGCGAACGATCCTTAGCCTCAATGATCTTAACAAAATCAGCTTCAGCAATTTTACCCCTACCCACATCCACAAGGGTTCCCACTATGGCCCGCACCATGTTTCTTAAAAACCTGTCGGCTCGGATGGTAAAAACCAGCTCCTGTTCCTGAACCTCCCACATGGCCGTGTACACCCTGCAGTTATTGGTCTTCACATCGGAGCCCAGCTTGCTAAAGCTGGTAAAATCGGTATAGGTAAGCAGCTTGCTGGCGGCTCTTTTCATAGCATCAACATCAAGCGGAGCCTTGTACAGCCATGCAGTTTCTACGCTAAAAGGGTTCTTATACCTGCTAATATGGTACTCGTAGGTTCTAGATAGAGCTGAGAATCGTGCATGCGCATCGGGAGTAACAGCCACAATTTCCTTAATGGCTATATCCCTAGGCAATATCTCATTAAGGCTTACCAGCAGCTTTTGATCCCACTGAAGGTTAATCATCTGTGAATCGAAATGAGCCACAAAAAAAGAGGCATGAACCCCGGTATCGGTACGTCCTGCTCCAAGAGTAGAAACTTCATGGCGTAGGATGGTAGAGAGGGCTTTTTCCAGCTCGGCCTGCACAGTATTGGCATTTGGCTGTATTTGCCATCCACAGTAATTGGTGCCAAGGTAGGCTAACTCAACAAAATATCTTTGCACTGTTTTATGTTTTTTGGATATCAAAGATACAAATGAAAATGCAGAATTTGATCATAATACCTACTTTTACCTGCACAAACCATCATCGTTAGCCTTGAAGAAACAACGCAAAGTACTGCTAGCCATAAGCGGAGGAGTAGACAGCACCACGGCAGCTATCCTGCTTAAGCAGCAGGGTTTTGATATAACGGCCATTCACTTCGAATTTTACAAGTCCAACGTGCATGAAGAGAGCATGATTGGAATTTCTACTATTTGCGAGCAGCTAAATATCCCATTGGTTCAGCTGGATATATCCAAAGAGTTTGAAGCAACTGTATTCCCATACTATGGATCGGAATATCTTACTGGCCGAACCCCTTGCCCCTGCTCGTATTGCAATCTCAATGTTAAGTGGAGGTATCTGTACCAGTATGCTAGCGACAATGGATTTGACCAAATTGCCACAGGTCACTACATAAGAATATCTGCCATTGATGGTTTTTTTAGGATTTTAAGGGGAATTGATCCGGCCAAGGATCAATCGTACTTTCTTTGGAATCTTCCTCAGGAATATTTGGCCAAGTCAATAATGCCCCTGGGTAATCTAACAAAATCAGAAGTGAAAACTATTGCTGCACAATGGGGGTTTGAGCAGCTTGCAAGAAAACCCGAGAGCATGGGGGTTTGCTTCCTCAGGGGAAAGGATTATCGGATTTTTCTTGAGGAACAAAGCATTTTGAACAAAGGGATTGCTGGAGATATTGTTGATGAGAATGGTGTAACCATTGGAACTCACGATGGGATTCACCGGTACACCATTGGGCAGAAAAGGGGGATTGCAAATATCCCCAAAAACAAATGCGTAGTCCGAATCGATGCCGAGAAGAATCAGCTACATATAGGTCCATGGGATAGCCTTTTTTTCGATACGCTTAAGCTAACCAACTGCATACTGACAGGGGTCGAGGCTGGTGTACACAATAACGTAAAGGTTATGATTAGAGGATTTGGCCAAAATCCGCAGTTGGAGTGCACGCTTAAGCTGGGGGGTAATGGCCAGGCCATTGTTGAACTTAACGACCCGGCATGGGCGCCAATGCAGGGTCAGCCCACCGTGGTATACAGCGATGAAATACTACTAGGTGGCGGATATCTGCACTCTGCATGGAATAGATAAACACCTATCCTATCCAAGATAACCATCGAGAATACTTAACAGTTGCTGGCTACTAATTGGTTTGGTTATGTAATCGTTACATCCAGCAGCCTCAGCCTTTGCCCTGTCCTCGGAAAAAGCGTATGCTGTTTGGGCTATTATGGGGATGTCGGGGTTTATTTGGTGAATCTCCAGCGAAGCAGCATAACCATCCTTGTTGGGCATTCGAATATCCATAAGGATTGCATCAATATTCTTTATGGTATCAACCAGTTCGACAGCCTGTACGCCATCCTTAGCCCAAAGTATATTTACACCAGTGCCCTCCAGCATTTCACTAATTAGCAGATAGTTTATCTCCTCATCCTCGGCAATGAGCAGCACCTTATTCTTCCAGTCGGGCATTGCAGGCACATCCTGATCTTCATCTTGCTGTACTGCCTCCATTGGCTTGGATATATCAGTGCCTAATGGTATTTCAAACAGGAAGGCTGCTCCCTCTCCAGGTTCAGACTCTACCCAAATCTTCCCATTCAACAGCTCAACAATGCCCTTGCAAATGGTTAAGCCTAAACCTTTACCCTCTTTGGCTCGCTCAATACGCTCGTCGAGCTGCCTGTACCTATCGAACACCACCCGATGCATTGCTGGGTCTATTCCAATACCTGAGTCCTTCACATAAAACTCTACGGTTGAATCCTTAACCCGATAACCAAATTCAACAAACCCCTTCTCGGTAAATTTTAGTGCATTGTCGAGGAGATTGGTAAACACCTGCTCCAAGCGTCCCTCGTCGCTATAAAGCATAAAATCATCGGAATTGGGTGGTACAACCAAGCGTACTTCAACAGCCTCACGATGCTGAAATAACCTTTCGTTGCTATAAAAATCTCTTAGGTTGTTTAACAATCGGCTGGGAGAGAATAAAGATTTAACCACAGTAAGCTGTCCCGATTCCACGCGGGTCACATCAACCATATCGTTGATAAGCTTGACCAACATCTGCCCCTTGCGGTTAATAATATCAACATACTCCTTTCGCTTATTCTTGCTAAGGTTGGGAATGTTTAGCAGCTGGGTAAACCCGATAATGGCATTCATAGGGGTTCTTATCTCATGGCCAATATTGGCAAGGTACGCCGACTTAAGCCTGTTGGCCTCTTGGGCTGCATCGCGCGATTGGAGCACCGCCTGTTCCACCTCGCGACGCTGCATAGCTTGAGCGTAGAGCCTTGCAAGCTGCAGAACCAGCTGTAACGACTCTTCCACTTCGGAACTTTGCGCCGCAATAAGTATCCACCCAAATACCTTCTGGTCGGTTTGTATACCCACCGAGTAGAACCTTTCGATAGAGAAGATGCGCTCCAAATTTCTTGAGGCAACCGATGACACCAGCCCGTCGGAAAATGTGTAAAGCGACTGCTCTATAGCTTGCACCTTTGCTGCTTTGACCAGGGAAGTCGAATCGGCCTGCAGTTGGTACCGCCTACCAATGGGATTCCATCCCACTGACTCAACAACCTGCTGCCACTCCGACGATGAAAATCCGTAACCTCCCTCTATGGTAAAGAACTGCTGGTCAGGTTCGGCCGACGACACAAGGAATAGCATATCGTTAATTTGGTTCTCGAGCGTGCTCCCTAGATGATGATAGTAATTATCCGTTGGCGATAGCGCAAAAAGAGATGTTGTAACCTTTGAGATAATTTTGGCTTGATGCAATTTTTGCTCTAACGCCCTCTCCTTAACCACCTGCTTTGATATGTCGCGACCTATTGCTGCAACATTCAAATCATTATGGGCACTTCGATAGGGAAAGATTGTCCACTTCGACAGAAATTTGCGACCGCGTTTGGTTTCAATCTCAAACTCCTCATCGTAAGGTTCAAAATCTGCATTCTGCATTGCAGTCCGAAGCCTCTTGCGGGCATTCACCAAAGGGAACAGCTGCTTAAACACATCTTTACCCGCTGCCAAATCGTTCGATTTATGACCCGTGATCCTCTCGCAAACGCTGTTCCAGTATGTTAGCTTACCATTACCATCAAGTATAAGCATGAACAGTGGAAACCTCTCGAAATAGTTAAGCGCGCTTTGGGCGTACAAGTTGAAATTTGTTTCGCACAATCGAACCGCTGATATATCTTGAATTACCCCGCGCCAAAAACCCTTTTCCTGCTGACTAGAACCCACCCTTTCGGCAGTTATCATAAGGTTTTTGGTTTCGTTCCTGCCCGACCTATATGTGACCTCAACGGCCATTGACCTTACAGCCGACCCATGGGTAATTGCATTTAAAAAATCGCTGAACCTCTGCTTATCATTGGCCTTAATGCCTTTAGTAAGCGTTGAAAGGCTTGGAATAAAATCGGGGCTTTGGTCAACACCTAAAATTGTGTATAGTGTGCTGGACCACGTGTTGCTGTGTGCGTTGGGGTGCTCCTCCCATATCCCTATAGGTATACTATGTATATTTGAATTGGGGGAAATTCCCTTAGGGAATACGCCAAAGCGGCTTTGTGGACTGAGTGATTCCTGCAAATGATATCTTTTAGAATCCATAGGTTAAGCTATTAATCTATTTAACGCTAATGCCAATTTACAAAAATTACTACAACTACAGGTAATTTTCTGGTTGGTATAATTTGAGCCACGGGTAGAAAAATCTAAGAAACTGTTTAATTTTTTTTGAACGATTCATTTTATGATGCTGCCGTAGGTGGCATATAACGATTGAAAAAGTATTTCATATAACCATAGCGCCTCGTAGAGTGCGCAATAAGTTGCTTTCATTATTGCACCCACTCTGGCCTGCCTGACTGGCAAAGGCAGGGGTGCTTAGTTTAGTTTCACATATTTTCAATCGCTATATGCCCTCTACGAGGGCTCTTCAAATTTTTAAACGTAAAACTTAAACAGTTTCTAAAAATGTTAAAAACTTTTTACAAAATGTTAAATTCTTTACAGCCCAAAACCGCAAGCATATTTTGGGTAATGCCTTACTTTGTATACCAAACTATTACTTAACAATCGATGCTCAAACGTCCGGGCTTTAACAACGAAAGGCTTAAACGGGTTCACAGGAAGGAGATACTCTTCAACTCCTCTGAACTTGAAGCCATTAACATTTACTGCAGGCGATATAGAATAAAGAATCGCTCAAGATTTCTTCGCGAAGCGGTTATATCAAAAGTGCTTCAGCAATTCGAAAAGGATCATCCCAAGCTTTTCTAAAAAAAAAATCCTACGACCAGATTGCCATAGGATTTTTAAAAGTAAAATATGTGGGTTGGGCTACCCCATTAGCTTAGATATCACCTGAATATTCTGATCGCTAAATACATCTTTCCCCGCTGGGGTATAAAGATATTCCAGCCTGTGTGCATAGTGCTTTTCTACCTTGCCCCTAACCACCTTCATGGTGCTATTCACCATACCATTCTGCTCAGTAAAAGGCTCCTCCAGTAGAGCAAAAGTAGCTGGAAGCCATCGATCGGGGAACTGCCCCTCGAATTCTCCGCCAATTTTGAACAAAGCGATATCGTCCTGAACTAGCTTTATGGCAAACTGATGCGCCTCGATGGATGATAAATCGCTGTGCGATCCACTTACAGTTCTCTTTAGCTGCTCTTTAGCAGGAACGATCAATGCTACGGTATAGGCGTTTTGGTTGTTGTATAGAATAACCTGATCGATTAGTTTGGACTGTTCCACTAAGGTTTCCTCTATACCCTCGGGGCTATACTTTTCGCCATCGTTCCCTATGAGCAAACTTTTAAACCGGCCCAAAACGTAAAGAAACCCATCCTTATCCATATACCCCATATCACCGGTGTAAAGCCATCCATCCTTTACAGTTTCGGCAGAGGCCTTCTCGTTCTTCCAATATCCCTTCATCACATTCTCGCCCTTAATCACAATCTCTCCCTTTTCGCCAACAGGAAGTTCTATTCCTTTATCGTCGCAAATCCTCAACTCCATAGGAGTTACCAAATAACCCGAAGAGCCTAACTTATGACGCTTAAGCGAATTCGAACTGATAATGGGTGTTGCCTCGGAGAGGCCGTACCCCTGCATCATAGGCATACCCACGGCATAGAAAAACCTCTGAAGGTCGATATCGAGCAGCGCACCGCCTCCAATAAAGAACCTGAGCTGACCACCAAACCCCTCGCGAATCTTTTTAAATAAGATCTTATCGAATAGCCATATCAATGGCTTGTAAATAAATGTTCCACCCCTCCCCTTATTGAATCCTTCCTTATTGTACTTGTAGGATAACATCATGGCGAAGTCAAAAAGTTTAGATACAACTTTCCCTTTTGCCTTAATGTTCGACTCGATATTCTTTTTAAAGTTTTTGGCCAGAGCAGGTACACTAAGCAGCAGGTTGGGCTTTATCTCCTTTATATTAATAGGTATATTCTTTAGAGTTTCCATAGGTGTTTTACCCTGCTGCACGGTGGCAATGCTGGCACCACAAGCCATGAACGAATATAATCCGGCCACGTGAGCAAAGCAATGGTCGAGCGGAAGGATAATTAAGGTGCGGTATGATGGTGGGATATCCATCAGTGTTAGTGCCTGCTCCACATTGGCTGTATAATTTCGATGCGAAAGAATTACGCCCTTGGGGTCGGCGGTGGTGCCCGATGTGTAGCTAATGGTGGCATAATGATCGAGATCGATTTGCTTGCGCGATTCGGCCAATGCATTAGGATTAGCAGCAAGATACTCATCGCCAAGCGAAAAAAGTTGGGCAACATACATCTCGTTCTCGTCGTAAACATCCTGCTCATCGAGGTAAACAATCTTTTTAACCAGCGGTAGCTGGCTCTTAATGCCCTTTATCTTATGCGCTTGGCTACCCGACACAAAAATTATGGAGGTTTCGGAATGCTCCAATCTGAATAGCAGATCGGGGCCCTCGAGCTTTATCGAAAGTGGAACATTGATAGCTCCAGTGTAAAGAATGGCCAACTCGCTAATAACCCACAGGTTTCTTCCCTCGGAAAGCAGAGCTATGGTATCGTTATCCTTAACACCCAGGCTAAGTAGCCCCGAGGCCAAACGGTATACCTCACTCCGAGTTTCGTTGTATGTAATGGAGGTAAACTTATCCAACTTTTTCTCCCACAAATAGGGATTGGCAGAGTACTTATCAACACTCTGCTCAAACAGATCGATTATAGTAGTCATTCTTTTCAAATTTTGTTTATAAACCAGATTCTTATGTCCAAACAGCTGTTTAAAAAACAGTTAACACCACCAACAAAACTACAAAAAACTGTTAAATAGCAACGATATTAGATAGAAATAATGCTAGATACTACCTTTGCGTTTAAAAGTTATATTGATGCTAAAGATGAAAGAATCCTTGGCCAGCTGCACACTTTGCCCACGGCAATGTGGCGCAAATCGTACTAAGGGCGAATTAGGATACTGCAGTACGGACTCTGAACCTCTAGTTGCCAGCATCACCATTCACAAGGGTGAGGAGCCTGCATTATCGGGAAGCACTGGGGTTTGCAACGTGTTTTTTGCTCATTGCAACCTAAGCTGTTGCTTTTGCCAAAACCATCAAATTAGTCGAAACTCGAACCATTCGAGCCAATGGATAAGAGATTACGAAACTATTATACAACGGATTGTCGAAATACTTGACCGAGGGATAAAGATCCTTGGGTTTGTTTCGCCAACCCATCAGGTACCACAGATGGTTACAATTATCGAAATGCTTAACCAAATTGGATACAAACCGCGAGTAGTGTATAACTCCAATGGATACGACTCCCCGGAAGTACTAAGAATGCTTTACGATTATGTAGATATTTATCTCCCAGACATTAAGTATTTTGATGATGAACTTGCAGTAAAGTACAGCCATGCTCCCAGCTACTTTTCTATTGCAACCAAAGTATTAAAAGAGATGATTTGGCAAAAGGGAACATCCCTACAGCTTGACGATGAGGGCATAGTTGAGCAGGGAGTAATTGTACGGCATCTGGTTTTGCCCGGTCATTCTGCGGATAGTATGAGAATACTGCAGGAGATAAGCGAAATTTCGAATAACCTAACCATCTCCTTGATGAGCCAGTTTCAGCCCTCTAATGACAGTTTAAACTGCATTAGCAGATCGGTGACAAAAAGAGAGTACGAGGTGGTGGTTTCTGAGTTGAAACGAATGGGTTTCCACAGGGGATGGGTGCAGAATATGGGAAGTAACACATATTACCTACCCAATTTCGAAAAGAAAAATCCTTTTAACGACTAATCTTTTACACCTGTATTCCAACAACATACAAAATCGAGGCTACAAAAAATGAGTGATTACCAAATAATTATTACATTTTTTTTTGTTTGTGAGAAAAAAATGTAGAAATTTGGTATAGAATTTAACTAGAAGCAACTATGAGAAAAGTACTCATCCTTACTTTATTACTGGCATTTACCTTTTCAGGTTGCCGTTTTTTCGAAAGGTTTAAATCCGACAAAGGGGAAGACACCCTAGTTGTGTGGCAGGCCAAGCAGGACAGCATTAAGCAAGCCGAAATGCAAAAGGCTAGGAAACTTGAGGAAGCCCGTCGTGCCAAGGAGAAAGCCATTCAGGACTCGCTTATGCGAATTAGGGAAATGGAAGCCCGTAACCGTTACCATGTTATAATTGGTAGTTTCAAAGTACCTTCAAACGCCAATGAGTACCAGAAGCAGGTTGCCAAGTTCGGTTTCCAGAATCCTAAAATTGTGGAGTCGCCCAATGGATTTAAGATGGTTTCGGTTGGTGCATTCGAAACCTACTCGAAAGCAGCCACCGAGATACTTAGGATTAACCGTTCTAAGGAGGAGCCCATTGAGATGTGGGTTTATGAAGCTGGTAAATAGATTACATAGATCTTACTCCAAGAGAAGTTTTAAGATAGGTAAAAAAAGGGCATATGCCCTTTTTTTATTTTAAAAATGTTAACAATAATTTGGGTTAACTAACAATTGTTATTTGCGGTAATTGATTATTATTATATTTTTGGCTCGTTTAAAAAATCATTACAACTGACACCGTCTATTAATTCTGGCAAAACATCAAATAAAAACAAACTAAAATGGAGAAACTAAAAAAAACATTACGTGATTCGGCTGGTATGCGCTGGCTGGTTCTTATTCTTATTAGTAGTTTAATGTTTTCTACTTACTACTTTCAAGATTTTTTTTCGCCCCTTAAAGACTTAATGCAGTCTGAATTTGGCATAAACAGCGAGGAGTTTGGTCGAATTATCGCTCTAACCACTATTGCCAACGTGTTTGGTATGATTATTATTGGCGGGATAATTCTTGACAAGTGGGGAATTCGTCTAGCTGGCTTAGCGTTTGGCTCTCTTGCTACGCTTGGAGGTGTTGTTATAGCATTGGCCTCTTTAGGCGTATTTGGCGAAGACAAAGGTACAGTAATTACTTGGATGATTATTGGACGTGTACTTTTTGGCTCAGGTCTTGAAGTGGTTTGCGTGGTTGTTACTAAAACTATTGTAAAATGGTTTAAAGGCTACGAACTTGCTTTGGCAATGGCTATTAATATGGGTTTTGGCCGTTTGGGTTCTGCGTTAGCAATTGCAATTTCGCTCGATATTGCTGGTGTTGCTATTGCTCCTGCTGCAATTTTTGCCGCATCGTTAATTGGTATGTCGCTAATATTCTTCTTGGTTTACATTATTTTCGATGTGAGATTAGATGGTCAGACCAACAATGGGGTTAAGAAAGAACATAACCCCGAGGATGATTTCAAATTTAGTGACCTTGTAAAACTTGCTACAAACAAATCATTTATCTACATAGCCTTACTTTGCGTTGCTTTTTACTCAGCCGTTTTCCCTTTTATGCAATATGCACCCGACCTTTTAGTAAACAAATTTGAATTCTCATATGTACTACCCGAGGGTGCAACATTTATTGCTTTTGGTAGTGAAGCTTTAGGAAGCACTTTTGTTTATATTATTCTTTTTGCTTTTGCTCTTTCTATAACTTTGGTGCCTGCAAACTTAAAGGGTACTCAGTCTAAAATGTTTGCTAGAATTATCATTGTTTCTGCATTCGCTGCTTTGGTTTTTGCAAACAGAGAAGTACTTGGGCAGTGGATGATAAATGGTCCTAAAGTGGCGTCGCTTATTCCTCTTGGAACTATTATTTTTACTCCTATCTTTGGCAGTATTGTTGACAAGAAAGGGAAAGCAGCTACGCTAATGATTTTAGGTTCGCTATTGCTCATCTTTGCTCACCTCTCTCTTTCTGTTTTCAATTCTGTAACATTGGCCTATGCTGGCCTTTTGAGTTTAGGTGTGGCTTTCTCGCTTGTACCTGCCGCAATGTGGCCTTCTGTTGCTAAAATTGTTGCCGAGAACCGTTTGGGTACCGCATACGCATCGATGTTTACAGTTCAAAACTGGGGGCTTCTTGCATTCTTCTGGGGTATAGGTGCTTTACTTAATAAAGTAAACCCAGTTGTGCTTAAGGCTATTGAAGATGTTAGAAAGAATCTTTTAGCACAAGGATTTACAGGCGCCGAAGTGAGCGATAAGATTAAGATTATGCAGCTTAGCGGAGAGTTGCCTTACTATGATTACACTTGGCCAATCCTTATGCTAGTTGCTTGCGGTATTATATCAATATTCCTTGCATTTAAACTTAAGCAAGCCGACAAAGAACAAGGTTACGGCCTTGAGTTACCATCCAATGGATAGGTGTTGGTTAACAAAGCATAACAAAAAAGCAGGAGAAAAACTCCTGCTTTTTTTTTTATTCAACCTTTGTAAAAACGAAGCTATTCACATAGTTGTAATTTGCAAATTACCTAAAGAGTTGCATTAATATTTTCAAACCAAGCAATAGAACTGCAGCAATTAGGTACGAACACAAAACATCTGTAAGCCGAGAAGAATCAATGTTCATACCCAGAAATTTTGCTAGTTTAAACCGAATGGCATACCAACCACAACTGCCAAACAAACATTGACCATTGCGTAATATCAACTACACATGATGGGGAAACCTAGAAACGGTAACCAACGCCAAAGCGTACGGATGCATTGAAGGGGAATGTGTTGGGGTCGTAATGATCAAGCGTTAAAAGACCTAACCTAAAATAGGGCTCCACAACAAAGTTTACATGTTTTGTTAATGGCAAACCTATGCTAACAGCACCAATGGCAGCAGCACTATACCATTTCACACCATCGGTTTGGCCAACGTACTGACCAAACGAGCTGGCAACCTCGAACTGATTATTCACCAGCACACCCACCGCAGCTCCCAGCCTAAAATCGAAATCTACTCCACCTCCACTTAGCCGAGCAGAGAGTAATAGGGGCAACTCGACATGATGAAACCTTTGTTTTAAATTGGCTGTAGTTATGTTCGATGATTTGAGCACATCCTTGGGAGCCTTGGCTAGAGTAGCAATGTTAGAGATGCCGGCAATGGAACTTTCAAGGGAAACCTGCCCGTACGATGTATTTGCATACAGGTATGACAGGTTTTGCTTAACATTTCCGCCATACAGCAGAATTAGGTTATCAATATTTTGGCCCGTTGGGTTAACGGTAACACCTGTAACCAACGAGAACGACTTGTTTAGCTGACGCTTTACCTGTATCTCTCCACCCCAAAGCCAAACACCGCTCTCTCTCACGGTGTTGTTTTCAGCCCTAGCAGCCATAGTGTGGCTGGAGTATAGTGGGTTGAGGTATGCTGTTATTCCCCAAGGATTCTTTACTTGCGATTCGGAGCGGAACACCTCAACTTTAGGGCTCTCTGCATTGTGGTTAGGCCTATGATTATCAATATGATTTGGAGAGGGAAATGTTGAATTCACCAACAAAGGCTGGGCCTTACGCCCCACTATAGGTAAAGTTGGGCTCTGCACATTTTTGGTATCAGAAATCGCGCTGGGCTGCACTTCACCGCTGGGCTGCTCATTTAAAGGTAGACTCAAAAAATTACTTCTTTCGGGAAGTAAAATGTTATGATCAATGGGAGTTTGAACAATTCTGTTAGTGCTCACTGAAAATGCATACTGATCAACCTTGTGCTGTTGAAAGTAGAAGGTGCCTAAAGATACTGATATCATCAGAAGGATACTCGCGGCTACGGCAGCAACATTTCGAATAAAAACCCTACGCCTTTTACTTGCCAGAAAGTCGAGGTGCTCGTTTATACCCCGCCAAACCTCAGGTTTAGGCACAACCCGAATGGATGACAGCTTGCCAACGTACTCCTCATATGGTCCTGGCGTGTAAAACGGCATAATCCTCAAGCTTTTCTATCTGGCTAACCTTCTCCCTTAGGATCGTCCTAGCCCTGCTATAGTTTGATTTACTGGTAGACTCAGATATATTTAGCAGCGTTCCTATTTCGGCGTGTGAATACCCCTCAATGGCGTATAGGTTAAATACCAACCTGTACTGCTGTGGTAGGCTAGCCACCACGCTAAGCAAGAGCTGATAATCTGCATCGAGGGTTTCTAGCTCTTGGCCATCCATCGACTCCTCGTTTATCTCAACCTCTCGCCCATCGCCTTTTCGCCTATGGTACTCCAACGCTGTATTCACCATAATTCGGCGTATCCACCCTTCAAAAGAGCCCTCGAACCGGAATGAACGGATTTTCTCGAACACCTTGATAAAACCATCCTGCAGAATATCGCGAGCCACCTCGGCGTTGGGGTAATACCTTAAGCACACACCATACATTGCAGGGGCATAGATTGCATACAAGGCCTGTTGCGCTTTGCGATCGTTGCTACGACACCGCTCCAGAATACTCCTATTGATATCCAAGTGATGCTGTATTAGGGTTATACATCAGCTAATATAGCACCATTTGGTCACATATCATATAGATGATAAAAAAACTTTGGGGGTTGCGTGGGGGAGTAAAAGAAAAAACACTAGTAGATCTAGGGTTCTAAGTTTGTCTCGAGCCAGCCTATAGCAGCAACTAAATCGTGTTCATTCTTAATACGTATTCTGTTTTGCCGTAATAGTTTTCTTGACAAGTGGGTAGAGTCAGCAGCAAATGCATTAACAAACGATCTTCGGTTTAGTGCAACACTCCTAAAATTTCCATCTTGAGTCTCTACAAAATAGTTGGTACGTGGGAATATGGCTATGGCACGCTTGGCGTTTCCCCCAATGTGAATTATCTCAACATTTGAAGTTTTTTCAACCCATCGCTTGGCATAGAGTGTTACCTTACCTTTCCTCAAAACTTGAAGAAAGCTACTTGTTTGATTCTTAAAAAAAGTTCCTTTGGTGAACACTAAGGCGCTATCAGATTGGGGTAGCTGTAATGAAAAACCTAAGACCAGACTTTTATCAACACGCACAGTGCTAGAAGAATTCTGCTCTAACCATATCAACTCGTCTTCGAGAGCATTATATCTTAATAACTGGTTCTGAACAATATCTCCACTTTGTAGAGTAACTGTACCAATTGCCCATTCATCCATAAAATATTTACTTCCTGCAAATATTTGGTTGTCGATAAATTGTTCGCCAGCTAAGGTAGGTTTAGATATAGTTAAATCACACTGAGCCATTACTCCCAGAGGGAACAACAATAAAAGCGAGATTTGCAATAGGAATATTCTCATAAAACACTTTTCTAATTTTATTTGACAAAAAACCTGTCGGTTGTAGAGGCTTTTCTGCCCTTCTCATCATAACCATTCAGCACTATTACATACTCTCCCCTAATATGGCTAGTATTAAAACTAACGTCAATTGGTTTATTCTGATCTACGGTTAAGTTAGTTTGCCAATGCAGCACATAACGAAAATCTGGAATTGACTTCATTTCTGATACCTCATGGTTATACTCAATCTCTTTGCAGAAAGAATCCACAAAATGCTCAATCCTAGTGCTTGGTAAAAGGGGCTGAGTATCAATATTAGGTTTTAAGAAAACGGCAACTATACCATGAAACAATTTTTCACCAAAGCGCCAAGGTAAAGTAACCAATTCAATCCTTTCAATCTCTTTCGAACCATATCTGACAACCTTACTAAAATCCCAAAATGGCATTCCATTTATAATCATCAGTGGCCTATTCTGAAAAAAATTGAATGATTCTTGAGTATTCATAACAGACACAAGGGCTTCCGTATCTCGAATCCTTACCCTTAGTTGAGGAATTATTTCGCGGGCTATCTCTCTAAAATCATCGAGCTCTTGATAATCGGATAAAAGATAGGTATAGCTAGGCGAGGTGTAGACCCTTGGCAATTTCTGGGTAACAGAGCGGTTGTTAGAATTGGGTATAAAATATTTGGTGCCAAAAAGTTTCTGAATAAGAACTACGTTCTGGGCTGTTCGAATAAAATTTGCTTGATCCGAACTAAAGGTTACACTTTTAGGAATAAACTCATCGTCAAGTTCAAACTTATGGTGTAGCGTCAACCCTACTCGTCCTACATAACTTGATGGGTCTGGCATTAACAGTACATTCTTGCCCATATAAGCAAAGGAGAGATGAAAACAAAAGTTTCCAAGTGAGTCGGAATGTGTATACTGCAAATTTATTAATGAATCGGGTGTTGACAGATAAATAGTAGCACCGCGAATGGGTGTATTAGTATCCAAATCCCTAATCGAACCAGACAGATAAATTCCTTCTTTTTCTTTAGGATAGCAGATTCCATTATTATCACGCTCAAAGTAAAGGCCCCTAGCCTTCATAGGTCTATTTACAGGGGGCAGTAAAAAATGCTTTGGCACAATGGAGGTGCTAACTATCTCGTTGAAGGGAAGACTATCTGTTTCAATTTGGAATTGAACCCCTTGACGAGTGGTATATTCAGGCGCATTAGTCTTGCTAGTTAAATCATCTTCATTCTGAATTCCTATACTATTAGATGAACTCGACAACGCTGATATAAACTCCTGGTCAAACCTATTTACCACAACGAGCTGCTTGCTGGGAAATGAATTAGATCCAAAATTTTTTAAATAGTTGGTAAACCCAACTATCTGATAATAACCTGATGAAAGGGTGTCGGACAATTCAATACTACACGTAGACCTTCCGTGCAGAAATCGTACTGTTGCCCTCTGAACAACCTTTTGATTTTGATTGCGAACCAGAATATACCCTACTCCACTGGTTTCACTTGAGTCATCAAACCCCACAATGCTTAATGAGACGGCTAACTCCTCTCCCGCAATATATATATCCCTATCGGTAGTAATAAAAAGGGTCTCGTTAGTCTCAATATTCGAAGGTTGAGAGGTTGCACTTTGTACCTGAACAAGCCACAACGTGAACACTAATAAAAGCCTGAAAGTATAATTTACAAGGGTAATCATTAACTCTTATTTTTGGGTAAACCAATATTCTGGAGGAGATTCGCGGTACATATCGAATCTGGGTAAATAGCTCAAATCGGAAACCAACTCAATGAAAATATTATTAGGCCTCAGTGGTTCGGGATTAAACGCAAAAGTTTTGGTTACTACTGATGAAGCCTCAAAAAAACCCATCACCCTTTTAGTTGGTGTTGTTACACAATGCATATTCCCTTTTAATTGAGAAGGCATAGGGTCAAAAAGGCTACCCTCTGCATCGAGTTGCTGCTTAAGCTGTTTATAGTATTCATACGATCTTTCGTTCAGAGTATATTGATTAAGAATAAGCATACGCTTATAAACATGATTCATCCGTAGAGAGTCAGGAATAAGAACCTTTACGCCACGGGTAACAAACCCTATGCTGTGATAGATTGACGATGATCCATCCATATTAAAGCCTGGGATGGGAACATTTGGCTTATCGCCGGTAGTTACCATCTCGTGGCAAAAGTAGTACGTGGGATCAGCCAAATAATCCATAAGGCAATAGAGAGTCAACAATTCTGTTTCAAACCTCATCATTGGTGCTTTTTCTGTTTCCGATTGTATATCTGCCATAACGGTAACACCCTCTACTTGAGTCAACGTTTGCTCGCCCTCATAACTTGTTTCAAGGAACTCTTTCACATCCCATTTCACATCTAACTCGTCAACTTCAATTGGGGGCATTATCCTCTGAGGATCGGATCGATACTCCTCTCCGTCGGGTGTTATAATTGTAAGTGCATAAGAAATACCAACCTGCGCATTAAGTTGCACTTTGTTTTGGTAAATCCCGGGTCTAATCTCCTGAAACTCATAAAGGTTATTCTGGTTATCGCTAACATAAACCTCAGCAGCCGACACTGGAATACGCTGGTAATCTTGGGTATAATCGGTAGAAGTGGAAAGCTTAACCTGATGATTATTGGAGCCACAGAGGATCTGCCCCTCCACAACCAACATTGCGTTGCCACTATCAACCTCGGGAACAAAAGGTTCTACGCAAGCACTTACACAAACAGAAAGTGTTGCAGAAAGTATTATGATGATTCTGTTCCTCATTGCTAAAAAGTAAAGTTATAAGTTATGGTTGGTAGGGGTTGGCCAATAATGTACATTTTGTATAACCCATACTTTTGATATCGGCTCTCGACGGTTGGCTGCTCCTTTTTATAAAACACGGAGTACACATTTTTTCTTCCATAGATATTAAGAATCGAAAAATTCCAACTGCCTTTACCCCGAGCATTAAGTTTTAAGTTTTCGTCGCGCGAAATGGAAATATCCAGCCTGTGGTAACTTGGCAATCGATACTTATTCCTATCGGAATAGCTAATGGCAAGCTGATCCTGATACTCGAAAATTTGTTCAGGGTAGGTGACCGGGCGCCCAGTATTATAGGTGAAAGTTGCATTAAATCGCCAACGACGGGTAACCCTATAGGTTGTGTTGAGCACCAAATTGTGAGGGCGATCGAAACTTGAAGGGAAATAAACATTATCGTTAATTTTGAAGTGCTCATGTACCTCATCGGTTCGACGCAAACTTCTGGACCACGTGTAGCTAATCCATCCTGTGAGCGTTCCGGTTTTCTTTGACAAGTAAAACTCCGCCCCATAGCTATACCCCTTAGCCCTAACCAAATCGCTATTTATATGCTCATTAAGCAACACCCTAGCACCGTCGCGGTACTCCACAATATTATTAAGAAATTTATAGTACGACTCTACATTTAGTTCCAAATCGTAACGGGGGAACAGCCTGTAGTAACCAATGGCCACCTGATCGCCCCTCATAGCACCCGTATGCTCATTGCTTAGCCTCCATACATCGGTTGGGGACATAACTGCCGAGTTTGAAATAAGGGTCACAAACTGCTGGTTTCTATTGTAGCTGAGCTTTACAGAACTATTATCATTTAGAAGATAACGAAGTCCAACCCTTGGCTCGATGCCAAAATCGGTCCACGCTGGCTCCCATTTGGCAAAGAATGTGGTATCAATGATATGCTGTGGTAATCTTGGAAAGCCATCATCATATACAAACTGTTTTGCTGGCCCCATCAAACCGAACCATGTCCCCCTCACACCAACCTCTGCACTTATGCTCGAACTTATATCAAAATCGGAGCTTAAATAAAGCGCTGTTTCTATGGCATTTTCGTTGGCGAGGGATAGCGATTTAACATAGGACTCCTCGCCAAGAGGGGCAATGCGACCAGGGTTAATATCATAATCGATAGCTTGCAATCCGAAGCTATAGGCCCAACCAGGAGCAGGTTGATAATCGAAATGCCATTTTAGAGTATTATAGCGAATCGAACTGTTCAGCTCAAACGCATCGCGTGGCTGTATATTAATGGGTTGTTTTACCTGATTAGCATAGTTGCTCACACCTAGGGTGAAGCGTGAGGTTAAATTATGTGTAAATACCGAGCTAAGCCTTAACGAAGCTATCTGGCTTTGGTATCCGTGCTGAGCCTGACCAGCCAACAGGAATGCATCGTTACTCTGATATCCAAATATTGACAATGAATTTTTAGGGCCTAGATTTAAGGTTAGTACCCCGCTAAGGTCATAGAAATTGGCTGAGCTATTCATCAAATCCACATCTGGGATCCTGTTTAGCAACCAGTTTGAGTATGATGTTCTGCCTCCGATAGAAAGAAACACCTTTTTCTTTAGCAGTGGGGTCTCAAGGTGAAGGCGGCTATAAAGCAACCCAACCCCTCCGGTTAGCTTTGCTCTCTGTGGGTTTCCTCCCCGCTTTCGAATATCCACTACCGATGATGCTCGCTCGCCATAGCGAGCAGGAATACCCGCTTTTATAAGGGTAACCCCGGTAACCATATCGGGATTTACTATTGATACCAAACCGAAAAGGTGCGACGAATTGAAAAGGGGCATATCCTCGACAAGGATTAAATTCTGATCGGAATCGCCACCCCTAACATTAAACCCCGTTCCGAACTCCCCCATGCTTTGAATGCCGGGTAGATATGTAAAACTCTTAATAATATCCTTCTCACCCATTGCCCCTGGAAGTTCCTTCATCATCAACGGGTCAATTCGAAGGGTACTCATCTGAGTACTTCTTATGTTTTCGTCCTTTCGAAAGGCAGTAATGGTTGCCCCTTCAAGCTGAACGCTCTTTTCGAAAAGATCAAAATTCAAATTGCCGGGAGCATTCACCTTGATAAGATAGTAGCTATCCTGATAGCCTAAGTAAGATAAGCGAAGCTTATGCTCCCCTGCCGGAAGGGTAATTGAGTATGCCCCATCGGAATTCGATGAAACCCCAAGGCCCAAACGCTCAACATATACAATTGCACCTATAAGCGGCTCTCCTGTGGCGCCATCGAAAATGAAACCCTGTATTTTTGCACTTGAGTAACGCCCATAATCCAAGGGGCTACCAACAACCACCGCTTGATGATCACCTAGGAGAGGTTCGGCTTGAAAATCTCTTAAAAAATCTCTGGGCAACAAAACAATATAGCCATCTACATTAATAACAGCTAAATTAAATCGGCTAGAAACTGCAGCGATGGCTAACTCAAGCCCCTTATCAACCAACCCTTCACTGAACTCATGGCCAGTAAACCAGGTAGGGTTATAAAAGATTTTGGTAGCGCTGTTGGATTCGAGTCTACTAAAAAGTTCATCTGCATCAATGAATCTCTCTGATTTATTTTGTGCAATGCTATTGGTTACAGAGATTGAAATTATGAATGCAATGAGAAGTATAGTTCTATAATTCATACAAGTACTGACACTTATTTTATAAATTCTTGAATTACATTTTGTAATAGTGTAACATTTGGATCGTATCTAAAGAACATATAAATAATACTGTTGTAATGGTTAAAACGCTTATCCTAGGCGTAGTTATCTTCTATACACAATAGTTCCAAATTGCTAAAATTAAATATTGCTATAATTAAAACCCTATTAGCTCAGCTAACTATTACTATACCAATTAGTACTATATTTAACAATAGACAGACAGAACTCTAAAACTCATAATTACTCTTTTTTAACAAATGTTCTTTCAACAAAGAATCCTTGTGTCCTATGGTTTAGTTCCAATCTTTCCTTTTCAAGTTTAACGACAGACCACATTACATTACTACCTGTATATATGTATTTTAAATTCAATGTGTTTTTTTTATCATCATAAACCCACTCCCCTTTGACATCCTCTTTATTGGAAGGGTATTGAATTACCTGCCTAAATGTAGCGTCATCGAATAGATATAGCGTTAAAGGGTAGTTCTCCTTTTCTCTAACTCCATTAACATAGGAGACATCCATTTCCCAGGTTCCTATAAGAATATCTGACTTACGATTGCAACCTAGAAATAAAATTAATATGAAAGAAAATAGAATTGTGGAGTTTATAATATTTTTCATAGTATATAAAGTATAATGTTTTGATTAATGATTGAACTTTGACTCAGGGTCAATCCACATTCTTGTGGTAGTGGAAATATTCTGAGGCACATTGCTAGAATTGTAAAGGTACTCTGTTTGGGGGTATAGAAACCTCCTTGGCACAGCACTACTAGCAACTGGCTGTATAGCGGGGTATCCTGTGCGTCGCCAATCTAGCCATGCCTCAGGGGTTAAGAACATAGCAGTATACTTCGCAACCAATAGAGTTTCCAAAGAAAACTCCACGCTTGCAATGTATGTTTCTAACCACTCTTTGGTATACACGTCATAATCAATCAACGACGATTTTACCGCATTAGCAAAAGCCTCCTCGGCAGCATTGACGTCTCCTTTTCTGAGGAGGTACTCGGATTTAATAAACATCCATTCTGTGTAGGAAGCAAGAGTAATATGGGATGTTATTGAGAATTGCGAGTCGGCCAGTGTAGATGCGTTTGGGTTATCCTCACCGGGAATATTTCCGGTATAGGAATCTCCAGCTTGCTTGAAATACTTTGGCAACCTAGGGTCATCATATTCCTCTAAAATCTTAAGTAAAACATTTGAAGCCCTAAGGTTACTCTTATGAGCAGATAGGTATTGCCCACGAGGGTTGGGTCTTTGCAATTCTTCATAATCAATAATAAATGCATCACCTGGCTCCATGAATATTTCATTATTGAATTCATCAGCAAGTTCATCAAAGCCATTCACTTTCGCAAGGTGTAGTAAAAACCTCACTCTCAGGAAGTGTGCATACCGTATCCAGTAGCCTGAATTCCCTTTAAAGAAAATATCCTCGTCAACTGGGTGGTACTGTTCTCCATACTCACCAAGCTCAGCAATCCCTTGATTAAGCAGTTGGAAAACTTGAACGAAAATATCTTTCTGGTTATCGTAGGCGGGTTCCAATACTAGTTCATCTGAGTCAAAGGACTCAGAGTAGGGTATATCTCCCCATAGGCAAGTAGCAAGGCCCAAGGATTGTGCTGTTAAGACTTTAGCTATACCGCTGTATTTCCCATATCCATGCTCTTTGGCAATAGCTGAAATTGATTGAAGATTGGAAAATACTCCCAAGTAACAGGCCTGCCAACTTCTGTCGAAGTGTGTGGGCTGCAGGCTATAATTCTCCACATCGAGCATAGTTCCATCAACACCAGAGATTTGCTGTGAAAATATGCTGCCAAACAATGTAGGTTCGGCGTAAGTTAATGAGATCAGGTTGCTTTGCGTGCTATAAAGCAATGCCGAAAGTACTTCTAGGGGTTCCTCGTCGGTATCGGTTTTCCAATCGCAAGAAGACATAACGGTGAAACAAAAGAGGGCTATAAAAAAAACATTTCTCTGTAAGTAGTGCATATATCATTCAGGTTTAACCACAACTTCTTATTATACAAAGGGGTAAAAAGCAATGTCTATTTAAAAAAAATGAAAAAACAATGTTACCAAACTAATGTTGCTCATAATATCATTGTCAAATTTACAACTTTGAGTTTAAACTTCTAATAAAATTACCAATAAATTCACAAATTGAGACCACTCAGAAATACGAGATTATTTGATTGCAAAAGTAATGTTGAAAGCTTTGATATTCAACAAAATTAGACTCATAACAATCAACACAGAAAATACTTAAGAAAAGTAAATCAGATATTGACTTTACAACTCTTAAACAATAACTTGTAAGGCTTATATTATCAGGAAAACAATCTTATGTCATAGCAAATCCCCTACTAACATCATGAAAAATATCGGAACTGAAATATTGATAATTTTGGGCATCTCACTCTTTATGACGAATTTATCCATAGCCCAAACCAAATGCAAAGTACTCGACCCCGGTATTAATGGAACTTATATTGGTAAATGCCGCAACGGGCTTGCTCATGGTTATGGTTCGGCAGAAGCAAAAAACAAGTACGAAGGTCGGTTTAAAAACGGGGTTCCCCACGGAAAGGGAATCTACACTTGGGCAAATGGAGATGTTTACACCGGGAGTTGGCAAAAGGGAATACAACATGGTCAAGGTGTATACACATACAAAGAAAATGGAGAACATAAAGTAAAGAACGGTATTTGGCGAAAAGGGGAATATGTTAGAGATATCCCAGTTAAGCCTTTTATCGTTGGCCAAATAACCAACCTTGAGAAGTATAGCATAAAGCGGTTAGGCGAAGGGAACAGGGTCATGGTGCGATTCCTATATATGGGAAGGCATGGCTATGTCCCCAATGATTTCGATTTCAAGGTGCTAAGTGGGGTTGGCGTAACCGAAGGGCTTAATACTGGCTACGAAGAAGTATCATTCCCTACAAAGATAAGGATTCGGTACACCGTCCCCGATAAGTTGGGGCAAGGGCTAAGAATTCCAGTAAGGTTCGAGGTTGAGATCGTAGAGCCTGGAAACTGGGAGATTAGCCTTTATAACTAGCCCTACAGTCAATATACATAATACATAATACATAAAAAGAGAGGTGATTCAATTGAACCACCTCTCTTCAATAAAAACTAAGTCTTACTTAAGGTTTCTTGGTGTATAGAAGTTTAACTTGAAGTAGCTCTTGGCATCCTTCACAGCCAATTCGGTTGTTACCCAGTTCGGCTCACCATCATCATCATTCCACCCAAAGATCCAAGCAATATCATTCTCCATATCAACGCCATCGGGATCTTCGTCAGCATCTGGCCCGTCGTATCCAAAGGCGTAATGTATGGTAAGCGATGGAACACAGTAATTGTAAGTTCCATAACCTACAATCCAATAGTTATCTGGATAGTCAGACTGGCCAAGGAATTGGAGCGGTATCTCTATTTCGCCAGCAGGCTCATTAAGAATGGCCAAACTGAAGCCGCGATCTTGCCATGCTTCTCCCCAGTAATCGTTAATGAAAGCACTTGCAAGCCCATCAATTAGAACAACATTATCTTTTCCGGCAAAAGCAGGAGGAAGACCAACGGTTATAAATGGGTTGTTAAGAATGTCATCAGGCAAATCTAAAGGATCCTTAATTAGTATAGGATCAGCCTCAATTTGAACTCCACCAGAGGTGAACGCATTACCTTGCCATTCAACTAGGTAAAGTTCCTCAATTTCAAGTGGACAGAACTGCCATACGGTTACGCTCATAGCATCGGTAAGCTTGTTGCCACCACGAGTTGTAACCTCTACGCTAATATCAATCTCGTTGAAAAAGTCATCGGGGTAATCAACCGTAAGTTTCAAATCTTTCGAAGTAGTGCCCTCCTCAACAGTAAACCCTGTGCCATCAACAGTCCAAGCATAAGTTGCACCAGGATAGTAGAAGTCAACTGTGTAAACAACCTCAGCCACTTTCCCTTCTTGAATTGAGAGAATTTCTTCTCCAACAAGGGCAATGTTTAAAGGTAAAACCTTTAAGGCAACGGTCTTAGCAGGCGACACCTTACCACCCATAGTTGTTTCAACTACAGATATTGTGGCATCTAAAGTATCGGCCAAATTGGTGTGCTCCTTAAAATCAACCACTAGAGCGTAAACCTCATCGCTCTTGCTTGCAGTGCTTTCAATGGCTCCAGTGTAGGAAAATGCATACGATGAGCCAGCCCTGCCTACCGCACGATAGGTTACGGTAGTACCTCCACGCACAGTTGCCGCGCCCATAATATCGGACACAACTGGGTCGATTCCATCATAGTTATAATCATCCTTCTCCTCGCAAGAGCTGAAGGTAATTGCTATTACTCCCAGTAATAGTACAATTAGATATGATAACGTATTCTTCATTGTTTGTTAATTTTTTAAGTTGATTACTACCAGGTTGGGGTGAAATGATAATAAGGCTTAATCCAAGCACCACCATTCGATGTATTGACACCATCTGCATTAGCCACTCCACCGAAAGTATACATCTCAAGTCCTAGAGCTAACAATTCTTTGCCTGGAACGGGGAAATGTAACGGAGTTCCGTACTGAAGGTCATCATTTCTCCTAGTATCGCAGAAGGAGATAAGGTAACCATTATGCATTAGCTCAGTGAAACGCTCATAAAATATTGCTTTTAGAACATCCTCCTTGTTACCAGCAACATCTGGCATATTTCCTCTAGCTTTTCTTGGTCCATTAGCACTGTTAAGTATAGCTGCTGCTCCAGTTACATTACCAGTTCTTGCCATTGCCTCAGCCTTCATTAGCTCGTTCTCCCACACGCGCAATTCCCTAATTGGGCCAATGGATTCACCCATATGCAATCCCTCGGAACTTGTTGTAGCAGGCAGGTCGTAGCGGCTATGGCGGTAATGCGAGAAGTGCCACCCACCTCTTTCAGGACGAAAATCATTGGCTGCCAGATACTCAAAATCCTGGGTAAAACGGGCGTCAACTGTGGTTGCTAGCCCACCATTTGGAGGTGTTCCCAGCGTAGCTAAACCCTCTGAATCGGTTGGGTAACGTACGGGCTGAGTAGGATCAATCATATTAACAATACGCATATCAACACGCCCCCAACCAGACTGACGTAAATACTTAATATTAAGATCGTACCATGATCCTCCATCCCAAGGCAAGCCATTACCCACGGGAGCAAAGTCAACAGTTAGACCATTATTGGCATAAGTTAAAACATCAGACCAAGAGTAATTGCTAGTCCATGATAAATCCTCATTTTGTGCTTTTGTTCTTGACCCAAGAGCAAGGAACCGTGCAGCATAAGAACTAGCAAGTTTTGCAATATACTCATTGTTAATGGTCATACCATTAAGAGTACCTGTTGGAATGTCAAAACTATTGGCCTTAGCAATTGCAATGGCTTTATCAAGGTCAGCAATAGCCTCCTCAAGCACCTCATTCCAAGGCAAAAAATCCAATTCAGCTAGATAAGCACCAACATCACCACCTGGAGCCTCATCAGTTTTCGAAACCATAGCCTTGTCGAATGTTAATCCTAACTGGCCAATAGACATCCCTCTGATTAAGAATGCTGAGGCGAGAACCATATTGTTATCTGCGCCGTTGGGGCCAATCTCCATACCTCCATTAATTAGGTTTATCGCATCGTTCACTGAGGAGATCACTCCATTAAGGTCATAGTAAATAACCTCTGTTAAATCTGCATCTGTGTAAGAGGGGTCGTTATTCCATGCTCTGCGAGGCTCCCATGACATATCCCTCCATGCAAAGTTACCCCAACTAACGGTTGAGTGATCAGCCGCAACGTGAGCTGTCATACCCACGTTATAGGTTTTTATAGTTTGGAAATAGGATAGAAACTGTCCCATCACCACTAGTTTAACGTCCTCAGGTGAAGCCAACACTCTCTCCATATCGGGAAGGTTGGTATTTTCAACCTCAAGCTTTTCGCAGCTGGTATTAACGCCAAGCACCAACACCGCTACTAGTAATGTGAATTTACTTATGTATCTTTTCATAGTCTGTTCAATTTTAAAAATTACTAGAAAGTAAGTTCAAGCGAGAATGTTAACATCCTATAGTTAGGATAGTTAAACATATCGATATAGTACAAGCTTGGATTACCTGTAGCATAATCTGACTGCGAAACCTCAGGATCCCAGCCAGAGTACTTGGTGAAAGTTAGAAGGTTTCTACCAATTACGCCGAACTTAACTCCACCTAGGAAGCCTACACCAAGGTTTGCTAGAGTTTGCTTATTCATACTGTAGTACAATGACGCTTCTCTAAGCTTAAGGTAGGTACCATCCTCAACAAAGTAAGAGTTTATCTCATTAACCCTATAGAAGGTCTGATAGTAGGTTGTGGTTTTCTTCTGATTATCTGGCTTTGCAGACTGATCAAAATCACCATGGCGCTCATCGCGATATAGCCATTGCTTGGTTTGGTTATATACATTGCCACCCATCTTCAGGTGCCAAAGCATATTGAAATTGAAACCTTTGTAGGTAATATTGTTTAACCAAGAAAGGTTGAAGTCTGGGTTCATATCGGCTATACGGCCAAAGAATTCATCCCCATTCTCATCTAGCAATCGAATTGGAGCTTCATTAATTGTGCCTTCAGTTCCTTTACGGATTACGTAGCCATCGCTATTAACCACATAGTCGTTGATACTCTCGTCACTTGGTAATTGAGCAGCCATCTCCTCCAATGTTCTTACCCAGTCACCACCATACATCATACCAAACACCTCACCCTCTTTCACATAGAATACCTGCAAATCGTTTACGGTAGGGCCTACACGGAAAGGAGGAGCATTTAGCTTAGTAATCTCCTGAGTAATTTTATCGAAATTAAACCTGCTGGTCCATGTAAAGTCAGCAGATCTTACTGGAGTAATAGACAGGCTGAATTCAATGGCTTTAGACTCGATGTCGGCAGCATTTTGCCACTGATTGGTAAAACCGGTTGCGGCAGCAAGAGGTACATTATAAAATGCACCCTCGGTGTTTGCAAGGGCGTAGGTTGCCTCAAAATTGAAGATATTGAGAAACTCGAGGTTTAGACCCACCTCTAATTCTGCAGTTTCACTGGGCTTCAAATCCTTATTACCAATGGTTGCTTTTGAAACATTACCCTGGTATAGGTTGTAGGTTTCATACTGATAGTTAAAGCCTGGGCGCTGGCCAGAGGTTCCGTAGGCAGCTCTTAGCTTGAACTCTTGAATGCCAGGAATTTCTATATCCTGCGAGATACGATATGCTCCAGACACCCTATAGTATGGATTCCATCTATTATTCTCACCAAACAACGATGAACCATCATAACGGAAAAGAGCAGAGAAAATATACCTATCTCTATAGTCACCATCGACGATTGCTGAAAAGTTACGTGCACGTGTTACAATCTTGCTCGACCCAATTGTATTATAGGCATCGCCCTTAATAGCATTGAGTTGTGGAACTCCAGAAATGGCAAAGTTGGCTGCATTTACATCGAAATCTGTACTCTCATAATTCTCAAAGAGATAGTTCAACTTGCCTTTTAAGGTAAACTCTCCAAATATCTTATTCATATTGGCTGTAAACGAGTACACCTGACTGATACCCTCGAAAGCTGACTTGTAGAGCATACCATCAGTATTTAGCTGCTGAGATCTTGAGAATCCTTTTGGTTCAAAAGTCGTTCTTTGGGTATTTGTTCTCTCAATGCTATACATACCGTTAAAATTCAACCATTCTAGAGCACGCCAGTTTGCCTGAAAACTTTGCATTACGTTTTTACGCTCAAACTGTTGGCTTTTGTAGTATAGCGAATGTAGTGGATTCCCGTTATCAATCTGCCATGGGTTTGGGTGAATTGCATATAAGGGAAGTGCTGCGCTAGCCAATCCATCCTGATTCAAATTGATATCTGGCTCAAAGAAAAGGATATCGAAGAATGCAGAGCCTTGTCCACCACCCCAACCATCGGTAAATCGACCATCGGCAACATCCATTTTGTTTTGAGAAACAAAGGTACTTGCTTGCAAAGAAATCTTGTCGCCAATCCAGTGGTCGGCATTAAGCCTAAAGTTTTGTCTTTTCGATCCATCGGTATTCCATACAATACCAGAGTTCGCTGTATTCTCAAAAGAACTAAAAACACTGGTTTTACCAGCATTATGAGCTACCCCTACATAGTTAGTATAGTACGAACCATCTTGAAATAGAACATCCTGCTGATCGTATAGTCTAGTATACGGTTGATCGGCGTACCTACTATGAGTAACAAGTCTGTTTCCTGCAATGCCAGGGTGTCTTCCTTCAACATAGTCGGCAGGATAAGTTACACCAGCATACTTGGTGAAAGTTGAGTAATTCTCCCAGTCGCTTGCCAATTGGTAGGCATGATGTTGGGCTAGGTCTATCTTGCGTGGTAGTTGAGAAATACCATACTCATTCCTCAAACGTACTGTAGTTGCCCCCTCTTTGGCTGAACTACCCCTTTTAGTTGACACAACAACAACCCCTGCGCCTGCACGTGATCCGTAAAGGGCAGATGCAGCAGCACCCTTTACAACCTCGATATTTGCAATGTCGTCTACGTTGATATCGGCAAGATCTCCCTCAATCATAACCCCATCAACTATAATTAGAGGCTTTGAATCGCCCAAAAGGCTAGTAGCACCCCTTAGTCTAATGGATGCACCCTGACCTGGGTTACCAGATGGTTGAACGATAGTAATACCCGAAATCTTACCTTGAAGTGCACTTGAAGCTGAGGTTGCAGGTACCGCTTCAAGTGTTTCCGCGCTTACTTGTTCAACAGATACACTCATTTTTCTTCTTGGCGTTGCACCAGCCACCCCCGAGATAATAATTTCCTCTAGAGCCATGGCATCGGACTCAAGTACAACATTAATAACCGTACGACCAGCAATCGCTACTTCCTGAGTTCTATAGCCCAAGAAGCTATAGCTAAGGATAGTTGCTGTTTGGGGTACGGCTAAAGAGTACTGCCCATCGGCATTGGTTGCTACACCAATGGTAGTTCCCTTAACCTGTACGGATGCGCCAGGAACAGGCATCCCATCATCGGCACTGGTTACTGTACCAGTAATTTGCACAGTTTGCGCCTGTAGGAAGTTCATACCCACAAACACAACTGATGCAAGGAATACGCATAGTCTTTTCATAGAACAAATTTTAGGTTTATAAATAGAGCTAATAATGGTTAAAAACATCTGAAATTTATTAAATGATACTTTAAAACACAAACTTTCGACCATTTAAATGATATCAAACTCTTATTTAACTGAGTAATATCACCGCATTTTATTTGCATAATTTAAATAGTGCAGTTTAATAATAATACTTTAAAATAAGTTACAGCATTGCTTTTCTGATATTTGGAAGAATTTCCATTTTAGTATTAAAGTCCATAAAGCAATCGTTAATATTATTTTTGTGTTGAAAAAAAAAATAAATGTGATATAGGCTCTATCTATTTTAGTTCAATTAGAAAATTCGTGCAATAAAAGAGCAAAAAAAACGCCCCGAAGGGCGTTTAAAAGCAATAATAAAGAATGGGTTAAAACAAAAAATTCAGCCCAATATACGTGCCGCTAGCTCCATCGCGCTTATCGAATGGGCGGCCATGATCGATGGCGATGATAAAGTTGCGGTTCATTACTACCCTGAGGCCTGCTCCATAGCTTAGGTGCAGCGACTCCTTATCGGTTCCAAAAATATCGTCACGCGACAAGTTGCGATCTGGAGTTTGCCAATCGTAGCTGGCCCAATCAACATTGCTCGTGTTAACCTTAACAGGTGTAATAACCTGCCCACCATCGACAAAACCGTTGAGCGACAGGTAAAAGTTTTGCCCTATGAACTGGAATTTCACAAATTTCCAGCGCAACTCCAAGTTTCCCCACGCAACGCCATCGCCAATAACACGGTTGCGAATAACTCCGCGGAGGGATTTGCCACCACCTAACCCCTCGGATGTTGATCCCCGCAGAATAAGAGTAGTAATATTGGGCTGTAGGTAGAAAGGAACATCGCCAAAAACGGTTCCTTGGTATCCCAAGCGGTAGGCAAATGTAAGGCGCTCGGGGAAAAGGGTGAAGTACTGCCTGTGGGTTAGGGTAAACTTCATATGCTGGTAGTTGCTACCAATGCCCATAAAGGAAGGGGCGTAGGTAAACACCGCCTCGGTCCACATTCCGCTGTTTGGATTGGGCTCATTGTCACGCGTATCGTAAACAACGCCTGCTTTTACATACGACACAAAGCTACCATTAGCCTCTTCGGGCGTTATCAATCCCCAGTTCATATAGTGTTCGTAAAGACTTGGTATATTGGGTAGCAGATCGTCGGTTTTACCCTCGTTCAACTTATCTACATCCACTGTACCCACGTTGTAGTTAAGCAGCCAAACACCTGCTGCCCAACCAAAGTTTTCGAAGGGAAGTTTTCCCTGCAGGTCGATGGCAAAACGAAACAGTTTACGGTCGTACTTGTAAAAGGCGCGAGAGAGGTACTCTGGGTCGTCACTATTTGCCCAATGGGAGTTGTATACCGACTCGTACCCATTATATCCAAAGAAATCGTACATACGATCTGTTAGGTAACTAAGGTCGGTGGTGAAGCGAATTCCGGGAATTATTGCCTTGGAATCGAAAAAGATGCGGTTAATTCCGCTACCCTTGGTAAACCTCGACCATTCCAAATACAGGTTATGCTTAAAATCGGGATACATACTTCCATCACCATAGTTGAATAGATTTAGGAGCGCACCGTACTGAAAGCCCAAGTCGGAATCGAACGAAACTACGGGCAACCCACCAAAGTTCCAGCCGGTTTTCACCTTCTCTTCCTTGGGCTCGTTCTTAGCATCCTGCGAAATAGCAGTAAATGAGATTAGAGCGAACAGCAAAACTGCTGTGGTTTGGAGCATCAACTTCATAGCTTATGATTTTAGTTTCTCAAATGTACATTTTTTCTATAAACGATGATATGCCGATTACAAAAAAATGATTGTTGCATAATATGTGAAGATAGCATACTTTTGGCGTCGAAAAGCATTGGTACTATACCTTATATTATATAAGTGGAAATATGAAGATAATTTGCATTGGGCAAAACTTTGCCGATCATGTAAAGGAGATGAATTCCAGCACACCTATTGAACCTATATTCTTTTTTAAACCCGACACCTGCCTGCTTCGAAAGAATCAGCCTTTCTTCTACCCTAACTTTTCAAACGAAATTCATTATGAGCTTGAGGTTGTTCTAAAAATCTGTAGGCTTGGCCGTAATATCAGCGAGCGCTTTGCAAATAGATACTACAATGAGGTGGGTTTGGGAGTAGATTTTACCGCCCGCGATTTGCAGAGAAACTGCAAAGCGATGGGATTGCCCTGGGAAGTAGCCAAAGCATTTGACGGATCGGCACCCATTAGCGAGTTTAAAAGTAAAGTTATATTTCCCGACCTCGGCAATTTGGATTTTTGGCTTGAGAAAAATGGAGAAGTGGTTCAGAGAGGAAATACTGGCGATATGACATTTAACTTCGACCAGCTAATTGCTCACATATCCAAATACACTACCCTAAAAATTGGCGATCTGATATACACTGGAACCCCTGCAGGGGTTGGTTCGGTTGCCATTGGCGATAGGCTTAAGGGCTACCTTGGGGGTGAGCTTATGCTTGATTTTTTTGTGAGGTAGTGATTACAATTTATTGTATTGGAGGGGCTGCACTTTTACCTGCTAACCAACCGGTTGAGTAGGCTATTTGAAGATTATATCCACCGGTAGAGCCATCCAAATCGAGCAGTTCGCCGGCAAAAAACAGCCCTCTAACCAACTTAGACTCCATGGTCTTTGGGTTCACCTCCTTCAGCGAAACGCCTCCTGCAGTTACAATGGCCTCGGGCCATGAGCGTTGAGCCAACACCTCAAAACGCTGCTCCTTAAGCCAAAGGCGAATTGATTTTCGCTCTCCAGTAGTTAACCTACCCAAGTTTTTCTGAGCCGCAAGTCCTATCTCGTCAATCATCACCGAGGCCAAATCGCGCGGAAGCAAACGATTGGCCAGGTTAGCCACTGCTATCCGAGGGTTTTCGTCAACCTCACGAAGAATCCTAGCATCAAGTTTTTCGTGGCTTAGCGCTGGTTTAAGATCTAGTTCGAGGTCTACCCTACTTCCCTTGCTCAGCGCAAAAACTATTCTACGGCTAAGCCTTAGCATGATGGGGCCATTGAAACCATAGGATGTAACCTCCAGCTCACCAAACTCCTCATCGACCTTTTTACCCTCAATAAAAAGCGACAGGTTAACATTACGCAGCAAAAGGTTATCCTTTAGGCTAATGGCGGGTCTAGTCTCAACCCCAACAAGGGCGGGTAGCAAAGGGGTTATGGTGTGACCAAGGCTTGAGGCTAGCTTATACCCATCGCCTGTTGAGCCGGTAGCGGCATACGATTTGCCCCCCGTGGCAAGAATAATCGATTTACATTCAACTCCCTTCGAATTGCTATCCTTATCGGTGTACTTTACTCCTGTTACTACCCCTTGGGTAGACGTAATATCTGTCACATGGGCATGGTTATAAATCTTCACTCCATTTGCCCGCGCCCATTTTACAAGTGCCTCGGCAACATCCCAAGCCCTGCCGCTGGTAGGAAAAACTCGCATACCTCGCTCCTCTACCGTTGCAACACCCTGCTGGTTTAGCAACCGAATTATATCATCGCTAAAAAACGAGTTAAAGGCATCGCGGAGGAAACGGGGCTCTGGGAATATATCGTTTATAAACTCGTCGTAAGGCTTAGTATTGGTTATGTTGCACCGCCCCTTACCAGTAATCCTTAGTTTACGAGCAGGTTTCTCCATTTTTTCAAGCAAAATAACGCTGGCTCCATCAGCAGCCGCTTTGCCTGCGGCTAGCAAACCCGCTGGCCCTCCTCCAATCACCACTACATCAACACTATCCATTGCCTTACTATTTCAACATTACAGATTATCTATATCGGCTTACACTTTATACGCACGCTACTTCTTGGTTGTAACTGATCTGAATATGGGGTATCGATTGTAAACTTTTTCGTAATAAGGTGAGCGTTCATACAAAAAGTTTAGCTGGGCGTACGCGTTAGAAGCAAACTCCCTGTCGCTTCTTTTCTTGGCCTCAAACTCGGCTTTAAGTTCGTGGTTGGAGTTGAGCATCTCTAGGGCAAAATCCTCGAACACATAGGGTGAGAAATACTCCTTACGCTGAAGGATAGAATCGAAGTAGTTCCAAGCGAAGTAAGAGTCGGTGCTTTGTGGCTCCAACATTTCGGCAAGAAACTGATTTGCAGGCTGGTTCATGGGCACAATGAAATCGCCCTCGTAAAACTGTATTTTCTGAACCTCCTTACGCACCTCCACATCGCTATGCAGCTGATGGCCATTTGAATTCCAACTGAAGCTAGACTTGTAGTTGGTTATGTAGTATGCCTCAACCTCCATAATGGTGTCGTTTGCAAACCGTTGCATATTCACATCATTTATCTCGAGACGATGAATAACATCGTACCAAGCCTGAGGGATATAGTAAAACTCTGGGGCAGTAATGGTAATAGCAGGCTTATAGTATTTAAAGAATGGTATATCCTTGGTAAATGGTCTATTACGATCGTAATGCAGGCGTTTCCCTCCTGTAATCTTACTATCTATCAGCTCGGCCTCGTACCCCATGAATGGAATTGTTCCCTCCTGATCTCTATCAAGCTCCCACTGTATAACAAACTCCGATTGGTTGGCGGTATACTCATCGGCCTGCTGCTTTAGCTTGGCCATTTGGTATCCATTACGATGTGTAAATTCAATCGATGCATTTATAAATTCGTAGGTAGCAAGCACCCTGTCGGCAAATGGCTTGAACATATGTGCCTCGGTCATGAATGATATGGCGTTGAACATACGGCCATACCCCGATGTGTAGCGTGGTGGGTTTGGATACTGCTGTATACCACTTTCGGGGGTTTGCCCCATGGGCGATACGTAGTAGATCATTGGATAGCCACTCTCCTCCATGGCGTTAAATAGGAAGGGCTCCATAACCTCATCGTAAAAGTTACCTAGCATTGGGGGCATCTCCTGCGGATGCGATGATATAAGCGTCATCACATACTGATAATCGGCCCCGTTGGTAGTATGCGTATCTATTAGCAAATTTGGTTTCCAGTGATGAAAAATGCGAGCGAAAGATTGGGCGTTGCGACTCTCCATGGGAGCAAAATCCCTATTCAAATCCAAATTTCGAGCATTAGCCCTAAAACCCTGCATTTCGGGACCATTTTGGTTAGCCCTATTGTAGTGCGAACGGTTGTGCGCACCACCAATATTATAAACTGGCACAATGCATAGCACGGTGCTATCCATAAGACTCCACAATTCGTTTTTATTCGAAAGGATATCGCGGGCAAGCTGAATGCTGGCATCAACGCCGCAGGGTTCACCGGGATGAATTCCATTATTCACCAGTACCACTCGAAAACCCTTACTTCGTAATATCTCTGGATCGAAAACCCTTGCCCTTGAGATAACAAAAAGATGAAGAGGCTTACCAAAATCGGTGGGGCCATACTTTATTAGCTTTGCCTCACGATGCTCAAGGTCGAGCGCTCGATAAGCGGCGATGGCCTCATCGTAGGTAACGCTATAGTTCTCATGAAAGCGCAGCTCAACTTTCGGTGTGCTGGTTACGTTTTTTTTATAGATATGCTTAGCCACGCATATAAAGGCCAAAGCCAGCACGGTGGTTACCAAAAAGTATCGAAAAAACTTGTTCATAGCCTAGGAAAATATGTTTTGTGAATAGGACGCGAAAATAGCTAAAAGGTTGAATTGAAAGAGAAGATTATTATCATCAGAAAAGACCACATGAAGTCTTTCTAAAGCCCTAATTCCTCTTTTAGCCCCATGTAGTATCCCACCTGACCAGCTGAGAGTCCAGACATAATACCCATAACTATTGCCGATTTAATGTCCATCTGCCTATTGACCAGCACTTCCACCATATTGTTGACTATCTTAAATTCATCTGTGCTAAATATAAAATCTTGCGCACTCTGATTGTCAGCTTCCTCAAAAAATCTTTTTGTTTCCAAATACCTATCTCTATGAGTCTCAACTAAGGTTGAGAAGTTCGAAAATCTGCAGCAGAAATTCTCAAATCTATTGGAGAGGTTAGGGATAACCATAGCGGGGATATTCTCAACCGGGATACCCCTTAGCGCATATATCTCGATATACCTATATACACCTATACGGCCAAAAGCATCTAGATCGTCGGCAGAAGAAACCAGATCGACAAGCGAATGAGAAGTTCCTACGCCAAAGCCTGCCGACTGCTTCAGACTTTTATCGTCATGGTGCTCAATAGCATAAAGCGTATCTTCAACATTAGGTAGGGCTAGCTGAGGGTATTTGCTAAGGAACTGCTCAAAAAGCACCTTGCTATGGTGTCCATGGCGCTCGCTATGGTCAACAATTAGGCCTGTATCATGAAACATACAGCCAACCAGCGCTTGCTCTATAAAAGAGCAGGATGCTGGGGCCTTGGTATAGATATGCGAAAGCAGTTCCTTGGCATAACTCCACACCCGCACATGGTGATTAACGTCGTGCGAGGGCAAGTGAATACCATTATACAATGAATGCAGAAAAGCGTAAATGGATGGCATCCATTTATCCTCGGCCAGCTTTATGTATTCTGCCAAATTATCCACGGTGCAAAGTTAGTACAAAGGGCAATAAATGAACAAAGGCAGAAAGTTGATTTCTGCCTTTGCTCGCCAATAAGTTTACTCGACTACACTTCGGCTTTAGCTTGGTTTTCTATCATTTCGTAAGCCAATTCAAGTATAGTGGTGTCGTCAAGTGTCACAATTCCGCCATCGGGTCCTTGCTCGTAATGAAACCCTACAGACTCGCCATTCTCCCAATTGGTGCCGCCAAAATAATTACGAACGGTCTCCGCATTCAGGTTCAACTTCTCTGCAATAATCTGCATAGTCCCATCAGGAAGCTGATCCTTAACCCTCCTGAGCTCGTTAAATGTGATTGTTTTCGACATAGCTTTGCTGTTTAGTTAAGTAATAATGTGCTATAAAAATAAAGAATACATTTCAAATTAAAAAATTATTAAGTGTGTATTAATGCTTGTTAACTCATATTAACTTACAAAGCTAGGGCTACACTACAAAACAATTACATTGCCCTAAAAGCAACTCTTTTGGGGCTTCGTAAAAGATTTGATAAATTTGTGTGCTTTGTCAGCATACCTTACTTTGTCCGTATTGGTTTAACGAATACCAATACATAATGTTTAGTTTTGGCCATTGATTTTTGATTAAAGTGTGCCAAGCATAATACACAGCATACGCATGAGCAACACACCAATAAAAATGGTAGTAACCGACCTCGACGGCACACTGCTAACCTCAACCGAGATGGTTAGCGAAGAGGATTTGCATACATTACATCGGCTTGGCGAGATGGGTATTGTTAGAGTGGTTGCCACAGGGCGCTCGCCATACTCTTTTGGTAAGGTTATCGCAAGCGATTTCCCCATCGACTATCTGGTTTTCTCGTCGGGGGCAGGTGCTGTTAGGTGGAGCAATAACCAAATACTCTACACAACCCAAATTAACAGCACCCAGGTACAAGGTGTTGTGGATGAGCTAGTGGCTCATGGAGTAGATTTCATGGTGCATGAACCTATTCCTACCAACCACCGATTTTTGTACCACCAGAGTAGCAAAAGTAACCCCGACTTTACCCGTAGGGTTAAAATATACTCACAGTTCTGTCAACCCTACATCCCTGGTGTGGTTTACGAATCCGATGCTACTCAAATAATTGTTATTCTCCCCTGTGATGTAAAGTGGTTTGAATCTTTAAAAACCAAGTTTCCCGACCTTAAGGTTATTCGAGCCACATCGCCACTGGATGGGCACTCCATTTGGATGGAGATTTTTCGGCGCGATGTTTCAAAGGCTTATGGTATTGAACGGCTTTGCCGGAACCTTTCCGTAAGGCCCAACGAGCTAATGGCCATTGGCAACGACTACAACGACCTGGACATGCTAAACCACACGCCGCATAGCTTCATGGTAGATAATGCACCAGACGAGCTGAAAAGGCAGTTTAAGGTGGTGCGATCGAATAACGAATCGGGGTTTAGCGATGCGGTGGGAAGGATGATAAACATTTAGGACTCGAATTTTACGCCTCGCTCGGCGGAGGTTGTACCGCAGTCGGAATATACTTGGGGGTTGCACCCACACTACAAACAATAGCACTCCAAATATTTACTCTTTAGTTTCGGCCCCATTCGAACTGGGTGCAATTGAGTCGGGCAATTTTGCAAATTCTCCAGCAGACGGTTTGCTGCGCATACAGTTACTCCCATCGGGATGCCAATCTAAAGTTGAAGATTTAGCCACATTTGCCGGGTAGAGCCTACCAGAGCCTGTCTACCAACCGGTAGAGCAGGTAAACCCGAAGAGATAAATACGACCGAGGCTAGAGAACGGAGATGATAAAAAAACAGGTTTAAAGGTTTATTAATTCTAGGTCTCTTACTATATACACATCATAATCGCCTAGGAATTGGAAGCCGTGCTTTTTGTATAGCTCAATGGCGGCTGCGTTGGATTGGTGCACCTCTAGCTTAATTTGGTAGCCTTTTCGCTTGGCAAAGCGAAGCGATTCGCGGGTTAGTAAATCGCCAATTCCACGACGCTGATATTTGGGTAACACGCCAAAATGATGGAGATGCAGCCTTCGCCCATCAAAAGTCATCCACGAGGTACCCACTACCTCGTTGCTGGGAGTAACGGCAACCAGCAGCTCGCCGCCGAGCGAAATGCTATTCTCAACAATCTGTTGATTGTCCCCTCGCTGAGGATTCCCTAACCCTGTTGCAATCCAAAGCGACATTACCTGATCGAAATCCTCAGGCTTATAGCTTCTGATATGCAGATCTAACGTCATAATATTGGTTAAAGAATTACTGGTATCGATTGGCTAGCTTAAATTTTTGTCCTTTAGGTAGGGAACGTAATCCATATCTACTCCTTGGATATGCTGGATTAGCCAATCGCGAAGAAAGGAAAGGATTTCGATGGTAAGCGACGAGGGATCGTCCTGTAGCTGCTGATTATACTTCACTATAGACTGCTCAAAGTACTCATGCAGGGCGATGTGGTTAGCCAAATATGGGTAGTTGGCCGCCCTAAGCAACGATTCCTCGCGCCTAAAGTGCTTTTGGGTGTACTCGAATAGCTTATCTAAAACTTCGGAAAGAATATCTTGTGCTTGGCCTTCGGTAAGCGACGAGTAAAGGGAATTTATTAGCTTAAAAAGCCCCTTGTGCTCCTCGTCGATACTATCGATGCAAACGCTGTAGCGGTTGCTCCACTTAAATAGTTCCATGGGAAAATTATTCGTATAGGTTGCTTGGCAAGTTAACGAATAATAATTAAAAAAGTTAGTCCATAAACTTGTATCCCACACCCTTGACGGTACGAATAAACTCATCGCCAATCTTTTCGCGGAGTTTTCTGATGTGAACATCTATGGTTCGGTCGCCCACAATAATATTATCGCCCCACACCGATGAGAATATTTCGTCGCGGGTAAACACCTTTTGCGGCCTGCTATACAGAAGGGTTAGTAGCTCAAACTCTTTCTTGGGCAGGGTAATCTCCTCCCCATCCTTCATCACAACGTACCTTTCCTTATCTATTAGGATTCCTTTCTCATAAAGCGCTGTGGGGGTATCCTCAAAAATTTTCAGATCAACCCGCTTAAGCAAAGCCTTTACCCTGCTAACCAAAACCTTGGGCTTAATTGGTTTGGTGATGTAGTCATCGCCACCTGCGTCGAACCCTGCAATCTGGGAGTAGTCTTCACCTCGGGCTGTAAGAAAAGCCACCAGTGTATCCTTTAGCGTTTTGTGCCGACGAATTTCCTCACAGGTCTCAACGCCATCCATTTCGGGCATCATCACATCAAGGAGAATAAGGTGAGGGTGGATCTCCTCGGCCATTCCAATGGCATCGCGTCCATTGCTTGCCGTGTAAACTTGAAACTCTTCCTTACGTAGGTTATAGCCTACAAATTCAAGGATATCGGGCTCGTCGTCGACGAGTAGTATTCTATAGTTTGAATTGTTCATTGGAACTTTTTTCCAGAAATTAACAAGAGCAATATGAGAAACAGAACTATTTACTGGCAATGTTAATGAAACCTAGCGTTTTCAATGTTAAGAAAACATTACCTTTAGGTAAAGGTATTGTATAAAAACAAAAAAACCTGCCATTTACGACAGGTTTTTTTACTCCTTGCTCTACTTGTTACTCTAAACCTATTGTCCAGCCTTTGGCCCACTCGGGCACTGCGGTTCCTGCACCAGCACCGGTTGCATTCTGGTTAACCGTGTAAAGAACAGCGTGCTCTTCGCCTGTTACTGTTTCGTTATCGGAATTTTTAACCACCAATTCAGCTGCAACATCAACAAACTTAATGTTGGTTACCTTTAGGGTACTGTTTGCTATGTTTGCAATGGATTCGTCGCTACGAACCTCTATGCCGGTTTTCCAATTCTTCACCACTACATTGTCTATGCTTCCAGCAGTTCCAGCTCTTAACATTAATGCCTGGGGTTCGTCGCCTTGATCGCCACTTCCAATTAACGTTACGTTTGATATGGTTGGGTTAGCCACTGGGGTTGCAGCAAAGTTTTTCGACCAATTGTCACACTCCATACCCCTGTTGCCATACCCTTGGTCGTTTTTACCATACCAATTCGATCCGCCCCCAGACCATCCTTCGGTCCAATCGAACATATCGTCTTCGATATGCGAGCTTACGATATAATCAGCAGTTACAGTACCACCATAGAACTCTATGCCATCATCGGCATTTTCGTGAATTTGAACATATTCAATTTTGGTTCCGCTGCCCACTCCAAACAGTGAAAGGCCATTGTACTCCTTCTCGCTATTGAATGCTGCACCCGAGTATTCAATCCTAAGGTAACGAATAACGCCTGAGTTGTCATTATCGATATCACCACCGTAGGGAACATCGCCAACCTCTGACATACCGCCGCCTGAGTTACAAGTAGCCCTACCGCAGATTACTAGTCCACCCCAATCGCCACGGTTCTTTTGCGCCAAGCCCGAGGTCATTACAACTGGCTGGTCTTTGGTTCCGTTAACGAATATTTTTCCGCCTTGGTGAACAACAATTGCTGCTGAGGTACCACCAACGCCTTCAATTATGGTTCCTGCTGGAATTGTTAGCTCAGCACCGTCAAGCACATCAATCATTCCTGTTAGCTTGTAAGTTTTTGATGCATCTAGGGTTACCTTGTCGGAGATATCTCCTTGCCAATCGTTAGGATCCATTTGGTTAACGTCTGGCTCTGGAACTGGATCTTTTTTACAACTTGTGGTTGCAACTGCAAAAGTTAGAAGGATTGCTGTTAATCCAAAAAGTGTCTTTTTCATTTGTCTTGTTTGTTTAGGTTAGTAAATTTATTTACGACAAAAGTAGCCCGGCCAAACCTCTTGCTAGCTAACTGTACCTTATGTTAACATTAAGATTGGATAAAGCAAGAGCTAAAATCGGTAGCCTAACTTAACGCTCGTAAGCATCCCCTTTTGGTACGACATCACCGTGACGGGCCCATTTAAGTTCTCCTGCACTCTTTCAACTTTTGGATCCAAGATATTCTTTATGCTAGCGCTGATAGAAATACGTTGGTTAATATTGGATTTCACAACCAAATCGAGAGAATTTATTGCTTTATTTACTATATTCCCCGAGGCGTTTGTACCTATTGCATAGATATTGTCGGATGTGTAGTTGTATGCAAGGGTTACCATAACATTGCTTTGGGAGTCGTTAAAATCTTTGATTAATGTTAAGTCTGCATTAACAAGCCAGTCTGATGCACCAGAAAACTTTGCCTTTTCGTGGGTAAAGCGAACCCGGTAATTGGTTTCATTGGAAATTTTATCGGAATCGAGCATTTGGTCGGTGTGTAAATACGAGGCATTAACTCCACCATTGAGCCTGGTTGAATTACCGCTGTATATGCTTTTTCGTAGTTCGAACTCCACACCAGCCACATAGCCCCAGTCGCCAGTATTAAGGAAAGATATATCGCTAGTAGCCGATGATATGGTGACCTCATTTATGGGGTTCAAGATGTATTTTCCGTAACCAGTGATGGAGATAATCTCACCACTGCTAGGGAATAGCTCCCACTTTACATCCAGGTTATAGTTATCCGATGCGTACAGATCGGGGTTTCCGAGCTTAACCTGCGTAACCTCCTCGTAAATAAACAGGGCACGCTCCTTAAACTGGGGTAAGGTGTATGTTTTGCTAGCGGCAAGCCTAAGGTTTTGCTTTTCAGATATCTCGTATCGGGTTGTAATGCTAGGCAACAGGCCAAACTTTTCAATGGCATCGCTTCTGTCACGAGGATCGAGCTGAGTATTCCACCGTACATCTTGGTAAATGCTTTCGGCTCTTACACCTAACAGTGCGGTAAACTTTGGAGATATATTGTACTCAAAGTTTAAATAGCCGCCTGAGATAATTTGAGTTCCACCATACTCCTGAGGTTTTAAAACATTTGGAACAAACTGGTTGCCCCTAAATGTTTCGATGGTGAAATAATCGTTCTCTAGGTTTGGCTGATTAAAATATGTATCCAAATTATTGGGGTCGACAATCATATTCTGCTTAATACGAAAGTTGAACTGGGTTGCATTGAACTCGCGCTCCTTGAGTCGAGCGAACCCTCCAAGGGTTATCGTTCCCTTTTGCTTGCCATCGTTCCCCTTAGCCAAAGCATAGCTTGCTGAAGCATTTGCGGCATACTCCGTTTCCAATAGGTAGTGAAAGTATCTATGGTTATCGGTAATCTGATTCTGACCAAAAAGATACCCCTCGTCAACCCCTCTAAAAGTATTCTGTATTCGGTCGGGCTGGTCGCTGGTTATGGAGTTATGCGATACTCCCCAATTGATATCCAAATTATGGTTTAGCTTGTGTTCGCCAAGCAGCTGATTTATAAAAAGCGTATTCTTTTCGAATGTTTTTCGGGATAATAGTCCGTTGTCGTAGTTGGCAATATCCAGAATGGTTCCTTGGTAATTCTCATTCAACTGGTTAGTCGAGTTGATAAATAGCAGGTTGTAGTACAAAGAACTGCTTGCCGAAAATTGATATCCGGCATTTAGCATACCCGTTGTGTTAGTGGTGTAGTCGTAAGACTTTAACCGCAGGTCTTTGCTAGCATACCCTGTATTGTTAACACTTTTTGCTATGCCCTCCTTACTGGCGAAACCATTGTTAAAACCAACTGTAGCAAACAGCGAAAGGGATTGTTCGTTAAGTGTAAACTCTTTACCAGCCGATAACGCTACATCAGTCAAAACAGGAGTTTTCTCAACAGAGAGTAATGAGTTATGAAAATCAAACCTTTCCAGCGTAGACGGTGGAGCAATAGTATAAAACCCAAAATGGTTGGGGCCTTGCTGCATAGGGAAGGTTTGCTCATCAATGGCATTTATATTAGTGCCTGAACCGACCTCAACTTGCACGAAATCGTCACCAGTATGCCTCTTCGATACAATATTCACATTCCCTCCGGCAAAATCGCCATACACCTTGTTATGATAAACCTTATCCATAGAGATGTAATCTACAATATCCGTAGAAAATATACTAAGGGTAATATTCTTCTCTTCGGGGTTGTTGGAGGGTATGGGGAGCCCATTTAGGGTGGTAGAGTTGTAGCGGTCGCCAAGCCCCCTCACAAAAATATTATTGCTTCCCTCCTGCCTCGACACCCCAGTAACCTTGGTAACTGCTGCTGCAACATCACCTACTCCTTTACGGGATAATTCTTGAGCGCCTATGCTCTGGGTTATATTGGTTGCTTTACGTTGCTCAAGCAGAATTACATTCTCGCGATCTCGTCGTAATCGCCCCTCAATGGTAACAGAGGTAATAGTAAGAGCAGCATCCTCTAGTTCAACCTCTACATACGTTTCTTCTCCAGCAACAACATTGATATTTGGAAGTATTTTCTCGCTGTATGAGATGAAAGAAACCTTGACATTGTACCTGCCCGGCTTAAGCCCCTTAATCTCAAACTGGCCATCAAAATCTGTTGAAACCCCTATGGTCGTTCCCTCAATTATAACATTGGCGCCTGGTAAGGTCTCGTCCGACCCCACCTCTTTTACAGTTCCTTTAATGGCTCCTGTTTGAGCAAATAGATGCTGGCTGAAAATGCCGCTAAGAGATAGCAATACGAAACAAACTCTTTTTATTAACATCAAGATAAAATTTAAAAAGGTTGAATTAGTTAGGATTATCAATAAATAACAGCGCAAAGTTACCTTCGATAATTAGCAATGGGTTTATTAAATGGTTATGGTTAGATTAACGAAATGTTAACCTTACAACAGTATTCATACACCCGAACAGTACGGATGATGCCAGCAATATTGAGTAGTTCTCACAAAACACCACAATTACATTCAACATAATGCTGAATGCTCCAAAACTTGCATAAGTTCATATATATCAGCATCTTAATATCGCCAACCAATGTAATTAACAATAACTTAACCTGGCAATGAATAAGAACTTGCACCGTACCCTTAATGATTTCAGCAGCACTTGGAATCAAATAATTAATAACTTTGCATAGGTAGAACAGCATTAGAAGACTAACTTAAACCACTCATTTACAGGCATTATAATTACTAAAATAAATCATCTTAACTACTTATGAGATTAACTTTATTAACCTTACTTATGTTGATGGCAAGCACCATTGGCTTGGCTCAAGTTGTTGAAAAGGATGGTGTTTACTTCGATGCAAAGGGTAATCATTTCACCGGATATCATAAAGAATACCATGCTGACGGTACACTAAAAGTTGAAATGAGTATTCAGAATGGGCTTCTGCATGGCATCACACAGCTTTACTTTGCCAATGGACAAATAAACGAGATCCGATCATTCACCAAGGGTAAAACAGATGGAAAGTGGGAAACATTTAACGAGCATGGGGTAAAAGTTGCGGAAGCCAATTTTGAAACCGGTCAAAAGCATGGCAAGTGGTACGTTTGGGACGAGAACGGAACGCTACGCTATGATATGACCTACGCCCACGGGGAGCGCTCGGGGATATGGATAATTTACAATGAGGCAGGCGAGGTTTTATCGGAAAAGGAATATTATAAATAAAGTGATTGGCATTACTTCAAATTGGGTGAGGAATTTCTTCACCCTTTTTATTTAGATTTTTATTCCACAGTATGTATCTGGTTTAAAGTTTCATTTCAACAACATTTCCTTCACAACAAAGAATCTGCATGGAAACTACTATGTCTACATCCTATGAGGATAGCTTAAGGTATGCAGAGTTTTTACAAAAAGCGCTTTTCCCAAAGCAGAGACACTTCGATAGGATTTTTAAAGATGCATTTGTGCTTTTCAAACCCAAGCATTTTGTGTCGGGCGATTTTTTTTGGTTAACCGAGCGCAACGGGCTTACATATATTGCCGTGGGCGATTGTGCTGGGCACGGTGTTCCTGGGGCTATCCTTTCGGTGCTAATGCATAGCCTGCTCGATTACGCTATCCTAAACAAAAAGCTGAAGAAAACCCATACAATAATAAAGGAAGTAAATAACCGTTTTATCGAAAGTTTCAGCTCTAACGATACCCTAACACCTTTTGACAACGAGTGGGTAGATATTACATTATGCTGCATAGAACCTAGCAGTAAAACCATATTTTACACGAGCTGTCGACGAGAAATACTTCAGGTCTCGGGGGTTGAGTACTATTTGCACAAGGGGAATAAGCACCCTATTGGAGACTGGCAGTATAATGCTAATAGTTCATTCAGATCGGCCTGTTTCAATTACAAAGAGGGTGATATAATTTACCTTGGTACCGATGGGTTCCAGGATCAACTTGGAGGTGAAAGGAGTAAGAAGTATCAGAAACGTCGGCTACATAACCATATTCTCAAAATCTCCAACCTTCCGCTAGAACTCCAAAAAGAAGAGCTGGAAAAAGAGCTACACCAATGGATGGACGGGCATTTTCAGACTGATGATATTTGCATCGTAGGCATTAAACTATAACCCTTACCATCTGGCTTTGTATAGAACCCTATGCTATTGACGAAAGTTTTACTTTAGGGATAGATGGTAGTATAGACCTAAGGCTCTCATCTTGCCCAAGTTTAATGGTTTCATACCTTAAAGTCTCGGTATTTAGTATAATTCCTTGTAAGCGCCCCATAGAGCAAGTACCTGTATTTAGATACATCTTTTTGCTGTTGAGGTAGTATGTTTTGTGAGCCTCCAACTTGTGCGTATGGCCAAGTATAACCACATCATGCTGCTTAAGTAGGCTTAGGGCGTAGTTTAGGTATTTAAAGGTATTGTATTTCTTTGGTATTCGGTTAATCTGATCGTCCCACTCTACGGCCTTAAAATATATCGTCTCAACTAGCTTAAACTTGATAATCTTTTTGAGCAGATAAAACCCTAACATCCCTATCGATCGGCCAATGCGAGTTCCGTTCAAAAAATCGGCATTATGGCCATGCTCAATGTAAATTCTTTGGCCACTGCTGTTAGTAATTGTATGGGAATCCTTTGCTAATGGGTTAAAAAGATCGTGGTTCCCTCTGATGTAAATATATCCCTTACGGTTAAAGTAGGAAATAAGACCGAAGTTCTTGCGATATACCTCCTTGAAATTATACTTGTATAGATCTAGAATATCGCCATTTAGTATAACCTGATCAATTTGGTATGCCTCTACCAATTTTTTAAGGGTTTGGATAAACTTTCTCGAATTCCACCCGAAGGTGCCAAATCTATCACCGTTATCGATGTGTAAATCCGACAATACTAGTATTACCATATTTTGAATATTTACAACGAAGCAATTGTGTAAGGATGCAAACTAAAACATATATGATCAGCAAATTACCGGGATTTAGGACAACAAAACCTGTCCAAGATCTAGAGGCATTAATGCGCTTCCGTCGTCTTTAAACCAGATACCACCTGGCTGACTATCATCTACCTTGCCAACCTTAAGGCCAACGAAAAGCACCTTATCAACCTGCCCAAAGCAGTTAAAAACAGGAGAGAATATGGCATAAATAGCAATCTGATTGCCCTCAGAATCAAGTCTATGAATAAACCCTTTGTAGGTCTCTCCATTTACCACCCGCTCCCACTCCATTCTATTCGCCTGTTCGTAACCCGCTAAGCTATTATCGAAAATGCTGTATATCTCAACATCATTCATCTGCCCCAGTACCTTTTCAAACTTCTCGTTACGTGTTTTGATATCGCCCTTATGGCTCAGCTCAGCCACCAGAAAGTTCTGACTATAGAATTCAACCATCGACTCGAGAGTTGAGACCCTCTCATTGTTAACCGATTTATTTTGCTCAGCAATATCTATTACTCGTTTAATCTCCTCGTCTTTAGCTGCCAAGGCATTTTTAAGTTCTTCCTCTCTGGCGTTCATCCACTCCTGGGTAGTTTGCATCTCTTCCATATTTTGTCGCATTTCCTCCTCCTGTGCCTGAAGTTCTTCGGCCTGTTGCTGGGTTTGCTCCAAAAGCAGCTTAGTTTGATTATTAATTGTTACCATCTGCAAGGTAGATGCAGTGCTAGCTAAAACCCGCTCAATGAATTCCACCTCAAAAGGTTGGTACACATTAAATGTTGCCATTTCAATAACTCCAACTACTTTTTGGTCCACCTTCAAAGGGACTAGAATAATACAGGTAGGTGCAGCAAAGCCTAACCCAGAATTTATCTTAATGTAATCTTTTGGGATTTCTGTGAGCAAGGTAGTTTCTGCCTCCAAGGCACATACCCCTACCAACCCTTCATTTAGATAAACCCGAGAATTAACAAACTTTCTCCTATCGTAAGCATATGTTGCCAGCAAGTTTAAGCAGGGCTTATCATCTTCATCAGTGCTCATCATAAAAAGACTTGCCAAGCTTGAGTTCGTATATTTAACCAAGGTTTTTACTATATCAAAGGCAAAGTCTTCCAAACTTTTGTCACGCCCCCTAAGAATATCTGTAAAAAGAGCCATCCCCTCATTAGCCCACATCCGCCTATTAGTTTCTAGGTTCTGGGCTTCGCGTTCTTGAGCCACCTGCAGCAATTTTTTTCGCATATCGATAAGTGCGCCGCCCAAATCGCCTTTGTTCCCAAACACATTAACATCTGACTCCAAATTGCCGTTGCCCACTTCAATCGCAAAGGCCCTAGTATTCCTTAAATTTTCTGTTAGGATATTTATGGAACGCTCCATCTGTGCAATTTCATCGTTACTTTGCACCTCAATACTCTCGGGCAATTCCCCTTTGCCTAGGCGTGTGATGTAGCTCTGCAAACGCTTTATAGAGCCTACAATATGTCGTGAAACAAGAAAAATAACAACCACTATAAACATCGACAGCAAGCCAATAAATATGAAGAGCAACAGTACAGCAGAATCAATTTTACTCTTCGAGTAGTTGAAAACTCTTGATTGAATACTCATTATTGCATTATCAACCGAAGCCCCCAAAAGGGTCAGTTGGCCAACCAAACCTTCTTCACTGGTAAAGCCAATTTTCCGGTCTACTTCGATTAACTTATTAAAAAGAGCACCATAGTTTTGCAATAGTGAGACTAACTCCTTTGAGTTAGCTATGTGATTGTCTCTAGAAACATTTTCTACTAATTGTTTGAGCTCAATCTCAAACTTTCTATGGTAAGTTAAGTCTTTCCTAAGCAAATAATCCTTTTCATGCCTCCGAAGAGTAAGCATTTGGCTTGTGTAGTAAAAGTTGCTGAGTTCATTAAACTGGCCCTCAACGGTATGGATTGCCTGTCGAAAATCTCCAATTAGTCCAAAGTTTTTAAACCCTCTTTCCTTAACTAAAACAACTGTCCCTTTAAAGGTTGCAACATACTGCTTGTGTAGCCAAACAGCTGAGTCTACTTGTTGCTCTAGCCCTAAATCCTGAATGATATCCGAACTTTGTAACCGTGCCAAAGCCGAGGCAATATCTTGTGAAAGCATTTCAAACTCATTAATACGTTCACTTTCACCTGTTCTAAAAAAATCATCATATACCACTTCGGTAAGCCTAAAATCTTTCTCCAAGTTTCTAGCCTTAAGCCCTAGGCTAAATACCTCTTCAATTTCTGTGAGCATTTCAAAGTGAGTAAAAGACTGACGAAGATAAGTATTGGTTACCACCCCAATCATAATAAGCATCAGCCCTAAAAATAAAGCAGTAAACAGTAACAGCCTACGAATTGAAAAACGGTTAAATTTCATGTTTATAATTTTTTGCAAGCTTAAGCAAACATAACCAATGACCTGTAAAGGATAAGCTAAGGCATTATGAAATTTTTCATAATGTAATGTGTATCGACTACTGCATAGACATATCCTAGTTTCAATCAGCCATGTCCTAAATATTTTGCATATTTGCAGAGGTTGAGGCAATCCTTCAACCTCATTTTTTTGCAAAACTCTTTACTATGGTATTTAAGGATAAGCTATGCTGGGTAACTGGCGCCTCATCGGGCATTGGTGAGGCTCTTGCCTACGAGTTGGCCAAGCAGGGTGCTAGGCTCATTATATCGTCGAACAACGAGGCTGAGCTGGAACGTGTAAAAACCAACTGCATAAAGCTAACCAGCTTCTGCGAAGCTGTGGCATTCGACCTCTCCGACCCCAACGTGGTGCAAACCACCGCCATCGAAACGGTTAATCGATTTGGTAATATCTACCTGCTAATAAACAATGGCGGTATAAGCCAACGCTCGCTTGCGCACGAAACCCCGCTGGAAATCGATCGCAGGGTGATGGAGATAGACTTCTTCTCGTACGTAATACTAACCAAGGCCGTGATGCCCGGAATGATAGCGCAAAAGGCGGGTTACATTGCTGCCACCAGCAGCATATCGGGCAAGTTTGGGTTCCCATACCGCTCTGCCTATGCCGCGGCAAAGCATGCAATACAAGGATACTACGAAACGCTTAGGCTGGAGCTAGAGCCCCTGGGCATAAGCGTAACCATTGCCTACCCCGGCAGGGTAAACACCAACATCTCCATAAACGCCATAACCAACGATGGCAAATCGCACGGGGTTATGGATCCGGGACAAGCCAATGGAATATCGGCAGAGGAGTGCGCTAGGCAGTACATCAAAGCCATTGAAGCAAAGAAACCCGAGAAGCTAATTGGCGGTAAGGAGCTACTTATGGTTCATATAAAAAGGTTGTTCCCCCGCATTTTTTACAAGGTGATAAAAAAGATTAAACCCAACTAAAAGCATAAGTACAATGTCGAAAATTATTTGTGGAATACAACAAATTGGGATTGGGGTTACCAATCTTTACCCAGCGTGGAAATGGTATATGGAGGCATTTGGCGTGGATGTTCGGGTTTTTGAGGACGATACCGTGGCCGAACTCATGCTGCCCTACACCGGCAATCAGCCTCAAAAAAGGCACGCTGCCCTAGCACTTAACATCGAGGGTGGTGGTGGATTTGAGATTTGGCAGTACTCTGGCCGCACCCCGGTAGAGCCCAAGGAGAAACCGCTGCTTGGTGACCTAGGGATTTTTGCTGCCAAAATTAAGTGCTACGATATACAAAAGGCGCACAACCACCTTAGCAACCTGGAGAAAAACTCAATAACCGCTATCACTGCAAGTCCAAGTGGACAAAAGCATTTTTATGTTGAAGACCCACGGGGCAACACGTTCGAGGTGATTGAAACCCGAATTGGGTGGTTTAAGAAGAACCCAACCAAGCCCACCGGCGCAACCTACGGTGCGGTTATTGGCGTTTCGGATATTGATAAAGCCCTACCCGTTTACCGCGAAATCCTTGAGTTTGACGAGATACTTGCCGATGCAACAGGTAGCTTCGACGAGCTGAGTGGGCTTAACGGTGGCGGTGGATCGTTCCGTAGGGTGGTACTATCCCATAGCAAACCTCGTAAGGGTGCTTTCAGCAGGATGCTGGGCGATGCCCAAATTGAACTCATTCAGGCACTTGACCGCACCCCCTCCAAGCTGTACGAAGGACGATTCTGGGGCGATCCAGGGTTTATTCATCTGTGCTTCGATATCCGCCGAATGGATGAGCTGGAGAAGGAGTGTAACGAGAAGGGATTTCCCTTTACTGTAAACTCCAATGTTAAGCACAACCAGAAGGGCAGCTTCGATATGGGTGAGGCAGCAGGACATTTCTCGTACATCGAGGATCCGGATGGTACGCTCATTGAGTTTGTAGAAACTCACAGGGTACCCATTGCCAAGAAGTATGGCATTTCGCTAAACCTAGATAAACGAGACGACGAGAAACCGCTACCCAGCTGGATGGTTAGAATGCTTGGTTTGAAAAAGGTAAAAAACCTTGGATAAACAATAGTTTACAAAAGCATAAAGCGCAACCAAAACTATATTGGTTGCGCTTTATGCTTAAAGGCTTTAGGTCATTTTTTTCACCTCATCAAACCAGTATTGAATCTGAAGATAGGTTATATCTTTATAAACTCCCTCAAATCATTTGCAAGGATACTCTCTAGCTCAGCAAAATTCTCGTCGCGGGTTTCGGCAAAAACAAAGCCAAACACGGGATATCGTTTAATATCCATCTGTCGAACCTCCAGCGGTTTTTCGAATCCCTTGAGAACGCTTTCGAAATCGAACTCCTTAATACTATTGGCATCAATATCCTTTGGCTTATCGAGAATAACAATGCTGTAGGTCTTACCCTCCTTACCCTTTAGAATATTTTCCCAATCGGGCTTCTTGCGCTCAATAAAGTACTCATATGGGTTAATTCCATAGGCATAGTATGCAATGTCGGTAGTGCACAGCCCAGCAAATCGCATTGGATTTACCTCAATGGGCACTATTGAATCGCCATTTACCCGTACCTCAACGTGAATGGGGATATTCCTAATCTGAAGGATTTGCCCCATCTCCTCCAGAAAGGCTTGGAACTTATCCTTAAACTCGTTGATAATGCTTTTTGATGTGATGTAGAGCCTATCGCTAACATCCTCTGCAGAGGCAAAAAGGTGCTTGAGGATATTTACTATCACAGGATTTCCTTCGCTATCGTAGTAGGCATCAAAGGCGTACTCGGTTCCCTCAATATACTCCTCAATAATAAACTTGCTGGTATTTAGCACCTCCTTGGGAAACATATTCTTCACCTCAACCATCTCCTTCTCAATGGCTATCACAGCATTAGCCCAGTCATCGTTGCTATATATGGTATACACCCCAAGGCTCAAAAAGCCCACTGCTGGTTTTACAATAAAAGGTTTCCTTACGCTATTAATATCAAAATCTCTAAGCTCGCTTAAATCGAGCTGCTGGTAGTAAAAATCGGGGTACATCTTGCGAATCATATCCCTAAACAGGGCCTTGTTCTTGAAAACGTTGATGTACTGAGGCAAAGAGGTATTGGCCAAATTGGTTGCAATCCACTCAATGCTATTCTCTGAGTTTAAGTAAAGCAGCTCTTTTGCCTCAAACTCCTTAACCATCTGCTGGGTATCGCACATTAAATTGCCGTTGAAGTGGCCGGCATTAATAGCAAATTCGTTTTTTAGCAGCTTGTAGCTATTCTTAATAATCGTATCTCTGAACAAATCAGAAACATAGGGTTTGTCAATTATAAACATTAGAAATATATAGATTAATATAACACAATAATATACCTGTTACGGCAGTAGCTCATGCGATATGAATTAAACCTTAATCAATATCAACTATGTTGATATCCTCATCGAAGCCATTCACATCGGTGTAGTGGGTAATGGATACCCCTTGGAAGTAATGCTGAATAATTTCCTGATAGGTTCTGCCCCTCCGGGCCATCTGCATGGCGCCCTCCTGGCAAAGGCCAACGCCATGACCGTACCCCCGGCCACGCACCCTAACCATATTGCTAACAATATCAACAGAGAAGTATGCCGAGCGAAGGTTAAAGAACGTGCGAACATCGGTGGTTGGTATTTTCTTCCCGGCTACAACATAGTAGTATTCCCTCTCCTTGCTGGAGTATGCAAACTGGCTAGGCTCCATATCCTGTGCAGGAATTCCGCGATCAATTAAAAACTGTCGCCACCTATCTATAGGGATTCGCACCTCCCAGCTTGCACCGGGCATATTACGACAGTAGCTATCGGGGACAGAAACCAAGTAATCCTGCGAGGTAACCCACACATCGCCAGCATTGGCGGTTTGTCCACCACAGTTGGCATGGAATGCGGCTACAATAAGATCCCTGTTGCCATCAACAACAATCTGGCCGCTGGTTTCCTTGGTAGCCTTCAGTATATCGGGGTTACGGCTGGCTCGCCCCTTATATACCTGGCAATGTACCTGATCGCAAAGGTTAAATCCTTCGCCTTTGTGCCTATCGATATGGCCCAGCGCGTAGGTGCGAGCCAAGAGCGCCTGCGCCTTGTAAAACTCGATATGCGCCGATGGCCCCGACTCTGCCTCAACAACCCCTGCAATGTACTTGTCGATATCCACAATATTGATGGCCATTAGGCGATTAAAATCAACATAAAAAACAAGATTCTCATCGTATATGCGGGCAGGAAATGATGGAACAATGGAGTTTATGCGGATAACATCGTTATCGGTATGTCCCACAATGGAGATACGCTTCCACGTGCCAAAGTGCGACGCCATATCGCGAACCCTTACCGAATCGCCAACTCGCGAAATGTAGATAATTTGGTTAGGGCTTAAGGCAAAGTTGCCATCCTCGGTTATAATTGTGTAATGCCCACTTACTGGGGTTATTAAAACGGTTTGCAAATTGAGCTCATTATGTAAGCTAACGCTTATCTTTTGAGCCACTGCGGCTGAAACCAATACTAAAACTGTCAGAAAAAGTACTATTCGCTTCATATAAAATAGTTAGTGCAAAACTTATGTTACATCAATGGAATACATCAGTTTCAAAACGAACACAATTAGCTTTTTGTTGACTCCACAATTGCCTCGGCAAATCGGTTGGAGGCTCCCTTATCGCCAAGAATTTCCCGAAGCTGGGCAAAATTATTAAGCATCTTTTCCCTGCCGGGTTGCCCAGGCAGAACACTGCTTAGCTCGTCGAACAGGGTTTGGCTATTGAGCTTAAACTGTATAAGTTCCCTCACCACCTCGGCATTCATTATTAGGTTTACCAGAGATATGTACTTAACCTTTATAAACATGCCAGCAATAAGCATTGACGCAAGACTACCGCGATAGCAAACCACCTCGGGTACATTTAGCAGCGCTGCCTCAAGCGTTGCTGTGCCCGAGGTAACCACTGCAGCCACTGAGTGCTTAAGCAGTTCTTGTGTTTGATTGAAAATAATCTTCACCTCGGAACCCTTTACGTAGGGCTCATACACACTATAATCGAGCGAGGGTGCGCCAGCAATTACCAGCTGATAGGCAGACAATTTTCCTGCCAAACTGATCATAACCGGGAGATTATGCTTTACCTCCTGTACTCGGCTACCCGCAAGCAGAGCAATTATAGGCTTTGTGCCCAGCTCGTTGCGTTGGATAAAAGCCCCATCTCTCTCCGCCTCCACCAGCGAATCGACCAAGGGGTTTCCGCAGTAAACAGCATCAATACCGTGCTTTTTAAAGTAATCGACCTCAAAGGGGAAGATGATTAGCAACTTATCTACATATTTCCTTAAAGCCTTAACCCGCGACTCTTTCCACGCCCAAACCTTTGGAGCAATGTAGTAAAACACCTTGTACCCGGCCTGCTTAGCAAACCTGGCAATTCGCATGTTAAACCCAGGATAATCGACAAGAATAACGGCATCGGGTTTATACTGGGCAATATCTTTTTTGCAATAGTTTAAATTTCTTGATATCTGACGAAGGTTAACGAGCACTTCCCAAAAGCCCATGAACGACATCTCACGGTAATGCTTAACCAGCTCACCCCCTTTGGAAGCCATTAGGTCGCCACCGAAGAAACGAAACTGGGCTTGGGGGTCGTGCTGTAAAATGCCTTGCATTAGGTTGGATGCGTGCAAATCGCCCGAGGCCTCACCTGCTATCAAGTAGTACTTCATTGGATAAACACTTACCAAATTAACTTCATGATAAGCACTGCAATGGCATAGAAAACAGTGGCCATAAGCACTCCCCTACCCGACTTCAACCTGTTTGTGTAAATAAAAAGGAAGAAGAAGGCAAGGTTTGGTATGGCACCAATGCTTATCATCTTGGGCGCCATTAGGTGAATCCAAATGGAGTGCAGCGATTTGTCGGCAAACTGAAATGGATAGATAAATCGGAGAACAAAAAAGTAGGAAATAATTGGGACAACTACGCCCACTATAAGCCCTAAGGTAAGGTTATCGAATTTTCTTTTCACCAGGAGATCCTTTTAATGAGATTTTGATCTTTCTGCCTTTACAGCGTCAGATTCATTAAGATTTAAACTTTGCGCCAGGGTAGCCACTTGGGACATATCGGTAAGGTCGGCCCTTATGGGCACAACCGAAACGTAACCATTCGCTAGGGCGTACTCATCGGTATCGGTGGCCTCGGGCTCCTCGTTGTGGAAGTAACCTGTTAGCCAGTAGTAATCTATGCCACGGGGGTCGGTTCGCTTATCGAACTCCTCACGCCACGTGCCCATATTCTGTCGGCACACCCTAACGCCTTTAATCTCGTCGGCAGGGATAGCCGGAAAGTTTACATTTAAGCACACCCCTCTTTTAAGACCATTGGCCAACACCGACTCAATGATGGGCTTACCATACTCCACAGCGCCTGTAAAATCGGCATCGGGCATAAAATCGAGTAGCGAAAACCCAATGGAAGGGATACCGTACAAACATCCCTCAATAGCTGCTCCCATTGTACCAGAGTAGAAAACGCTAACCGATGAGTTGGATCCATGGTTAACCCCAGACAGGATAATATCGGGAGTAGTTTTCAGCACCTCGCTCATGGCCAGCTTTATGCAATCAACAGGAGTACCATTCACCGAGTATAGCTCCACATCGTCGGTACGTTTCTGCTTGCGAATTCGTAGTGGATCTTTTATGGTAATGGCGTGCGACATTCCTGAGTGCCCCTCGCTGGGAGCAACCACAACCACTCTGCCCAATGGCTTGGCCATTTGTATTAGAGCCTCCAGCCCCTTGGCACGATAGCCATCATCATTCGATATTAAAATCAGTGGCTCTCTTTTGTTTGAACTAGTTGACATAAATTTTTATTTGGTTGCAAAGTTACTTAAATCATTGAAAAATCACAGCTTAACACATAGGTATTGTAATGTAATCACCAATGCTAAACTCCGCCTTACAAAGAGCAATATCAAATAAACATAACAGAGGGATAAAGGTTTGCAGTAAGAATGATTAATATAGCTTACATCATTGGCTTGGATTGAGATCGAAAAGAAGGGAGGTTAATTGCTGAACCTGCTCGAAGTAAGGCTTTACACTTTCTATCCGAGTGAGGTTTTTAAATAGTGGAGGTTCTAAAAGGTTATCGGTTTTGGATATGGCAATGAATAAATACGATCCAACAAACGATAAATAAACCTTACCTGAATGTTTACGATTTAAATCAATAATACGCTGCAGAAACGGCTTGGTAAGTAGGCGTTGAGTTTCGTTGGCATCCTCCGAGTAAACAGCAAAATGGCTACTGAAGTCGGGGCAATCAATTTCCATCAGCACTTCGGAACGTTCGCGATGGGCTTTTTTGGTGAACACATCTGGAATATCACTCCTTGGAATTATAATGGTTGACTTATGGAACTCTACACCAAAGTCGGCTGCAAATAAAAGACCCGAAAAGATATTGTATATACTTTCATATTTCTTCTTTCCCCCAGACTTAACTACATACAATGCCTCCACTTCGGACATCTTAACGTTTGCATTCCCAATCTTCCCTAAAACTAAATCCTCGCCTTTGTATCGGTTGGGGTAGTGGAGAAATATGCGTGAAAAGTTAAATGTATCCTGGTTTACAAACCCTTCGGGGTTGTAGTTTAAATCAGGATTAATGAATGTTATAATTGGCTCAACAACGATACTTTTAAAACTACTTCTAAACGATTTAAAATCGACCACGTAGCTTCCAACAATGAAACCAACCACCAAAACACCAAACCCCGATAGCAGAAACACCTTGTTTGGCTTATTGGTTTCCAGCATCTCAGTATGGTATACTAGTAAATAACTCGCGAGCAGCAGTAGAGAAAAAAGAATAAATACGAAAGTCCCCCTTGTAACAACTTTTCTTCTTAGAACCTCAACAGGTTCTAGCTTTGGGAAAATATATCTGTAAAAAAACTTTTCGAATTCGGTAAATGTCTTTTTCATAGCAAACACTTTTAATGACAATGGAATTGCAACTCATATTATACTTTGCAAGGGTTTAAATTCGCCACACCACCCCAAGTTACAAAAGTTAAACAAAGATTGCCAGCTATCCTTCTAAAGATTTAAGAGAGAAGAATTTTCAAAAGCGCATTCTAATATATAGGTTACGAAAAAGTTTCCGTTAGCACCTGTTTTCACCGGCCATAATTTAGAACATTTGCTTTACCCCAATCCACTATCAAACAAATAGCCTAGCCATAAACGATAAAGCCATTTTTTTCATACATTTGTGAGCTGCAATAAGAAGATTGTTAATTCACAAATAATTTCAGTTTCAATGAAGATTTCGTACAGCTGGCTAAAGGAGTATATTGATGTAAACCTCTCTCCCGAAGAGATGTCAGGTATCCTAACCTCCATAGGCCTTGAGGTTGAATCGCTTGAGAAAATCGAGGCGGTAAAAGGTGGTTTAAAAGGGGTTGTAATTGGCGAGGTACTTACCTGCGCAAAGCACCCCGATGCCGATAAGCTAAGTATAACCACCGTAAACATTGGCAAACCAGACCCCCTTAACATTGTTTGCGGTGCGCCCAACGTGGCCGCAGGACAAAAGGTAATGGTGGCAACCGTTGGCACCACGCTGTACCTTAACGACAACGAACTCACTCTGAAAAAAACCAAGATTAGAGGTCAACTATCGGAAGGAATGATTTGCGCCGAGGATGAGCTGGGGCTAGGAACTTCGCACGATGGCATAATGGTGCTCCCCTCCAATGCCCCAATAGGAACACCTGCCTCCGATTTTTTTAATCTTGAAGATGATTATCTGTTCGAAATTGGGTTAACTCCCAACCGTATAGATGCCGCCTCGCACTTTGGCGTAGCGCGCGATTTGGCTGCGTACCTAAATCTAGCTAAGGTCACCAAGGCAACTAAGCCTTCTGTTGATAATTTTAAGATAGACAACACCAATCTACACATCCCCGTTGAGGTTAAAAACCCCGATGCATGCCCTCGATACAGCGGAATAACCATTAGCAACGTTAAGGTTGAGCCATCGCCCGAATGGTTACAGAAGCGCCTTCGCTCCATTGGGCTTAGCCCAATAAACAATGTGGTGGACGTTACCAACTTTGTGCTTCATGAAGTGGGACAGCCTCTGCATGCCTTCGATGCCGATAAGGTTGATGGTAAGAAAGTGATTGTTGGCACGCTTCCACAGGAAAGCCCCTTCACCACGCTCGATGATGTTGAGCGAAAGCTAAGCAGCGAAGACCTAATGATTTGCAACACTACAGAGGGAATGTGTATTGCTGGTGTATTTGGCGGAAATAAATCGGGAGTTACCGAGAGCACTAAAAACATATTTCTCGAGAGCGCATACTTTAACCCCGTGTGGATTCGCAAAACCGCAAAACGTCATGGCCTTAGCACCGATGCCTCGTTCCGCTACGAGCGTGGCGCCGACCCCAACATCACCATTTGGGCGCTAAAGCGGGCGGCTATGCTGATAAAGGAAATTACTGGTGGTGAGATATCATCGGAAATTATTGATGTGTACCCAAGCCCTGTGGATAATTTCAAAGTGGAGCTAAGCATCGATTACACCACCAAGCTAATTGGAAAAGACATACCCAAAGAAACCATTAAGCAAATTCTTACCGGGCTTGATATTTCCATTGAGGCCGATAACGACGATACGTTAAGCCTAAGCATTCCGCCCTATCGGGTGGATGTGCAACGCCCTGCCGATGTGGTGGAGGAAATTCTGAGGATTTATGGCTACAACAATATCGATATTACCACAAAGGTAAACAGCACCCTGGCGCATAGCAGTCGCCCAAACAAGCATATTGTAACCAAACTTATTTCCGACACCCTAACAGGTACTGGGATGCACGAGATCATGTGCAACTCCCTAACCAAGCAAGCCTATTACGACAAGCTGAAAACATACCCAGCCGAGAACATTGTTGAGATTATTAACCCGCTGAGTACCGACTTGAATGGCCTGAGGCAAACCCTTCTGTTTGGCGGGTTAGAATCTGTAATCTACAATATCAACAGAAAAAAAGGCAACCTTAAGCTTTACGAGTGGGGTAACTGCTACACGTTCGACAAATCCAAAGAAAACTACGAGGTAGCCCTAAAGGCATACAACGAGAAGATGCGTTTGGCACTTTGGTTAACTGGCGACGACACCGAGGAGAGCTGGATAAAAAAGCAGGAGAAGACCACCTTCTATCATCTTAAGGCTAACGTATTTAACATACTCGACAAGCTGGGTATTGACACTAACAATTTAAACACGAGCGAGGCTCCAACCGATCTATTCGAGTACGGTATAAGCCTTGTTATCAACGGCAAAACCTTGGGTTACCTTGGAATGGTTTCGAAGAGGATTTGCAAAGATTTTGATATTAAGCAGGAGGTGTTTTTTGCCGAGCTTGATTGGGAGTCGCTATTTAAAATGGCCAAAAAGAATAGCGTTCAGTTTACCGAGATATCCAAGTATCCCGAGGTACGCCGCGACCTCGCCCTGCTCGTTGACGAGAATGTGACTTTTACACAGATTAAGGAGATTGCTCACAAGTCTGAACGAAAGCTCATTAGGGATATCAACCTATTTGATGTTTACAAGGGGCAGAATTTGGGCGAAGGGAAAAAATCGTACGCCGTATCGTTCACCCTGCAGGATGAGAGCAAAACCCTTACCGATAAGCAGATTGACAAGGTGATGCAAAACCTGATTAACGCATTTAGCAGAGACTTGGGGGCACAGATAAGGTAGAATAATTCGTATTAAGAATGCTAAAGAAAGTCAAGGAATATGCATATTCTTTGGCTTTCCTTGTTTATAAATACAGCAGATGAGTTATTGTTATAATTCACATTTAATGTAAATTTGATTTTCAAAATCCAACTAAATGGGACTATTTACACCATTCAGAAATAAGTTAATGCCTAGCGAAAAAATTACTCTTGCTAAAGGCGATATTACAACCCTAGGTGTTGATGCCATTGTGAATGCAGCCAACACAACGTTACTTGGCGGCGGCGGGGTTGATGGGGCAATCCATAGGGCTGCTGGCCCAGAGCTGCTCGAGGAGTGCAAAACCATTGGCGGGTGCCCAACGGGCGAAGCACGTATTACCAAAGGGTACAATCTTCTTGCATCGTATGTTATACATACCGTTGGTCCAGTATGGCAAGGGGGCCACAATAGCGAAAAGGAGTTGCTTCAGAACGCTTACATCAATAGCCTTAAGCTGGCCAAAGAACATAAGTTAAACTCAATTGCATTCCCTAACATAAGCACTGGGGTATATGGTTTTCCAAAACAGCTTGCTGCGCAAATTGCTGTCGATAGCGTAAAGTCTTACCTAAAGAATAATAAATACCCAAAGGAGGTTGTGTTTGTTTGCTTTGACGATGAGAACTACGCGCTGTACAGAACCCTTTTAAGCGTAGATTAAATCTACATTCTTCTCCAAACCATTAAGATTTGAGAGTCTCATGCAATTTTTTAAACTAGCATTTTCGAATTAAATGAGCAGCGGCCCTATCCAGTATTTTACAATCACTCTTCAAAGACTTTACTCCCTGTAGTAAAAAAACAATAAGCGCTGCTTGCCAATGGCGATAAAGTGGTTACATTTGAAGCATTATTCGCCCCAATCCAAAACTAGCATATATAGCCAAAAGTGTTTTGTATATTGATAATGCCATTTGATAAATCGTACAATAATGGGGCACAGCAAATCAATTAGTCTATGCATCAACAGGGTTTAACTTTAAACAGATTAGTAAACAGGATTAACTACATAAAGATGAAAAGAATTATCACCCTAATAGCCCTTGCAGTTCTATTTTGCTCGCCCATACTCGGGCTAGCAGTAGAATTGGATAGCATCCCCCAGCGGGAGGAAAGCACCCTAATATATAAGATAAACATTATGGAGGACATTATGCCCTCATCATGGCGTTATATTCAACGGGGTTTTGCCGAAGCAGATGAGCTTAACGCGGAGATTATCCTTATCCACCTAAACACCTATGGTGGACTGGTGAATATGGCCGACTCCATTCGGACCAAAATACTAAACAGCCCTAAGCCCGTTTGGGTGTTTATCGACAATCAGGCAGCTTCGGCGGGGGCCCTAATCAGCATTGCTGCCGATAGTATCTACATGCGTCAGGGCGCCAGCATTGGTGCGGCCACTGTGGTTGACCAAACGGGTGCAGCAGCGCCCGATAAGTACCAGTCGTTCATGCGGAGCACTATGCGTGCAACGGCTGAGGCCAAAGGGAAGGTTCCCGTTGTTGAGAATGGCGATACCGTGTACAAATGGCGTCGAGATCCTAGAATTGCCGAAGCAATGGTTGACCAATCAATTTATATTGAGGGAGTTGTCGACACAGGCAAGATATTAACATTCACCACCGAGGAGGCCATTCGATGGGGGTTCTGTGAGGGCAAAGCCGAGTCGGTAGGCGAACTCATTAGCAATGTGGGCATAACCGAATATAGGCTGGTTGAGTTCCAACCCACCACAATTGACAAGCTAATTGGACTGCTCACTAGCCCAGTTGTTTCTGGACTCCTAATCATGCTCATTGTTGGGGGTATTTATTTCGAACTTCAGACTCCTGGCGTTGGATTTCCTATCGCCATATCCATTCTGGCAGCCATACTATACTTTGCTCCACTATACATCGAGGGGCTGGCCGAGAACTACGAATTGGTTATATTTATAATTGGGATAATACTTATTGCTGTTGAAATTTTTGCCATACCGGGGTTTGGAGTAGCCGGCATAAGTGGGATTATTCTAGTTATAATTGGGCTAACCGTGGCGATGATTGATAACGATATTTTTAGGGATGTTCGCCCCTTTGCTTGGGTTGAGATTCTTAAACCCTTGGCTCTCGTAGGATTCTCACTCCTTTCGGGGCTAATCCTGTCCATCATTCTAAGCAAAAGGCTTATTACGTCGCCTGCTTTCCCTTCATTAATGCTTGGCTCAAGCTTGAGCCAAGAGGATGGCTATGTGGGCATCGACAAGCACCAGAAGGATATGCTGGGCAAGGTAGGCGTAACTGTAACCGTGTTACGCCCCTCGGGTAAGGTGGAGATTGATGATGAAATCTTTGATGCTATCTCCGAGGACGGGTTTATAAACAAGGACGAAAAGGTTAAGGTTGCTAAGGACGAAGCGGGCCAAATTTACGTGATGCGGATTGAGTAGGTCAACATTTGGTCATTAGTTACCTCTGCCCGATCGGTATAGAAACCCCGGGTCAAAGTTTTCCGAAGGAGGTTGAACGGGCAATGAAGCCCTCTCGCGCCTTGGGTTACGTGCATCAATGTCGGGGGTATAAACCCAAAAACCATCTGTAAAGCTAAACCCATCGAACGATAAATCGGGGACGTAGTATTGAAAATTCCCAGCATAGGTTGGCTGCATTGGGGTTAGGTGGCTACTAACAATCATTCTGTTATCCTTATCCCACCGGAGAATCATTGTGGCACGCGACGAGTACTCAAATATTACCCGGCTAATCATTCTATCCCTTAGCCTTACAATGGGCACACCAAATACAGGGGCACCATTCTCAAGGGTAACAACTTCAATAATTCGTTTCGACGAGAATATGTTGTTAAGATCAACTCCCAACAATGTGTAGTATGTTTTACCCCCATACTGCTGGGTAATTAACTCGTAGTACAACGCTCCAAACCACTTGCTGGGTGAACCCACGCCTAAATGTGGTGAGTCAAAATCAGCACGTTTGTCCTCCAAATCATACACTTGCACCTGTCCCTCGAGGTTTACCAACATAAAACCAAAATACTGCTGCAATCCTCGGGGTTGTGGTAAATTCCAGGTGAATACACGCAAGGTATTATCTTCGGATTTTTGCTTTCCCACATTTGTTAACGAATCGAAGGGGTAGTCAAATGCACCCTCGTAGTGCAAAGCCGTTCTAAAGAGATCGGCAAACTGCTGGTTAACCAAACTTTTTTGAGTATGATTAGTTTCCTGGACTACCCTAGCCAGCATATCCTGCAGCTCAATCTCCAACCTAACCAATGAGTCAATCGACTCAGAGGCAGATGATATCGCCCAGAACAACGAAAAAATTATTAATGCAATGCTTTTCACTTTGAACATATTGAGGTATGTGTATGTTTAGAATCTTATGCAATACAAAACCAAATGCAATTATTATGAAATTTAACGACTTTTTCAAGAAAATATTTTCAATTCGCCTACTGTTAGGTCTATTAATAGGTGGTGCCTTAGGTTATGCGTATTATCACTTCATTGGTTGCAGGGGCGGTAGCTGCCCAATGTGGGCCGACCCATGGCGCAGCACGCTAATAGGTATGGCATTTGGTGGAATTCTACTATTCGATACCTCCAAGAAAAAAGCTAAAGAGAATCAAGAACCTCAAGAATAACCCTGCACACAGCCCTAATCTCATCATCGGTTATGGTTAAGGGAGGGGCTATTCTAAAGGCAGTATCGCAGAAAAGAAACCAATCGGTTAGGAAGCCCTTCTCGAGCCCCTGCTTAATAACTTGCTGAACCTTATCAAACGATCCTAACTCAACCGCCATAAAAAGGCCATACGAACGGATACTCAAAATTTTGGGATGGTTACTCAGGATTTCGAGGAAAAGATTTGCCTTGGCGGCAATGCTGTCGAGCAATCTATTCTCCATTAATACATTTATAGATGCTAGTGAGGCAGCACACGACACAGGATGCCCGCCAAAGGTTGTGATATGCCCCAGCGGTGGGTTACTGGTGAGGCACTCCATAATCGCCTTTGAGGAGATAAAAGCCCCCAAGGGCATACCCCCACCAAAAGCCTTGGCAAGAAGTAGTATATCGGGTACCACACCATACCTTTCGAAGGCAAACATTTTTCCAGTTCGCCCCATACCTGTTTGTATCTCATCAAAAACAAGTAAAGCCCCCATGCTGGTGCACCTCTCCCGCAGCGCAACAAGGTAATCGATGTTGGAAGCAACTATTCCTGCTTCGCCTTGAATGGGTTCAATAATTACGCAAGCTGTTTTAGTAGTAATCCTTTCCAGATCCTCAAAACAATTTATATCAATATGCTGCACGTCTGGCAAAAGCGGTCTATAGGAGCGTTTAGGCCCCTCGTTCCCCATAAGGCTTAACGCCCCATGGGTGCTTCCGTGGTATGCATTTCGCATCGAGATTATTTCGGGTCTACCTGTATATCGTTTAGCGAGCTTCACTCCTCCCTCAACGGCTTCGCTACCCGAATTTACAAAATACACGCTCTCAAAATTAGAGGGAAGTAACTCTACAATAGCTTGCGCAAGTTTTACCTGGGGTGCCTGCACCAGCTCGCCGTAAACCATTAGGTGCATATACTTTGCAGCTTGCTGCGAGATGGCCTTAACAACCTCTGGGTGCGAGTGCCCCACATTACTAACAGAAACGCCAGAAATTAAATCGCAAACCTTCCTATTATCGGATGTGTAAAGATAAACCCCTTCGGCTCTTTCTACTTCAAGCGTTAGGGGTGCATCGGAAGTTTGCGCAATATGTTTTAAGAATAGCTCTCGATGTGTTAACATTTGTATTTACAGAATCATTTATTCATTAAGTTAATATCACTAAGTAGCTGGTCACGATATGATTTACCTATTGGAATTATCTTCTTGGTGTCATGGGTTTTTATCACCACCGAATTATCCTCAATACTATTAATTGCCTTAATGTTCACAATAAACGACCTGTGCACACGCTTGAAAAATGCGTTGGGCAACTGATTCTCAATGGCCTTCATGGTGAAGTGAATAGTATACTTATCGGTTAATGAGTTAATAACTACATAATTCTCAAGCGCTTCAACCCAAAGTATATCGCTAAACTTAATCTTTACCAGCGAATTTCCCTTCTTAATAAAAATCTCATCGGTAGCACTTAGGTTTTGGGCCTTATCGAAATGTTCGAGTGCTTTATTCGCTGCTTTAAAGAAACGGGCATATGTAACAGGCTTGAGCAGATAATCGGTTACGCTGTATTCAAAGGCCTCAAGAGCATACTTCTCGCGCGATGATACAATTATAATTTGGGGTTTTTGGGTGATTGTATTGAGGAATTCTATCCCTGTCATCTCGGGCATCTCAATATCTAAAAAGATGAGATTTACACTCCCACCGGAATTTATAAAGTTAATGGCATCAACAGCGTTGCTAAAGGTGCCTTCGAGCTCCAAAAAGCTGGTTCTGCTCACGTAATCTTCAAGCACACGGCAGGTTAACTCATCATCATCAATTACTATGCACTTCATAAATATGTAGTATAGAATTATATGACGAATTTACGAAATATATTGATGAGTAGCACATTTTTGCTGACAAATAATCAGGGGGTGAAGTTGGTGAAAACTATTTACACCTACATATCAACCACTTACACCTGGCTCAAAAAGCGTTTCTCTATAGATCGCCAACTTTTAATCGATTTTCGAAGCCATTCCAAAAGTAAGTCGGCATACTCGTCACCAGTTAGTTTATAATCAATTGATGATGAGTGCAACCTTTCGGTAAGGTTTTGCAGGCATAATGCAGCTGAAACCGAAATGTTTAAACTCTCTGAAAAACCGTAGGTAGGAATAACCATATGCTCATCGGCATGGTCAAGAGCGTCCTGCGAAAGCCCTGTTAGCTCGGTTCCAAACAGCAATGCAAATTTCCCTTTGGCCAAATCGAATTCTTGGAGCGTGGTTACATAGGTATGGGGTGATGTGGCTAAAATCCGATAGCCCTTTTCTTTTAATGCTTTAATGGCTGTAACAGTATTGTTTTCCGCCTGGCAGTACTTACTCACAGTAAGCCACTTGCTGGCGCCCATAACCACCTTGGGGTTAACGCTAAACCTATTGGTATTCTCAATAACATGCACATCCTGCAGGCCAAAGCAATCGCATGTACGAAGTACAGCACTTGCATTTTGCGACTGATAAATATCCTCAAGCACCACGGTGGCGTATCGGGTTCTGTAGCTTAGCACATGCTTAAGGAGTTCCAAGCGCTTCTCTGAGATAAACTCACCAAAGTGGTTTATTAGCGCATACTTTTGATTGAGCGATAAAACCATTTCGAAAAATATGGAGACGAACTAGGACGAAGCCATTATACCTAAATGGCTATAAAATAATAAAGGGGCATCAATTACTATTGATGTCCCCCCCATTATCATTAATTGCAGCTTACTGAACTGAATCGTTAAGATCGCTACCTGGCTTAAACTTAACAACCTTTTTAGCTTTGATAGTGATAGGCTTGCCAGTTTGAGGGTTACGTCCTGTTCTTGCACTTCTCTCAGAAACTGAGAAAGATCCGAAACCAACTAGAGCAACACGATCACCGCCCTTAAGAGCACCACCTGTTACCTTAACAAATGCATCTAAAGATTTTTTTGCGTCAGCCTTAGTGACTTTAGCTTCTGCTGCAATTGCATCAATTAATTGAGCTTTGTTCATAATACTAAATTTTTAGGGTTAGAAATAGTTAGTTTACCTAAACTTGATAGTACAAATATAGCGTATTTACTGGCTTTACCAAATGAATAGGTAAAAAAACTGTTGTTTTTCAGTGTTTTTTACGAAAAATTTCCACGCTTGGAAACTCAAACGCTAAATTATTGAAAAAAACTTGATAAAACCAAGGGGTTGAGCAATATTTTTTCAAGTTTTTTTTCGCAAAAAATTTTTTAGAAACCAAAAAGAGGGTATCTTTGCAGCGGAGAAATGGCAGAGTGGTCGAATGCGGCGGTCTTGAAAACCGTTGTACCGCAAGGTACCGGGGGTTCGAATCCCTCTTTCTCCGCCAAGTTTTGGAGATCCTTATGGATCTCCTTTTTTGCTTGGAGAGATGCCGGAGTGGTCGAACGGGGCGGTCTCGAAAACCGTTGTCCGCTTTGCGCGGACCCAGGGTTCGAATCCCTGTCTCTCCGCAAACGAAAAGGTTCCACCCTTTTAGGGCTGGAACCTTTTTTATTAGCAATAATACAATACGATAAACTACTGCTGTAGTTGGTATAGCTTGGTGTAAATGCCTCCTTTTTCGAGCAACTCCTCGTGCTTTCCTCGCTCCACAATCTCGCCCTCATGCAGTACACAAATTAAATCGGCGTTTTTCACTGTTGATAGCCTGTGGGCAATAACAAGCGAGGTTCTGTTCTTCATCAAGTTCTCAATGGCATCTTGCACCAACCTTTCCGATTCGGTATCGAGAGCAGATGTGGCCTCATCGAGAATCATGATGGGAGGATTCTTCATGATTGCCCTAGCAATGCTCAGGCGCTGGCGCTGGCCACCCGAGAGTTTACTGCCCCTGTCGCCAATGTTTGAGTAGTACCCATTGGGGGTAGCCTCAATAAACTCATGGGCGTTGGCAATTTTTGCTGCTGCAATCACCTCGTCGTCCTGCGGGTTTTCTATACCAAAGGCGATGTTATTATAAAAGGTATCGTTAAAGAGGATTGGTTCCTGGTTAACATTCCCCATCAAGTTTCGTAGGCTCGACAGGGTAAACTCCTTAATATTCACTCCGTCAATCAACACTTCACCCTCCATCACATCATAAAAACGGGGTAACAAATCCACCATGGTGCTTTTGCCCGATCCCGACTGCCCAACCAGAGCAACTGTGGTCCCTTTCTTTACCTTTAGGTTAACATTTTTAAGCACGTAGTCGTTTTGGTACTTAAAGCTAACGTTTCTGTATTCAATACTCTCATTAAAACCATCTACACTAACAGCACCAGCGCTATCAACAATTGGGTTATTAGCATGCAGGAGGGTGTCTATCCTGTCGGCTGATGCCATTCCCTTAAGCACGTTGAAGTAGGCGCTTGAGAACGATTTGGCAGGATTAATAATCATATAAAAACCCGCAATGTAAGCAATTAAAGCCTCGGGGCTTAGCTTACCAGTACCTTCAAAAACTAGCCTTGCTCCAAACCATAGTACCATGACTACAACCACGGTTCCTAAGAACTCGCTCAATGGGCTAGCCAAATCCCTCCGCCGCCACATCTTTATCATGAGGCGCGAGTAGAAAGAGTTAATACTCTCGAAGCGTTGACGCATTCTAGCCTCCGCATTGAAAGCTTTTATAATCCTCAACCCTCCAAGGGTTTCCTCAATTATTGAAAGTAGCGCTCCCATTTTACGTTGCCCCTTGAACGAGGTTTTACGAAGCGACTTACCAATTCTGCCAATCATACCTCCAGCAAGCGGCAGCAAAACGAGAACAAAAAGGGTAAGCTGGGGACTTATAGCAATTAGGAAGGAAAGATAAACAACAATAATAATGGGTTCTTTAAAGAACATCTCTAGTGAACGAATTATCGACACCTCAATCTCATGCACATCGGTTGTCATCTTGCTAATGATATCGCCCTTCTTCTCGTCGGAGTAGTAGCCCAAGGGTAACTCGAGCACCTTTTTAAATAGCGCATTACGAATATCGCGCACCACACCCAAGCGGATGGGCGCTAAGAACCAAAGGGCTAGATAGGCAAAAAGATTTTTGAAAAGAGAAGTAACGGCAACCAAAGCTACTATAAAGAGTAATGCTGTAGATTTACCGTTGTTGATAATAAGTTGGCTTACATAGTAATTGAAAAACTCCTTAATATATGAAAAGTCGAGCGACTCGAACTGGGGCCGAACCTCTACCAATGGCGAGGTCTCAAAAAGTATCCCAAGGAATGGAATGAGCATTGCTATGGAGAAAAGCCCAAAGAAAGCACCCAGCAGGTTCGATAGTACGCTTGATGCAGCTTTCCATTTGTAGGGAAAAATGAATTTGAATATCTTATAAAACTTCTTCATTCTACGGTTAATGTATTTGTTGCGCCCTTAGGCAGCACGTATGCTATATGGTAACCCCTGTATAGTTGAATGGAGTAATACGCTTAAGCTCATCTTTGACTGAATTTGACACCTCCAACCTGTCTATAAATTCATGCAGATTCTCCTTGGATATGGCTTTGTTTGTGCGGGTCAAATCCTTTAGCGCCTCGTATGGGTTTGGATACCCCTCGCGACGAAGAATAGTTTGTATGGCTTCGGAAACCACTATCCAATTCCGTTCGAGGTCGGCATTTATAGCAGCCGGATTAATTACCAGCTTTTCGAGCCCCTTTGCAATGGCTTTCAAAGATAGTACAGTATGGGCAAAGGGCACGCCAATGTTACGCATCACGGTGCTATCGGTAAGGTCGCGCTGAAGGCGCGAAATGGGAAGCTTCTCCGACAGGTGCTCAAAAAGGGCGTTTGCTATCCCTAGATTACCCTCAGCATTCTCAAAATCGATGGGGTTTACCTTGTGCGGCATTGCCGATGATCCAACTTCTCCTTCCTTAATCTTCTGCTTAAAGTATTCCATTGAGATGTAGGTCCATACATCGCGGCACAGGTCAATAAGAATTACGTTTATGCGCTTTAGATTATCGAAGGTAGCAGCCAGGTTGTCGTAATGCTCAATCTGGGTGGTAATTTGAGAGCGTTCGAGCCCTAGTATATCATTTACGAAAGTGTTGGCAAAATCTACCCAATCGATATTTGGATAGGCCACTTGGTGTGCATTGAAATTGCCTGTAGCTCCGCCAAACTTGGCCGAAACGGGCACCTTGCGCAGCAGATTAACCTGCTTATTGATACGCTCTACAAATACGCTTATCTCCTTACCCAACCGAGTTGGCGAAGCGGGCTGCCCGTGGGTACGAGCCAGCATGGGCACATCGGCCCATACCTGCGCAAGCTGTTCCAACTTTTCTAAAAGTTCGTCGAGCATAGGGTAGTATACTTCGTGTCCTGCATCGCGAAGCATGCTAGGAAAGGCAGTATTATTAATGTCCTGCGAGGTTAAACCAAAATGAACAAATTCCAGAAAATCGCTTAGGCCGAGGGTTTTGAATCTATCCTTTATAAAATACTCCACTGCCTTCACATCGTGGTTTGTTATCTTCTCAATATCCTTCACCTCCTGGGCATCCTTTGCTGAGAAGTTTTTATACAGCTTTCGTAAATCGGCATAAACCTTACTATCGATCCCTTTTAGCTGTGGGAGTGGAAGTTCGCACAGGGCAATGAAGTACTCCACCTCAACCATCACCCGATAGCGGATTAGGGCTAATTCGGAAAAGTAGGCGTCAAGTTTATCGAGGCTATTTCGGTACCTACCATCAATAGGCGAGATGGCGGTTAAACGGCTTAGTTCCATAAGTTGATAAATTTTTGATGACAAAGTTAACAATCATCGGGCAACTGTAAAGAAAAAATAATTCGTTGAAAGCTATTTTGTGTTATTATTCCGCAACACAAGAGTGTTCACTGTGCCACAATATAGCTTAGTAACATTAGCAGCATTGAATATCGTTTACCTAAACCTGGATATCGTACTTTTCGAGCCTTCTATCGAGCGACTGCCTTGTTATATTTAGAAGTTGTGCGGCATCGGACTTTATGTAGCCAGAGTTTTTTAGCGCTTTAATTATGGTTCTTTTCTCAATCTCATCCAAATCGAAAACCTCCTCAACATCCGATAATACTAACTCATCGGTTGCAGAGTTTAATCCAACAAATGAGAACTCGTTAAGGGTAAGCCTATCGCCATCGGCAAGAATTATGGCACGCTCCACCATGTTGCGCAGCTCGCGCACATTACCAGGAAAATGGTAGTTCATCGCAGCCGAAATCACCTTAGAGTCGATACCATTGATCCTTTTATTGAGTTTTCGACTAATGGAATCGGTGTAGTACTTTAAAAGCGCCGGTATATCCTCGGGTCGTTCACGTAAAGGAGGGATGTATATCTCGAAGGAGTTCACCCTGAAGTACAGGTCGTTGCGGAACTTATTCATTTCAATTAAATCGGCAATATTTTGATTTGTTGCCGCGATAATGCGAACGTCAATGGATATATCGCTAACGGCGCCAAGGCGCCGTATCTTCCTATCCTCAAGCACCCTCAGCAGCTTGCTTTGCATATTGGGGTGCATATCAACAATTTCATCAAGGAAAAGGGATCCTCCGTTGGCAATCTCGAACCACCCTGCCTTATCCTCATTGGCACCGGTAAAGGCACCTTTCCTATGACCAAAGAATTCGCTCTCGAAAAGGGTTTCGGGAATGGCCGAACAGTTCACAGCATGAAAGTAGCTCTCGCGTCGTGCACTAAGGTGATGAATACCTCTGGCCACTAACTCCTTACCCGTTCCACTCTCGCCGGTAATAAGCACCGATGTGTTATCAACCTGTGCCACTTTTCGCATAAGATCCATCACCTGCTGAATGGCCTTACTTGTTCCAATTATCTCATATCCAAAATTATCTCTAAGATCCTTGGAAACCAACTCGTAGGACTTGTTAACCTCGCTAAGTTTGTGAGCCAGCTCAATAAACCTTCGGGTACGTTTTATGGCTGCTTTCATGTCTAATAGCCTAAAAGGCTTGGGGAAGAACTCTACTGCCCCTAAGCGCATGGCCTGTATTACGGCATCCATATCGCCATGGCCAGTAATCATGATTACCTCTATATGCGGGTAGAGCTGCTTAACCTTTTCGAGAACAGCAAAACCATCCATCTCGGGCAGACGAAGATCGAGGATTAAAACATCAACGTGGGTTTTCTCCAGAATAAGGAATGCCTCCGAGGGTTTATCGGCAGCACTAACTGCAAAGGATTCGTTCTCGAGAAACTCCCTGATCTCATCCCTAAATACTTTTTCGTCGTCGAGTATAAGTATGCTTAATGACTCCATATTTATGATTTTGGAACTTTAACATCGAATTGGGTGTACTCCCCCTCCTTTGAATCGACAGTGATCTCACCTAGGATATCCTTTACAAAGCCATAAGCTATGGAAAGTCCAAGGCCAGTACCTTTATCAACCTTCTTGGTGGTGTAAAACGGATCGAAAATTTTTTCCAGATCTTTAGGCTTAATCCCCACACCGTTATCGCGTATGGAGATACAAGCAAAGGTGCTATCGTGCCAGGTTGAGACTTCGATTCTCTTCACATAGGACTTGTCGGCAACAATCTCCTTTTCATCCACCGCAAACTTGGCATTACTAATTAAATTTAGCACCACCTGTTCCATCTTAAACTTATCGGCAATAACTTTTTCCATATCGGGAACTAGATTTACCTCCAAATCCACATTATGGTTAGCAAATTGTGCTGCAACCATAAGGAGCGTGTTGTTTACCACCTCGTTAAGACAAATACGCTCGAATGATGCGGGCTTATGCGAACGCGAAAATGTTCGGGTATGCTCAATAATTCGTTTAATTCTGTCCACATTTTCGAACATAAGATTGACCTTATCCTTTAAATACTCGTTGGACAGGTTATTGTCGGCCAGCCTTATAAGTATATTATCGAGCCCCATGGAAAGCCCCCCAAGGGGTTGGTTTATTTCATGCGCAATACCTGCAGCAAGTGTTCCAAGCGACTCGAGCTTTGATTTTTGAGCCAACAATAGCTGTTGCTTTTCCTGCTTTTTGATCTCGAGAATCATGCGCTTCTCAAGGCCTTTGTTCATCTCCATAATTTTTAGCTCAGTCTCCTTTTGCTTTGCAAACTCTTTTTGTTTTGCATTGTAAAAAAAGATGAATAGCACCAGCAGGGCAAATAGGAAAAGGGCTAAGGCTATAAAAACCATACGCTGGTACTGGGCTTTGGTTAGCTGTAGATCTTGAATCTCGTTGTTTTGCCGCAATATCTCGTTCTCCCTTTCTTTTTGAGTAATTTCGTAAAGAATTTGCATTGTGGCTAACTTCTGACCGCTCTCCTCACTGTATATGGAGTCGCGCAGCTCAGCCCAGAGCTTGTAGTAATCGAGCGCTTGCAAAAAGCGCCCCTCCTTCTCGTATACCTGCGAAAGATAACGATACACATCGGCTGCCGAGGTGGTAAGGTTCTCGCGGGTTGCAATCGCGAGAGCTTGGTTAAGGTAGTCTGTAGATGATGGGTAATCGCCAAAGGCGCTATAACATCGCGATATATTCACAAGGGCAGTAATCTGTTCCTGAAGTAGCCCAACTGATTGCGCCAGCTGAAGCCCCCGGGTAAAGCTTGCCACAGCTTGCCTATACTGCTCCTTCTCGAAAAAGACATCACCAATCTCAAGCAATACATCAACCATCGGAATGGTATCGTTTTGTAGCTGATAGTAAGCCAGTGCCCTATTATAGTATACTAGAGCGCTATCGGGTTCCTGCATCAGGAAAAGAGAGAACGCAATCTGTTTGTAATCGGACATCACCTCGGCTGTTGCATTGGACCTTTCACCTAAACTAGCAGCTCTCCGAAAGGCAAGTAGGCTTTGCTCAAACTGCCCGAGATTCCTATAAACCGATCCTATTTTACGATAGGCATCAACCTTAACCATTAAATCATCGGCACTTAAATTGGTGTCGTCTCCTATTAGTTCGCTAACCCGAATAAACTCCTGATATGCTCGGGCATAGCTGTTCTGATTAAGGTATATTTCGCCCAAATGCTTGTGGAGTGACACTTGCAAATCGCGGTCGTTAATCTGTTGGGCTAAGCGTATGGCCCTTGTGATAAAGCTTGCAGCCATGTCGAAATTTCGGGCACCATGGTACACCTCTGAGATACCCTTAAGGGCTATGATTTGTTCTCGAACAAGATTGTGATTTTCGAAATGGCTCAATGCTCTATTATAGTACCTAAGAGCGTTTTCGGTATGATTGGCATTGAAACTCGATAGCCCCATTAGCAAAAGGGCTTGACCCTCGTACAGGTGGTTACCAATACGCTTTGAGAGGAACGCTGCCTCCAACCCCAGCTCTAGTGCGCGCTCTGGATTACTTGCCACGTAAAGGTTCCCAAGTTCAATCTTTGATTTTACCAGTTCAACCCCTTGCAGCTCGTTCATTTGCTGCTCCAAAACGGCAATAGGCTCCTGTGCCCCAAGTGAAAAGGAGATGAAAACAAACGCATATAGCACTATATACCGCATAAAGAATGAGCTGTATAGGTTGAAAAACATATGGAAGACTAAATTAGGGATATTTTTTTACAACTCAACAGGTATAGGGATATACTTACTTTAAATATTGATAATAGAGATTATCATCGCTTGGATGTTGAAAAATGCCAACAGTCGCTATGGATTAAAAAACTACCAATCGTAAAGGCCCTAACTACAAACAGTACACATTGCTTGCTATGGTTTTAACCCATTGGGCAACTCTCTCTTTGGCTATCGCCGGGTGAGTTGTCATAAGCCTGAGCTCCACCTGAGGTTTAACGCCATCGTACGAGGGCTGCATATACACCTGAGGAAGAATAGCAAATCCTAGCTCTTTGTAAAACTTAACCCTTCTGATACTTAAATCATCAATAGGTGGTTCCACCTCAAGAACTATTGGTTTTTCTTCATTCCGAACCAGTGTGGTCATCACCTCCTTTCCTACCCCCCTGCCCCTATGCTCGGGCGATACAGCAAAATGCTCTACAAATGTAAAATCGATAAAGTTCCAAATAGAGATAAACCCAACGTTTACGTTGATGTTAAGTACTCGAAAAATCTTGAAATTGGGCTTTGACAATTGGGTCACCAACTCGTTAAACTCACGACGCTCATATGCAGGAAAACTGTTTACATACAGTTCTCTTATCTGCTCAAGATCGTGCACGGATACCACTTGTTGAAACGTGAGCGCCATGTGAACTACCTATTAACTCTAGTCAGAAACTGCTCTCGATAGGTTATTCCAATGGGTATCTGCTTGCCACCCACCACCACATCGTGACGTTCGATGGCCTCGAGATGTTTTAATGAAATTACGAACGACTTGTGAATACGAATAAACTCGTCGCTGGAAAGCATTTCCAACACTTCTTTCATGGTAAGCAGCGACATCACCTTGCGCTCGCGGGTGTGGAAACACATATAGTTACCTGCTGCCTCAATGTACAGAATCTCACTGGGCCATACCTTAACCAGCTGATTTCCGCTCTTGATAAAGAGCGGTTCTTTTGATTCCCCCGGGACTATTGCAGTCTCTTTTTGATGATTCTGTTTTGTGGAGCCAATCTGCCCCGAAGCCTTGCTAACCGCTTTAAGAAATCGCTCGTATTTTACGGGTTTTACGAGGTAATCAACAGCGTTGTACTCATAGCTCTCGGCAGCAAACTCGGGGTAGGCTGTGGTAAACACCACCATGGGAGGCGTTTGAAGCGCTCTGATTAGCTGAATACCCGACAGTTCGGGCATGTTGATATCAAGAAAAATTACATCCACCTTCTCCCTATTAAGATAATCAAGCGCCTTAAACGGATTGCTAAAGCACTGGGTTAACTCAAGGAATGGAGTGCGCTGAATGTAATCCTTAATAAGGTCGAGCGAAAAAGGCTCATCATCAATTACTACACATCTCATGGTTTAGCTATTCAAGATTAAGCAGCAATTTAACCATAAATTCCTTACCGTTATTGTCTATGGAAAGTTTATGCTTTGCGGGGTAGAGGATATTTAGCCTTTTCTGGGTGTTTTTTATCCCAATGCCAGAGTTTTTGCTATCAACTGGGTGCCCATTTTTGAATATTGGGTTGCGGGCGGTGAACTCCATCTCGCCATTCTGAAAATTCATAGCTAGCAGTATATCCGATTGTTGCTCAAGCTTAACGCCATACTTAAAAGCATTCTCAATGAACGGGATAAGGATTAGCGGTGCAATACGATAGCCTGTGTAATGCCCATCAACGGTGAAGGTTACGGTAACAGGCAAGTCGCTCGAAAAACGCATCTTTTGTAGATTGATGTAATTGCGGATAAAATCAATCTCTTTCTCCACCTCAATCTTATCAACATTGCTATCGTATATCATGTAGCGCATTAGCACCGACAGCTTTTCAATAATATCGGCGGTTTGGTCGTCGCCCTTGCGGCTAGCGCTAGAGTAGGCCATATTTAGTACATTGAACAGGAAATGCGGGTTTAGCTGGGTTTTCAGAAAGTTCAGCTCAGCAGTTAGCTTCTCGCGGACAAGCTCCTGTTTTTTATTCTCACTCACCACCCACCTCCGAGTAAACCCATAACCCAATGCCAGCGATGCATATAATAGATGTACAACTGCATTTGTTATCAACACGCCAAAGAATGGCTCGGGAGTGTCGGAGTATAACGAGACCATTAGGAAAAAGTCAACGATAGTTTCGAGCAAGGTAAAGCCAGCAAAAACAAGTACAAAGCCTATAATGAAGTGCTTCAGCTGATTTCTATTCGCATATCTGGGGATAAGAAAAAGTGTAATTGAATAGAAAATAGCAGCGTTTATTATGTTACCAACGGTAATAGGGGCTACTAGTGTTCCATCAATCTTGTTGAATGGTCCTATGGTGCGGATAAATACAATGGCAGAAATGTATAGCCCTAACCAAATGGCGATATGGATAATGGGTTCGATAAATCTTTTCATACAATGGTTTTCCAGCAAAATAAGACAAAAATTCGCATATAGATGTTTCAAATTGATGAATTGCCAATTTATTATCTGAACTACCCATTTGGGTTGATGAATTCAATTTGAATAGCGCCCTCCCCTATTTATCACTTTATCCGCCCAATACATATAGTTACTGATTTTAAGGACTTTTGACGTCTATATTTGCTCTCAAATAATTTAGAATTGCAACCACAAAACCAATAAAACAATGAAAGCAATAACCATTCTGTTTTTAGTCATCTTGCTCTTAAGCAATTGCAGCAAAAGCAATCCAACAAATGGGATTCCAGTAAAGGAGCCCTCGGTAAATATTAAAGCAATTGAGGCTAACATTGAAAACCTTATGCAAGGATATGCTTTTCACGGTCGATTTTCGGGAACCATTCTAATTGCAAAAGACGATAGAATACTGTATCAAAATAGCTTTGGGCATGCCGATATAAAGAATGGAACAGAAAACAGCAACTCATCGGTTTATGGCATTGGGAGCGTTACCAAGCAATTCACTGCCACCGCAATACTTAAGCTGGCGCAAGATGGTAGGTTAGAGTTAACAGATAAAATATCCGATTACTTTCCTGCGCTTGGAGAAACAGTATCCCATATAACAATCCACCATCTGCTTAGCATGAGCTCGGGAATTTACGAAGATTTCTCGCGCAGTAAAACCTACGATATCGAGAGTATAATTTTTCCTGAACCTCACCCCATATCAACCAGTGCGCTTGTACATTACTTTGGCGAGCTAACATCCGATAGCAAGCCAGGCAAAACTTACGACTACAGCAACATGAACTATATACTACTGGCAGCAATTGTTGAAAAGGTAAGCGGACAGGATTATGGCGAATTTCTTAAGGAAAACTTTTGGCAGAAACTGGGGATGAACTCAACCACATTTGGAAGCGAGAATGTGCAGGAAAACTTGTTGGCAAAGCCCTACATTGGATTGCCAAGTCATCATAAAACACCCAACTACTGGCACGACTCATGGGTACTTGGAGCGGGGGGTGCTTTCTCATCGGCTCACGATTTACATACCTGGATGTATAACATTGCCAACCGCAATGTGTTAGATTCGCTGAACACAAACAGGCTCTTTCGAAAGCAAATCAGCACTGGAAACGATAGCTATGCCTATGGTTGGCAAGTTGGAATGCGGAAAGGGAACGAATACCGCTTTCACGATGGAGGTACCCTTGGCTATGTTTGCGAAGCTGGATATTTTCCCGAGCACAATATATATATGGTTGTACTTACCAATCATACCCATGATTTAATGGAGATTGGGAAATCGGTACGTCTAAACAAGGCGATAGTTAGCAACTTACAAAACATTCTTTTCGACGAACCTTTCACGGCCCTTCCAATCCCGAAGAAGAACTCAACAATCAGCATATCGGGCAATTTCAATGTAGGTACATATAATTATGAGATTTCTCAGGAAGCAGGAAATACAAACATAATTACCCTGAACAATGGCCCATCAATCCTTGACCTACCCTTTTGGCAAGATCTAACAGAAGATACCAAACGGTTTAAAAAGGCTGAGAAGATTGCCGTTGCCTTTGGTGAGGAAAACTTTAGGTACGTTAGAAAAAAAGCGGGGCTAATGCTAAAGATTTTAGTATCAACAAAAAAACTCGACCAGATATGGGATGAGATTACGGGAGAAAAAGGAAACTTTTTAGGGTATAACTTTTATAGAATCCCGGGTGGAACCATTAAATCGAGCTACTGGGTGCGATTGGTACACGAGAAAAAGGAGATTGGACTTCGCCTGTCATTTAACAAAAGAGGTAGAATGATGGGGATGCATATCGATCAGTCGTTCTCGTTTGGTGGGCCGATTCAAGTTGAGGCTAAGGTAATTGATGATAAGATGTTATTTGTAGATGGGTTTAAATACGGATACCCCGATGCTTACATTATTCAAAAGGAAGGAAACTGGATTTTAAAAACGGAAACAGCCGAATTAGAAATTGATTTATAAGCATTTACTCCTTTAATTAAATCAAATAGCACATAATAAAACAATCAAAAACAAATGCATTATGGAATTTATAATAATCACACTTGGATCACTGGCCTTAGGAAGCCTAGCTTGGACAGTAATTCAAATTGTTAAACCCGAACTCTTTTTTAAGGCAGAAGAAGCGAATACAAAGGGGAAGCGTCCAGCGTGGTATCTCATTGGAGGCATTATAGGATTAGCGATTCTAATTACTTTATGGATTCAAGCATTTAGTTTACAGATGGTATCGGTATGGATTCTAACAGGCGTTTTCACTTTAGGTTCGCTAAAGGCATTCGGAATTGTTTTTTTCTACGAGAAATTTAGCAGTGGAGTAACCAAATTAGTAAGCACCGTTCAGAAAGATAGAAAAGCTTATTGGACCATGGTTCTGTCGCGTGCTGCTCTATGTATAGTCCTCTGCTTAGCCACGCTTTACTTTGCAGAATACTTTGGCCCCGTGCACTAAAATGGCAGCAATTACAAACAAGCAAAAATGAGCTGGTATAGCTGAATATTATTAATTGAATGATAAACAATTACACTTTTTAGTCAATCATTAAACCTTACACAATGAAAAATCTAATTTTAACTATCGCACTAGTAAAGATGATGTTAGCCTTTTCAGCGACCTCAGGTGTTGCTCAAGTTGAAAACCTGCAAAGCAAAATTGATTCGCTAATGATTACTCAGCTAAGCGAAGACCTTCCCGGTGGCGCAATTGCCGTACTTTCGAGCAGTGGAGTTATTTATAAGAATTCCTTCGGAATAATGGACGTTGAGCAAAACCTTAAAATCGATGAGAACACCCTGTTCGATCTGGCATCGGTTGCCAAGCAGTTCACCGCCTACGCCATAATGCTGCTGGAGCAAGAAGGGAAAATTGATTTGGATGAGGATATAAGAACGTACTTAGGAGATTTACCCGACTATGAGCATAGGATAACCGTACGACATTTGCTCCAGCATACCAGTGGCATAGCCTCAACCGATTGGCTAAGAATAATGATTGGCAGTTCCTTCGACGAGGTGTGGAGTCATAACGATGAAATTAAGCTGCTTAAGCAGTATTCGCAGCTAAACTTCAAACCAAACACGCAGCATGTATACTCCAATGGAGGCTACTCATTTCTGGCCAGCATTGTTGAAGAGGTTAGCGGAATGTCCTTTGCCGATTTTATGAATCAACGGATATTTAAACCGCTGGGTATGGAAACGGCATTGGTAAACGCCCGCCCAGATCTAAGGCTGGTGAACGATGCAATTGGCTACGAGATAGTTGAGGGGAAACCCGTAAAGGTTAGTTCCACCACCGACTATAGCTACGGTAGCGGAAATGTTTGGGCAAACTTAAGCGATATGATTAAATGGGGACAGAACTTCCTTTCGCCAAAAGTTGGGAATGCTGAGATGATTAACCGAATCTTTAGTAAATACAACACGCTTGATAACGGCGACAGTATATCATACACATACGGTTTCTTTGTTAGAGAGCACAAAGGCATTAAGCTCGTTATGCATCAGGGAGGGGTTCCTGGCTTCAGAAATTACTTAATGATTTTCCCTAATGACAACCTGGTAATTACTGCACATTTTAACAACGAGAACATTAATGCTTGGGGCATTGTTAATGGAATTGCCGACATAGTGCTTTCCAATAAAATCGAGGAAAAGCCAGCTAAACCCCGAATTGAGGTGGCCCTGAACGTTGAAAAGGCGAAGCAGTTTGCAGGCACCTACGAGCTAGCCGATGGTATGGAGTTAACCTTTAAGGTTGAGCAGGATACATTCTGGCTTGTTTTGCCTGATGATGATAAATTTCAACTATTTGCCGAGGACGATTACAACTTTTTCCTAAAGGCATTTAATGCTCAATGCACTTTTGTAAAAACCGAAGACAATAAGGTTAACCAAATGGTTTGGCATCAGCGGAAAAACTCACATAATGGCACAAGAGTTGGCGAAAGAATTGCTTTGGGAGAGGATGATATTATGCTATTTGCTGGACACTACATCCAAAGCGATTTGAACATAGAGTACCCTGTAACCTTTGAGAATGGAACGCTTTACGTTCAAACCCCTTCAACTTTTATGAAATACTTTAGAGTTGATAGGATGGAGCTTAAGCACGTTAGTGGCGATAGGTTCCATAACAGCATATTTGGTATTCTTGAGTTTACCCGCAATAAGGAAGGTAAGGTAAACGGATTTGTAATGCCGGAGCTTGGCAGGTTGCAGAATGTGAGGTTCGATTTGATGTAAACCCACCTAAACGCAAAAGACGCTAGGACGCAAAATGCCCTAGCGTCTTTGTATATAAACACTTGGCTATTGCAGAACCTTATCCCAATCTTTCCAAACAGGCTCGTAGCCATCGTTTCTCAGATAATCGGCCACTTCTTGTGGGGTTCTGCCATCGGATATGTGAAACTGCTCCAAATCTTTTCGCTCATTGGCATAGCCACCGGGTTCGGTTTTTGAGCCTGCGCTCATGGAGGTTATGCCCAGCTTGTAGGCATTATTCCTGAACCTTACCGATTCACGGGTAGAGAGGGCTAACTCCACATTCTCGTCAAAAATGCGGTAGGCGGTAATTAGCTGAATTAGCTCCCTATCGCTCACGGGAAAATTTGGTTGAAAGTTACCAGTATGCGGGCGCAACCTCGGGAAAGCTACCGAGTATTTAGTTTTCCAATAGTTTTTTTGTAAGTACCTAAGGTGCATTGCAAGGTAGGTGCTATCAACACGCCAGTCCTCCAGCCCAAGAAGTACGCCAAGCCCCACCCTGTGTACCTGTGCTTTACCAATTCTCTCGGGGGTTTCGAGCCTGTAGGCATAATCGCCCTTTGGCCCCGTGGGATGATAGGTTGGGTAGGTTTCTCTGTTGTACGTTTCCTGGTACACGTAAACCGTATTCAACCCATTGGCCGATAGCGCAGCATACTCTTGGGCTCCCATAGGTTGCACTTCAATGGATATTTGGCTAAAATGTGGGCGCAGCAGCTCCACCGCTTTTAGCAGATACTCAAAGCCAGCCTCCTTGGGATACTCGCCTGTTACCAGCAGCAAGTGCTCAAACCCAGTTCTTTTAATGGCATGGGCCTCCTCCAGTATCTGGTCAAACGAAAGGGTGCGTCGCTTAAGTTGGTTTTTATGGCTAAAACCGCAGTAAGCACAACTATTGCAGCAGGCATTGGAAAGATATAAGGGGATATATAGCTGCATAGTTTTCCCGAATCGTTTCTGGGTAAGCCCGTGGCTCAGCTGAGCCATTTGCTCAAGGTAAGGAGCGGCTGCTGGTGATACAAGCGCCATAAAATCCTGAATGTTTCCACTCCCCGCATTGCACAGGGCACGTTCTACATCGGAGGGTGTACGGCTATATATATCATGGGTTACGCTATCCCAATCCACTTTCTCTATGGTATCAATAAATGGCATAATTGGCTATAATTTCTCGTCGAGGAATTTGGTTAGTGGGCTGCTGGCGTGGGCCTCAACCGATTGCCTTCCCAGTTTTGCTTCAAAGGCCATACGTCCAGCCTCCACGGCCAACCTAAAGGCACGCGCCATTTCAATAGGGTTACCCGCCACGGCAATGGCGGTGTTAACCAGCACGGCATCAACCCCCATCTCCATTGCCTCGGCAGCGTGCGAGGGAGCACCAATGCCAGCGTCAACAATCACAGGCACGTTGCTTTGCTCAACAATTATCTTTATAAAATCGCGGGTAAGTATCCCACGGTTGCTCCCTATGGGCGAACCAAGTGGCATAACCGCTGCTGTTCCAGCATCCTCCAACTTTTTGCAAAGCACGGGGTCGGCAGCAATGTAGGGCAAAACAATAAAGCCTTGCTTTGCAAGCTCGTAGGTTGCCTTAAGAGTCTCTTCCCCGTCGGGCAGCAGGTAGCGGGGATCTGGATGAATCTCAACCTTAATAAAGTTAGTTTCCAGGGCCTCGCGGGCAAGCTGAGCAGCAAAAACTGCCTCCTTGGCATTGCGAACCCCTGAGGTGTTGGGTAGTAGGTGTACACCGGGAATCCTCAAATGCTTGAGCATGTCGTCGTTGGGGTTGTTGGTGTCGATGCGTTTAAGCGCAAGAGTTACCAGCTCCGAGCCCGACTCCCTTATGGACAAGCTCATGGTTTCGTTGGATGGGAACTTCCCCGTTCCGGTGAATAGTCTCGATTTAAAAGTTACGTTTCCAATGGTTAGCATAGCTATTGGATATTTTGAATGGTTTGTAGTAATTTTTCTGTTGCTTCAATTATATTCTCGGAATTACATATGTTGCCCGATAAGGCAACTCCGTAAACCCCAATGCCTAAAATGCTCTCAATATCGTTAACCTCTATGCCACCTATGGCAATTATTGGGATATGGCAATCCTTGCTACCCATGAAGCTAACGGCCTCTCTATACCCATCAATCCCTATGGGAGCACTAAGTTTCTCCTTGGTTTTTGTAAATCGATATGGCCCATACCCAACGTAGTTGATGGGCTGAGCAATTGCATGCTCTAGTTCAGCAAGATTGTTGGCGGTTGCACCAATTATTTTGTGAGGGCCAAGTATTCTTCGGACCTCAACAGGTAGCATATCCTCGCGGCCCAGATGTACCCCACAAGCATTGAGTTCGGCTGCTACCTCAACGCAGTCGTTCACAATAAACCTAACGTTGCTTTCCCTACATAGGGATGATATTGGTCTGCCTACTTCAATCATCTCATCCTTAGTAAAACCCTTTAACCTGAGCTGCACCCAATTGCCACCACCCTTAATGTAGCGTTCAACCTGATTAAAAATAGGTGTTTGGCTCCATTGATTTGTTATAAAATGTAGTTTTGATATGTTGTTCATTGCACCTAATCGTAATTAAAATTTCTGCTGATATAGTTACTGTGGAAGCCCAGAAGGCTATTGTGTGAGTTGATATAGCCGCTTACGTACTGTTGCGCCTGCTTGCAGGCGTTGGGCAGCGGTTGGCCAAGTGCCAAAGACACTGCAATGGCCGACGAAACCACGCAGCCCGTTCCGTGCTTCTGGAACTTGGAACGGGGTTGAGTAAACCGATGAACCTCATTGCCAAAGTATAAAGTGTCTGTAACCTCACTGGCATTGCTATGCCCACCCTTCAGCAGAACAGCACAGCCAGTAGAAACGGAAATATCTGCATAACTGGTATTGCCGAAAAGAGCCTGTGCCTCTGGCAAATTGGGGGTGATGCAGGTAATTTTGGGAAGGATATCCGTAGCCCTAAGCCTGCTTTGCTGGTGAAGAGCAAACCCTGCGCTTGCCGATAGCACTGGGTCCCATACAATGGGGATGTTACAATCCTGCTCAGCAAGGCGTTCAGCAATAAGGGTAAGCAGCTCAACCGACTGAATAATCCCAATTTTGCAAGCAGAAATGGGATATCTTCCAACAATAGCATCGAGCTGCCTTAGCAAAAAGTGGCTATCTGTCCAGCAGTTTGCCATAAATGCGCTCTCGGTTTGTATGGTATTGGCCGAAACCACACCCATGCAGTAACCCCCTAGCTGCTCAATGGTTTTGCAATCGGCGAGTATTCCGGCCCCACCGCAGGGGTCGAACCCCGAAATGCAGAGCACTATGGGTTTAAAGGAGGTCATCGGCAATTTGTTTTAGGTTGATAAAATGACTAACAATATTCTGGGGTTCTCTATTCCATAGCGCACCAAGTACAGCAATACCTTTAAAATTCATTCCTTTGGCATTTGGAGCTGTAGCTATGTCAACACCTCCAAGAGCAAAAAGTGGCACCTTCGAATATTTGTTTGCCTCTGCAAGCTGGTTATCGGCAAAAGCTGAATTATACCCATTCTTTGATATACTGCTAAAAACTGGGCTAATAAAGGCATACTCGTAGGCTGAGCTTAGCCCAATTGCCTCCTCAACGCTATGGGTTGATACGCTTACTCTCAGATGCTTGTACCTTTCTTCGTACCTCTTCCCTTTTGCCGTATTGGTTATGTGGATACCACCCACACCCAAATCGTTGGCCAAAAAGTAGTGGCTATGCAACGTTACCCTTTCCCTGAACTGTACAGGTATTTGACGTACAAGTTCTGCAATTTTTGCTGGCTCCCACTCGGGTTTGCGAATATGAAGCAACTCCAACCCATTTTCAAAAAGGGATTGAACAATCTTCTCTTCGAACCTAAAAGAGTTGGGATGAGTAATTAGCGCCAGCTTCATTAGCTTACTGCTTTACGTAAACATCGCCACCCGCTTTGGCGAATTGCTCCTTTTTCTTTTCCAGCCCCTCCACCATTTGGTTTACCTGCTGCGAGGTTTGCATTGAGCAAAATTTCTCGCCACACATGCTACAAAAATGCTTTAGCTTGGCACCCTCGTCGGGAAGGGTTTCATCATGAAAGGCCAGCGATTTTTCGGGATCGAGGCTAATGTGGAACTGGTCCCTCCACCTGAACTCGAAACGAGCCTTGCTCATGGCATTGTCACGATAATGCGCACCGGGATGCCCCTTAGCGATATCGGCAGCATGGGCTGCCAGCTTGTAGGTTATAACGCCCTCCTTCACATCGTCCCTATTGGGAAGCCCAAGGTGCTCCTTTGAGGTTACGTAGCAAAGCATTGAGGTGCCAAACCAGCCAATCATTGCACCCCCAATGGCCGATGTTATGTGGTCGTACCCAGGGGCAATATCGGTTACCAATGGGCCAAGGGTGTAGAATGGAGCACCATGGCAGTGCTTTTCTTGCAGCTCCATATTCTCCTTTATCTTGTGCATTGGTACATGACCTGGGCCCTCAATTATTACCTGCACATGCTTATCCCACGCCATTTTGGTAAGTTCGCCAAGGGTTTCGAGCTCTGCAAACTGTGCGCGGTCGTTGGCATCGGCAATGGAGCCGGGTCTAAGCCCATCGCCCAGCGATACGGCCACATCGTACTGAGCCAGAATATCGCAAATCTCGTTGAAATGGGTGTATAGAAAATTCTGCTTATGGTGCAGCATGCACCATTTAGCCAGAATGGAACCCCCACGCGACACAATTCCCGTGGTGCGCTTTGCGGTAAGAGGCACATGCTCCCATAACAAACCTGCATGAATGGTAAAATAGTCAACCCCTTGCTCAGCCTGCTCGATAAGAGTATCCCTGAACACCTCCCAGCTAAGCTCCTCAACGTTTCCGTTCACCTTCTCAAGGGCTTGGTATATTGGCACGGTGCCAACTGGTACTGGAGAATTTCGGATAATCCACTCACGGGTTTCATGAATATTTTGCCCTGTCGATAAATCCATAATGGTATCGGCACCCCAGCGAAAAGCCCACACGGCCTTCTCCACCTCCTCGTTAATGCTCGAAGTAACGGGCGAGTTGCCAATATTGGCGTTAATCTTCACAAGGAAATTTCTTCCAATAATCATCGGTTCCACCTCGGGGTGGTTTATGTTGGCTGGGATAATGGCTCTGCCCTCTGCCACCTCATTTCGCACAAACTCGGCTGTTATGGGTTGTGGGATTGAGTTAGCGGCCCCATTACTTCCAGCATAAGCCCTGTGCATTGCCTCAATGTTCTGAGTCTCCCTTATGGCTATGTACTCCATTTCGGGGGTAATTATGCCCTTGCGTGCGTAGTACATCTGGGTTATTGGCGTAGTCCCTTTAGCCCTTTGGGGAGTTGCAACGGTGTGTGGAAAGCGGAGCGAATCCAACTCCCTATTCGCAAACCGTTCATTTCCGTATTCCGATGTGGGTTTGGACAACCTAACGGTATCGTTCCTTTGCTCAATCCATTGCTCTCTAATTCTTGGAATACCCTTTTGTACATCTACCAGGATTTGGGAGTCGGTGTACGGTCCCGATGTGTCGTAAATATAAATTGGGCTATTGGGGGTAACCTCTCCATTGCTCCCTTTTGTTGGCGACATAGCCACCTCGCGCATAGGCACTCTAACGGTTGGGTTATTTGGACTTTGGATATAAACCTTTTTTGAGCCAGGTATGGGCTCCTGGGTTATTGCTTTAGACATGATATCTACTATTTATAAGATTTGATTACTCGGTATGTTTGCTCATTCTCTAATGGTCAGCACCCTCTAGCCCCCCTGTGCAACTCTAATTACAAGGATCTTATCGTTGGGGCTAAGTGTGTGGCCAGGCCAGTGAGCCTTGGGGATTACCCGGTTGTTAACGGCTACGGCTATGCCCGACTGATTCTTAATATCAATCAGTTCAAGGGCTAAGCTGAGCGAGGTGTGCTCGTTAACGGTATAAGGCTTGTCATTGATTAGTATCTCCATACATTATCTTTTAAAAGATTAAAAAATTGTAGGGAGATGCTGTAGGGTTGAGGCAGGTATATGTTCCTTCGGCAGTACTAACTACATCAGGTTCAAAGGGTATAATCTCAGCCCAAAAAAAGGGCACCCCCCATACGTGGGCAAAGGTAGGAAAAAATTTACAAGCAAGATGTACTTATGCCAATGAGCATAACACAAAAAGACTTTTACCTATATACTAAGAAACTGTTTAAATTTAGTTTGATAGTTTAATTATGGAACTTTCGACATCAATAATACTGTTGTTTCCTAAGACGGAAGACCGAAGTAACTCTTCGGAAACATCATGCTACAAACAATATCAAGTAAGCCCTAACGCTATTTCTGTAGAGGGTTGATTCTGTTTGGACTGTCTTTGAGTTTGTAAACTAATTGAATAAAACTTAACAACTTTTAAACTTATCAACACCCTCACTTCCTCTCTTCAATCCATTTCCTTGCATTCACAAATGCCTCGAGCCAAGGAGTAACCACATCGCTCTTTCGATTTTCGGGGTAGTGCGCCCACTGCCATGGAAAAATTGCCCTTTCGAGGTGGGGCATCATGGCAAGGTGGCGACCATTGTGTGAGCATATTGCTGCCGCATTGTAATCGCTGCCATTGGGGTTGGCTGGATAGTGCTCGTAACCATAAACACCCGCAATATGGTACTGCTCCTTACTTAGGGGTAGATGGTATTTACCCTCGCCGTGGGCAATCCACACGCCAAGGCGTGTTCCTTGGAGCGACTGGAGCATAACCGAATGGTTTGGCTGTATCTCCACATTCACAAATCCCGACTCGAACTTATGGCTATCGTTATGAAGCATTTTTGGCCGCTGGCTATGCTCGGGATAAACCAGATTTAGCTCAACCATTAGCTGGCATCCATTGCAAATCCCAAGGCTTAGCGTATTGTCACGTTTGTAGAAGTTATCTAGCGCTGTGCGCGCCTTATCGTTGTATAGGAATGCGCCTGCCCATCCCTTGGCTGAGCCAAGCACATCGGAGTTTGAGAACCCGCCCACAAATACAATAAAATCAATCTCCTCAAGGTTTTCACGGCCGTTTATCAGGTCGGTCATATGCACATCCTTCACATCGAACCCAGCAAGGAACATGGAGTATGCCATCTCGCGGTCGCCATTAACACCCTTCTCGCGTATAATGGCTCCCTTGGCCTTGCGCTTCCCTGCGGGTGGTGTAGCTGTTAACCCATACGATTCGAGCGTGCCTTTAAAGTCATTATTAAAGCTATAGTTCAGCACCTGCTGGCTAAAGTTGCTGTAACGTGCCTGAGCCAATTGCTTTCCGCTCTGGTCTTGGTCTAGTAAATACGATGTTCTGTACCATAGATGGCGAAGCTCATCTATGCTTAGTGATACAGTATCACCGTTGGCAATAATGCTTGCTTTCCGCTCTGGTGTGGGTTTGGCAATTTGAGCAAATTCAATACCGTGCTTTGCAAGAATAGCGGTTACTTTATCAACCACAGCAACCTGAATTAGAACGCTGGGGTTCTCGCTGAATAGAACCTTCACCAGGTCGGCCTTTTTGGTTAGCTCGGTTAGGTTGGCCTCAATTCCCCACGAGTTGTTTGCAAAGCACATCTCAAGTAGGGCTGTGGCTAAACCACCTGCAGACACATCGTGTCCTGCAAGTATGTAACCCTTGTCAATCAGCTCCTGAATTGCGCCGAATGCCTTGGCAAAGTATTCAACATCGGTAACGGTTGGGGCATCGTCGCCCAAATTATTCTGCGTTTGGGCAAAGCTACTGCCACCCAACTTATGCTCATCTTTTGATAGATTGATGTACAGGATTGGATAAGCCACATTTTTAACCATCACTGGCTCAACCACCTTGCGCACATCCGATACTTCGGCAACTGAGCTAACTATAACCGTTCCCGGTGAGAAAACCTTTTGCCCATCCTTGTACTTTTGGGTCATGGACAGGGAGTCTTTTCCAGTGGGAACGTTAACACCCAGCGCACAGCAGAAGTTGCTAAGTGCTTCAACGGCAGCGTATAAACGAGCATCCTCTCCTGCATTTTTGCAGGGCCACATCCAGTTGGCGCTTAGGCTCACACCCTTAAGCCCGTGGGTAAGAGGTGCCCAAACCAAATTTGTTAGCGCCTCGGCAACCGCAAGCACCGAGCCTGCCTCGGGGTTAATTAGCGCAGCTGCTGGGGCGTGACCAATTGAAGTTGCCACTCCCTCCTTGCCTCGGTAGTCGATGGCCGTTACCCCGCAGTTGTTCAGCGGTAGCTGAATTTCGCCAGCGCACTGCTGCTTGGCAATGCGACCAGTAACGGAGCGGTCAACCTTGTTGGTAAGCCAGTCCTTGCAAGCCACGGCCTCAAGTTGAAGCACCTGCTCAATGTATTCCTGTATTCTATTGGTATCGTACTTTACTGGTTCGAACTTCTCATTCAAATTGCTATCCTCCATTATGGTACGGGGTGCGTTGCCAAACATATCAACTAGCTGTAGGTCAATGGGTGCATTGCCCTTACTATCCTCAAACCTCAGATGCATATCGTCAGTGGTTTCGCCCACCACGTATATGGGGGAGCGTTCGCGCTCGGCCACTTTCTTCAAGCCTTCAATATCCTCATCCCTTAAAACCAGCCCCATACGCTCCTGCGACTCGTTGCCCACTATCTCCTTAGCCGACAAGGTGGGGTCGCCAATGGGTAATTTATCCAAGTGAATGGTTCCGCCCTTTGCCTCTACCAGCTCTGAGAGGCAGTTTAGGTGCCCTCCTGCTCCGTGGTCGTGGACAGATATAATTGGGTTGCTATCGCTCTCCACCATTGCCCTGATGGCGTTCATGGCACGCTTTTGCATCTCTGGGTTTGACCGCTGCACCGCATTCAGCTCAATGGCATTGGCAAACTCTCCAGTAGCAACGCTCGACACTGCTCCGCCTCCCATTCCAATGCGGTAGTTATCGCCACCTAGTACTACCACCTTGTCGCCTTGGGCTGGGGTGTCCTTTTGGCTATGCTCGCTCTTGCCAAAGCCAATGCCTCCAGCAAGCATAATTACCTTGTCGAACGCCATTGTTTTGCCATTCTCGGTATGCTCAAAGGTAAGCAGTGAACCGCAGATTAGAGGTTGGCCAAACTTGTTGCCAAAGTCGCTTGCACCATTTGATGCCTTAACCAGAATTTGCCTTGGTGTTTGGTAAAGCCAGGGACGCTCGGCAATATTCTTCTCCCATTCTCTTCCCCCTTTTAGGCGAGGGTAGGCAGTCATATAAACTGCTGTTCCAGCTAGGGGTAACGACCCCTTTCCACCAGCCAATCGGTCGCGAATTTCGCCACCAGTACCCGTTGCTGCACCGTTGAATGGCTCAACTGTGGTGGGGAAATTGTGCGTTTCGGCCTTTAGCGATATGGTGGATTGAAATTCCTTCTCGGTGAAAAAATCGGGCTTATTCTGGGTTAGAGGGGCAAATTGAACTGCATATGGTCCCGAGATAAAAGCCACATTATCTTTATAAGCTGAAACTAGAAAGTTTGGATTCTCTTTGGATGTTTTTTTGATTAGCTGGAAAAGGGTGCTGGGCTTCTCCTGACCATCAATAATAAAGGTGCCGTTGAATATTTTATGCCTACAATGCTCCGAATTAACTTGGGAGAAACCAAATACCTCGCTATCGGTTAGCTTGCGACCAAGTTTTTGGCTAAGGCTGTTGAGGTACTCCACCTCATCGTCGCTAAGGGCAAGCCCCTCCTGCTGATTGTATGCAGCCACATCGTCAATGTAAATTATGGGGTCGGGCTGTTTTTCAATGGTGAAGATATTCTGATTCAACTCCGTGTAAAGTACTTGGAGCATAGGGTCGAAATCAGCGTTTTCCCCATCAACAGCAAAAAATTCTTCAATACGGAGTATGCCCTCAATGCCCATATTTTGGGTAATCTCAACGGCGTTAGTGCTCCATGGGGTAATCATTTCACGCCTTGGTCCCACAAAGTAACCCTCAAGCCTTGGTTGATTAATCAATTTTGCTCCGCTAAAGAGCCATTCTAGTTTTTCGATCTCGATGCTGGATAGTTGAACCGATGAACCTACTGCAATTACCTGTTGGGATTTGCCTCCAAAGAGAATAACCATTTTATTTGGCATTTAAATTTGTATAAGAAATTAAAATTTCGCCAAAATTACGAAAATTATTGTGTGATTTGGAATTAGTTTTCCATACAACATCCCCTATAGTAAGAGATTCTACCAGCACACAACAACACCTCACCTATAATCCTATGGATTAGTTATTTGATTATGAATTTTGAATTAAACCAACTTACTTATAAATCTGTCTATTGTTGAGTCCACTCCGAAAAGTCCTTTTACCCGTAAATCCCCTAAACCTGCCTGCTGCAGGAAGGGGGGACTTGCTAAAATACTGATTTTTAAACTTTCCCCTGCCTGCCGCTTGCGCCGCATTCAGGCAGGCTTTAGGGGCAAAGGGTTAAAAAGGATGAAAATCAGCATTTTGGGACTTATGGAGAGGATTCATTGTTTAATTTCTTAAGGTGCAGATGCCTGCATACGCAGTAAGACAGAGAACACCGCATTGATGGTCATTCTCAATTGAGGTAAAGCCTTTACCATAGATGTTGCTTAAGATATCTACGCAATCGCTACGCAAAGCTGTACCTTGCAAATACCTAAACAGCAGTACTTCATTAATATACTAAGGCTAAGGCATATAAAACAGAGAAGATATAATCCTTAGCAAAAGTCAGTAAAAAACTATTAAAAGCATAGGGGTATTATAAATTGCTCACAGGATGGTCTCTGTTGCTTAAAATCTAGGAATTTTGAAAAGTATACAAAATGGGTAAATATTTGTTCCATTAATAATATTCAATTCCAGTTAGGCCCTGCTAAATGACCAACTGTTTTTATGATTTATGAAAATCTATCACTATATAACACCCACTAAAACTCATCCCTACCAAACTCACTACCCGTTTTCTTGGCTTGCCCTTTCCAGTTCAGATCATAGGATATTGCCAACTCGGCAATTGGTCCATACCAATAGTATTCAGTATCCTGATAAAATATTTGGGTTCCGCTGGAATCGTAAGCACGAGTGCTCAACTCACGAGTATTGGTATTTAAGATATTTAATGCACGTAGAGTAAAGCTCCATCCGGTGAACTTTACTGGAGAGTATTTCAACGCAGCATTGGCCAAATAGCGCATCTCGTTTTGCCCCTGGGCTGTAACCTGCGCCGAACGCATATCGAAATCGGCATTAAAGCTTAACGCCCTACTTACTATTATATTTAGATTCCCCTTTAGGCTCCACGAGAGAGAGCGATTATCCTCCTGATATCCAAAAATATCGGCCTGTACGTGGTAATCGTATAGCGAGCCGCCAACAAAAAGTTTAGTTTTGTCCCCAAGCTCCATATTGGCATTTAGCTCAGCACCCATAGCCGTTGTATTGCCCGAGTTTGTGAAGCTACGAATTAGAATCAGATCATCGTCGTAAACTGTGTTAACCCTAAAAACGGCATTGTCGACCCCACGGTAAAAACCGATTAGGGTAAATCGCTGCTTATCGAAAGCCTTGCTATACGACAATTCCACATTATTGATGTACTCAGGCTTAAGAGCTGGGTCGCCAACTAGGTAAACCTCTAGGTGTCGGCGGAAAAGGAAAGGTGCCATATTCTTAATGGGTGCACGACTAATCCTTCGGCTAGCGGCCAACGAAACATTATCGGACTCGGAAATTAAGTATCCCATGTGCAAGCTAGGGAACCAGTCGAGCTTTTGCTGGATATGCCTATCGGTTGTGGCCCTATCGAAAATGCTAAAGTAGTCGGGGTTATCAATATTGAGCTCCTGATCGGTGTACTCCAATCGCAGACCTGCCTTGTAGCTAAGGTTGCCAAGGCTCCCGCTGTAATCGACATACCCTGCATAAATACCACGGGTTAAATCAATCTGATTCTCAAATTCTGTGTATGCCCCCCAGGTGTTGGTTGTAATATTTAGAGTGTCGTAGTCAAGCCCCCCAGCAATGGCAAAGAACTGGGGCTGAAGCCCCAAGCTAAGGGTTTGCCCATTATCGAACTTCTTGCTAAAGTCAGCAGAAAACCTAAAACCATCCAAAGGGGTATTATCCATCTGGTTGTAGTGTAGCAAATGGTTACCTAGCAAACCTGTGCTCGGATTATAATCGATATTGGGGTTGTTAACGCTGTGGGTAAGCACCGAATGCTCGTACAAACCCGATAGCGTAAGCGTTGTAGACTCATCAAATCGGTAGGTGTAATCGGCATTAATGGTATGGAAAGTACCCTCGCGAATGCCCTCGTTGGGATTAAAAATCCAATGCTCGTTGGTTGGCACCCCTTCAACAGGATTTTGGTCTCTATCGGCAGTAAAAATATTGTATAGATACATAGCCTTACGCCCCTCGGTGCGGGTTCCATAGTAGTAGGATGCCGAAAGTTGGGATTGCTCCGAGAGGTTTGCTTCGAACCCCAAATTTGCCGATAGATTTTCGTACCACTCTGGTTTCAAACCCGAGGCAATCATATGCTTGTAGGTACCATTCTCTTTATTGAGGATTCGTGCCGAACCCGACCGTTCGCTATTTACATCACGCATACTGTAGTTCAATCCACCAAACAACAGCCAGCCATTATTGCCATAGGTAAAGTTTAATCCACCGCCATAGCTATTATCCGTGAGGTTGTAGCCCGACAAATCATCGGTTCGGTTGCCCCAGGGAGCGCCCCCCAGCAAACCATTTGCCGAAAGCGAAAAGCCTTCAATCCCTGTTGATTTTGTGGTTATATTAATAATTCCACCCTTACCCTGCGCATCGTACTGTGCTGAGGGAACGGTAATAACATCGATACTTTGGATATTGTTGGCCGAGATTTGACCCAGCAGCATCGATGGTTCCATTTGGGTGGGGCGACCATTGAGGTACACCATAAAATCGGTGGTACCACGAACAGACACCTCCCCATCGGGCGATACAGAAACCGAAGGAAGACGGTTAAGCACATCGGTAGCCGAACCGCCACGGGCGGTTTCAAAATCCTCGGCTCTATACGTACGCCGGTCCAACCTATTCACCACCGTTCGGGCCATTGCGCTAACCTCTACCCCATCGATATCTACCGATGAGGGCGAAAGCCTGATTGGGGCTAACGATACATTAGGGTTAGAACGTGTAATCTCAATATTATCTATATCTTGCGAAACGTAACCTATAAACGAAAAGGAGATACGATAGCTACCCGCCGCAACCCCGATAATGGAAAACTCACCATCCAAGTTGGTGGTAACCCCTGCAACAGGGGTATCGCTGGTTCCTTGGTAAAGCGCAACTGTAGCGAATGGAACACCATCTGATGTCTCGCTATCGATAACAACACCCTTTATTGAACCCGATTGAGCCATTGCCACAAAATGCGCTGATAAGACAAGTAAAAGAATCACTAATCTGTTCATATTTCTATGTATCATAAAATTACTCTATTTAAAACCTGAAGATTTTGTTCACACTACAATCAACAGATATGAACAAACTTTGTTCAGCTTTTTTATGGGTGCTATCCAACTCCTACCCCACCCTTAGGTTGAGCCATTGATCCATTTCCAGACAGTGTCTGTTCGATAGTGAACACCCTAGGTAAAGCAAGTTCAACATAACTATCTAAATGTATGAACCAACTTGATTGTGGCATATTCTTTGGTATTAGGCTTGACGGAAAATAATTACCTTTACCATCAATGAAAAGATATCAATTTTTACAATTTCTGATTTGTCCAATGTTACTGTTTGCTACACAAACCTACGGGCAAACCCAGCATCAAATTAACACTAGCCTAGGAGTAGGACAAACCGCACTGCGCGACCAAAGCATGTCGCCTTTAGCATACGTGGGTTATGGACTGGCCGGTGGGCTTTCGTACCAGAGGCAAACCGATAGCAAAACCAAGTTTTTCCAACTCTCCTTTAGTAACCTTGGGATTAGCAACTCATCGGGCAATTCATGCTCATTCACAAGTTTTGCTTTTAAAAATTATAGCTTATACGCTATCCCCAAAGAGTCTAATTACCACTTGGCATTGGGTTGGTCCAACAACAACTTCCTGAACTACTACCAAAACCACGGCTATGGTAATTTTAGTGAACGGTCGAACTACTTCACAACATTTGGTTTTGCGGCCCTCCTTGCCAAACGATTCACCCTACTTAACCGAGGTTTTATTGTGGAGATACCAACCGACATTCAGCTACTGGGTTTCTACCTCCGTCCATCCTACGTGTCGAACTCGCCCGAGGGCTACCTGAACCCCGAGAACTCAGGATTTGAAGGATGGTACAGATCCATTGAGGCATTTCTTCCGCACCATTCCTGGAACCTTAGCATAAACCCTAGGATTTCCTTCTTCTTTAAATCGGGAAACTCTGTTTCGTTAGCTTACCAATACGAATTTTTGAGAATCAACAATCCCGAACCCATTTCGCAAAGCAATGGATTTTGGCACGTAAGCATAAGCACATTACTATGAAAAGAATATTTATTTTAGCCCTAATGGCTATTGTTATATCTGGTTGCGCCAAACACTTCCTGGCTGATGACCCTGAAAGCAACCCCCTAAGTAACTTTGAGCATCTTTGGCACGAGCTAAACAATAAGTACTCGTATTTTGAGTACAAATCGATTGACTGGAACGAGATCTATAGTACCTATCGCCCTATGGTTTACGAAGGTATGAGTGATAAGGAACTATTTGATGTGATGGCCAGTATGCTATACGAGCTAAACGATGGGCATGTAAATATTACTAGCCCTTTCGACCGCAGTAGGAACTGGAACTGGTTTCTCGACTATCCGGCAAACTTCAACGAGAACATCATCTACAGAAACTATTTAGGCTCAGACTATAAGATTACAGGCCCCCTTCACAACCAAATTATCGACGAGGCTCTCTACGTTTACTACTCTTCGTTTGGCAGCTCCATTTCAGAAGCGAACATCGATGAGTTGATAGATCGTGCCCAAGGACTGAACGGGATAATTATTGATATAAGAAGTAACGGGGGAGGCTCATCAAACAACGCAGTGGCTTTGGCATCGGCCTTAACAGATCAAGATTTCGATTATGGTTATAGCCGAGTTAAAAATGGCTCCGGAAAGGACAATTTCTCCCCATGGAGAAAGTTGAGTATCTCACCGCGCTCCGGCAAGCGTTTTACAGGGCAGGTGGTTTTGCTGTGCAACAGGAACTCATACAGTGCATCGAACCTTTTCGCACAAATGATGAAGTCACTACCTAACGCCATGCTAGTGGGCGACAATACAGGCGGTGGTGGTGGAATACCAGCGTATGGAGAACTCCCCAATGGTTGGATCTTCAGATTCTCAGCAACCCAAACCATAAACCCACAGGGTGAACATATAGAGAATGGCGTACCAGCTGATATCATTGTTGAGCTAAGTCCCGTTGATGAGGCAAATGGCATTGATACCATTTTGGAAGCAGCTTTGAGCATTCTGAAGTCGGATAAGTAGTATTATTATGAAATCTGTTGCCAGTACCCAAAAAATTCCAACCTCACGAGTAGCCACCTTCGATGTTTTTTCGATAGGGCTTGCCAAGCATCATGTGGCTGCAATACTAGAGTTCGATGTTACCAATGCCCGAAAGAAGATTAGAGAGCTTAGGAAGACTGGGGTTAAAGTATCTTTCAATGCGTGGGTTTTAAAGGTTATCGCCACCACGCTGGAGCAGCATCCCGAAGCTGCTGCGTTCCTCAAGGGTAAAAGGGAACTGGTTGTTTTCAACGAAATAAACATCTCTTTCTTAGTGGAGAAATTGATTGACGGGAAAAGAGTTCCCCTACCCATTGTTATTGAGAGATGTAACTCCAAAAGTGTTACTGAGATAACCAGCGAAATTGAGAAATCAAAAGCTCTATCCTCGTCATCATCAGATATTGTGCTAAACAAAAGGCCATCCCTTACCGAAAGGTTTTACTACCATCTACCTGGGGTTCTACGACGGCTGGTTTGGAAGGTAATTCTACGCAATCCTAGATTTGCCTATGGCAAAATGGGAAACGTTTCGGTAACCTCGGTGGGAATGATGGGACAGGTAAAGGGTTGGTTTATCCATAGGGCAGTGCATCCAATATCTTTTGGTATAGGGTCGGTTCTAAAAAAACCCATGGTTGTGGGCGACGAAATAAAAATCCGAGAGGTTTTGAATGCCACTATTCTTCTCGATCATGATGTGATTGACGGTGCCCCAATGGTAAGATTTATTAAGGATTTATCAGGAAAAATTGAACGAGCAGAGGAACTCTAGCGATGCAGATTCGAAGGGCAAACACAAAAGATATTTACAACATAGCTGTGCTTAAACAGCAAGTATGGATTGCCACCTATGCCGAGGAGGGGATTAGAACTGAATTCTCAAAATACGTGATGAGTGAATTCACCTATGAAAACATTAAAAAAACATTAGAGGATAAAAGCCGAGTGATGCTAATTGCCGAAACGGAAAGCCATCTCTTAGGGTGTATAGAAATTGCTTTGAACGAGAAATGCCCTGTTGAAATTGAGATTGATTGCCCCGAAATAGCGGTTCTTTATGTGCTGGAAAGGTTTAAGGGGAAAGGCATTGGAAGAATGCTTCTTGAGAAATCTTTTGAGCATATGCAAAGTCTAAATTACAAAGCAGCATGGCTTACCGTTTACCATAAAAACTTTAGCGCATTGGAATTCTACCAGAAAAATCAATTCAAAACTATTGGCTCCACCAATTTTGTTATGGATGGGAATAAATATGAAAACAAGGTTTTGCTTAGAATTTTAGATTAATATGATACATCCTTGTTTGCAAAACACAAACACTCTATTGATAAAATAACATACATGGATGATCCATCATACAATTGAAAATTAATTTTATTATGATGAAAAACATTATCTGGACAACAGGCCACCAGCTTAAACTCGACAACATTGTCGACTCTAACAACTGCTACATTATTGACAATAACGGAAATCGTTACATCGATCTAGAATCTGGTGTATGGTGTACTTCCGTTGGGCACAACAACAAGCGTGTGAACCAAGCAATTGCCAGTCAGATTGGTAGAATAACCCATACGGGTTTTGTGTATTGTCATCCAATTATAAGCGAGGTCTCAGGGAAAATTCTTGAAATTGTTGGATTGAAAGGTGGCAAGTGCGAATTCCTTTGCTCGGGCAGCGAAGCAGTAGAACTGGGCATGCGAATAGCCAGAGCCGTATCCGACAAGCCACTGGCTCTCACCTTCAAGGAATCGTACTTTGGAGCCTACGGCGATGCAGCGCATAAATCAGCCGACAGCTGGTTCCTTTACGACAGGCTCAACTGCGGATGCAATAACGGTGAAGATGGTTGTACGGGCCAATGCGACGATTTTGAGAAAATCCCTTTCGATAGAATAGGTGTCTTTATGCTAGAGCCCGGCAGCTCATCGGGACTAGTCCGGTTCCCCTCAAAATCGCTAATTGAGAAGATAGCTGAAAAGGTTCACGCCAATGGAGGAACCGTAATGTCCAACGAGGTTACCACTGGTATTGGTCGCACAGGTAAATGGTTTGGCTTTCATCACTACCCCATTCAGCCCGATATTGTAGCCATGGGCAAGGGCATTGGCAATGGCTACCCAGTAAGCGTTACGGCAATTTCAGGCGGAATTGCCCAAAGGTTGGAAAACGTAAAATTCGTATACGCCCAATCGCACCAGAACGACCCCCTTGGGGCATTTGTTATCAAGGAAGTAATAAGCATTATAGAGGATGATAATCTACTACAAAAATCGCAAGAATTAGGTAATTTTCTGCTTAATGAACTGCTAAAGATAAAGAATGATTACCCACTAATTAAAAGCATTAGGGGGCGTGGACTAATTCTTGCCATAGAGTTTAAGAGCAATGCCCAGGAGATGTACGAGGAGCTATTCATTAGGGGTTTCATTCTTTGTAAGCGTCCAAATACTGAGGTGTTGAGGTTGGACCCTGCATTGACTATTGAAAAGAGCATTGTTGATTCCTTTCTAGGCGCATTTTCCGAAATCATTAAAAAGTTCTAAGTTTGCTTTAAGGCTTAACCATTAGCAATCCGTTGGGCAAGGTGAATACTTAATAGTAAAGCATTCACTTCAACTAACATTATGTTACTAACATTATGTTTGTAACATTATGTTAGCTATATTTGCATTATTATAAAATTGTGCAATGGAAATTAAACCAATAATAAACCCCTTTTCTACTGCTGGCTATCATGGCGAGTTATACTTTTGCGACCGAGAAAAGGAAACTGAGTGGCTCTTGAGTAATATCGTAAACGGGAACTCATCCACCATCATCTCCATCCGTAGGCTAGGAAAAACAGGCTTAATCCATCATGCCCTAGGCAAGCTGCCCAAAAACTACAAAGGTATATACATTGACATACTCCCAACAGAAAGGCTAAACGATTTGTTCGGTTTACTGTCATCCTCACTTATTCAGTCAATCAATGAAAACACCTCATTTGGACAAAAGATATGGAATGTAATTAAATCATTTCGTCCAACGGTTTCATTCGATTCACTATCGGGACAGCCCCAGGTAAGTTTCGACCTTAAGCCTAGCGAGGCTGAAAACAGTATATCCTCCATTCTTCAACTAATTAACAGCCAGCCCTACCCAACAGTGATAGCAATTGACGAGTTTCAGCAAATCGCCAGCTATCCCGAAAAAAACTCAGAGGCTTGGCTGCGAGGAATCGTGCAACAGCTAAACAATGTGGTTTTCATATTTTCCGGAAGTCAGCAGCATTTAATGAGCGAAATATTCTCATCGCCCAAGCGTCCATTCTACAGAAGCACCCAACTTCTGAAGCTACAGAAAATTGATAGAGATACCTATGCCGATTTTATAGTTAAACAGTTTGAAATCAACAAAAAAAGCATTGCCAAAGAAACAGCGGCGGAGGTATTAAATTGGTGTGACACGCACACCTACTACGTGCAATTGCTTTGTAACAAACTCTTTGCAGCAACCCATAAGGTTGCAAAAACGGAGCATTGGAAACAACAGGCCAACGCATTGCTCATGGAGCAAGAGCCATTCTTCATTAACTACAGGAATCTGCTCACTACGGCACAATGGAGGCTGTTTAAGGCAATTGCCTCTGAGGGCATAGTTTATCATCCAACCGCAAGCGAATTTATTCGCTCTCACAACCTATCCGCTTCGGCCTCAGTAATTCGAGCCCTTAATTCACTCCTAGGCTATGAACTGATTTACAGGGAAACAACCCCAAATGGAGAGACCTACTATAAAGTTTACGATATCCTATTCCAAAACTGGGTTAAGGTTAAAAATCATTAGAATACTAAGCAACTCTAAACATGAACACAAAACTCAACGAAACATTTCTCAACCAAACAGTTGAGAAAATGGTAAAAAGCAAAAAAGTATTCAGCGCAGCCCTTTGCGTTGAGGATGGCAGCGGGACCTTTGCGTGGCACGGAGCGGCAGGCGAAATGGGCAAAGACGATACGTACTTTATTGCCAGCGTTACCAAACTATACGTAACCATTGTTGTGCAACGCCTAATCGACGAGCAAAAGCTAAGTTTGGACGATAAAATAGCTAAATATCTACCTGCTGAAATGGTAAAGGGGTTGCATATTCTAAAAGGAACTGACTACTCCAACCAAATCACCATAAGGCATCTTATATCCAACACATCGGGAATTCCCGATTACTTCTTCCATAAGCAGCCAAGCGGAAAAACTGCTGCCGATGAATTGCTGGCAGGAAAGGACGAAGCATGGGATTTGGACAAAACCATTGGGCTAATAAAAAACCTAAAGCCAAACTTCATGCCTGGGAAAAAGGGAAAAGCAAATTATTCCGACACGAATTACCAAATTTTAGGCAGGATAATAGAGATTGTAACTGGCAAAGCCATAGGTGAGGTTTTCAGGGAGTATATATTTGAGCCATTGGGTCTAAGAAACACCTACGCCTACAGCGACACTTCCGACGATACGCCAACCAAATTCTACTACAGAAATAAGGAGCTGTGGATTCCCAGGTATATGGCCTCTGTTACGGTTGAGGGTGGTATTGTTTCAACATCAAAAGAAGTGATGGCCGTAATCAAAGCATTTTTCAATGGAACCTTTTTCCCGAAAGAGAGGATTAATGAGCTAAAGCAGTGGAACCTACTTTTTGGCCCTGGAATATTCTACTTTGGGGTTGGACTGGAGAAACTCTTCGTTCCCCGCATTGCATCACCTTTCAAGCCCATTGGCGAGGTGCTGGGCTTTTGGGGACAAACGGGTTCCTTTGCCTTTTACAACCCGAAAACAGACCTTTACTTCACAGGAACTACTAATCAAATTAATGGAGCAGGGCATCAGGCTGCCGGAAGCGCTATGAACAAGATTATTCGAAAGGCATTGTAGCCTCACACGTACTCTCAAACATAAAATCTGTAAAAAGATGAATAAGGCAATTCAGGTGTTTGAATCCATCAGCAAGCTTTCCCTTTCCAATCTAAACACCCCCATTGAGCAGTGCAAGAGGATTACCAAAGATTACCCCAAAAGCCCTCGGCTTTTCATTAAGCGCGACGATTTTATTGGCCAGCTGGTATGGGGCAATAAGCTTCGGAAGTTGGAGTATTCAATTGCTGAGGCCATAGCTCAAGGAGCCGACACCATTATAACCTGCGGAGCAGTGCAATCGAACCATGCACGAATTACAGCACAGGTTTGTAAAAGGATTGGGCTAGATTGCATTCTTGTTCAAAATGGAGAGAAACCAAAAGTGGCAACGGGTAACCACAAGGTAAATTTAATGCTTAACGTGCCAATCCACTACGTTTCATCGAGGGAGGAGCGTGACAGCAAGATGAACGATGTGTACAACAACTTGATACGGAGTGGCAAAAAGCCATACCTCATCCCTCTTGGAGCATCCAATGCCGTGGGTTGTCTAGGGTTTGTTAATGCAGCTCGGGAATTGAAACAGCAGCAGGCGGAGATGGGGATTGAGTTCGACTATATCATTCACTCCACCTCATCGGGCGGAACGCAGGCAGGTTTGGAGATTGGCAAAAGGCTTTATGGACTGGATAAAATCAAAATTATCGGCGTTAGCGCCGACAATAGCTTCGACCAGCTAGCCCAGAGCATTAGCAGCTGCGCAGAACCAGTGCTCCAAAGGTTAGGGAATCCGTTTGCGATTGACAAATCGGAACTAACAGTTGACACCAATTTTGTTGGCCCTGGTTATGGCATCGCTTCAAAGGAATCGGCTGAAGCCATAAAATTATTCTCTGAGCACGAGGGCATACTACTGGACAACACCTACACCGCCAAAGCTGCTGCAGGAGTATTAGACTACATTGCAAAAGGTAAAATAGATGTGAGCAAGAACATCCTTTTTTGGCACACTGGGGGTATACTAAGCGAACTCTAGAGAAAAAACAGAAAGGCCATCCGAATAATCATACTGACTAAATGGATGGCCCGTTTTGTTAGGCTGGATTTTTATAAACTATACTATTCCGGCAAACCCCATGAATGCAAGAGCTAAAATACCTGCAACAACAAGTGCTATGGGAGCGCCCTTCATACCCTTGGGCAAATCAACAAGGTCGAGCGACTCACGAATACCGGCAAATACAATAAGTGCAAGGGCAAATCCAACGGAGTTGGCAATGGCAAACACCACGCTCTCCAGTAGGTTGAACTCCTTTTGCACCAATAGAATGGCTACCCCCAGAATGGCACAGTTGGTTGTGATTAGAGGCAGAAATACCCCCAATGCTTGGTAAAGCGCAGGGCTAACCTTTTTTAGTATAATCTCAACCATCTGCACAAGCGATGCAATAACAAGTATGTACGCCACTGTTTGCATATATCCTATCTCAAGAGGCAAAAGCACGTAGTGCATAATCAGATAGGTTACAATGGCTGCAATAATCATAACAAAAGTAACCGCACCACTCATACCTATTGCTGTTTCTACTTTACTCGAAACCCCCAGGAACGGACATATCCCAAGGAACTGAGCCAACACGATATTGTTGACAAAAACAGCCGATATAATTATAATGATATATTCCATGGCTAAATCTATTTACTTTTTTTGGCAAGTCGGTTCATAATTGCAGTGAGGTATCCCAAGGCGATAAAAGCTCCCGGAGCAAGCACAAACACAAGCATTGCATAGGTGTCGGGGAATAGGGTTACCCCAAATACCTGCCCGCTACCCAATATCTCGCGAGTGGCGCCTAGCAGGGTTAGTCCAAACGAAAAGCCTAAGCCCATACCCAATCCATCTATCACCGAGGAGCCCACATTATTCTTCGACGCAAAGGCCTCGGCACGACCTAGAACCAAGCAGTTAACAACAATAAGAGGAATAAACAGTCCAAGCTGCTCATGCAGCGCGGGTAGGAATCCGGCCATACTTAAATCGACCATGGTAACAAACGATGCAATTACCACAATAAACGAAGGGATACGCACCTTAGCAGGGATTTGGTTCTTAACCAGTGATATCACCAAGTTGGCCATTACCAGCACAAAAGTGGTAGCTAGCCCCATACCCAAACCATTAATTGCGCTTGTGGTTGTACCCAACGCGGGACACATACCCAGCAGTAAAACAAACACAGGATTCTCCTTAACAAACCCCTTGGTAAAATTCGTTACCTGATTCATTTAGCACCTCCTTCCTTTACAAATGCATCGTATGCACGTTGAACTGCTTCGCAGTATGCGCGCGAACTTATGGTTGAAGCTGTGATGGCATCGACATTTCCACCATCCTTTGTTACAGCTAGTTTAAACTCATCGGGATGCTTACCTTGGAACTGAACGCTAAAGTCGGATTTTCCGCTTTCCATCTTATCGCCAAGGCCCGGGGTTTCCTTATGGGCAATCACCTCTATGGCGTGTATTGTCCCATCGGCCAGTATACCAACCATTAAATCGATTTGGCCGCTAAAACCATTCTTAGTAAATGTTTGGATTGCCATTCCCACAGCGTCGTCCCCCATTGAAGCAGGATAGAATGTTAGCAACCCGCCATCAACCTCTCGAGTAAACTTATCGGCCGAGGGTCTATTGTCGAACTCGGGAAGAACCAGGCTAATTGCATTATTAATCTTAGCATTTTGTGCATCCTCTATTGGCCCTTTGGTAAAACTGTATACAAACCCTAAACTAGCTGAAGCTAACAAGGTAACTGTTAGAAGGGTTAGGGTCATATTTTTAAAAGTTGATTCTTTAGCCATTTCTCTTCACCTCCTCTCCAAAGCGTGATGGTTTTAAATATCGATTAATAAGTGGAACAAAGGCATTCATAATTAGTATTGCGAATGAAATGCCCTCGGGGTAAGCGCCCCAAACACGGATTACCACAGTAATAACACCTATCCCAATTCCAAATATCCACATCCCCTTGGGATGCATGGGTGAGGTAACGTAATCGGTGGCCATAAATATTGCCCCTAGCATTACCCCTCCGGTAATCAGGTGAAAAATTGGATCGGCATTTGCCTCTGGATTGATTAGCCACAATATCCCTGTGAAAATACCAATGGTTGCAAATATTGAAACAGGAATATGCCATGTGATAACCTTGGTAATAAGCATCCACGCAAAACCTATGAGCAATGCAAATGCGGCTATCTCGCCCAGCGAGCCACCCATTGCGCCCATAAACAGCTGCATATGGCTAGGTATTTGGTCGACAATGCTGCTCATTAGCTCACCCTTGCTAAGCCCTTCTTTAACCACAGCCAGTGGGGTTGCACCTGTTACGGCATCAATATAGCTCATCCTCGACTCAATGGGCAATGGCCAGCTGGTCATCTGCACTGGGAAAGATATTAGCAAAAATACACGGCCTACCAAAGCCGGGTTAAATGGGTTACGCCCCAAGCCACCGAAGCTCAACTTTCCAACCCCAATGGCAACCAGCGCACCAATCACCACAATCCACCAAGGCAGATTTGATGGCAGGTTGAAGGCCAGGATTAAGCCAGTAACCAATGCCGAGCCATCGGAAATGGATGGTTTAACCTTAAGCAGGTATTTCTGAATTAGGAATTCGAACACCAAGCACGACACGATGGAGATTGCGGTAACAATAAGCGCCCCTAGTCCAAAGTAAAACAGCGTAACGGCCAGTGCTGGAATAAGCGCCAGCACCACGTTGTACATCAACCTTGGGGTTGAGTCGCCGCTGTGAACGTGTGGTGATGGAGATACAACAAGTAGTTTGTTCATTATTCTAGAGTTTATATCATCTATTTTTAGTTTTTGCGTGCCCTAACCATAGCGCTTACATCGCCTTTGCCCAAGCGGATGTAGTCGAGCAACGGCAGATTGGCGGGGCAAACGTAGCTACATGAGCCGCACTCCATACAATCGAGTATACGCTCCTCCTCCATCCGCTCAGTCATCTTGCGCTGCGATAGGCGGATAAGAAGGTATGGCTCCAGTCCCATGGCGCAAGCACTGATGCACTTACCACAGCGAATACACGATGGTTGCACCTCTGGTCGCAATGACTCGTTTTCAGGAAACAGTATAACTCCCGAAGTTCCCTTGGTAACAGGCGCCTCAATTGTGCTAAGCGCTTTACCCATCATGGGGCCACCATTAACCACCTTAGCTGTATCATCGGGTAGTCCACCCACAGCCTCAATTAATTTTGATATTGGCGAACCTATTCGCACCATGAAGTTGCCAGGGTTTTCCAACTTTTTACCTGTAACGGTAACTACACGCTCAACCAATGGCTTGTTTTTCTGCACAGCCTCGTATACCGCAAAGGCTGTTCCCACGTTGTGAACCACAGTACCTACCTCAATGGGAAGACTGCCCGATGGAACCTCGCGGTTGATAAGCGCTTTGATTAGCTGCTTTTCGCCTCCCTGTGGATACTTCACCTTAAGGGCATGCACCTCAATACCTGCATATCCAGCAGAAACCTGCTTAAGATGTGCAATGGCATCGCGTTTGTTATTTTCAACACCTATAAGGGCACGCTCAACGCCAAGGGCTTTCTTAAGGATAGAGATTCCCACCATTAGCTCATCGGCCTTCTCGAGCATAAGCCTGTGATCCGATGTAAGGTAGGGCTCGCACTCCACTCCATTAATTATAAGCACATCGGCCTTTTTCCCTTTGGGAACCGATAGCTTAACATGCGACGGGAAGGTTGCTCCACCAAGGCCAACAATACCGGCCTCATTTACCTTTGCAACAATCTCCTCGGCGCTAAGATTGATATCCTTTTTAAGATCGGGACTCCTGTCAATCTCAGCCAACCACTCATCGCCCTCAACGGTAATGGTTATTGCTGGCTTTTTGTAGCCAGTTGAGTCGAGCACGGGATCGAGCGAAGCTACTGTGCCCGATACCGAAGAGTGAATATTAGCCGACACGAAGCCTGCGGCTTTGGCAATAACCTGACCAACCACCACCTTATCGCCTTTAGCCACCACAGCTGCTGCTGGGGCACCAATATGCTGCGATATGGGGATAACTACCTGCTCAGGCAAAGGTAAAGCCTCTATGGTTTTATCGGCCGAAAACTTATTCTCTGGGGGATGTACCCCGCCTTTAGGAAAGGTCTTTAACATACTCACTTGTATTGAATATCGAATGATAAATATCGATTTACGAATGATGAAGTGATCTTAAATCAGAAAACGTAATCGATATTCATTATTCTAAATGTTTACTATACACTTTCTGTTTTAACTTCCTCCTCCACCTTCTTTTTCTTGGGAGGGAAATTCAACTCAAGAATGGCACCCGTTGGGCACTCATCAACGCACTTGCGGCAAAGTTTACACTTGTCGTAGTCGATATAGGCAAGGAAATTCTCCAGCGTAATGGCATCGTGAGGGCAAACCTTAACGCACTTGCTGCAACCAATGCAAGCTACGGAGCATGATTTCTTGGCTACGCCACCCTTATCTTTATTGATGCAGGACACAAAAATTCGCTTACCCTTAGGGCCCTTTTTGCGCATCTCGATAATAAACTTGGGACAAGCCTTAGCACATGCGCCACAAGCAGTACATTTATCCTCATCTACTACAGGCAGGCCTGTTGCCTCGTCGATATAAATTGCATCGAAAGTACACACCTCTACGCAATCGCCAAGACCAAGGCAACCGAACTGGCAGCCCGTATCGCCGCTAAACAGGGTTGTTGCAACCTTGCACGATACGGCTCCGTTGTAGGCACTGGTTTTGGCTCTATGTTCGGTCGAGCCCGAGCAGCGAACCACGGCAATCATTGGGGTTTGGGCTACGGCATCCTTGCCCACCACCTTGGCTGCTGCTGCATAGGTTTCGTTACCTCCGGGAGGACAAAACAGGCCGCTAATATCATCTGCCTTAACAAAGGCATCGGCAAAGCCTCTGCACCCTGGGTAGCCACATCCTCCGCAGTTGGCTCCGGGGAGCACCGCCTCAACCTCGTCGATACGAGGATCCTCGAACACCTTAAACTTTTGGGCTACAAAGTAAAGAATTACCGCTGCCAGCACTCCAAGGGCGCTGAGCATTAACACGGTGTAAAGAATAATGGAATAACTCATGCTATCCTATAATTAAGTTGATTCAATTTCGAAAGTGAAGTGGTTCGATATCTTATCTTTAAATAGATACAGAATGTAATAGTATGGCACTAGAATGGCAAGCGATGCCAACCCAGCCTTTCCCTCACTAACATTGAGGGAAGTAAGCGTTACCAAAACCGTAAGTATGGCAACAAAGGGCAACACATAGCCCAGTAATAACGCTTTAAAACCTAGGGATTGCTTTAGGATAACCCGAACGCTCTCACCTACCTTAAGGTTGTGGTTAGGCTTACATACGTGAACATGCTTTTCAGCAGTATCGGACAATCCGCAGGCGCCCTTAGCATGGCAGCCAGCACAAGCCGATTGGCTTATGATGCTTACAACAATGTTGTCCGAATTAATTTCCTGAACCCTACCGAGATGATCAACGGTTTTAATCCTTTTAGCCATTCAGTAATCGTTTGAGAATCGACTACAAAAATAATTTTCTTTAACTTTTGATAATAATGAAGTGGAGGGAAGTTTACAATTTAGTTTGATTATAAATAAGTGTTGTAGAACAGCGATTGATACAATAGACACGATAACAACAATATAATTTTACAATAGTGACCGACTCAAATAATAAGATTACTTTCAGTGACCTCGCAAACTTGATTCTTCACTTCGTTCAGAATGACAGGTGTATATTATATTTAGTGGAGGGGAGGGTCAGTTGGCCTCGTTGTTCTAGAACGAGGCCAACTGACCCTCCCCTCCATATCCACTTAAAAGCATATACCTGTCATTCTGAGCAAAACGAAGTGAAGCGAAGAATCTTATAATATCTTCAAAGTGTTTGTCAGTCACTAGTGATAATTTTACACTAGTGTCCGACTAAGTCTTTTTTAAAATGATAATAATGTAATAGATTTCTCGCTTCGCTCGAAATGACAGGCTGTTACGCTGTATGGTGTGAGGGGGTGAAGGCGGCTACGCCGCCTTCACCCCCTCACACCCTTAGACATCTTGAAAGTACTGTCATTTCGAGCGAAGCGAGAAATCTATATTTATTTGTCAGTCACTAGTGATAATTTTACAAAAAAGAGGCTGCCCAGCATTAATCCGAGCAGCCTCCTCTATTTTTCAATTACACTAAGCTATCGTTTCAGTTCAATATCCCTATTTATCTCAAGCATATCGACATTGGTAGAGTAGTCGCCCAGCAGGTGCTTGGCAAAGTAGTCGGCTGTAAGCCAGAAGTGGTACTCCATCATATCGCCATAGCCGTGCCGCTGACCGGGGTACATGAAGAAATCGAAACGCTTATTTGCCCTAATCAATGCATTAGCCATACGGATGGTAAGGCCTGGATGAACGTTGTTATCAATCTCTCCAGTAGTTAGCAGAAGTTTACCCTTTAGGTTCTTAGCCAGCTCCGAGTTCTTGTCGATGTTGTACTCAAAGGTGGTTTTGCCCGTGGTATCAGTCACCTCCTTCACGCCATGGTGCTTCTCGCTCCACCAACGATTGTAGATGTTATTCTCATGGTTACCCGCATTGGAAACAGCCACCTTGAAGAAATCGGGGTAAACCAGCATGGCGGCAGTTGACATAAATCCTCCACCCGAGTGGCCATGAATACCCACCTTGTTGATATCGATAAACTTGTGCCTGTTGGCCAGCTGCTCGGCAGCCGCCTTCTTATCGGCTAAGCCATAGTTGCGAAGGTTTCCATAACCGTAGTTGTGGTACCACTTGGAACGGTTGGGGTGTCCTCCGCGGTTACCCACGGTAATTACAATAAATCCCATCTGCGCCAAACGATCGGTCCTGTCCATACGAGCCGAGAACGACTTGTCAACCGCTTCGGTTTGTGGCCCAGGATAAACGTACTGAATTAGCGGATATAGCTTGGTAGAGTCAAAATCGAATGGTTTGTACATCACACCATAGATATCGGTTTTACCATCATCGGCCTTAACTTTGAATGGCTCGGGGAACTGATAACCAGCAGCAAATAGCTGGCTAAAATCGGCCTCCTCCAAGTCCATTATCTTGGTGCCCTTGCTATCCCTTAGCTCCGACTTGGGTATGGTGTTAACCCTAGAGTAATTGTTAACAAAGAACTTATTGTCATCATCCATAGAAACGCTATGGTTGTAGTTACCTGGGTTTAGTAGCTTCAAACCCGAGCCATCAAAGTTTATGCTATAGAAATGCTCGTAGTATGGATCCTCATTGGGTTGAACCCCGTTGGCAGTAAAATATAGCACTCTGTTTTTCTCGTCGATGTTAACAATTCTATCGGTGTGATATGGGCCGGAGGTAATCTGGTTCTTCAGGTTACCCTGTCCATCGTACAGATAGAAATGCGCCCATCCATCGCGCTCTGACCAGTGGATTAGCTCCCTACCGCTATTCACTACACCCAGCGGGCGAGTCTCAACGTAGGTATTGAGGCGTTCCTCTATTATAGTTTTAACCTCACCGGTTGTAGGGTCAACTTGGCAAATATCGATTCTTTTCAAATCGCGCGAGGTGCGGGTGAAGTAGAAGTGTTTATTGGAATCGGCCAACCACTTGCGGGCAACGTAATCGTCGTCGCGCTCCTTGCGCAAACGAGGAGCCGCCTGAATGGAAAGCGTTTGATCGGGGAAGGCATCTGTTTTTACCTGCACTGGCAGCGAATCAATAAAGTTGAAAACCAGCATCTCCTCAACAGGTGCATTCTTCTCGCCGGGCATATGGTACTTGTACGACTCGAGAGTTGGACGAGGGTTCGAAAGGGATTTGATAACCCACAGATCCTTAACCTTGCGCATATCGGAACGGGTAAGAGCAATCATTTTGGAGTCGGGCGACCACAAAGCCCAAGCGCCCTTGCGCTTGTCCTTGTTCTTCTCCTTCTCCACATTGTCCTCTCCTCTCCAGCTCGAACCGTAGCTGTAATCCTCTTCACCATCCCAAGTTAGCTGATGCTCAACTATGGTAGAGTCCTTCTCATTCTTAATGGCTTTCTCGTAGCTCTCCTTATCCATCCAGAATAGGTTGTGGTTGCGGGCAAAAACAACCTTCTCGCCATCGGGCGAAATATTTGCCCAGTCGGGTCTATCCTTTGGCTTCTTATAATCGTCGAGCATGGTAAGCTTGCCCGTTTTAATGTTGTACTCGAAGTACCAGGTCTTCTTATCGGGTTTGCCATTTTTCCCTTTATTGCGCTGGCCTTGCTTTTCGGTCATATCATCCTCCTCGTCATCCTCCTTATCCTCATCAACCAGGGTGCTCTTTATCTCAAACTGAATTACATCCTCATTATCCAAAAACTTTAGGTTTCGGATGGGAATATTCTGTGCATCGAATGGGTCGAGCGTAAGCCTGGAGATATCGGCAGCCATCTTCACGTTGTCGAACATTAGGCTTTTTGATTTTCGAGCCGGATCGACAATGTAATAATTTCGCCCCTCGCTGGTCTCGTAGGTGTACCAAAAGCGGGTGCTATTCTTTAGCCAATGGGCATCAACCGAAGTGCTGTAAACCATTTTTCTGATACGGTTTGGCGAAAACCGCGAAGCCAACTCGTAGTTTGCTTTCGTAACGGGCTCATTCTGCGAAAACGAAAAGAGCGTTGCAAAAGAAATTAGAAAGGCCGATAGAAGAAATCGTCTCATAAAATTTTAGGTTTGATTAACTGATATAATGTATAGTGCTTTCTTTTTAACTGATGTTTGATAGCGATTCCCTGTTGGGGTTTAATCTGGCTAACGATTCAACACTTAACACAACAACACCATAATATCTAAATACTACCCTATATTTGCATTTAGGTTCTCATAAATGTAGATAGTTGTGATGGAAAAACAATGGAATTGGGGCATAATTGCGCCCGGCAAAATAGCCGAAAAGTTTGCATCGGATATAAAGCTGGTTGATGGAGCAAACCTATATGCTGTTGCATCGCGAACGCTTGGAAAAGCTCAAGCCTTTGCCAACCAATTTGATGCTGAGATTGCCTATGGATCATATGAGGAGTTGGCAGAGGATCCAAATGTTGATATTGTATACATCGCATCCCCACATCCTTTCCATTTCGAGCACTCATTACTCTGCCTAAAAAACGATAAGCATGTGCTATGCGAAAAGCCTATGGGAATGAATGCTCAGCAGGTTGAAGAGCTTAGCAAAGTTGCAAAAGACAACAATCTTTTTTTGATGGAAGCACTGTGGACCAAGTTTATTCCCTCGTTTCGGAAATGTTACGAGTTGGTGCATGAGGGTCATATTGGAGAGGTAAAGTACATTCAGGCAAACTTCTGCTTTAAGGCAGAATACGATATTAGCAAACGGCTATTCAATAAGGAGTTGGGTGGTGGCTCGCTGCTCGACATTGGTATCTATCCAGTTTTCTTTGCCTTGGAATTGGCTGGCAAGCCCGATGAAATTTTAGCATCGGCAGTAATAGGAAAAACTGGTGTTGATGAGAATTGCAATATTGTTTTCACCTACAGGCAGAAAGGTATTTCCGCCAGCCTATCCTCTTCGTTTCAGGTGAATACTCCTTCCGAAGCTCTAATTGCTGGAACAAAGGGATACATCAGAATGTACAGTAAATGGCATGAGCCAACCAGCTTAGATGCAGTAATTGATGGTCATATCCATCATTACGCTTTCGATGAGTCAGGGTTTGGTTATCAGTACGAGATTGAAGAGGTGATGAACTGCCTGATTCGAGGCGACTCGCAATCGACAGAATTCCCGCTAGCCAAAAGCCTTCGACTTCACGAAACCTTGGATAGCATTAGGCAACAAATTGGATTAGAATACTAAAAAAGGGAACCGAAATACGATTCCCCCTATGCTTTACAAAGTCCTTTTGGTTTGTGGATTTGGCGTTTTGGCCACAAGTATTCGAACCACATCTTTACTCTCATTGCTAAGGTAATGCACAATATCCTTGGGACTTTCAATAATCGTATCCTTTGGATATGCAATGGACTCATCACCAACATGGATTGTTGGATTGCCTTCCAGCACATAGAAGAATACATCAACAGGCGTTTTATGTGGCTTTAACGATTCGCCTGGCTGCAGCGTGATGTGAATAACCTGCGCATCGGGGTGGTTGTACATTTCGCGAACGTCAACCTTATGGGGTGTATCCTTAAAAGGTGCATCCGATAGATTTCTGGTATTCATATCAAATATTTTTATTTTGACAATTCCTCGTCGAGTATGTCCTGGATATCATCCTCGCAGCTCATGCACACTGTGCAGGCCTCGGTTTCGTTCTGGATATCCTCAAGGGTTTTGCAACCCTTCTCGTTGATGGCGGCTACAATCTGTCCACGGGTAACCTCCATGCAGGTGCAGATAATTTCGTTGTCCATTGTTTGAAATTTAAAGTTTGAAGACGGAAGACAGAAGAGTAAGGATAATCCATCCGTCTTCCGTCTTCTGGCTTCCGTCTTCTGAATTCCGTCTTTCCCCTACTCCTTAATCATCGTTAGTAACATCTTAAACTTCTCGGTAGCCTCCACGCTGTGGGGAATGCCAGCAGGCATAATAATGGTTTCGCCGGCAACTAAATCGTGACCCTCGCCGCCAATCACAATGCGGGCTTTACCCTCGAGCACCTGAACGGTGGCATCGAATGGTGCGGTGTGGGTGCTTAGGCTCTCACCCTTATCGAAAGCAAATAGTGATATATTGCCCGTTGGGCGTTTTAGCACGTTTTTGCTAACAATTCCTCCGCTGGAGTATTCAACCTCGTTTACAAAGCTGAACTTTTGGCCTTTTACAAATTCATTTGACATATTTTCTGTTTTTAACGCAAAGGCACGAAGACGCTATAAATATTTATTTGCGCCTTCGTGTTTTAGCGTTTAAATTATTACCCAATCATCATCTTGATATCCTCATCTACTGTAGTAATACCTCCAATACCAAAATTGTTCACTAGCACGTTGGCAACATTTGGCGAAAGGAACGCGGGAAGCGTTGGGCCTAAATGAATGTTTTTAACGCCTAGGTAAAGCAGTGCCAGAAGAACGATTACGGCCTTTTGCTCGTACCATGCAATGTTGTAAGCAATTGGTAGCTCGTTAATATCGTTTAACTCGAACACCTCCTTAAGCTTCATGGCGATAACGGCAAGAGAGTACGAGTCGTTACACTGACCAGCATCGAGCACGCGAGGAATTCCTCCTATATCGCCTAAAGGCAACTTGTTGTAGCGATACTTGGCACAACCAGCGGTTAGGATAACAGTGTCTTTTGGTAGCTTCTCGGCAAACTCGGTGTAGTAGTTTCTGTCCTTCATGCGGCCATCGCAACCAGCCATAACCACAAACTTGCGAATAGCGCCCGACTTAACAGCATCAACAACCTTATCGGCAAGAGCAAACACCTGTGCGTGAGCAAATCCACCAACAATCTCGCCTGTCTCAATCTCAACTGGGGGTTGACAAGTTTTTGCCATCTCAATTATTTCTGAGAAATCTTTCTGCTTACCGGGCTCACGGTTAGCAATGTGCTTGCTACCAGGGTAACCTGCTGCGCCAGTTGTGAATACCCTGTTTTTGTATGTAGATTTTTCGGTTGGTGGTACAATACAGTTGGTAGTGAAAAGGATTGGCCCATTGAAAGTCTCGAATTCCTCCTTCTGCTTCCACCAGCTGCTACCGTAGTTACCCACAAAGTGCTTGTACTTTTTAAATGCTGGGTAGTAGTTGGCCGGTAGCATCTCGCTGTGAGTGTACACATCAACACCAGTTCCCTCGGTTTGAGCAAGCAACTCCTCCATATCCTTAAGGTCGTGACCGCTAATTAGGATACCAGGTTTATTGCTAACGCCAATGTTAACCTTGGTGATTTCAGGATTTCCGTAGCTTGTTGTGTTGGCCTTATCGAGAAGAGCCATTGCAGAAACACCAAACTTACCAGTTTCGAGCGTAAGGGCAACCAGCTCATCAACGCTAAGGTTTTGGGTAGTTGATGCCAAGGCACGCTGCATAAACTCGTAAATGGTTACATCCTCATGACCAAGGTTGTAGGCGTGCTCGGTATAAGCCGCCATACCCTTTACACCGTAAATGATAAGCTCTTTAAGCGAGCGGATATCCTCATTAGTTTCAGAAAGTACGCCTACAGTTTCGGCTTTTGCCTCGTACTGATCGGGAGTTCCTTGCCAAGTACAACCCTCAAAACTATCGTTAACGGTTACGCCCTGCTTTTTGCACTCCTCGCGAAGCGAGTTGCGAAGCTCAAGACCACGGGTAACACGATCGGCAATCACCTTCTTGTCGAAGTTGGCGTTGGTAATGGTCATGAATAGCCCATCGAAAATGAACTTGTTCACAATGGGGTTCTCATACTTTTTCTGCTCACGTAAAGCGGAGCTGTAAACGCTCATCCCCTTAAGGGTGAACATTAGAAGATCCATAGTTTTTGCTAGGTCGTCGGTTTTTCCGCATACACCTTTTATGGTGCAACCGGTACCTTTTGCTGCCTCTTGGCACTGAAAACAGAACATGCTCATAGTTGTAAGTTTTTAAGTTAGCTTGTTAAAATGATTGATTGATTGATTGGTTGATTGGTTGGTTGTTAGTTGTTAGTTGTTAGTTGTTAGTTGTTAGTTGTCAGTTATCGGTTGTCACCAGAACTGATTACTGATTACCGATTACCGATTACTGATTACTGATTACCGATTACTGATTACCGATTACCGTTCTACCGTTCTATACCCAGCTGCTCTCCACTACCTCGCCCTGAATGCCAACCGTAATTAGTTTGATGGGTACCTTGCGTTGGGCTCTATCCATAGCCATTTTGGCTAGCTGAAGTAGGCCGCCGCAGCAGGGAACCTCCATCTTCATAACGGTAATGGTATCAATCTGCGCGCTATCGATTAGGGCTGTAATTTTTTCAACGTACATTTCTTTATTGGAGTCGAGCTTAGGGCAAGCAATGGCAAGGGTTTTACCCTTGAGATAATCGCTATGGAAGTTCCCCATAGAGAACGCCACGCAGTCGGCAGCTAACAATAGGTTCGCCCCCTTGAAGTGTCCCGAATTGGGGTTGATTAGGTGTAGCTGAACAGGCCAATGCGTTAGTTCCGATTGACCCGAGACCATCGCATTGCCATTGTTTGTTGCTGATGCAGCACCACCTCCAAAGGCACGTGCTGCCGAACCGGGACATCCTCCGCCAGCGTGTTGATGATGTGCTTGGGGTTTGGGTTGTGGAGTGTTATCGCCACATCCACAGGCATCGGCCTTTTGGTGATCATGCACAGCGTGCAGCACATCCTCAACTTTAAAGTCAAACTTATCTTGATTTGCCAAGAGCCACTCTACGCCCTGACGCAGGTATTCCTTCTCGTTATAATCTTTCAAATGCTTTAGGTGGGCAATTACGGTGTTTTTGCCATTGCCAACCATTTTGCTAATGGTAAGCACCTCATCGTAAGCCTCGGCCTCGCGATGCTCAATGGTAATTGCGCCCACGGGGCAATCGCCAATACAGGCGCCAAGGCCATCGCACATCAACTCGCTAATAAGTACTGCCTTGCCGTCAATCATTTGTAGGGCGCCCTCATGGCATCCGGTAACGCATAAGCCACATCCGTTGCACAGGTCGCGGTCGATTGTAATAATATCCCTTTTCATATTTGTAGTGTTTTATTTTTTCGTTTTTTGTTTGAAACCTTTCTGCGGTTTCGCACTACAAACATACGGTATGGGGTAAGGGAAAAATGTATCATATGTTACAACATTGCGTTTTTATAATTTCTTGGTGATCTTTTCAAGAATTAAGAACACAAGTATTGTCAAAAAAATGACCGTTTAGAGGTCTTTCTACACTAACTCGCAATCAGATAAATGCAATTCAGGCCACAGGTTATTGGCAACATTAGAAAATAGTTCTACTTTTAACCCCTACAACAAACCCAATAACTATGCACACCAAAATTGTCCTTCTACTCACTATTACTATGTTTTGGAGTTGTAGCCGCCAACAAGCTGCAAAAACATCAACACCTCAGAAATTAGACCCAATAAAGATTGAAGTTAATTTCAATCCCGATAAATCTGCTGAATTTGTTATTACAAATCAATCCAACAGTTTAATCAAGATTTTTGAACACTATAAACTAGCAATTGAAAAGCAAGATGGTGATAATTGGATTCCACTTCGTATTTTGCATTGCCCATGCGGCGCCCCTTGCGCAAGACCTGCTGAGTTTATTGTACTACAACAAGGTGAAAATCTCAACAAAAAATGGAATTTAGATGAAAGTTGGTGTGGCGATACAACTAATACATCGATCCCCGAGACTATTACCAAACCCGCTCAACCAGGGATTTATCGTATTGGGGTACTGTACGGTATATCAAATCGAGAAATTAACACCTTTTACAATGAATTTACTCTAAAACAATAATTACCTATGAACAAATTTTACGCTACACTTCTGATTATTTGCGCTTCAGTTTTCACCGCTAATGCGCAAGACTGGATTGAACAATTCCAGTCGCCCAAAACATCAAAAAGTAACGAGAACCTTTGGCAAATGCAGAAAGAGTTTAACGATTACTGGAGCAATTACGATGTTAAAAATGGATATTACTATATAGACGGCAAAAAACATAAAGCAGGCGGATGGAAACAATTTAAGCGTTGGGAATGGTTTTGGGAAACCAGAGTAGACCGAGAGACAGGAAACTTCCCTTCGGTTAACACCTATAGAGTACAGCAAGATTTTTTAAAGGTGAAGAACGCTAAAGGTGAGGATCTGGCTGACTGGCAAAGTATGGGCCCGAGCAGTTCTGCGGGAGGATATGCGGGTGTGGGTAGAATAAACTGCGTTGCTTTTCATCCAACCAACCCCAATGTTTTTTGGGTAGGAGCCCCATCAGGCGGATTATGGAAAACCATTGATGGCGGACAAAGTTGGGAAATACTAACCGACAACCTACCCGTTATTGGCGTTAGCGAAATTGTGCTGGCTCACGACTACGAAACGAGCAAAACCATGTATATTGCCACTGGCGACCGCGATGCTGGCGACAACTACTCCATAGGCGTGCTAAAAACCACCGATGATGGACAAACCTGGCAAGAAACTGGTTTTAGCCTTGAAGTTTCAAGTAGGTATAGAATTACTCGTATGCTTATTCATCCTAGTGATCCTAACACGTTTTGGGCATCAACAAACGGGGGGCTCATAAAAACCACCAACGCTTGGGAAACGTTTAATGTTGTATCATCTGGGGTTTTCTTCGATATAGAGCTCCAACCCAACTCAAACGGGGAAGTTCTTTATGCTGCAAACTTTTCTAACAAAACAATACTGAAATCGACTAACTCGGGCGATACTTGGTTGGAGGTGCATAGTTTGCCATCATCATACCGAGTAGAATTGGATGTTACCCCAGCAAACCCCGATGTGGTTTACGCTTTAGCCTGCGACACCCAGTATGGGTTGGATGGTATTTATAAATCAATCGATGGAGGCGATACCTTCAACCAAATTTATGGGGACCAATCGACTGACTACAACCTATTAAACTGGGATGTTAGCACATCATCAGGCGGACAGGGATGGTTCGACTTAACCCTATCTGTTTCACCAACAAATGAAAATACAGTGTATGTTGGTGGTGTCAATACTTGGAAATCGACAAATGGTGGGGAGTCTTGGAGTATTGCAAATCACTGGTACGGTGGATATAGCGTCCCTGCCGTTCATGCAGATAAGCACTACATGACATTTAGAGACGAGAACACCTTTTTTGAAGCCAATGATGGCGGTATATACAAAACTACCGATGGCGGACAAACATGGATCGACCTAACCAACGGACTGGTTATTAGCCAAATGTACAGACTAGGCGTTTCGCAAACAGTAAAAGACGAGGTAATAACAGGCCTACAGGATAATGGTAGCAAGCTTACTTCAGCAGGCAACTGGTGGGACGTAAAGGGTGGAGATGGTATGGAGTGTATTATCGATTACAAAGATGTAAATGTACAGTATGCTACCTATGTAAACGGACAAATAGACCGAACCCTTAACCGATGGAATTCAAGGAGTAACATTACTGCAAACATTCCTGGCGGAGCTCAAGGTGCATGGGTTACACCCTATCTTATCGACCCAATTGACAACAAAACCCTTTACGTTGGCTATGCCGATGTTTGGAAAACTACTGATAGAGGGGATAATTGGGAAAAAATATCGAACCTGAACATAACCTCTAAAATCAGATCAATGGCAATTGCCGAGTCTAACCCCGAGTACATCTACATTGCCGACCTTTATAACATCTATAGAACAAACAATGGAGGCGAAATTTGGGAAAACATCACCAGCTCATTACCATCTAATTACAACTCTATCACATACATTACTGTTGATAACATCGACCCAAAACATATCTGGATTACCAGCGGTGGATATATTAATGGTCAAAAAGTTTACGAATCATTTGATGGTGGTACCACTTGGGACAATATCTCTGGAACAAATCTGCCTAACGTACCAGCCAATACTATTATTGAGAATAAGCTTTCGAGCGGCCAGCAGCAGCTATACTTAGGTACCGATATTGGAGTTTTCCTTAAGGAAGACAATAACGAATGGATACTATTTAGCAACAACCTCCCATCGGTAGTGGTTACCGAACTCGAGATTCATTACGATTTGGAAACGCCCGAAAACAGTGTGCTATACGCAAGTACCTATGGTCGGGGGCTTTGGAAATCGGGATTGGCTCCCTTCAAGTCTCCGGCATTAATGGTGAATCAAGTTGATGGTCCTTTCTACGTTTCAAATGAAGTGGCTGCAAACCATTCCATTGGCTACTCAATTAACGAAACGTTTACTGAAAATACATTTACAGTTTACCTTTCCGATAAAAATGGCGATTTTTCATCGGCAGTAGCCATCGGTGATTTACAGACGAACGAAGGGGGTACTATTGACTTTGTGATCCCTGCAGGAACGGAGTCTGGCTCGGACTACAGAATTAAGTTGGTGTCTTCAAACCCTGTTTACGAAAGTGAGCCAAGCAATAGTTTTAGCATTGTACTAGATAACGAAAAACCAACTGTAAATATTAGCAGTGGTACAGGAGATAACACCCAACTATCAAGTTTTAATGTTTACGTTGAGTTTAACGAAAACGTTAAAGGATTTGAGCAATCGGATATGCAAGTAACAAATGCCGATATAACTGAATTTGATGACATTACAGCACCTAAATACCGTGTTAAGATAGCCCCCATAGCATCGGGAACTGTAAGCGTTTCCGTACCTGCTAATGTAACCACCGATATTGCAGGTAATTCCAACACCGCCTCTAACGAATGGTCAACGATGTACACCGTTACTAGCGTTAACAATGTAACTACAAGCGGATTATCAGTTTACCCAAATCCATCCAATGGACACATAACTTTAAATTACGACCGACCTTTCGAGAAGATCACCCTGTCGGTATACGATATTACAGGCAAACTGCTTGATACCCGCTCGCTACACGATGCGAACAAAGCATCTGTTGATTTTAGCAACCTACAAAAGGGAATGTACATTCTTAAAATTAGAATTGACGATAAAGAAATCAATAGCAAGATGATCATTGAGTAAGCAGAGGCCATTTAAAAAGTTTTTTATGTTTCTGTGAATTGAATACTTGAAAAACTTCTAAGTTAGGTTAACCTAATTAAAAGAGGGTGTCTAGGAGCTTTAGGCACCCTCTTTTATAAAACAAAAGTTTAAGCAGCGTCTAATCAATCCTGATTCTATACACCCCAAAATACTTACCATCATATTCAGGTTCGTTTCTATTTGGTTTTAGTAGCCTGTACAGCAATCACGGCTTTATCAATCTTGTTAACTCGCTATTCACCCCATCCACCCCTTTGGGTAACTTCAACAAGCCATAAGTCCATAACCTGCTGTTAATACCTGTAGATGTTTTCCAGATGAAAACCCAATTCCTGCATCTAACAGTTTTAATAAAATTACTTAGCAACTGTTAAAGTTTTACATTATAAATTAACAGACTTGCCGGCAGCTCTACGATCTGCCTTCGGCAGTAAGGCAGGAGCCCTTGTCCCACTCCTATATCTACCCTATCTCATTGCTCCACCTACATTGACACAAAAAAAAACTATCTAATAAAGATAAATCCGTTTACTAAAAAAATTCAAAACTCATCTTAATTGCAACCAATAAAGTATACATAAAATATTTAGTTCATATGAAGCGCACAAAACTCATCGTACTAGGGATGGCAATGCTTTTTGCTTTGCAGCTACACTCACAAACCCCAACCGAAATGCCCACGGGCAAAAAATTCTACATCCAATCGGCCATGAACTATGGTAAGAACAACGGTGGCTACTGGGATGTTCCTGGCTATCCCAATGAAATACAAAAAGGCTCCAATATTCAGGTTTTCGATCTTGATGAGGGGCACGACCGCACTTTTACTCTTCACAGGTCATCGCCCGAAGGATATTACGAGATTCAAATAGGAAACACATCCAGGTCCAGAATCGATATCCAAGGAGCAGGCAAGGGTAATGGAACTAGCGTTAAAACATGGGACCGGAACGGTAAAGATCACCAGCGGTTCCTATTTCACCACTTGGGCAATGGCCGCTTTAAAATTTTCGATAAGAATAGCGGAAAAGCCATCTGCCTAGCCGGCCGTAGCAACAGCAATAGATCCAACGTGCATATTTGGGGCGACCACAATGGCCCCTGGATGGAATGGTATCTTATTGATGTGCAAACCAAAAAGCCATTTATACCTAAACCACAACAGCAGCAACAGCAGCAACAACATAATAATATGATTCCTTTACCTGAGGGTAAAGTAGTTGTACCAAGTGGTTATAACGTGCAGGATGTTGAGGTGAGATTCTTTCTGGATAAATATAGAAACACCCCCATAACCACAAAACCTAATGCTAGTGGATACTATAGTTTTCCCAATGCCCAAATTGACGAAAACGACTGGCATGGTCTGGTGGTTGCCGTTGCAGATGGTTTGGTGTCGGATCATTACGCCTACCATAAAACCATAGCCCCTGGTAATATTGAGCTTAAACTTACAGTCCCAAAACAGGGTTCAACGCTAATATATAGCCAACACCTAGGAAATCTTGAGTTTACCTCAAACTCAAAATATCTTACAAATGTTAAGGGTACAGTTGTTAGTGATCGTGACGATTTTTTCTTCCGCAACCTCACCAGAGAAACCCCACAGAAAAGCAATCTAAGGGAGCTAATTGGCGTTTCGGGTACTGAGGCCAAAACCGATAAGGAGATATACGACATAGCCAAGCAAACCTGGGAATTTTTTGGTAAAAAGAATAGATCAGTGATGGGAAATGCTCCCGATGATGTAAAAAAAGCATTCGATGAGAGTCTTAATAGAGAACGGATTAACGGCCCAGTAACGTTTTGGACAACCGTAGAGCAGTTTGTCGATATTTACAACAAGTATGGCTTTATACCTGTAGGTAACTGCACATCGTATGCCCTAACCTTTGCAGCATTTCTTCGTGTGGCAGGCATACCAGCTAATAAGATGGCGGTTCAACGTATGCACACCAATGCCCCCTTATCCTCGGAACACTGGGCGGTGATTATTGAGATGAATAACGTTTGGTACTGGTTCGATCCTCAACGTAGCAGAAACACTCCGTTTCCAAGTTTTGAGCGGTTAACATCTATTCCATCTACACATTCAATTTATGAGTACCATATTCCATTCGAAATAGTCACCTTGCCTGGGAGCACCATTAATTACGTGCCACACTGTGGTGAAGAGGGGGTAATAAAATAGCTGTTAAACCTTTGTGGTGGAAGGACACAATGTTGGCAAAAACTTTGGTGCACCTATGTGAGCCGAAAAAACCTAAAAAGTATTTGGGTCTCCACCAGAAAGACAACACAATTTGAATAACAGTGCTGAAAAGATAACTATAAAGATAAGCAATGAGGACAATGGTAAATGGTAAAATTGTTGAAGGGAATTTTGGCGCACCAAAATGGTCCAAAACCCAAAACAAGTTTTTATTATTAAAGTAGGAGAGCAATTCAATCCGATTGGTAGAGTTATAATTTTTCAGGGTATAAGCCTTTCAACTATTACAATTATGAGCCACAGACTACCGAGCTGTGGTTCTTTTTTAATCAGTATTCATTAATCACAAAAAAAGTAGGGCACAACAAAATTGTTGAGAAAAGAAGATTATCGTTACATAAACAAGATTCACTTCTTTTACTCACCCTTTTATTCTATTTTATGAGAATAATTAAACTGGTTATTGCTGTGCTGCTGGCAAGTGGTGCTTTGCATTGCTATGCTCAAAATGTGGCTGATATGGAAACGTGTAAAAGTTTTCACATCCAATCGGCGATGAACTAGGGCAAGAACAATGGTGGATATTAGTACATTCCGGGCTATCCCAAAATCGATTCCCAGAGATAACCATCAATACCAACCTTAGCGAAATGCCCATGAGTGCTTTAGGATCTGATTGCCAAATCGTTAAATTCAACCACGTTTTACTAGCCTGTAAACCACACCAATACACTTACTTGAAAAATAATCACAATTTAGTTTCAAAAAACCATCACAATTGCAACAATATGTCAACTTAATCTAACAACAAACTATATGAGAAAATCAATCTTAGCTTTACTCGTGCTTTTGGTGTGCAACGCACTTACTGCCAAAGCCCAAACTACTGTGCCTATGCCAGTGGGCAAAAAGTTTTACATCCAATCGGCCATGAACTATGGCAAAAACAATGGTGGCTACTGGGATGTACCCGGCTACCCAAAGGCTATTGAAAAGGGGTCGAACATTCAGGTGTGGGATCTGGATAGCGGGCACGATCGTGAGTTTACCATACTGGCCACCAATGTTAAGAACTACTACGAACTTCAGGTTGGCAATACCTCAAACGCCAGAATTGATATCCAAGGAGCTAAAAAGGAGAATGGAACAAGTGTAAAGACTTGGGAAAAGAGTGGTAAAAGTCATCAAAAGTTCCTTTTCAAGCACTTAGGCAATGGTAAGTTTAAAATTTACGATTTTAACAGCGGCAAACCCATATGCCTAGCTGGTAGAAAAAATGCCAATGGTACCAATGTGCACATTTGGGACGATCATGATGGCGCTTGGATGGAGTGGTATTTAATAGACACAAAAACAAAACAAGCATTCATCCCCCAAACAGCCAGCGCAACCCCCGATTTCTTTATTAAGAACAAGCACTTTAAACACACCTCGGGCACAATGGTTGGCCGCTCCGAGGGTAAAGCCAGCGTTGAGAAGATTGAAGGCAGTAAAATATTTGTTAGGGTTGAAGGAACTAACTACAACTCCGATGTACCTCCCGGGGAGCCTACTGAAAAACCATTTAACCATGTAATGGAGATAACCTATGAAAAAGGGAAATACATCTACATACCCGATGTTTTTGACGCAGGCGAAATTAGTGCCGATGGAAAAACACTTTCCTTCTCTGGCGACGCCTACGTTGATTTTACTGTGGCTCGTCCCCCATCGGAGCTAAAGGGATGGATTGAAGCGACAGACAACTACTCGCTTGATCCATATCTAAAAAAAGTGTCGTATGCCGACATAAAAGCCGATGACAACAACACCATTGCCACTGAGGTTAGTAAGCTTATCGCTAACGATCAGGCAACACTAGTTGTACAAATGATTAGTAGCGTAGCCAGTAATAATGATCTAAAGGTACGTAAGCACGTGTATAGCGAACTCTCAAAAGCAACCTACAAAAAGCAAAGCGGAATTATTAAAATGACCCTTAATGCTGGTCTTAATAATCTTATTGCGAAAGAGCCTGCTCAGGAAGCAAAAAGTTTGCTACAAGATATTCAAAGCAAGATGATAAACGCCAAATAGCAAATTATTACTAAATACCTGATGTTGGTGTTGTGCTAAAGGGTTTGCACAACACCAACATTTTTTGTATCATTAAAACCTTAAAAATACCAGTATGAAAAAAGCAATCACACCCTATGCCATAGTAATAGCAGCCTTGCTAACTATGGCATTTACCAATGCTAACGAGAGCATAAGAAAGTTTATTAAAACTAACTATTTCGACCTGCCCTTTGGCAAGATAAAAGAGCTAAAAGCCCAGCTACAAACCACCGATATTGAGCTGCTCCCCACCCAAAGTGCTACCATTCTGGGCAATTATCTGTTGCAAAAAGTGCTGGAAACGCCAAATCCATATGGTATCAATATGCGGAGTAACTACTTCTGGAATATCTACAATGCCCTGCCCTCGTTTGTAAGCGCCAAGGAGCGACACACAGGGTACAATCAAGGGACACGCGAATACTCAGCTAGCGAGCAACTTATGGCCTATGCCATCTACAGAATAGATAGAAGCCCCAAGAACCTAAGGCGGATTTTCGAGCTTTTTAAACCAACCCTCACCACGCTGGTTTCGCCAAGCGTTTACAAGGAGTTGGGAATCGAGGCTTACGTTCACCAAGCAGTTGGTAGCTACATGAGCATTTCGCAAACCCCAAACTTCGAAAAACTTTTACAAGATGCATTCAATCAGGTTGACACCACCACCGGCAGTTTCTCATGGGAGGGCAATAGCCAGTCGTTCCGTAAGTTCGAGAACTCTGCCTACGGTTTTTCGGTTGATGAGGTTAACCAGATTATTGCAAGCCATCTTGGACTCGATCGCTACAACGACATGATGTACTCGCCCTGGCTCTCGTTCTGGATGCGACGCAACCACGAGGGCAACGTGGACGAGGTGCTGAAAATCCTAAACGAAATAGATGCAATTTATAACTCTCAAACCCAATCAGACAATTCAGAGGCCTACGGCCATGAGGTTTCGCACCTCCCCCACGATGGAACGATTGTGAATTTTGAGCGCTGGAACGACAGGAATGGAGAAAATGTTGTGATTCTCTCGGAGAAGTTTGAGGAAGTGGCATCATGGGGACCACCTTCATCCAATATCAGTCTTTATGCCTACCATTATGCCAATTCTGGTAATGGCTTCAACCTTATTAGTACCCATACCGACTCACAACTCGACTGCGATTTTGAGAACAGGGCAAGATTCATGGAGAACGAAACTAGAGTAACTGATGCTGACAACAATGGCACCTCGGAGGTTACATTTATTTACCGCACAGGCTGTAGCAGCGAGCTCTCGCCTGATGGCCTAGTGCTTGTAACCATGGAGAACGGCAAAAAATTTACTGTCGAGGGTTCGACTAGGGTAAATCTGGATGCTAGCATACCCGCAATGGGGGGCGAAACCAATATCAGCCAGGAATTTCACAAGGCCGACTACCGATTGCTCCGTAATGCGCTCGAAACTTGGGAGGCTCAACAGGAAAATCACCATGCAACCACTAGTCCAAGAGCTTACCAGCTTAGCGAGCTAGTAAAGTATCAAAATCTTATTATGTTTGGGGTTGAGCCATTCTGGAGTATAAGGTTACACCCCGACAAGTTCGTGTTTTCTGAACTCTCCAGCGAGGGTATTTGGTACAAATTCATCAGTATTTACGATATTGATGGAGGTTATACAATTGTTGCCGAAGGGCTCAACTCTAACGATACAGCAGAACTTACATTTAGCGAGGGGACATGCTACGATGGCATGTCAGATTACACCTACCCATACAAGGTGAGCCTAACGCTAAAGGGAAATACTTACGAGGGGTGTGGAAGATGGGCTGAGTAGAAATTCCTTTATTCGCAGATATACTACTTGGGCTAGGAATTTTCTCCTAGCCCAACTAGTTTACTCCAAGCCCATTCTAGTATTGAAAAATTATTACCTTTGATTCAAAATCGTTTGCATATGAATGAAAAGGAGTAGCTAAAACGAATTGTAGATTATTTTGAAAACAACATCTTCAAAAATCACATCGCAATTTCTCTTACCAAAAACGCTACCCTACGATCATACAACATCAACCCAATTGTTGTTAAGTATCTTTCCAAAATCCTTGAGGGAAACTATAGCCCTGAGGGCGTTGCAAAAGCCCTTTACTATCCTCGTGTGCTTGGCACCTCAATAAACACCTCATTTGGAACTAGGATACAAAATATGTTTGTTGAGCTAGATTTAGCAAGCGGTTCCCTAATAAAGGGGATGGACATTGAATTTGTTGATAAGATTGATGGCCGCAAAAAATGGTGTCAACTCAAATCGGGACCAAACACCATAAATTCTGAAGATGTTAAACCCTTGATTCAAAAATTCTCAAAAACAATTAACCTTGCACGAACAAACAAAGCCTTACAAGGTATAAGCAATTCCGATTTTGTAGTTGGTGTTCTTTACGGAAAGCAGCATGAGTTCAGCATGCACTACAAATTAATAGACAAGGTCCACCCAGTAATAATTGGCAAAGAGTTTTGGCATAGATTAACAGGATATGAAGACTTTTACAGTATGCTAGTCGCCTCGTTACATACAAGTATAAACAGTGTAGATACTGAGGATCTCATTAACAGGGGTTGCACCAAGCTAGCCGATGAGATTAGAAATTCACCACTTTTTGACTTTTCGTAGCGTAATACTCGTTGAGAAACTTTATGAGAGAATACCCTATTTCTTCTCCCAGGTTTACAGGAACCGCATTCCAAATCTGCTTGTATTGCTGCGCCATTGGCCCAGCAAACATCCAGCTATCGGGAAAAGTTTGAATTCGAGCATATTCTCGAACCGTAAATGGGCGAGTCTCATCGGGGTGACATCTCTCGGTTTGCTTCTGAGCAGGGTTACATGTCAATGTCAACGATGGCTCATCCCAACCAATTCTTCGAGCCATCCCCGTTTTGCCTCCCCCCAGGTAGAAGCTTCCACCCATATACTCTTTTTGGATATCAAGAGGCAGGTCGCGCCAATATCCCTTTGGAGGAACCAAATCAAGCACCTCCTTTTTGTACTTGGGATACTTTGCGCCATCTGAGCGAGGCACATCGCTATCGAACAGGTCGCCCTTTTTCAGGGCATCTTTCAATGTGTAAGTTTTATTGTGGGGGCTTGGGTACTCAAACTTAATGTCAATATCTTTTCGTATTCCAATCAGAATTAATCTTTCTCTTTTTTGGGGCACTCTATAATCAATTGCCCTAAGCACCTTTACAGGAACAACATTATACCCAATCTCATCAAGAATTGAGATCATCCCTTGCAAAGTTTTACCCTTATCGTGGCTAAGGAGACCCCGCACATTCTCGCCAAGGCAAACTGGTGGGTTAACCTCTTGTACAACCCTGGCAAATTCGTAAAACAAGGTACCACGAGCATCCTTCAACCCAAGTTTTTTCCCTGCATAGCTAAATGCCTGGCAAGGAAAACCTCCAGTAACAAGATCTGCCTTATTTTTATAGAAAGAGAAGTCAAAATTTTTAACATCACCCTCTAGAACATTCCAGTTGGGCCTGTTCTCTTTTAATGTTTGGCAAGCCCACTTATCAATCTCATTTAGCACAACACACTTTAAGCCAGCCTTCTCAAGACCTAATGCTAATCCTCCAGCACCAGCAAAAAGTTCAACGACAGAATACTCTGCTTGAGCCTCAACGAAGTTAGACACATTATCGTCGGCATTCTCAGGAAACAAACTTCCCATTAAGGCCTTAATGTCCGATGCCTTATACACCCGGTAATTGGAAACAGGCTCACGAACGGCATTCAGTATCCCCTCCTTATCCCACCTACGCAACGTTTCTTTGCTTTTACCTATTAGTTCAGCAGCCTCCGACAATGACAAATACTCTTTCATATAACCATATTATTAAACCTTACACAATGGTTACAAATATAGGAATTTTTATAATTCTAAAAATGTTGTAAACATACATTTCTAGTGTAAATAATAATTTCAGTCATAAGCCTGACTGAATTATAAAAGGTTGGGTATTCCCCTTGAAACGATTTTTCGCAAGATTATTATTTAAACCCAAGCCTCACAGCAAAGCAACTCCTCCTTTCCATCTGGCTGTAAAAAATGTTACGCTACAAATGGTTGCTGGATGCCCCTAAATAGTTTGTATTTCCACAAATGAGAAACGAATTGCTAACAAAGATTATGCTACAGCCATGTACTCTCTACTTCCTTAATGACACACATAAATCTCATTAATCTACCACCTATCGATTAACAATCTAATAGAGTCAACCCGAGCACTCAGCTCATCATCCTAATAACTATCGATTTAGTGTAATGGTTGTAAAACACCATAACTGAACTGAATACTACATTTTTAAAAAATATGCTAGTACTAACTAAAGGCTATTATTACAAAAAAATTAATGGCTGATTAAAAGTTTTACCGTTTTACGAATAATCGTATCATTCAATTCAAATCACCACTTAACTAGCAACTATTATATTACTTTTAGAGTAAAAGTCAGTAAACTTAATTCCACTAAAATATGAGAAGCCTTATTATCACCGCTTGCGTTATGCTTAGTTTGGTTATGCATACTATTGCCCAAACCCCAACCGAAATGCCAACGGGCAAAAAGTTCCACATTCAGTCGGCAATGAATTTTGGTAGAGATAACGGCGGATACTGGGACATTCCAGGTAAGCCAGGCGCAATTCAACGAGGCTCAAACATTCAGGTTTGGGCGCTTGATGATGGCCATGACAGGATGTTCACACTTCATAGTTCACCAGAGAAGGGTTATTACGAAATACAGATTGGCAATACGAGTAGCTCTAGGGTCGATATTCAGGGACGAGCAACAGCCAACGGAACCAGCGTAAAAACATGGGATAGCAACAGGCAAACCAACCAGCGATTCATGTTTCAGCATTTAGGTAATGGGCGATTTAAAGTTTTCGACCGCAATAGCGGAAAAGCCCTATGCCTTGCGAGCCGAAATAACGCCAACGGAACCAATGTACACATATGGGATAACCACAATGGTGCTTGGATGGAGTGGTACCTTATAGATGTTCAAACGAAAAGGCCATTTATCCCGGGCACAACCCATACCCCGAGCGAAGTAGAGGGGTCAATCTCAAGCAATGAGGTAAGATTAGGTGCAGGCGAACAAATGGTTTTGGGAAAGATTGGACTTTTTGAAAATGGCAACGTGAAATACACCTTCTCGGTGGTACGCAAAGCAAATAGTAGCAAAGAGGTATATAGAAGACGAAATTTGCCATACCAATCCAATGTGCTATCGGGTGGTGGGGTTATGAATATTGATCAGAATCCACCAGAGCACGACCTATACGATTACTTCGTAATTTTTAACGGCAAGCGATTTGGCCCATACGACAGGATTGTGGAAATGCACCACCTGGAGAGCGATATCGATAAGTGGATTTCGGCCTGTGGCAAGTTTGTTAGCTTTGCTTTCCAAAAAGGAGATAAATATTTCCCCGTTATTGCAAATGTAGAAGATACATATCCTTTTCGTGGCCCTCACGCATCTCCCGTTTTCGATGTTAAATCGGGTAAAAACACAAGAATACTCCGATGGTCTGAAACTGATGTTCGCCTTAAGGAGAACGATATCTTCCGGATTAGGGGGTGGCATGCTCTAAGGGATTTAAGCTACTCGTCCGACGGAAGCAGGTTGCTTTACGTAGGAATCGAAAAGCAGGGCGAACATGCATCATTATTTATTAATCATGAGAAAGTTTCGGGTTCGTTAGCTGTAGGCCCCGCAGGCTTTATTCCCAATACAAATATTCACTATTTCCTGAATGCTGAAAAGCTAGTAGTTGGTTCACGCAACCTAGACCTTCCCGGACCAGTTCATGGTAGGCGTTGGTTTGTTGGCGATTATATGATTATCGCCCCCCGGGTTAGCGACAATAATAATTTGTCCAAACAGACCTACATAATAATGGAGTACAATTACAAAACGGATGAGCTAAAAAATATCGAGGGATTTTTTGACGATGTACGCATAATTACTGCCAAAGGCTCATCAACTCCATACTACTCAACCTTTACTTCCAACGGCGATGCTGTGCTGCTTAAGCAGGGTGGCGAAATTATACAAAGGGTTACTAAGGCTCAACGAGGCGAAAACTATGTGAATTTTGCCGTTAGCAAAAATGGTGATATACTAGCCGAATATAAAGACACAAAAGAAAGAGCACACGTACTGCTTAACGGAAAAGTATTTGATGCTGTAGGTTACACCGAGCATAGCCCAAGAAGAGTAGAGTTTTGCGAGGTTAGCTCCAAGCCTATTGTTGATATAACCACAGGTAGAAGGTCTGCAAACGATAAAAAGACCCGTTTCATTATGGGCGATAAGGTTTTGGATTTCGATTACGATTCTCAAACATCAATCTGGCATGAGATATACAGAACAACAGAAAGTGATATTTACGTAATTAGGAGGGAACCCCTTAATGGCAACAGGGCTGTAACAAGGATTACAATTCTTAAAAACAACCAGCCATTATACACCGAGCCGTTTACAAACATTGCAAGCTTTAGCCTCTCATGCGATGGAAACAGGTCTGCACTAATAGCAAACCAAACCCCTAGAAATTTCATGGGGTATATTCCGGAGAATAACGTAATGCACGAGAAGTGGGAACTGATTATTGACGGGAAAGCGGTTGACGGAAATTTTGGAGCACCAGCTTGGAGCAAGAAGAAGCAAAAATTCTTGGCACTGAAACAGGAGGGCAATACAATTCGGTTGGTAGAACTGTAAAGGGTGCTTCAATAGCCTTTAACTTCTCAGTCAAATGAGATAATCATTCTTACAAATAATCGAAGAGTTTATCGGTGCCTCAGCCCACTAAAGGTTGGGTGCACCTTATTTGCAGGTTGAACGAAAATAAAGCTAATTATCTCTTTCAATTCTTCAAAAAACATCAACTAATAATTTAAAAAGTTCTATAAACTAACTTAAATCATATGCATATGAAACGTACTTCTTTAACCATCTGCCTTTTACTGCTATTTGGCGCACAATGTCTTAAAGCCCAAACCCCAACCGAAATGCCAACGGGCAAAAAGTATTACATTCAGTCGGCCATGAACTTCGGCAAGAATAATGGCGGCTACTGGGATGTTCCTGGCTATCCAGATGAGATACAAAAAGGCTCCAACATTCAGGTATTCGACCTTGATCAGGGACACGACCGCACTTTTACTCTTCACAGGTCATCGCCCGAAGGATATTACGAGATTCAAATAGGAAACACATCCAGGTCCAGAATCGATATCCAAGGAGCAGGCAAGGGTAATGGAACCAGCGTTAAAACATGGGACCGGAACGGTAAAGATCACCAGCGATTCTTATTTCACCATTTAGGCAATGGCCGATTCAAGATTTTCGATAAGAATAGCGGAAAAGCCATCTGCCTAGCAGGCCGTAGCAGCAGCAATAGATCCAACGTGCATATTTGGGACGATCACAACGGCGCCTGGATGGAGTGGTACCTTATTGACACCGACACCAAAAAGGCATTTATCCCCCAGCCTGTTAGCAGAACCCCAGATTTCTTTATCAACAATAAAAATTTTAAGTACAACGCCACCACAATGGTGTCCCGCGCCGAAGGAACTGCTACGGTTGAGGGTATAAGCGGAAACAGAATAACCGTTCGCATTGTGGGAACCAACTACAATTCCGATGTGCCTCCAGGACATCCTACCGAAACTAATTTCGATCGAAAAATCGAGATTACATACCAGAATGGGAAGTATATTTATATGCCCGATATTTATACCCCTGGAGAAATTAGAAACGATGGCAAAACCTTATCCTTTTATGGTGGTGCAGCGATGGAGTTTACCGTGGATGACTCTGTAAAGGGAAACGCTGTAAGCCGCCCATCACAGCGCCAAACCAAGAATGAAGCGCAAGGAACCATTAAGGGAGGACGTCGCTAGAAACTAATGATATAGACATTAAAGATGGGCTGCTTTGGGGTAGTCCATCTTTTTTTTTGGCTTATGCCAATTATCATAATACAAGCACTCCAAGGTTATATATTTTTGCAAAAAACAATTGCTATGTGGATAAGAACACAGGATAAGCGTGAATTGGTTAAAGTAATTAAATTCTCCATTTCAAAATCAATTGGAGAGAAACGATGCTTCGTATTTGGCCACTTTGCTGGCAATGCCTTTTTCTCGGACAATAGCATTACCCTTGGAGAGTATCCGTCATTTGAGAGGGCACAGGAAGAGCTGGACAGAATACAAGAGCATATCGCCAGCAATAGCCAGCAAGCATACAGCATGTCGGGGAAGGAATAGTTCAAAATTCTAACCAGCTAGTCCATTTTACTTGTACATTTATATTTCAATCTCTACCCAAATTATCAACTAATAACTAAATGATAAATGGGATCAGATGAGATTGATTTTTGCCCTTTGCATTGTGGCCATTGCTCACAGCTTAAGCTTTGCTCAGCTAGCGGGTTTCGAAACCCCAAAAGTAAACCTTACCCTTAACAAGGGATTCGACATTGCTTACGCCTACGTAATTGGCAACGAGCCCCATATGTTCTGCTACGACACGCACACAGGCAAGGCAGCATTCTGGAGGATGTCGTATGGCAACAAGCCACTGGCTAGCCTCTCAATAGGAAATAGCTGGAATTTTTTTAGCACCATCAGAACATCGCAGGGTAGCCCTTTATACCTGCTGGCCAACTCGCAAACCGGAGAGGTAAAAACCACCCTAAACATTCTGGATATTGCAAGTAAAAATCAGATATCAATAAATAATACATTTGACAATACCCAATGGTCGACAACGAGCGTAGTGCACCTTAACTTGGAGCCATACCTCTTTAGGTACATCGGCACAACGGGTGAAGTTTTACTCAACAGAATACACCCACAAACGGCCCTAATTGATGATACACCAACTAGCCATACCATTGAGCCGCAGTGGGATCATATTGAATTTGCACAAAGTCAAGAGTATATATACGTGCTAAAACACTCCACTGCAAAAAAAAGCATTGTTATGGAATGCGTTAAGCATAATACAGCAAGCAGCAACCCATTCGAATCAACCCTGAGGCTGACATACGAAACTACAACCGAATGGACATCGTCCACCATCTTTACCTTTAATGAGATGGCATACCTACTGCTTTACAGCGCCATGAGTGGCGAAATTATGTTACTGCAAGCAAATGAAGACATGACGCAGCTTGTAACGCTATACAAAACTACCTGGTCCACCGGATGGACTAACTTCAACGTTATTTACCTCAACAGCTGGCCCTACCTTTTCCACCATAAGGAGTCGAATGGCCTTGCCAGGTTATCGCGGATCGTTTTGTAGGGGGTGTGCACTTGCAAAGAATTACCCATCGCAACACATCCTGAAGGAGAATAATCCAAAGCCAACGATTCTAAACAAATTGATGCCGACCTATGGCATCATTAATTTTGGCTAAAGGCAACTCCCCATCGAATGAATATAACCAAAGTGCAAAGCACAAACCCAAATTTAGCTAACGCTGAGCTACGCTTCGCTCCGGTTGTCATTAGCGAATCCTTTTCTTTCATCTAACATATGATGCAACGTCAACATATACATCCAGCTGTAAACTTAAACCATTTAGTTTTCTTGAAAGACATTCAAATTTAAAGAGATGTTAGATTTTTGAATATACCGCAGCGCGGCTGGTGTACTAATAACTATTCGGGGATAAAAAAAAGGCAACGCCTAACGCTGCCTTGTGCTATAGCTAATTGGTTAAACTCCGTTTTACTCAACCACAATTTTACCAACAAACAGCAAATCAAAATCTTGGTTTATAAGTTTCCAGTAGTATAACCCATTGCTTAACTCGGGTAGCTTAACCCCCGACGATCGCTCGGTTAGGGTAAGAAAACGGTTACCTGTATTGTCGAAAAACTCAACGTAAAGTTCCTCCTTGCTGGGGTTGCTCCAAACGAGTGAGTCGCTACCTGGCACATTCACCACACCCCTAGTATTAATAACCACATCCTCTCCCCTATATGCTTGGGTAAAGTTTTCGAAAAGGATTTCAAGGGTTTGATCTGGCACATATGCTCCACCGCCAGCAATAGAAGCTGATTGCTCTTTGGGTATGTTTTGTTCTTCTTTCGTATTGTGGCTCTTTTCCGACTTGACCTTAGCCTTGGGTTCAGCAGCAGCTATCACCACTTTGTCAATAGTTTGCCCTGCTGTGTCAATAGGTGTATCAACCTGCTCAGCCAATGGCAAGCTAGCCCTTGGGCTAGCGGGTTCGGTATACACCTGAGGTTGGTTTAGTATACTTGTGGCAAGCAGAAAAATTACTCCCACTGCGGCCACCCCCGATGCAGCCACAATCCATGGCTTAAACCTCACCAACCGACCACGAGCAGCATCAGCCTTAAAGTCGATTGCAATATCGGTAACGCTGAGCACCTCAGCGGCACAATCGTCGCAAATGGTCAAATGATTTCGAAGCTGCGAATCGAGTTCACCATAACTACCACCAATAATAGCATCTGCACATTGAGCAATTTGCTCTTCACTCAAATGATTGTCTATTGACATAATTGTCGGATACTTAAATCTTACATTTTTTGGTTGAAGCAGTTGAGGGTGTCCTAATTTTTGGCTTGCTGAAGTTCCATCAGAATAGCTAACGATTCTTTGTTGTGATTTGATATCCCATTCCTATTGAGTCTATTCAAAATCGCATCAATTTGCTTGTTAAGCCACATCCGAACGGCATCACCCTTCACGTTCTTTCCCTCCACAAAGTTAACAACCTTTGACAGAACTTCAAACTTATCGCCCTTTGATCCTTGATCGGCAACATCTAGTAAAACGGTCACCTGCTGCGCCTTACTACCTGCATACTCGGCAATTTCCTCTGGGTTGTAGGGCAAATCGAACAAACACCTAAGAAACACCTTTAGCTTGGCCAAATCCTCATTAAAAAACAACAAAGCAGTATTCAAACGGTTCACTTCGTTAGATATGGCGTAACTTTTCTCAGCCTCAATGGGAAGGGTACTCTGGTTCGATTCACTTTTAAACAGCTCCTCCTCATCAATGGAGTACCAGTGCCTGCTCTCTTTCCTAATCACCTCGCAACACATTCTATTTAATATTGCAACAATGTAGGTAGTGGCCTTGGCTTTTCCCTCAAACGAACTTTCAATCTTCGATCGGCTTCGAATAAACTTTTCCACCATCGACATCACAACATCTTCCTTCTCGCGATGGGGAATAACCGAACGAAAAACATATTTTGATACCACCTTGCCGGCAATATCAACAATTGTTTCCATTGATATGGCCTCAATACTATTGTTGCTATGTATCCTCATAATTGAAAAGATATTTGATACAAATTTGCCTTTTTTTTACAGATTTTTTCCTGGCTGGCGAATTTATATATCAAGTGAAACCGATTGTTGGTGTAAATAATAGGGCATTTTATCCAAAAGTGAAAACAAAACTTTATGTGTTGGTTATAATTTCAGTTCAAACCTTAGATTTGCCATAGAAATGTTTGGGTTTCAAATGCTATGCCATTATTACGTTGTGCATCAAAATCACAATCATTCAAATTTCTATTAAACTAATGGGTATTTTCAACAATCCTATATTGTAGTACGAGGTAAACCCCAAACGGATTCGTAAAAGTCACATAATTTTGATAAAAAAAGTATTTTTTAGGATAGCATGAACTCCGGGCACAAGGCTTATACGCCCTGACAAAGAGACTCCTACAATATCCAAATAGCACTAAAAACTGCAACAATGCGTCTGTATTTAAAAGCCTGGCTTTTCAAACTTCTAGCTGCCTTTTGCCTGGCAACATCATCTATTAACATCTCGCTGGCCCAGTATCCCGATCGTTTTGTGCACTACCGATCTATACCAACCAATTGTGTGTTCTGGCAAAGCGCACGCAAGAGCTACGCCTCGGAGCATCTGGCAACAGCTATTGCACAATCGGATGTAGCTATGGATAAATACCGCAACGAGGAGCAATGGGAACACTACCTCTTTATTAGCAGTTTTAAAGCGCAGCTTCAGGGCGAGAACAGCAGGCCTCAAGAAGCATTGGAAACCCTCCAGCAAGCAAGGGAAAGGGTGAGCGGTAGGGTTGATCCGTTGCAAAGCATAGAATTGATTGAGAACTACCTACTAACGGCAAGGGTGTACACTCTGGTAAACGATTACCAGATGAGTGAGTCTTTTTTTATCGAAGCCACCAAGCTGCTCGAAGAGTCCGGTACATACCCTGAGGTGCTGGCCATGACCTACTTCACCCTTTGGCAACTCCACTCAAAGATGATGAATTCCGATAAGGCCAACACGAACATTACCAGAGCCACAAGCATCTTACAAAATCAATCGTCGGATTACGCCAAGGCAATTCTCTACTTTATCCAAGCCGAACGGCTCGACAAAACGCAGCTATACCTAAAGGTTGAGCTGTTCGAGGCGGCTGCAAAGGCATTCGAGAAATCGGGTGCACGGCAAGATTTTACCTACTACACAACGCTCATGAAGCTTTCGCAGCAGTACTATGCTTTCCAGAGAGATTACGACAAAGCAACCCGCTATGGCAAATTGGCCGAAGAGTACGCCATGGCAAACAGCATGTCGCAAGCAAAGGTTTATGGGCTAAACTTTGCGCTGGGCGATTTGTATAGGAACTTCAATGAATACGATAAGGCCCTCCCCTACTTTCTAAATGCCAAGCAGATAACCTCGGAGGTTTTTGGCACCACATCACTCGAATATATTACTGCAAACCTATACCTTGGGAGGCTTTACCGGAATATGAAAATCTACGACAAGGCCAGCCAATGCTTTAACGAAGTGTATAGTGCAGGGAAAAGCGGGTGGAAAGGACGATTCCCCCATGAGTTTACGCTTTACGGTGAACTTGCCAGGCTCTACCTTCAGTGGAACAAGCCCGACAGTGCACTTGGCATTGCACAAAAACGGCTAGGGTACGAGCACAGGGGCAAGGATTTTGATCTGCACGATATACCACCAACACCTCGCGATTCGTACATTATTCGATACTACCGATCGTTGGCCGCAAAAATTGAAGCTTACAAAAGGCTATATCAGCAAGCTCAGGATACCTCCCTCCTAACCCATGGAATAAACCACTGTAGCTACGCGCTTAAACTAATTGATATTATAAACGATAAAGCCCTGGGCGAGCAATCGGGTATAGAAAATTCACGACGAGCCAAGGCCATTGCCTCTTACGGAATTTACTTTAACCTTGAGAAAAACAAACACAAACAAGATGATAAAACAGTACGGCAAGCTGTTATGTATAGCGAGAAGGCCAACGCAAACTACCTAAAGTACCTGCTCAGCTCTCGGTATAGCCATAGCGAGGTAGAGGACTCTGCTGAAGTTGCTCTACGAAACCAGATAGAGGAGATTGACCTAAAGCTGCAAGAGATAGGAGACAATGTAAGCACAGAATACAATAATTTACACAATCAGAGCCTATCGCTAAAGCTACAACTAGCCAACACAGTACTGAACGCTAAGCCTAAGATAAATACAACACCGCAGAGGCTTAACCCAATTATACCTGAGCTAAATCTCGACTCGCTTCAAGGCCAAATATCCAATGATATGGCAATAATATTTTATCATATCGACAGCTACAACGACGACAGCGAGGACATAGTAACTGGGATTGATAAGCAAAGCCGAAGGCTAATTCGCTTCTATATCGATAGCAATACAATTGAGCATACAACAACCCAGCTAAGCGCTCAACAAGTGGATGCATTTGCAGCTTATTTTAGAAGCCTAAAAACAGGCGACTTGGATGGCTATAGGCTTTACGGTACGACGCTTTACAAACTGCTCTTTGCAGACATAGAGCAACCTCTTTCAGCAAAGAAGAGGATTGTTGTAATTCCCGATCCACTTTTCTCCGATATTCCCTTGGAGAGTTTACCTATTGATAATACAGGCAACACCATTTGTAGCAAGTTGGCCACCAGCTACCATTATTCCCTTAGCCTATGGGCGAGGAGCCATTCCAAAGCTACTGATGCGAATAGGCTAAGTTTTGCTGCCTTTGCCCCAGATTTTTCAACGTTGAACGGCAACCCTGCCATTGCGGATAATATCAGCATAACAACCCAAAGCAATGCCAACGACAGGGATAATGTTAAGCAAATGGCTCTGCTCCCCATGGCTAAACAAGAAGTGCTAATGCTGGGTAAATTATTCGGCACAAAGGCTGAGGGGCAAATGCTGGTTAATTTTGACAAGGTTAGCAAATCGGAATTTGCTATGCAAATAGCCGACTTCGATATCATTCACATTGCCTCGCACGGCTTTGCCGATATTCATAATTTTCGAAATTCAGGAATTTACTTTTCAAGCGAAAAGAGCATCGATGCGCTTCACCTAAACGAAATATACAATTTGAATACCCAGGCAAACCTTGTTGTGCTGAGCGCGTGCCAAACCAGCGTTGGTCAGAAGGTGCAAGGCGAAGGCGTAATGGCCTTACCCCGTGGATTTATGTACGCTGGCGTTCCCAATGTAATTGCCTCGCTTTGGAAGGTGCACGATGAGAAAACTAAGCAGCTTATGGTAGCGTTTTACCAGCACCTACTTAGCGGAATGTCCTATGCCGAGGCGCTGCAACTTGCCAAGCTGGAGTGCATAAGCAACGGTTTTCTGCCCACGGACTGGGCTAGCTTTATACTTATAGGCCGATAGCTAGAGCAAGAATTTAGGATAACAGCAAAAGATATCGAGAACACAAGTGATAATGCCTATGAGTAAACAGCTAAACCTATATGGGTTTAAAAATAAACACTATATTGAGCAACTATCAAACAAGAACTAAGCAACTTTTTAAACATATTCCTTATGAGATCATTACTTACCACGCTCAGCCTTCTGCTACTATTCATTTCCATAAATTTTATTTCCTACGCACAATACGGCCCTTTTTACTCTGTCGACAGAGAACTTCGCTCATACTCATACTACAACTCATACATCGAGATTGTGAAAAAGTATAACATCAACAGAGATATTAGCGAAGCGCTAGTACAAATCGACAGCCTAGCTATACAGGCTCAAAACCAAGGAGACCTGCGGCAATTCCTCTTCCTAAAGAATGAGGTGTCGAATTTTTACAAATTTGGCAACCAATTCAGCGAGGGGTACTCTGACTTGTACAATGCAATGCAAGCCTTTGCCGCTCATTCCGACACCATTGATATTGAGTACGCCGTATCATTACGACTGCTGCGCGGATTGTTTACACGCTCCAATCATACCTCAAGAGGCGAAGAGGAAATGCTAGCGTCACAACTTGCAATTCTCGATTCGCTTGGGGTTGATGGTGAACCCATGACCAACACGCTGGTTGACTATGGCCTGTTCTTAAACCGCAGGGGTAAAACCGATGAGGCTATTGAAATGCTTTACCAAGCAAGAAATACCGCTTTACACAACAACGACCTCATGAGCCTTGCCGTGGCCGATATGAGCCTAATAAGCAATACCGATGGCATTGACCTTGAACAAACAGTTATTGAGGTTTTACAGAATGACCTCTCGTTACTTAATAAAGCGCCAAGAAATATCCCAACCCTTGTATACACCAGCTTTTTCAACTATATGCTGGGGAATAGATACTACTGGAACATTAAGGATATTGAAAAATCGATTGAGTACAACCTGAGAACCACCCAATGCCTTGATACGCTCCAGTACCCCATGTGGAACCTGAAATCATCGTCGCACTCGCTGCTGGCGCAAGCCTATTCCGATTTGAACGACACGGTTGCCTTTTGGCATCACTACCATATTGCCAAAGATGTGGCGAGTAGCCAACCCATGTCTGACTACAACAGGGGTTTGGCCTATATCACTCTGGTAGAAGCGGCCATAAATATTGCACCCGACTCGGCACAAAGAGTGATTGATATCCTTGAAAACCATAAGGCAGCCGATTTCTTTCAGGAACGTATTAGTAGGAATCAAGCCCTAATACACCTCAGGCAAAACCAGTTCTCGCAGGCTGTGGATATTATCAATGCACAATTTGACAAGCACAACCAGGTTGGTAACCATGCCTTACCATCGCTAAGCGACTCGCTAGACCCCAACGTACAGCTTGAGTTTTTCAAAATCCTCAACACAATCTATTTAAAGCTCGATAAGGTGGAGAATAAAGCATTGTATAAAGGGCTAATCTCTGACATTGTATTCAAAAAGAATGAGCTGTACAAAAGGATTGTTCAGAACGAAGTGTTTGGTCTTGAGATTTCGAGCATAATTGCAGAATATAATCGCTTTGTAAACCAATCGCTCTCCTATCTTCTAAATAATTACAACCCCAGTACCGACCAGGAGCTGGTGGCTCAACTATTTTTTTCGTCCAAAGCCATTCAGCTAAACAACAACTTGGGTAAAAACATTTTGCAGGGACAGCTAGAGAGCAACTCGCATCAGTTTTCAGAACTTTTGCATACAGTTAGCGAGGTAAATAGGGTTAAAACTCAGCTAACCAACAAGAACCTTAGCAGCAACGAAAGGGACTCGCTAAATAAAGCGTTGAACTTCAGCCTTATTGAATCGCTAATAACCAAGCATAGGGTTAGCCGTAAGCTAGATACAAACCTACAGTCAATAAGTATTCCAACAGTTGCAGAACTGCAAAGTTTACTCAATCCCCAACAGGGCCTGATAGAGTTTTGCCATAGCGACTCAACCCTGAGTTGGATTTTCATCACTAACAATAGCCTAAGGGTTGGGCAAAAGAGGGTTGAAGAACTTAACAAAATGATTAGCAGGGAGATTTATGAGGTAAAGACGGGTGGGAGCACATCTGGTCTTGGAGAAGTACTTTTTTGCCACTCCATCATGGCCGAGATTGATGAGCTAAATAGCTTAGTTGTAATACCAAGCAACGAGCTAGTTCAAATACCATTCGAATGGCTTAAACCACCATCATCAAGCAAGATGATTATAGAAACCCACACAGTTACCTATAGCTACTCCTCGTCGCTTTGGTACCGTTCCAAGCTCAATGCACAGGAGTTGACAACGCCTTCGCTACTTACCGTGGCACCCTTTACAATGGATAATATATGGGAAACCACCCAGCTCGCATCCGATTACCGGGGATCCATCCCACTCCCTCCGCTATACGCATCAAAAGAGGAGGTAGACAGGATAAACGAGCTGTACAAACAGCACAATACGGTTTCGGTATCTATTGTTGGTGAGCAAGCCACTGAAAAAAACGTGGAGCACCAGCTCGGCAATTTCGATATTTTGCATTTAGCAACGCATGGCCTAACAAACAAGAACAATCCAGAACGTTCAGGCCTATTCCTTTACCCAAATCAGCACCACAATATCAATAAAACCTTTTATGAGGAGGGCTTCCTAAGCCTTGCGAAGCTTCAAAACCTAAAGCTAAACGCGAACCTTGCCGTGCTTAGCGCATGCAATACTGGTACAGGAACCATAGCCGAAGGCGAGGGTATCATGGCGCTGCCCAGAGGCTTTATTTTTGCAGGCGTTCCCAATGTAATCGCATCACTCTGGAAGGTGCATGATGAGAGAACCAAAGATTTAATGATTGCCTTTTACGAGCATTTGCTCAATGGTAATTCTTATGCAGATGCTCTCCGCCTTGCAAAGTTAGATTGCATTGGCAAGGGATATCTACCAATTGACTGGGCAGGATTCGTCCTTATTGGAACCTAAACATGTTGGGAATGCAAAAAAAAATGGGAGAGGCACCCCTCTCCCATTCAAGATATTGTTATAAATCTAGCTAGCTTGGCCTGTAAGTGCCTTTTCTATCTTCCCATACACGCCATCAACTAGTGTTTCGGCAGTATGGCCTTGGGGTTGAATTGGCTCAAGGAAAGTTACGTTTACACGTTTCCATGGGCGAGGGATTTTTGCTCCCACAGGCAGTGCCTTATCGGCGCCCTCAATGGCTACAGGTACAACCGGAACGTTAAGCTCCGTGCTAAGGATAGCAAAGGTTTTTTTAAACTCACCCAGTTCACCCGTTTTCGATCGCGTTCCCTCGGGGAAGATAATCACCTTACGTCCCTCCTTAAGCGCAGCAGCCATCTGATGAATAGACTCCTTGATGTTGCCTTCCATATCAACCACAATAACATTATTGGTTCGAGCCAAGAAACGAAGGAATGCATTCTTAACATGTTTCTTTTTAGCGTAGAAATAGGTCTCCCTAAACACCTTACGTTTTAGGAATGCTGCTACGAATAGCCCATCGATAAAACTTTGGTGGTTGGGGGTGATGATGCACGGGCCTTCGGGGATATTCTCGACCCCTTCGCCGTGGAAGCGGAAGTAAACCTTGAACATGTACTTGGCCAAGCTCTTAAAGATGTTGTGGGTTGGCCATGACTTGGGCAACTTCACATCTACCTTCTCCTTTAGCGTTTCGGCCCAGCTATGGGTTCCATCCTTAAACCATTGTTTCTTCTCCTTAATATAGTCAGCCATATGGCTTAGCGTTGGGAAGCTAATTAGCTTCTTCTCATCCATCTTTACACCAAAGCTCCGCTCTATGTAATCAATCAGCCCCATTTTATTCAACGAATCGAGCCCAAGATCCAGCTCCACGTGATGGCTTGGCTGAATATCGTAATCAATCTGCGATTCAATATAGCCCTTAACAGCATTGTAGTATTCTGTAGCTTCGTAAGACTCTGCTGTTGCCTTCTTATCCTGCGATTTCATGGCATGATCGGCTAGCTTAAAGCGTTGAATTTTGCCCAAACGGGTCCGGGGTAACTCATTGCCTACAATGGCAAACTTTAAAATTCGCTTGTATGGCGATAGCTTTCCGTTGAAAACTGGGATAACCTCACTCTTAAAGTATGCATTCACATCCTGTACTCCCATCTCAGCAAGCAACTCCAGATTAGGAAGAATAGCTATGTGCAGATGATTGTTGTGCAGAAAAACTCCGGCTTCTTTCACCACATCGAAACTCTTCTCGAACGATATCTCGAGTTCAACAGGGTTAATATTTTTGCCACTGGAAAGTATGATGATATCCTTTTTACGCCCTGTTATGAATAGGTATCCATCCCTGTCGAGACGCCCAAGGTCACCGGTATAAAGCCATCCATCCTTAAGCACATCGGCAGTCTCCTCAGGTCGGTTGTAGTAGCCCTGCATCACGTTGTGGCCTCTGGCAACAATCTCACCATCGCGAATCTCAACCTCAACACCTGGAAGCGCTTGCCCCGGAGAGCCAATACGCACCTTACCCGGACGGGTAAAAGTAATCATAGGTGCAGCCTCGGTCATACCAAAACCTTCCAGCACATCAAACCCAAGCGTTTGGAACATGGTACCCACATGCTTGGGCAAAGCGGCTCCACCGCTTACAAGGAATTGCAGGTGTCCACCAAAGTTAACGTGTACCTTTTTGAAAATTTTGTGAGCCAGCTTACGACTTCCCGACAGCTTTACTATTCGGTAAAAAATTCGGCCAATTAGCGTAGCATCAATTTTCGACTTAATTCCCTTATAGATAATCTCATACAAACGAGGTACACCAATCATTATGGCCACCTGATTGTTCTTTAGGGTTTCCAACAAATCGGCCGACTGCATAGAGGGCGACATCACAATGGTTCCTCCAACATACAAGGGAGCCATCATCGATCCTGCCAAAGGAAAAACATGGTGAAGTGGCAGAAGCATTAGAACCTGTCTGTCGTGCCTGTAAATTTCAACCTTCTTGGAAACACCATCGAGGTTAGCGATAATATTCTTATACGAAAGCATAACACCCTTGGGGCTTCCCGTGGTTCCCGAGGTGTATATAATTACAGCTGTTTTCTCAATATCATGGGGCTTCTCCCACTCTATTGCAGTATGTACCTCGTCCAGTGAGTCTTCGCCAAAGATATGAAGCTGTGGACTCTTCTCAACCCTTTTCATAATCTCCTCGACCTGGCTTTTAAGCGAAGGACTGGTAAACAGCATCTCGGGTTGGCAGTCGTTTATAATGTAGCTTGCATCATCGGGCGAAGCCATAAAATCGATAGGTACCACAACGCATTCGTTGCGTAAGCCAGCATAAAAGGCAGCAATCCACTCAGCACGATTCTCCGAATAAATTGCAATCTTTTGGTATCCCTTCCCTCTAAACAGCAGCGCAAAGCTCTCAATCATCTGAAGCAGCTCTCCATAGCTGTAACTCTTGCTCTTAGTAACTAGCGCAATTTTCGAAGTGTCCTTTACATTTATCATCTAAACATATTTTGGTTTATACACAAACAACACTACTGTATTGTTATTGTTTAACTTAATTGCAAAGATATTGAATCTGGATGTCGTCCAAGCCGGGCAAAGGTAGATGTTTTTCAACACAAATTCAAACGCTTATTTAACTTTTGGTTAAAAACGCATCTAATGCCTACGTGCATCATTTATAAAATTTGAAATATTATTTTCAGCAGATACTATTTTATGCTAATTTCACACTATAAAAATTTAAAAATGCTTATGAAAAGGATACTACTGGTAGCAACTGCTTACCTTTTGCTTATGCTCACTACGTACGGAGCAAAAACCCCACCTTACTTTATATCGGAACCAACCCTGTCGCCCGATGGATCGTTAGTTGTTTTCAGCTACGAGAACGACCTCTGGAAAGTGTCGTCCGAGGGAGGAATTGCATTTAGGCTAACGGCTATGGACGGCTTGGAAACCCTGCCGCGCTTCTCGCCCGATGGGCAATGGATAGCCTTTACAGGCAGCCAAAATGGGGCTCAGAACGTATACGTAATGCCTACCAACGGGGGCGAGATTACCCAGCTAACATTTCATGATGCCGACGATCATGTCGACAGCTGGTCATGGGACTCGAAGTGGATCTACTTCTCATCGGATAGATACAACTTATACTCTACTTACCGTGTATCTGTTACTGGTGGTACGCCAGAGAAACTCTTTGAGCACTACTTCAACAACCCGCACCACACTGTACAGCATCCCAACACCAGTGATTACTACTTTACCGACTCCTGGGAGAGCTTCATGTTCACCCAAAGGAAAAAATACAAGGGCGATCATAGCCCCCAAATCCTCTCGTACAACCCTAGCACCAAGAATTTTGTGCAGCACACCCAGTATATGGGTAAGGATATGTGGCCAACTATTGACATGAATGGTAACGTGTACTTTGTTTCCGACGAGTACAACGATGAGTACAACTTATACCAGCTGGTTAATGGCGATAAGATTCAGCTAACCCAGTTCGATGCTTCAATGAAAAGACCGCAGGTAAGTGCCAATGGGGAGAAGGTTGTGTTCGAAAAGGACTACCAGCTATGGATTTACGATGTGGCTTCAAAAGTTAGCAGCAAGATAAATGTATCGCTCTACAGCAACTCAACCCTTGAGCTGGAGAACAGCTTTAATGTGGAGGGTAAGATATCAAATTTCGACATCTCTCCCGATAACAAAAAGATTGCTTTTGTATCGCGTGGCCAGCTATTTGTGTCCGATATCAAGGGTAAGTTTGTAAGGCAAATGCCTACCGGCGCTAATGAGCGTGTATTCGAAGTATTTTGGGCCGACGATAACCAAACCCTATTATACAGCCAAACTCACAAGGGATGGCCCAACTGGTTTAGCATTGCCGCCAACGGAAGGGGGAAGGCCGAGCAACTCACCTCCGATGAGAAAACAAACAGGCAAATGACCCTCAATAGCAAGCGGACACAGGGGGTTTACCTTAGCGGCAGGAACGATGTTAACATCCTCGATTTTAAATCGAAAAAGGTTAGCACTATTGCATCAGACGAAATATGGGGTTTCCAAAGCTCAACCCCACGCTTTTCGCCCGACGACAAGTACGTATCCTTTACAGCATTTAAGGCCTTTGAGCAGGATATCTTTATCCACGAAATAGGTTCGGGTAAAACCATAAACATTACCAACACAGGAGTAAGCGAGTCGCAACCAGCGTGGTCGCCCGACGGTAAGTATATCTACTTCACCACCGACAGATTCTCCACTAGCTACCCCAAAGGGATGAACTCTAGCAGCATATATCGCATACCGCTTCACCGGTTTTTTGCTGAGTTCAAAACCGATGAGTTTGATAAGCTTTTCGAGAAGGACTCCAAGAAAGACACAACCATTGCTGTTAAAATTGACCTCGCAAATATCCATAACCGTTGGGAAAGGGTTAGAGTTTCTGGTGGCGAGCAGAACTCCCCACTGCTAGTGAAATCGGGCGATGAGACTATACTGCTATTCGAATCGAACCACGACAAGGGCGAAAACGCCCTTTGGAAAATGACCTACAAGCCATTCGAAAGTCCCAAGGCCGAAAGGATATCTCAGTTTTCGCTTAGCTACAATGGCTACCAACTTGCCCAAGGCAAGAACGACTTTTACATCCTGGCCAACGGTAGCATCCATAAGGCTGACCTAAAAAGTGGCAAGCTTGATAAGATAGACATATCGCACGCTTTTAACAAGAACCTGCGCGCTGAGTTTAACCAGATGTTTGCCGAAACATGGACCATTATTCAGGAGAACTTCTACGATGAGATGTTCCACGGTATCGATTGGAAAAAGAAGCGCGATTACTACGCCAGCTTCCTGCCGCATATCAGAACCCGAGAAAATCTGCGAATCTTGCTAAACGATATGCTGGGTGAGCTAAACGCATCGCATATGGGATTCCGATCGAGGGGCGATGAGGAAAAATCGTTCTATTCGCATACCACCCTTGCCATTGGGGCAATTTTCGACAGTGCAAACCCATACCGCGTAGAGCGTATTATACAGAACTCAAACATCGACATAACAGAACCCCCACTCCAACCCGGCGATATTATTGTAGCCATTGATGGGGTAAGAGTTGATGAGAAGGTGAATAGGGAGTTCTACTTCACGCTCCCCACACGAAAACCCGAAATTGAGCTCACCCTGCTGCGCAAGGGTAAGGAGCAAAAGGTAGTAATTCCAACGCATCTATCGGGAGCGATATCAAACTTGCTGTACGATGAGTGGATTGATGCAAATAAGGAGTACGTTGCCCAAAAGAGTAACGGGCGTGTTGCATATGTTCACATGAAGGATATGGGGCAGGGATCGCTAAACCAGTTTTTAATTGATATGACCACCTATGCTGAAAAAGCGGAAGCATTAGTGCTCGACCTAAGGTACAACCGAGGAGGCAATGTACACGACGATGTGTTGCAGTTCCTTTCGCAGCGACCATACTTACAGTGGAAATACCGCGAGGGTCAGCTGTCGCCACAGCCAAACTTTGCGCCATCGGGTAAGCCAATGGTATTGGTGATGAACGAGCATAGCCTTAGCGATGCCGAGATGACCGCTGCTGGCTTCCGCCAGCTGGGTTTGGGCAAACTAATTGGCACCGAAACCTACCGCTGGATTATATTCACATCGGGCAAGGGTCTGGTGGATGGCTCGTTCGTTAGGGTTCCTGCCTGGGGCTGCTACACGCTAGACGGAAAGAACCTTGAGTTGGAAGGGGTTGCCCCCGATATTTATATTAACACCACATTCAAGGATAGGATTGAGAATAAAGATCCTCAGCTGGATAAGGCCATTGAGGAGATGCTAAAGAGTTTATAGCAGAAAAAAACACCCCAGTTCTTGTTGAACTGGGGTGTTTTTTTGAATATCTACTCCTTCTTCAACCTAAGCTCATAAAGATCGTTTCGCCTATCCTTCATAATGCGAACGCTGCCGTGGCTATGGAGTTCCTTTAGCAAGTCTAAGTCCACATCAACAATTAGTGTCATCTCGGTGTTGGGCGTGGTTTCGGCCTTAATGCTGTTGGTGGGAAACGCAAAATCGGATGGGGTAAACACAGCCGACTGTGCGTACTGTATATCCATGTTGTTTACCTTGGGCAAGTTGCCCACACATCCGGCAATGGCAACGTAGCACTCGTTCTCCACCGCCCGGGCCATAGCGCAGTTGCGCACGCGCATGTATCCGTTCTGCGTATCGGTAAGGAATGGCACAAACAGTATATTCATTCCCTGATCGGCTAGTAACCGGATCAGCTCCGGAAATTCTACATCGTAACAAACCACCACGCCAATCTTGCCACAGTCGGTATCGAACACCCTGATATCGTCTCCGCCAACCATCCCCCAAGCCTCTCGCTCGCTAGGAGTTATATGAATTTTACGGTACTCATCAACATTTCCGTTGCGATGGCACAGATAGGAAACGTTCTGCAGGCTACCCTTATCGTTTATAAGAGGCATTGAACCTGTAATGATATTGATGTTATAGCTAACGGCAAAGGACTTAAATTTTTCGAGCAAAGGCTCAGTATATTTAGCTAGAGCCCGCATGGCCTCGGCTGTTCCCATGTCGTTGTATGGGGCCATAAGGGGTGCGTTGAACAGCTCTGGGAAAAGTACAAAGTCCGATGAGTAGTCGCTAACCGCATCAACAAAAAACTCTATCTGCTCAACCAGCGACTCGAAATTGGGATGTGAGCGCATTTGCCACTGCACCAGCCCCAGACGAACGGTTGTTTTAGCCTGCTTGATAGGGCTCTCCTCCTTCTCGTAGTATATGTTATGCCACTGAAGCAGCGTGGCAAACTCGAGCGATTGGGTATCGCCCGGCAAGTAATTCTTGAGTATCTTCTTAACATGAAAACCGTTAGACATCTGGAAGGTGAGCACAGGATCGTATATCTCTTTAATCTCCACCTTATTCAGATATTGACGAGGTGTTAACTCTTTGGCATACTTTTTATACATAGGCATACGCCCCCCTGCCATAATTGCCCTAAGGTTGAGGTTTTCGCATAAATCTTTTCTTCCATCGTACAGCCTGCGGGCTAACCTAAGCCCTCTGTAATCGGGATGAACAAACACCTCTATTCCGTATAGCACATCGCCCTTAGGGTTGTGGGTGCTAAAAGTGTAGTGTCCCGTAATCTGATCGTAGGTATGGGTATCGCCAAACTTGGCATAGTCGACAATAATTGATAAGGCACAGGCCACTACCACCCCATTAACCTCAACGCAAAGTTGACCTTGGGGAAACAAATTGAGCAGCGTTTTAATCTGATCCTCTTTCCAATGCAGCCCCCCAATATCGGAGTAGGCTTTCTGCATTGCCTCCTTAAGCTGGATATAGTCGTTGAGCTCCAAGTTTCTTAACGAAACGAGTATATCTTTGTGCTCATTCATATTGGTGTATGTTTTTATGTATAGTTAGCGCTTCATCAATAACAATTAAAAGAGCTCATCGTTTACGGCATCGTAAATAATATCCTGTATTTTGGTGCGAACATCCATATTCATCAGTCGTGAGTTTTCGGCCTCGGGAAAAACTCTATTGGAAAGGAAGATGTACACCAAATCGTAAGCCGGATCAACCCAAGCCATTGCCCCCGTAAAGCCTGTATGGCCAAAGCTAAGCGAAGTGGCCTTAGTGCTTACGTGAGTTGATTTCAGGGGATCGGGCTCGGGCTTATCGAAACCCAACCCACGGCGAACGCCATTTTGGCAATTTAAGCAGGTGGTAAACAGGTCGATGGTGCTACTGGGCAAAAAGGTCTCGCCGCCATAATTCCCTTTACTTAGGTACATCTGCATAAGCTTGGCCAAATCGTTGGCAGTGGAGAACAGGCCAGCATGGCCAGCAACACCCCCCAGCATGGCAGCGCCGGGATCGTGAACATGCCCCCAAACAAGCTGCTTACGAAAAACCACATCGTTTTCGGTAGGCACAATCCTTTCGACGCTCAATTTGGCAAGTGGGTTGTATAGCGTATTATGCATGCCCAACTTCTTGAAAAAAGTATTGAACAAATACTCCTCCTGTGATCCGCCAATTATGTTCCCCGCAACCCTAAACATGAGCATTATGCCTAAATCACTATACCGGTAGTTCCCTCTTGGAGCCACAGGTGCTCTAAATATCCAGCTGTAGATACTGTCGGGCATAGATTCAGCTGCGTAAAGGTTTCGACCCACTTCATGCGGGAAATCATAAGAGTAATGATTGCGATAATACTTTCGTGAGGGGAACGACTGCCTGCTTACAAACCTGTTTCGAGACAGTTGATAGGGATAGCTCTCGGAAAATTTTGACTCCACCACTGCTTGCCTAGGCCAAAGCGATGATAGGGTGCGCTGGTAAAATGGAATCCAAGCAACCAAACCCGCCTGATGCAAAAGCATATCGCTAATAAGAAGGCTGCTGTAGTGAGAAGTGTCGGGTAAAGACAGATACTTGCCCAGCGTGTCGCTTATGTCCAACTTGCCCTTCGAATATAGATCCATCACCATCGGAAGTGTTGAAGCAATTTTTGTTACAGAAGCAATATCGTAAACCGATTGGTTGGTAACCGGCAAATCCAAATCATTGTAGGTATGGTGCCCGAATGTTTTGTTGTAAACAACAGTCCCTCTTTGGGCAACTAAAATCTGCATACCGGGTGCAGCCTCACGTGCAATGGCATCAAGGGCAATGGAATCAATTTTGCAAAAGTAACGAGCCTTTAGGCTAAGCTCCTCGGGTATGGAGTACTTTAGCCTTATTTGCTTTCCAGCATCCATCCCGTCGCCATATGCAAAGCTTGGCGATGCCGTTACGGGTAGCCTACCTCCAACGCTAAGCCCACCAAAAATTAGCTGGGCAGCTACGCTTTGGGTTATTGAAGAATTATCGTAGGTAACGAATATGCTATTGGTCTCGTCAGGCTCAACTAGCTTCCCCAGCGCATAGGGTGAGCCAAAAATGCCCAGCAGTGTTCTTTTCTTCTTGCTTACGTCGGCAATAAATTGAGCCATTTGGGGAGTTACGCCAAAGTCGCGCTGCGGGCTAGAACTAATGGTGTGATACCCAATAATTACTAGGTTATAGGGCGATAGCGAGAAGTATATATCTCGCAAACCATCTTCCGATATGTTTGGATCGACCGAAATGGTAGTAAAGGGTGCGTATAGTTCCATTTGCTCTGCAAAGGATTTGCCCCTGTCAGGGCCAACCTCAATATAGGCAATGCTGAGGGTGTCTAAACCCTTCAGAGGAATTATATCGTTCCTGTTATTGGTAACGGTAATAGCCTGCTCGGCAATTTGCCTTATAATAAGTTCCGATGAGGTTTGGTTGAGTTTTTCAACCAGATTTGCTGTTTCAATGGGGCGAAACCGATCTAACCCAACCCTATACTTGGCCTCAATCACCTTACGGCATCTACGCTCAATCTCCTCGATGGGAAACCTTCCCCTTTTCACCTCTTTCTCAATTTTAGAGATTGACTCCTTAACCTCCGAGGGAAAAAGAACAATATCATTACCAGCCTGCAAGGCCAAATAGTTCAGATCCACAGGCTTGTAATAATCGCTTACCCCCTTCATGTTCACGGCGTCGGTAATTATTAGCCCATTATACTGCAAATCGTGGGTAAGCATATTAGTTACCACATTTGTTGATAGGCTTGAGGCGAGCTTCGATTTTGATTCCAGCGCTGGAATCTCCATATGCCCTACCATTACGCTGGCCACTCCGCTCTGTATAAGCTTACGGAAAGGGTACACCTCAAGCGAATCGATACGCTCACGCGAGTGGTTGAGCAGGGGCAAATCGTAATGCGAGTCGGTATCGGTATCGCCATGACCGGGGAAGTGCTTAGCGCTGGCCAGTATTCCGTTATCCTGAAGCCCCAGCATGTAGGCAAGCCCCTTTAGGGTTACCGCCTCACGATCCTCGCCAAAGGCCCTGGTATTTATTACTGGGTTTTGTGGATTATTATTGATATCGACAACGGGAGCAAAATTTATGTGTACCCCAATGCGCTTTAGCTGCCTGGCAATATCGGCACCCATGTGGTATATCAGGCGATTGTCGTCCATAGCACCCAGCATCATTTGCCTAGGATAGGAGATTGTACTGTCGAGCCGCATTCCTAAGCCCCACTCAGCATCCATAGAGATTAGTAGCGGAACCTTAGCCAATCCCTGGTAGTAGTTGGTGAGGTTAACCTGACGAACGGGTCCGCCCTGAAAAAAGCACAACCCCCCAATACGTTCGTCCTTAACCAACTTTGCGATCTCATCTATATGCTCCTGATCGCGATTGGAGTAAGCGGCCACCATGAATAGCTGCGCAATCTTCTCCCTTAGGGTGAGACTATTCATCACCGAGTCGACCCAATGCTGAGCCTCCTGGGTTGACAACTCGGCAAGGCCTTGTATTTTAGTAGGGTTGCCTAATGTAATAGCAGGCTGAATAAAAGCAACAAAAACGGACAGTAAAAGCAAACGACGCATATATAGTGGGGATATAAATTGTTAAAAACTGATTAAAACTTAGCAAATATAGCATTCTGTTTGCACATCGAATAGAAGAAGCCTCTTGTTTTTGCAAACCACACCTTGATTATTAAAAATTACGTAATTTTATATCAATAAAGCATGAGATAGTCAAACAGTAAGTAAATTCCATAAGGCCATGAACAGAATACCCCAATGCGAAAGCACCCCCACTTTTAAGTATTTAAGAATGCTCCAAAGGGTTATAATTATCGTACTACTTTTCATCATGTCGTTGATCCTCCTTTTGGCAACTTTCAATGTAATATACTTCATTGTTAAGAACATTATACAGGAACCCTTAACTCAACTCTCAGCAGAAAATCTCATGGAGCTTTTCAGCATATTCCTTGTAATCCTTATTGGTATTGAGCTGCTCGAAACGGTTAAGGCGTTCCTCATGAAGGAGGCTATACAGGTTGAGATTGTTGTGCTTGTGGCTATTATTGCAGTGGCTCGCAAAGTGATAATCTGGGAATTCTCCAACGGAAGTACATTGGAGATTTTTGGGCTCTCGACCATACTACTTAGCCTGGGATTGACCTACTTTTTAATCCGTAAAACGAGGTTCAGCATAAACCTATCGTCAAAAAAGCCTCCCATTATCAAGAAAGGGAAAATTAGCACGAATGCTCCTTCGGAGAAAGACTCCAACAAAGATAAGTGAAGCTTAGACTAGCTTAAGAAAATCGGCTGCCCTTGAAATACTATCGGGCTTACCTACATCTAGCACATGGCTAGTCGATACATCGTAGCCCAAAACATTCTTATCAGCACAAAGTGAAAGGTAGGTGTCGATTATGGAGAATCTACCGCAGCTATTAATTGCACTAAAGATTTGCGGGCTTAGCACGTGAATACCCGAAAAGGCAAACTCCTTGAGATTACCATTAGAGTTGCTGGGTATTATTACTTCGCCTGATGTTAGGTTTTTCCATCCACGCAGCTGCATCGCACTATCGAACAGCAACTTTCGGGTAGAGGTTCTGCTGCTCACCGCCAACGTTGCAAGTGCGCCACTTTGCTTATGATTACTCATAATTTGAGACAAATCGATATCTGAAATGATATCGACGTTGTGCACTAGGAATGGTTCTTGGCCATCGAGGAAAGATTGAGCCTTTAGGATGCCCCCTCCAGTATCGAGCAGCTGGTCGGTTTCGCTGGAGATATTAATTGACGCGCCAAAATCGTTTTGACTCAAGAAGTCTATTACCTGCTGGGCAAAGTGGTGAACATTAACGGTAATATTGGTAAACCCAGACCTTACCAGCTTTGCAATGATATGAGCAAGCAAAGGTTGTCCTGCAACCTCTACCAATGCTTTGGGCTTATGGCTGGTTAGCTTACCAAGCCGAGTTCCCAATCCTGCTGCCAACACCATTGCTTTCATAATAAACTCCCTATAAATGCTGTTTGGGTTTGCAAAGTCGACCCTCCTTATTGGAGTAAAGGCCACACTTTTTGCAAACAAATTTTTTCTCCTCTGCCCCTTTGATCTTATCCTTCTTCTCGCAAACTTTTTTTCCCATTACAATCCATTTTGTTCCCTATGGTTTAAATTAATTGCAAGGTTAGCTATATGCTTCAGCTCTTTGGCCAACCTATTGGCCATGTATACCGATCGATGCTGCCCGCCCGTACAGCCAAACGATACGGAAAGGTGCTTAAAACCTCTATCCTGATAAACCTTAATGGAGTTGGCAACAAGGATGTAAACCTCATCAAAAAAAGTATCAATCTCCTTATGCTGCTCTAGATAATCAATCACGGGTTTATCGGAACCTGTTTGCATCTTGTACTCGGCAAGCCTGCCAGGATTTGGCAAGGCCCTACAGTCGAACACAAACCCTCCACCATGCTCGGGATGCTCTAAGGGGTAACCCTTTCGGTACGAGAAGCTGTTAACCTCCACAGTTAAACCATGGAATGGTTGGGATTGTTCGTTGGGCTGTCCATATTTTTCTGCAATCGACTCAAGTATAGGCTTTAGGGTTGGAATGGCAAGGCCACACGCTGTAACTCTACTTACAAGATTTGTCAGATTGGCAGCTGCCATTGGTATGCTTTGCAAGAAGTGGCTTCGGCGCTCGAAAAAACCACGGAACCCATAAGCACCAAGGGTTTGCAATACCCTAAACAGTGCAAACGCAGGAAATACGCGTTGGGCTTGCTGTCTATCAATTTCAATATACTTTTCTGCCTCATCGAGGTAAAACGATAGTATCTCCGTTCTAATACTTTCGGGAAAGTTAGCCTTTGCCTGATAAAGAAATGAGGCCAAATCATACAACATAGGGCCGCGTCGGCCACCCTGATAATCGATAAAATACGGTTTGTTCTCAACCAGCATCACGTTGCGCGACTGAAAGTCGCGGTAATGAAAGTAGCTTGATGGCTGCGATAGCAGCAGATTGGCCAATGTTAAAAAGTCATCGTCGAGCCTGGCCTCGTTGAACCGAACTCCCGACGGTTTAAGGAAGCTATACTTAAAGTAGCTAAAGTCCCACATCACACTCTGTAAATCGAACTCCGATTTGGGGTAACATTTTATAAAATTGAGCCCAACGGCACCTTCAACCTGAAAGCGTAGGAGTAGCGACAAGGTTCTTTTTAGCACTTCCAATTGAGGGTTTTTGTCCCAATCGATTTCAAGGACATAACCGAAAAGTGAGAGGTTGCCTAAATCGCTTAAAAGGTAAAAACGCTCATCCTCCGAAACACCATACAGCTGCGGCACAGGTAGGTTTTTACCACTAAAATGCTGGGTTAGGTATATAAAAGTTCTGTTCTCCTCAACATCGGGATTGTAAGCGCCAATGGCGCTTTGGGTATCAGTAGTTAGCCTAAAGTACCGCCTATCAGATCCGCCCTGTGGTAACGGGGTTATTGACAGCGGACTACATCTAAAATGGCTAGCAAAAAGGTTCTCGAGGTTCTCTTTAATTTCCTGCATCGCTTAAGATTTAGTATCAGCCAAAGAAGTATACCAAAGGTACAATAAAAATTAGGGCTGGTATAAGGTTCAGCACCTCTATCTTCTTAATGCCCAAAATGGTAATACCCAAGCCAATGAGCAGAATTCCACCCGTAGCTGTTAGCTCATCAATCATCACGCTACTCATAGCCTCGCCTACCCATGCAGCCAGCAGGGTTAGCCCCCCTTGGTATACTAGCAGTGGAACTACCGAAAAGATTACTCCCACCCCAAGCGCAGCAACCAGCGCAATGGATGAGAAGCCATCCATTAGGCTTTTAATCATCAGCAGCTTGGGCTCATTACCCAGCCCCTCCTCAATGGCACCCAGTATAGTCATAGAGCCCATGCAAAACATCAGAAAGGCGGTAACCATTCCCTCGCTAAACTGACCACCCTTAAGTTTCAACCGCTTTTGAATTTGATTGCCAAGGCTCTCCATTCTATCCTGCAACCTCAGCAATGAGCCCACTAAAGCTCCCAATATCAAGCTAAAAACCAGAAGCAAGGGGTTGTTGGTTTTCAAACTCATCGAAAACCCCAGGAATAGGGTAAAAAGGCCAATGGCCTGAAAAAACGTTCGGGTTACGCGTTCGGGTAATCGTGAGCGAAACATCAAGCCAAGCACTCCACCAACTATCACCGCAGCCACGTTTATAAGGGTACCTGTTATCATCTAATTAAATTTTGGTTACAAATATAGTACTATAAGCCGCACGTAAACTAAAACTTAATTAATTATGGTCATTGAGAGTTCTATCGGTAGATGGAGGGAGTTGACAGGTAGAGAGAGGTTGATTGGTTCATTAGTTGGTTAAAGGTTTACATTAAAAAAGTATGCTGGATTTTTTTTTGTCGACAGACAATCATCGAATAAGGAAATACCGTACATTTGTAACTGTAAAAACTTTGGATGCTTAAGATTAATTCGGATCTGGTGATGTAAATAACCCGGGGCACTCGCCCTCGGTTATCCCCTCCTACCCTCCAGCAGGCAATAGCTGGGGGCTTTATCATATTATCTCACCAATAAATTATTCCTATGCGCTATACTTTGCATAGGATTTCCAACTAAAATTAAACATCATGAGTAACGAGAATAAATCAATTCACGAGTTCGACTTCGACTTAATCTGCGAATACTTCTCAGCCCTCGACAGGCAAGGCCCTGGAAGCCCCGAGGCAACCCTAAAGGCTTTGAGCTTTATTGATAATCTTACCAACGATTCTCGAATAGCTGACCTTGGCTGTGGTACTGGCGGACAAACAATGACTTTGGCACAGCATGCACCCGGACAGTTCACTGGGATGGACATATTTCCGAAATTTATCGACATTTTTAACCAGAACGCCAAGCGCTACGAGCTTAGCCAGAGGGTAAAAGGCATTGTTGGCTCAATGGATCAGCTCCCATTCGCCGAAGAGGAGTTTGACCTAATTTGGTCCGAGGGGGCCATATACAACATTGGGTTTGAACGGGGTCTTAACGAGTGGCGCAAGTACATTAAGGCCGGAGGATTCATTGCCGTAACCGAAGCATCGTGGTTCACCGATAGCCGACCCAATGAGATTGAAAAGTTTTGGATGGATGCGTACCCTGAGATAGATACCATCCCGAACAAGCTGGCACAGCTGCAAAAAGCGGGGTATGTTCCCATTGCATCGTTTGTACTGCCTGAAAACTGCTGGACTGAAAATTTTTACGACAAACAGGTTTACGCACAAGAAATCTTTTTGGACAAGCACTCGGGCAATACTATGGCCGAAGAGCTGGTGGCTAATGAACGCCGCGAAGCCATGCTATACTCAAAGTATAAGCAATACTATGGGTACGTGTTTTACGTGGGCAAAAAGCTATAGATCAAATGCAAGTAAGGGGCTGATAAACAACCAGCCCCTTACATTTAATAATAACACAATTCTTTACATCAAAAAAAAACTAATTGCTGTTTACCACATTCCCCACTCCCGTAATGGTTGTTGAAACAGCTGGGTTACCCTTATAGTAAACATTACCAACACCAGAGATGGTTACGTCAAGCGTTTCAATTGCCTTAACCTTTACATCGCCAGTGCCTGTTATGCGGATTGTTGCATTCTGTGCAGGCATATCGTAAAAATTAAATGTTCCAGCGCCAGAAATGGTTGCCTTTAAATTGCTCACCTCTCCCACACATTTTATTGTGCCTGCACCAGTTAGCAGTATATCGGATATGGGCAACTCTGAGTAAATATCACCGGCACCGGTTAGCGCAAACTCATCCACTGTTGAAGTGTAAATATCTATCACTATGCCCTTGTCGGTTTGCACATTAGTGTTGTCGAAAGTAATGGTTAGCGTTCCTTTACTTACAGTTGTGCTGAGGTGTTCAAGCAGATTCTCTTGAATAGTAATCTCAATTTTTGATTCATCGCTATCGATAATATTTATATTTGCACCAATCTGCGACTTAATAATGCTGAAATCAGAAAGGTTTCTTGTTTCAACTATAAGCTCACCTTTGCCTACAACAACATTATTATACAGATCGCCACATGATGCAAGCGCAAGTAATACAAACACAGCAATTAGCTGCAGTAAAAAACTCTTTTTCATAGTTCAGACAGTTAGTTTTTATTGATTAATTAGGGGTGTTCAACTCACATACACACAGTTGTGCCAATCAACAATTGTGCCATGAAAATTTTACTAGTGCTAAGCAGATTGTCATCAAATAAGCTAATCTTTTATAATGGGCTATAAATGCTGTAACCTTTTTTTCCATTCGGCATATAATAGGCAACAAAATCGTGTTATACTATTAAACGCAGACTATGTATTTTCTGATTAAATTTGCAAAATCTACAATTTCACTATACCAAAAACCCATCAACATGCTTAAGCGACTACTGCTAATCTCTATCGTATTACTGTCGGGATGTTCCATTCTAACCCCCTTGCAAAAAAGCAGGTTTATCACCATATCTAATCTAATTGAATCGGCCAAGTATACCGAGGCAAAAGAATCCATAGATGCACTAATTGAGGATGAAGAATCGGCCAAGTGGCCCAGAACATGGTACATGCGTGGACTGCTTAGCCAAACTGCCTACCATGACGGGAAGAGCAAAAATAATAACGACTGGATGAATCTTTACCCCGATCAGATTTTCTTTGCACTGGAATCGTACGAGAAAGCCTTATCGCTCGATAAAGGAGGAAAGATTGAGAAGGATATTGCACCAAAGTATGTGCTACTCGCCAACGAATACCAAGCACTTGGTGATCTGCATTTTAAAAACAGAAGGTATAAAGATGCTCTTAAAGCGTTTGAGGCTGCGCTAAAAGTTATATCGAGCCCTATACTGGCGGTTGAACTCGATCTGAACTTAGTGCAAAATGCCGCCATTGCAGCTTATGAGGACAGGAACTGGGACAGAGCAATTCATCACCTGAGGCGATTACACAACAAAAATTTCGGCGTAAATGCAACCCACTTACTATATGAGGCCAACCTCGAGAAGGGCGATACCCTTGCTGCTAAACAGGTTATTGTTGAGGGAATGACAAGGCATAACGACCACGAGGACTTGGTGCTACTCCTTACCGACCTGCTCTTTAATGAAGGCGATATTGATGGTGCGCTTAAGAATCTCGATAGGGTAATTGCGCGCAATCCAACAAACGCAACTTTTCGTTACACCAAAGGGCTAGTATATCAACGTAACGAACAATACCAAGAGGCAATAAACACCTACACGCAGGCCCTTAGCCATAGCCCCGATGATCCAATGATTTTTCTAAACCTTGCCATTTGCCACTACAACACAGGAGTCAACATCGAAGAGGGCACTCGGACAATTACCAACAACAGTAGGGTACAGGAGGAAAAGGCAAAGTCAAAAGCAGCATTTGACTCAGCCACATTTTGGCTCGACAAGATATACAATATGGGTACAACTGACAGGACGGTGCTATCGAAAGCTTACGAACTATACAAAGCGTTACGAATAAATGATAAGGCCGACAACCTAGAGGACCAACTGAAATAGTATTATATCTTCAATGATAGTGTAAGGCCCAGGAGCTGATTAAATTGTGCCCTAGGGCCTTTCTTCTCACTCCCGTCAGGCAAAAGAATTGGCTCACCAGCCTTGTCAAGAATAGTAAAGTGGATATCATCGTCGTAGATGAAGTGTAGATTTAATCGAATTTTAAAATACATACTTATCTGCTTCTCGAGGCTAAATTCCCAGTCAACATCAACATTCTTGGGCTTATCCAAGTAGTTGGTAAAGAGCCTTACCGCATTGTTAATGCTCATGTCCTTGAGAATATTCAACTTATTACGGAACACCAGCTGTCCCCCCATCTCATGGCGCACCCGCTTGTCGGGATCAATACCATGGTTAACCTGATTGATGGTAACGGTATCGAGTACAAACGTATTCCTGTAGGATAAAGGGGAAATATTGACCGTAGTATTCTTTTCGGGCTTATACTCAAAACCCACACCAATGGTAAAAGTGCCAGGATTCAAGAACTTCGAAACAATATCCTCATTGTTCGGGTAGTTGAACCCCTTGGCCACCTGAGTTTTTCCGTAGATACTTGAACTGAAATCGAGCCTCTCGCGCATTACCTTATTGTACTGTGAGTTTATTTCTACAATATCGGTATTGGTTCGGAACCCATGCTCTTCGGTCCAAGTTGTTCCATACCGGAGCCTACCAGTAGAGGTCCAACGAGTTTTAGCCTCCTTGTTGTTGTACTCTGTTTTTCCGTTGATATCGAGCATACTGTTAAGCGAACTTTCACCCCCTCGAGCCCAGTATGGCGACAGGAAGTTTTGGCTTAAAGAGAAGGAGCTGCTGAAATCGCTATTCCAGTAAATGGGAATCTCTTTAAGCGGATTTAGCGCGGCTAACGTACGTTTTGCTCGTGTGGTTGTAAATGGTATATCGTCTATCATCTTTCTTTCGAGCCGCTCAACATTAACGTCCTCCTCTAGGATTAGCGATATATTTGATTTTGATGGGTTTCCAATCCAAATTGTAATGGAATCATTTTTCGAATTCCTCACCCAGTAGCGAACTAAATCATCCTTGCCAGTGCTAAGCCAAAGCGATGTTTTGCGACCCGCCAAATCGTTGATGTGCAAAAGAAACGAGTCACGTTGATATGTGTATGCGAGTAGTTTTTCCACAGCATACCTAAGTGAATCTGGCATTCCTAAGCTAGGCACGATGTTAAACGGCGACTCCTCGTTAGCCTTGTACACAGGGATAATCTCGGTAAGTATAACTGTTGATGAGTCGGGTGAAAAACGATAGGTTTTCCCACTTCGCGGCTGAATAATTGAAGGGACTACCCCCCTATCGGTGAGTTGATGAATCCTCACCCTTTTAGCCTCCAAGTACGATGTGTCAACATACGTTCTAACAATGGTATCGTAAGGCTGAAGCATCGACTGGATATCGGATAGCATAAAGGCAACGGAATCGGCTTGAGGGTATGATGAGGTATCCTTAATCCTCTTTACAATAGTAATTTCCTTTACAAACGGATCCTTATCTAGCCCAATGGTATCAACAATAAATGATGTTGGCCCAAGCCAACGAAGAGGCAGTGTATCGCTTTTGTATACTCTACCCCTAGATACCTTAACCGAGTCGTACTGGAATCGTTTTAACCTATTGCTAACGCTATCGAATGGCTCAACAAAATGATGTACCAGCCTCTCAACTGACAACCGCATTGTATCGTCACCCTCCCTCCACAGATTACTCTTGGCAAGCAAATTGGAAAGATATTCCGATGCCGATTCGGGTGAAAAAACAATTGGCTCAGGAATGGTATCAACGGCAAGAGCCAACGAATCTGCCGTCACAACAAGCGAATCGCGGCTAACACTAACAGTATCAACGCTTAAATTAACGGAATCGGGAATAGATTGGGCTTGGCCCACAAGTGAAAAGGAAAAACCAAAAATGATAACAAGAAGAATGAGATAATTACGCATTGCTCTGAAACTATTAATAAAATAAATCGACCGGATGTTTTATGCACAGTTACAAAACGGATAATTTTCGTAGATGTTTCAATTTACAATCGCTATTTGCGAATCACCTCAAACCCAGCGTAGTTCTTTGATAAAGCCTATTGCCTCCAATATAAAAGAACTATATTGGTTGCACACAAATACCTACCTAGCTAATTTACTTGGCAGTACTTGGGTGGTTTTAACCACAGTAACCATACTTTCGAAACCTGTATCGGGGATTATATGTGGAGGCATAGGTTCAACATTGTCAAAATCAGGTATTCCATGTACCACTTCAATTAAACCAAACGATAATGAGTCGACACCTTGGTACTCCACCCTAACCCTATCGCCACCATAGGTGGGGGCAAAAATTTGGAACCGATAGCTCTCGATACGCTTTACGTAGGGCACATCCAAATCGGTCAACTCCTTTCCGTTAACCGAGAAAGATAGCAAGCTGGATGATAGGGGTAAAATTAGCTCAGTAATTACTGGATTAATCTTCGACTTGAGAAGAAACTCAACGGCTCGTGTTTCTGTTTTCACCGAATCGTAAATCATTTCAATACTGGGCTTCTCAAACCCTAAATATTCGGCTTTTGCCTTGAGCCTCGCTCCTGTCCTCCAAGGATAAAACTCCGATGCGTCGCCAATGCTATCGTCAGAAAAAAACTGTTTATTCCAATCGTCCGTATTTAAGTTCGACGAGAACCAGTAGGCTTGCTCGGTATCGCTGAGCGCTGCATACAAAACATTGCTTTGCAAAGGTTGTTCGGGGGTTGGCTTGGAGTTTACATGGGCCACAATAAGCACTATTGCACTTGCAAGGAATAACCCAATGGGTAGTAACCTTCGAAAATGTGCCATTGGATACTCAAGAAGTGGCAACGAAAAGAGCAGAAGCACAATAAGGAGTCCTGCTCCCACAAAGGGCATGCTTAGGCCAAACACAATGTATATCAAGCTAATGTATGGACTTATCATAAAAACTAAAGGCAACAGCCCAACAAGTAACACCACATGATAACTCCAGGGTCTTTTATCCTTATCGATATCAACAAAAAGCAGTACGATTGCTGATAACAAACCAAAGAGCAGTGGTACAAGGGTTAAGTACGATGCTGTGGGCATCTTCCAAATTATTGCACCCGACAGGAGAATAAACAGTAAAAACACTGCTGCTAATGAATTGAATATATGAATTCGCTTTAGGTAAAACGGGTAGAGCAGCCCGAAGAAAAACAACACAACTAGGGAGTAGGCAAGATAGTAGTATTTTACGTTGTAGAAGTTGCTCATATAAAAAGCAGCGTAATGAGGGTAAAGCTTCAACACAAGCTCATTAACACCCCATACCGAACCAACCGAAATGCCCGCAACCAGCATTAAGTATAATAGGCTAAAAAAAATCTGGCTAAATCTAATATGCTTTCGTGCAAACCCCAGCATCAGAAAGAAAAGGAATAGCAAAACGACGAATACAAGGATCCATACATTAAGAGCCGAAGGGAAATACAGCATTTTATGACCAAGGAAGTTGAAGTACACCAAGTCGGGGGCTTTGGTTTGGACAATGGGGATATTACCAAAATGATGAGCAAAGCTCATTATGTAGCTGCCCATATGCTGCAAACTTGCCAAGTTAAGATTTTCGGGAGTATCGGTTGCGCTATGGTAATTTACAAATCCATCCACAATGGCCACGTTAATACCCGATAAGCCTGCATTCTTAAACACTGTAAAGTCAGTGTTGTTAGGAATCATTTGGTAAACCTCGTACATCATCGAGCCAGCAAAAGGCCTTTCCATTCCCTTGGCAAACTCCTTAATAATCCATCCGTTTTGCGAACTCACCTCGAATGCCAGTGCAGGCCCCATATTACCCCTAGCCTCAATATTTAGCACCAGGCCAACATCCATCATCCAGGGATGATCCTGCACAAAGGCCTCGGCACCCAGTAGCCCAACCTCTTCCGCATCGGTAAATAGGAATACAATATCATTTTCGAGGTCGAAGTGATTTTTAATTACCTCTGCAGCCTCAAGCATTGAGCCAATAGCTATGCCATCATCGGCAGCACCAGGCGTATGGGGCTGAGTATCGTAATGCCCAACAACCAGTAGCGCTTGCGAAGGGTTGGTTCCTTTAATACGACCTGCAACATTGGTTACGTTTGCAAAAACCGGGAATCCATCGTAGCTGGCAACTGTGGTGGACTGAACATCTACCTCAAGGCCAATCCGTTCCAACTCCTCAACTATGTAATTGCACACCACTTCCTTTTCAGGGCTACCAACCATATGTGGCCATTGGGCATTTTTTTCGATATGAATAAATGCTCTAGCTGCCGAGAACACATCGGCAGGCGCATTAATGCTCTGGGGCTGGGGAGGTGAGGTTAGCTTAATGGCCAGGATGGGGAAAAGGGTAAAAACTAACAGTACGAGGAAGGCGAATAGGTAACCAGAAAATTTTAACTTTGGAAATCGCATAGGGTGTTGGGTTAGAGGTTACACTGCCAAATATACAAAAACAGATGAATTTGAGTACAAACTGATTAAAAATATGGAAAGAAGAAACAAGGCGTTAGCCCTTTTCGACAACGGGTACAGCTGTGCCCAAGCAATTCTTATTGCCTTTGCCGATATTGCAGGGATAGAGGAAGAAATGGCCTTTAGAATGGCCGCAGGGCTTGGAGGAGGGGTTGGCCGAACCCAAAACATTTGCGGAGCCATTAATGCTGGCGCCATTGTGCTAGGATTACGCCACGGAAACTACGCACCCGATGATTTGGAGGCGAAAAATAGGCTGGCCGAAATGGTTGGGCAGTATGTTAATGAGTGCAGAAAGGAGCTGGGGGCTACGCAATGCCTTGAGCTAACCAAGGTAGATTTAAACAACCCAGAGCTAAAGCAGCTTGCCAACGAGAGCGGATTGCTTGCAAAGATATGCAACAATGCGGTATCGAAAACTGCCGATATTCTGACCAAGTATTTATAGTAGTAGTTCTGCTGCAATATCTGTGGTAGTTGTGTTTGAATTAAACGCAAAGTCACAAAAGCGCAAACGCTTAGGAACTGTTTAAGTTTTGCCTTTTAAAATTTGAAGGTGCCCTCGTAGAGCCTACCTGGCAGGTTATGGCCTGAGAGGAGGGAGATTCGCTCGGTGCCTGGTTTATATTGACTTTTCGACTCACCTACCCAATTAACCCCCTATTTAATTGTATTTCTACGAAATAGGCAGTAGAAGTAAAGCTATTACCGTGGCAATACCGATGCGCTTGCCCTTTTAACGGAGTATGCAGCAAAGTAACCAATTGCACCATTGGTAAGGTTTGTACGTGGATTAGCAGGCGGACCACTAAACAGCGGAGCAGAGCGCCACGAAGCCTCCTGCGCCTCGCTTAAAAACCGAAAGTAATCCTCGGTTATACCACAAAACCCAACGGTAATGGTATCGCCTTCGGACACCGCCCCCCTTCTATCGCTAAAAAAAGTGATGGTAACACCATTGGTATACTCGCCATTGAAGAAGGTATCGTCGACTAATGAGTAATTGCTCAGCGAATCGGTTTGCAACTCGTTATTGATGTATATTAAGAACTTATAAAAATCTCGTGTATCAGCAGGATCCTTGGCAAAACCTTGCACCTCCCACCCTTGCCACAGCTGGCGGTATACAACCCTAATGGAGTCCACATCGCCCAAAGGTAAAATGGTGCTACTAGCCGAATGGCTCGTCAAAACGCCATCGCCCAGCAGATCGAGATTACTAACGAGCAACGTGTAGGTTTTGCCCACCTCGCCATAAAAATTGGGCTGGGTAAGGTAAACCCCTTTCTCTGTTTCACTTTCGTTGAGGGGATAGTAGGTAGTACCATCAAAAATTTCGACATCTGCACCAGAGATTCCCTGAGGAGGCGAGTTCTTAAAATAGTCGCCAGTGGAGGTTATGGTAACCCTATGAACCGTTGTGTCGGTGGTAATCTGTCCAAATATTACTGGCCGAGTATAGGTGCTATCGAGCTCAATGTCTATCACCTCGGTGCAGGAGCTCCACTTCAATCCAACAACAAGGGTTAAGAGTAATAATCTGATTATGTTTGAAGTGTTTTTCATAGTAACTCCTAGTCTAGAACTTAAAGTTATAGGTTATGGCTGGTAGTATAGAGAACAGGTAGGTCATCTCGGCATAGGTTTCGCTTGGGTTAGCCCTATCCTGCACAAAATTTATTGCCCACGCATTCTTTCTGTTATACACATTATAAACCGACAGATTCCACTCGCCCTGCCATTTCCTTTGGGTTTTTGCCCTTGGTCTATAGCTTAATGCAAAATCGAGCCTATGGTAATCGGGGTATCTAAATGAGTTCCGCGATGTGTACAGAGGAATAACAGTACCCATGATCTCGTATCGTCCGGCAGGAAAGGTTGCAGGAACACCCGTTGCGTAGATCCAATTGGCCGAAATGGTTAGCTTCTCATTAAAATCGTAGCTGGTGACTATGGACACATCGTGGGGCTTATCGTAGGGAGCCGGGTATGGATTACCTTGATTTACATCCTCAATTGTTCTGAAAGCCCTAGAGTAGGTGTAGCTTACCCAGCCATTGAATCGTCCCAAATTGAACTGAGCAAACGCCTCCACTCCATAGGATTCGGCAGTACCTATACGAAGTTCACCCTCAAGCTTCTCATTAAGAAACAAATTGGCAAACTCCTTAAAATCGACAACATTTCTCATCGATTTATAGTACACCTCAACCGATGTTTCAATAGCATTGTTAAAGAAATTTTGAAAGTAACCAACGGCCCATTGATCCGAAAGTTGAGGCTTTACATTGGGTGATGCTGAGAACCAAATGTCGAGCGGAGTACCCGCCGCCGAGTTGGATGCCTGTTGGATGTACTGTACCGTGCGGGAGTAGCTCCCTTTTACCGATTGCCTATCGTTGAAAGCAAAGGTAAACCCAAGGCGGGGTTCAAGGTTGACGTATGTATTGTAAAAATCGTTATCGCCATACTCTACAAAATCCTCGGCCTCAAAAAACTGGTTGTAGTTGAAAACCTTTGCAGGCCCTAGATTCTGAAAAGCCGACATCCGGAGTCCATACTTAAGAGAAATTAAGGAGCCAATGGTTTGCTCATTCTGCGCATAAACACCGTGCTCTAGTGAGTACCCATTGGGAATACGCAGCTCTCCAAAAATCGACTCATCGCCCTCTCCCTTTGCTGTACCCGGACTTAAAACGTGATATGTACTCTGTGCTCCAAAGCGAATGGTGTTGCTGCTACCCAAAAAGTAGCTAAAGTCGAACTTGGCGCTATAATCCTGCATATCCGACAACCACGTGAAGCCACTCACTTCACCCGAGCCACCACCCAAGTAGTAGTCGTAGCTAGTATATATTAGCGAGGTGTTTAGGAATAGCTTGGGGCTAAAAAGGTGATTCCATCGGGCGGTTAGGGTTTGGTTGCCAAAGCCAAATCCTGCAAAGTCGTTGCGGAATATATCGCGACCAAAGTAACCCGACAAGAAGAACCTATTGTTATCGTTGAGCCTATGGTTAACCTTTAGCTTCAAGTCGTAAAAAAAGAGTTCGTTATCCCTCACGCTCTCGTTGGCTGCAAATGGCAAAAATATATCGGCATAGGTTCGTCGGCCCGACACAAGAAACGATGTTGCCTCGCTAAGGATTGGCCCTTCCACGGTTAACCGGCTCGAGATGGTTCCAATGCCGCCCACGGCGGCAAACTCCTTAGAGTTACCCTCCTTCATCCGCACATCCAGCAGCGATGATAGTCGGCCTCCACTGGATGCGGGTATATCGCCCTTATATAATTTCACATCCCTTATGGCATCGTTGTTAAATACCGAGAAGAACCCCATTAAATGCGAAGCGTTGTAAACGGTAGCCTCATCGAGGAGAATCAGATTCTGATCCATTGCCCCTCCCCTAACGCTGAACCCCGATGCACCCTCGGATGTGCTCTGCACTCCTGGAAGCAGCTGGATAGCTTTAATAACATCAACCTCTCCTAGCAGAGCAGGCATTCGCTGAATGGTTTTGATATCGAGCTTTGCCACGCTCATCTCGCCCCGGGTGATATTGGCGTTGGGCCTCTCGCGCGATATGACCACCTCCTGCAGCTGGGTTTGATCCTCTGCCAGCTCAACGGTTAGGCTTACATTTCGGTTCAGGTGAACAATATGCTCCTGCTTTGTATAACCTAGATAAGAAAATACAAATGTGTAAGTACCCGGAGTTAACGAAATGGAATAGAACCCGTAGCTATTTGAGGTAGAACCTTGGGTTAACTCCTTTATAAGGATTGTTGCTCCAATAAGTTCCTCTCCAGTGGCTGCATCACGAACATATCCACTTATGCTGTACCGTCGGGCGGCATCAATCTCTGCAAAGGCAACTATTGGGCCGCTGAAACTAAGTATGCCTAACACTAGGCTGAAAAAAATCTTACTCATAGGGTTTGATAAATCTACATCACTATGACGCAAAAGTAGACCAATTGTTCAAGATACTCGTCAAAAAATATAAACAGCATAGAATATTAAAACTATTAGCGACCACTCCCTTTAGTATTCTTGAATATCAATTTAAAAATCTAATTTTTCGGAATAGTCCCTGTTTGTCCTATACTTAATGTATGCTCCTACAATCAAATCGAAAATGAGCAAGAACAACAACCCGGCAAAAAATCCTACTATAAACATGGCTCATAGTTTTAAAAACAACATAAAGGCATAACAACCGAACATTTTCACATATCGTACCACAATCGTTATTTCATTGTTTTTCTTTACCTTAAACAACTCCATACTTACCATAACTGTTCGCATTCAATACATCAGCGTTCAAAAGCGAACACAAAAATCATATACTCATTAAACATTTGATTGATAAGTCAATCTAAATAGAGAAATTATTTAAACTTTAGCTTAGCAAAAATAATTACTATGAAAACTATCTACTGGAAAAAGGGAGTCTTCAGCTCAACCTATCAGCTATTCACCTTGGGTACCCCAATTGGTAATTTACATAGCAAAATGTGGTCCAATGATGCCACCGCAACAATAAACGCTAAACGTTACACATTTAAGACAAAAGGCTTTTTAAGCCAATCGACTCTTATTGTGGATTATGATATAAATAGAATAGTTGGGCGTATCACCTATAACAGCTGGCGTACAAAAGCTCTGATTGAGTTAGAAAACACAACGGCAGAGCTAAAGTCGGAGAACATCCTGAATTCGGTGTGGGGTATGAGGGGGAAGAATGGCGAAAGGTTTAAGTACAGTTTCTCAATGACAAGCGGAACGATTACGTATAGCATTGCCGATGACACACTAGTGATAGCTGGTCTTTACGCAAAAAACTTCTTCAGTCAATCATCCATTGGTGTATTCATCGCAATATTCCTACCCCTTTACATCGTGCTGTTCACCTAAACCCACAATCAATTCAACAGATTTTAATAGCTAGCTGACCTATGCACAGCTAGCCTTTTACACTTGCACTGCTCGACAAGAAGACATACAGCACAAGCCATTTAACAGCAGGTTCAGAAAAAGAAATAGCACATCAATAGCACTGGTGCTGTATCGTTTGCGCAAAAATTAGCTCCTAGCTAATAATCACCAAATTACTATTCCAATATTTTTAATAATTTTGTAAGCTCAGATAAAATTGTTTAACAAACAATAATTTCATCATAAATCAACAACTAAAATTTATCACAATGTCGATTACTAAACGTGTTTACACCTTCGGGAACAAGGAAGCCGATGGTGATGGCAAAATGAAAGAGTTGCTTGGCGGGAAAGGAGCCAACCTAGCAGAAATGAACCTAATCGGAATTCCAGTACCTCCAGGCTTTACTATAACCACCGAGGTGTGTACTGAGTACTATCAGCTAGGTGAGGATAAAGTGATAGAGCTACTTAAACCTGAGGTTGAAGCAGCCATGAAAAAGATTGAAGGCATCATGGGCACAAAGTTCGGCAGCAAAGAGAACCCACTGCTTATGTCGGTTCGCTCAGGGTCACGCGCCTCGATGCCCGGAATGATGGACACTGTTCTTAACCTGGGCCTAAACGACGAGGTAGTAGAAGGACTAGCAGCCAAAACCGGCAACCCTCGTTTTGCATGGGACAGCTACCGTCGCTTTATTCAGATGTTTGGCGATGTGGTAATGGGTATGAAGCCCGAATCGAAAGAAGATCATGATCCTTTCGAAGAGATTATCGACCATATGAAGGAGGAGCGCGGTATAGAGCTGGATACTCAATTCTCACCCGAAGATCTTAAAGAGCTTGTAAAGCGTTTCAAAAAGGCGGTTAAGGATAAGACTGGCAAAGACTTTCCAACTTGCGCATGGGAGCAGCTATGGGGTTCAGTAATGGCCGTATTCAACAGCTGGAACAACGACCGCGCCATTGCATACCGTCGTATGTACAAACTCCCCGACGATTGGGGTACCGCTGTGAACGTTCAGGCTATGGTATTCGGCAATATGGGCGATAACTCAGCCACAGGGGTTGCCTTTACCCGCGATGCTGCTACCGGCGAGGATATCTTCAATGGCGAGTACCTTATCAACGCTCAGGGCGAGGATGTGGTTGCTGGTATCCGTACACCACAGGAGGTTACTCTCGAGGGCTCAAGGCGTTGGGCTAAACTTCAGAACATCACTGAGGAAGAGCGCAAAGCTAAATTCCCCTCGCTTGAGGAAACCATGCCCGAGGCATACAACGAACTTAATACCATCCAGCAAAAACTTGAGGATCATTACAAGGATATGCAGGACATCGAGTTTACCATTCAGGATGGAAAACTCTGGATGCTTCAAACCCGTAACGGAAAGCGCACCGGTTTCGCAATGGTGAAGATTGCCATGGATATGCTTCGCCAGGGTGTAATTGATGAGAAAACTGCTGTTCTCCGCCAGGAGCCTCAAAAACTCGATGAGCTGCTTCACCCAGTATTCGATAAGGCTGCCCTTGCAGGAGCAAATGTGCTTGCCAAAGGGTTACCCGCATCACCAGGGGCTGCAACTGGTCAAATAGTATTCTTCCCCGAGGATGCTGAGGCGTGGCATGCACAGGGCAAGGAAACTATCCTTGTTCGTATTGAGACCTCACCAGAGGATCTTAAGGGTATGGCCGTAGCTAAGGGTATCCTAACCGCTCGTGGTGGTATGACCTCGCACGCTGCCGTTGTTGCCCGTGGTATGGGTAAGTGCTGCGTTTCGGGTGCTGGTACTGTAAAGATTGACTATCGCGCCAAAACCATGACCTGCGATGGTAAAGTATTTAAGGAAGGCGATTGGATTTCGCTAAACGGATCAACTGGCCAAGTGCTTGAAGGTAAAATTAAGACTATGGCTGCCGAGCTTAGCGGCGACTTTGCCGATATTATGAAGTTGGCCGAGAAATACACTCGCATGAGCGTACGTACCAATGCCGACACTCCTAAGGATAGCAAGATTGCCCGTGAATTTGGTGCCAAGGGTATTGGCCTTTGCCGTACCGAGCATATGTTCTTCGAAGGCGACCGTATTAAGGCTATGCGTAAGATGATTCTTGCCACCGACGAGGCTGGCCGCCGTAAGGCCCTATTAGATCTTCTTCCAATTCAGCGAGAGGACTTCGAGGGCATTTTCGAGGCTATGGACGGGCTACCTGTTACCGTGCGTTTGCTCGATCCCCCTCTACATGAGTTTGTTCCCCACGAGGAGGCCAACCAGAAGGATATGGCCGCTGAGCTCGGAATTTCAGCTACTGAGGTAAAGAGCCGCGTTGACGACCTACACGAGTTTAACCCCATGATGGGACACCGTGGTTGCCGTTTGGGCATTACCTACCCTGAGATTACCGAGATGCAGGCTCGCGCTATCATAGAGGCTGCTGTTAACCTCAAGAAGAAAGGCGTAGTTGCCATTCCTGAGATTATGATTCCTCTTATCGGAACCGTTGAGGAGTTCAGAAACCAAGAGCAGATCATCCGTAAAACCGCCGAGAAAGTATTTGAGGAGAAGGGTGACAAGGTTGAGTATTTGGTTGGAACCATGATTGAAATACCTCGTGCAACCCTAATGGCCGATCAGATTGCCAAGGAGGCAGAGTTCTTCAGCTTCGGCACCAACGACCTTACCCAGATGACCTTTGGATATAGCCGCGACGATGCTGGCAAGTTCCTACCAGTCTATACCATGAATGGTATTCTAAAGAACGATCCATTTGAGGTACTTGATCAGGAAGGTGTTGGCCAGCTGGTTAAACTAGGCGTTGACCGTGGCCGCTCAACCCGTAAGGATCTTAAGGTCGGTATCTGCGGTGAGCATGGAGGTGAGCCTAGCTCAGTTGAGTTCTGCCACCGCGTGGGCATGAACTACGTTAGTTGCTCTCCATTCCGCGTTCCAATTGCCCGCCTTGCAGCAGCACAAGCAGCAATCAATGAGCAGTAATCAGATTCAATTGCAATAAAAAAACCGCCTCGTTAAGGGGCGGTTTTTTTATTCTACAGTGGTGTTACCTAACGGTAAAGGCATGATAATCGACCACTCTCTCGTTGGGCATTATGCTGTATATCCATGAAAAAATGGTTTCGGATGATGTGAGTTGCTCCGTGCCAGTGTGGTTTAAAAATTGAACAGGCTCCTTGGTAAATACAAATACCATTCGATTTGTATCGACTCCTTTGCCGCTTTTAAACGCTTCGTAGTCTAAATATCCAAACGGAAATTTCATTTCAACATTAGCATTAATAAGTTGAAACTTTTCGAATTTATTAGGATAAAGCAACCCAGTATAGTTATCGGTTATGCTAAAAATATGCAGGTAGCAATCCTGCGTTGAGAATAGGGAGAACGAAATAAATTCTCCTTCGTCATAAATTCCTTTTATACCATCGACCTTTACATTAAAAGTTGGGTCGGGCTTTGTTGAGTATAATATCACCGATGCATCTATAGTAACCTCAACCATAAATAGGTTTGTAACCTCGTCGACTTTCCGACGATGGCTTACAATCTCGTAGTTTTGTATTGCCCCTTGCAGCTCAGCATGAATGTCGGTACTAAAGAACTCGGTGAAGTCGTTGTTAAGTTCACTCCTAAAAAGGTTCTCGTAGGTTTGAATCTTTTCACCTACCCCTGCCCGACGCAGCGCCTCGACCTTTGCGTTGTTCAATGCTTGCCTACGAGCCTCCTCCTCGCTTATTCGTCCCACAATTTCGGCCTCACCAGTTGCCCCTTTCACATGAATAATTTCTTGAGCGCTTATACTTGACGAGAAGAGCAGCATAGTTACGAGGCACGTAAAACTCATCAAATGGGATATCTTAACCATACCAATATGTTTTAAAGTGTTTATACACCAACCAATTATAGTGCCAATTTACAAAGAAAGCCGTTACTACAATAGCAACGGCTCACTTTTTTCGATTTTGAATTAGCAATTATTCAAATTTTTTGAATACCGCTTTAATCTTATCCATAGCTTCGCGCAACTGCTCCTCAGTTATCACAAGGGGTGGTGCAAAGCGGATAATGTTACCATGAGTTGGCTTGGCCAATACGCCTGCCTCTGCCATAGCAACGCAAACATCCCAAGCAGTTTTGCCAGGCTGGTTGCGGATTACAACAGCATTTAGCAAACCTTTACCCCTAACAAGTTCAATCATATCGCTCTTAATGCTGCGGAATTCTTCTCTGAAGATTTTGCCAAGACGCTCGGCATTCTCCTCAAGTTTCTCCTCCTTAATCACCTCAAGGGCAGCTATGGCCACCTTGCCAGCAATAGGGTTGCCACCAAAGGTAGAACCGTGCTGTCCGGGCTGAATGCAAAGCATGATATCATCGTCGGCAAGTACAGCTGATACAGGGAATACACCACCCGAAACCGCTTTACCAAGGATTAGAATATCAGGACGAACGTTTTCATGATCGCAAGCTAGCATTTTACCAGTACGAGCAATACCTGTCTGCACCTCATCGGCAATGAAAAGAACGTTGTTTTTCTTACACAGCTCCGATACTTTTGTAAGGTATCCTTCGTCTGGCACAAATACTCCAGCCTCGCCCTGAATAGGCTCTACAAGGAAAGCAACCACGCTCTTATCTTCCAAGGCTTTCTCAAGGGCAGGGATATCGTTGTAAGGAATAACTACAAAACCGGGGGTGTATGGGCCGTACTCCGCTTTGGCATCGGGATCGGTACTCATAGAGATAATGGTAGTGGTACGACCGTGGAAGTTGTTTTCGCAAACAATAATTTTGGCCTCACCATCCTTAACACCTTTCTTTTGGTAACCCCACTTACGGCTGAGCTTAATGGCTGTTTCGTCGGCTTCGGCACCTGTGTTCATAGGAAGAACCTTGTCGTAACCAAAGTACTTGGTAATGTACTCTTCGTATTCTCCTAACACGTTATTATAGAAAGCCCTAGAGGTTAGGGTAAGCGTTTTGGCTTGCTCAACCATTGCGTTAACAATTTTTGGATGGCAATGGCCCTGGTTTACGGCAGAGTAAGCCGAAAGGAAATCGTAGTACTTCTTCCCTTCAACATCCCAAACGAAAACACCTTCGCCTTTCTCAAGTACAACTGGTAGCGGGTGGTAGTTGTGCGCACCGTACTTATCCTCACGGGCCATGTAGTCTTTTGCTGTCATCATAACTGTTTCGATTTTAATAAATTAATATACAAGTAATTACATCTTTTACAAAGATACTCTAATTTTTACACAATCATAAGGCAAGTTTCCCAATTTTCAAATATTTAACACCTAGAAACCTGTATGTTAAGAAACATAGTGAACTAATATTTGCTTACATTTGTTGTGATAGTATAAACAAAAAAGTTAACAGAATGAGCAATCAGGTGCTAAAACATATTGTGAACAGAAAAAGTGAGTTGGCTTTTGAGCCGAAGCTGCTTTCGCAGGAACAAATTAACTCGCTTTTTGAGGCTGCCCGATGGGCTGCCTCATCATACAACGAGCAGCCATGGCAGTTCTACTACGTTAGCCGAGACAACTGGGAGCAATACAGCAAAGCCCTTAACACGCTAGCTGAAGGCAACAAGGAGTGGGCAATAAATGCTTCGATGCTGATTTTTAGCGTTGCAAACACGGTGCTGGCCAAAACTGGCAAGCCCAATGGTTATGCACTACACGATACAGGCATGGCCACTGCAAACCTAATGATTCAGGCCGATGCCCTTGGGCTTGCATCGCACCCAATGGGCGGTTTCGATAGGGACCTGGTTAAAGCAATGCTCGGGATTGCAGATGATTTAAAACCAGTAGCAGCAATTGCAATAGGATTTTCGGGGAACACCGACAGCCTGAGCGAAAGCAACAGGAAAAGAGCATTGGCTCCTCGGCAAAGGAAAGGGATTAATGAAATAGCAATTGGAATTAAGTAAGCAGGGCCTAGCCTTTACTCTTCATCACCACTACTAGCGGGCTTGTTGGGCAAACGAAAGAAGAATGAAGCCCCTTCGCCCGGCTTGCTCTCTACCCAAATCTCGCCTTTATGCTTAAGCACAAAATCTTTACATAGCATAAGCCCAAGCCCTGTACCTTTTTCGCCGCTCTCGCTGGTGGTTGTTACCCCAGCCTCGCCGGTAAATAGTTTCTCCTTTATGTGAGGTTCAATGCCCTCGCCAGAGTCGGTTACAGAAACCAGCACCGACTTCTCCTCAGCTTTTGCCTTGATGGACACAACGCCTCCGTTGGGGGTAAACTTAAGCGCGTTGGAGAGTAGATTACGGACAACGGTTTTAATCATATTGGAGTCGGCAAAAACCTCTAGCCCATTGGGCACTTTGTTTTTTATCTCAATCCCCTTCTCTTTGGCCTTATGCTGCATTAAAAACAGCTCATCCTCAACCAGCCTGCTCATATTGTGCACCACAGGAAGGTATTGAATTGTTCGGGTTTGTAGCCTTGACCACTGTAATAAGTTATCGAGAAGCATATTGCCCTTTAGGGCATTGTCATGTATAATCCCCAGAAATGTGGCCACATCCTCGGGTGAATAGCCAGCAAAATCGGTAATGAGCAGCTCTGAGTAGCCAGAAATGCTATTGAATGGATTTTTCAAATCATGTGCAATAACAGAAATGAGCTTGTTCTTTATGGTGTTAATATCCTCGAGCTCTTTGTTCTTCTCGTCAAGGGCTTGAACCTTTTGCTGAATAGTCTCCTTTTGGGTTACAATCTCACTATTCTTTTGGATAAGTTCGTGGTTTACTGACTTCACCCTTCTATTCGACATTAGAATAATAACCAGCATTACGAGTACAACAACTAAAAACACGCCAGTGAAGAACAACATCCACTTTTGGGTTTTTATCACCTTAGCATTAATGGATTGCTCTTTTCTTAAAAACTCATTTTCCTTTATTTGCCCCTCTACCTCGAAAGCTGCTTGAATTTGGGCTATTGCCTCGGTTTGTTGAATACTGTATAGGGAGTCTTTCAATTCGCTTTCAATCTTGAAATATCTTGCAGCATCTCTGTATCGTCCTCTTTTCTCAAATATTTTTGCAAGAATAGCTGCGGTGTTCTTCTCCTCAGTTAATGACCCAAGCTCCTGAGCCAGCAGCATGCTTCTTAGGGCAAAATTTGTGGCATCGGTATAGCTTCCTTGGAATAAGTAGGCCTCGGAAATGTTTCTCAGGGTTGCTATCATTCCAAACTTGTCGTCCTGATCCTTTCCTAGCTCATAGGCCCTCATATGATACTCTAGCCCTTTGGCATACGATCCGGTTTTATGATAAACCAGCCCAATGTTACTAAGGGTGGTCGCGACTCCCCTGCTGTCAGCGTATTGCTCGTTTACCTCAAGCGCCCTATAGAAATACTCCAGAGCTGTTTCAAAATCGTTCTGCCTTAGGCTTACGTGTCCAATATTGTTAATAATTATTCCCACATCACGTGGCTCGTTGGTGTGGTTGCTGTACGACAAGGCCTTTTGGTAAAACTCAAGGGCTCTTGTATCATTCTTTATTTCGGAATAGGCGTACCCCACGTTATTTAACGACGACATAAGGCCAACATAATCTTCAATCTGCTCGCGTATGGATACTGCCTCCATAAGATCTGTCAACCCTTGGTCATACCGGCCCATAACAACTTTAGCCGTACCCATACTGTGTAGGGCGCCTGCTAATCCCTTGGGGTAATCTACGTTATCGCACAGGTGAAATGCCCTTAGGGCATACTCCAACGACAGCCGAGGATTGTTGCGACGATTGTTGTAGGCCAAATCGTTCAGTGAATCGATTAAAGTAATAACCTCCTGCTGATAACCAGCCACATCGTTGGCTACTGGTGCAGAGTAACCGAAGAAGGTGCATAGCCCAACGAAAGCAACAAGTAAAACTCTATTTAATTTAATTCTCATAGCCTAGGGTTAAATCCAACGAATAACTCACGCATCAAAAAACAAACCTATTTTTATCCAGATTTTTAAGCAACTCCTTTAGCACATCACGTTTCCTTACGGCCACCGGAATGTGTTCATCATTATTTAGTACTACGTGACTATCGGGAAAACGATTGTATTTTTTAACAAAATTAAGATTTATAAGGTGCGACTGATGTACCCTAAAGAAGCCTGAGTCGGAAAGAAGATCGTCAAAATCCTTAAGTGTTTTCGATACCATAATCTTGGGGCGATCGGTAAAGTAGAATATGGTATAGTTACTTTGCGACTCACATCGTACAATACTGCCAACCTCGGCAACAACCAGCTCGTCAAGGGTTTTAAGAAGAATTTTCTGCGGGTTATTCTTATTGGTCTTAATGTTATCGACAAATGTTTGGAACTTGTGGTTTGTCTCCTCCTCGCGAATGGTCTCGCTCAGTTTCTCAATGGCATTAATCAAATCGGTGGGGTCAACAGGTTTAAGAATGTAGTCGATGGCGCTAAACTTAAATGCCTTGATGGCGTACTCCTGGTATGCAGTGATGAACACGAACTTAAAGGTGATTCGATTGAAGTTCATAAGCAAATCGAAACCTGAGCCATCGGGCATTTGGATGTCGAGAAAGGCTACATCGGGGCTTAGGTCTGTTATAAGTTTCACCCCCGATTGCACATCGTGCGCTTGCCCAACAACCTCGATGTTTGGGCAAAACAGCTTGAGCATGCTCAGCAACGACTCCCGAGCCAAGGCCTCATCATCTACTATAACTGCAGTTATCATAGCTTCGCTATTTTACAATTAGCGGTATATGGAACCGAACCAAGGTTCCTTGTGCTTCGCCATCGGTACTTTTGGCCAAATTTACTATCTCCATCCGCACCAATCTGCCATAAACTTTCCGTAAGTTTTTGAGTCTTTCTCGCGTTATACGGGTGGCTAACGACTGGTGTTTCTCCCTGTTGCTATCGCCCATATCGGAAGAGTGCTTTATGCCTACCCCATTATCCTCAACCTCAAGCAACAGGCCGCTATCCTCAAATAAAAACCTGATGCAGATGTGCCCCTTACCCTCAAGGTGAATAATACCGTGCTCAATAGCATTCTCAATAAAGGGTTGCGCTAGCATTGGCGGAATAAGGTGGTGTTCCAAATTTATATCGGGCGATATGCTAATGGTATACTCAAACTTATGATCGAACCGCATGAGCTGCAAATCGAGGTAATGTTCAATGGTCTCCTTCTCCTTACCAATTGATATATGTTGAACCCTAGAGTTTTCTAGAATCAGCCGAACTAGCTTGGAAAAGTTGGCCAAATACTTCCCAGCCAAGTATGGGTCGTTTCGGAAGATATAGCTTTGTATAGCTGTGAGCGAGTTAAAAATAAAATGAGGATTCATCTGCGAAAGTAGGAGCCTTTGCTCAAGTTCTACAATCCTCAGCTTGTCCTTCCTTCGGTAGTAACCCACAATAAAAAATACCAGAGTTGCTGTTACCACAGCAATGGTTATCAATGGAGCCGAGATTGAGCAGGTTTGAAAACACTCCGACAACCAGTTGAGTTTAACAGACCCAACAAGCGAGTTATAGCCATAATCAGTGGCTGCTGAGGAAACAGACGAAACACCAACCATACCAAAAAAGTATTTACCTACAATGCTTACTATGTAGTTTATACCCATACTAAAATGTTAGTGTAAAAGTTGACCCCTGCCCTGGTAGCGAGAAAGCTGTTATACTCCCGCCATGAAGCCTCATAATCTGTCTCGATAGGCTAAGCCCGATTCCAGAGCCCTTTGGCTTGGTGGTAAAGAATGGAATGAAAATTTTGTCGAGCACCTCAGGCAATATTCCCTCGCCATTGTCGGATACCTGAATGGTTACCCTTCCTCGCTTGTTCAAAAATCCCTTCATGGTAATTGTGGGTTGGGCACAACCGTCAAGTGCATGCACCGCATTCTTTAGCAGATTAATTATAACCTGTTCTAACAGTTCATCATCACCTGAGAAGGATATGTTTTCGGGATCCACATCAAACGTAAAGTGGATATTTGCACGTCGGAACTCCTCATCGAGGAGTGGCGCAATGCTACTGAATAGTTCAGAAACCTTAATAATGCGAAAGTTAGGCTTGGGAATGCGCGTTAAGTTGCGGTAGGTATTTACAAAATGCATAAGCCCAGTGCTTCGCTTGTGTATGGTTTGCAATCCTTGCTGTATCTCCCCCACAGTCTCCTCATCGAAGGTTGCATTGGGATTCTCCTCTCGGGTCTGATTAATGGACTTAATCATAGAGTCGATAGTGGATGACAGCGAAGCAATTGGGGTGATTGAGTTCATAATCTCATGGGTAAGCACGCTTATTAGCTTTTGCCAGGCTTCGGTTTCTTGCTCCTCCAATACGCTCTGAATGTTCTTGATGGTAGCCAATACAATATGCTTAGCCTGCACTTTAATCTCGGTCCCATATATTGCAAGCTGCAAAATATCATCCTCCTGCTGAACCTTAACCAGGATGTTCTCGCCTGGATTTAGCGTGAGGAGCCTATCTACCAGCTCGGAGCTAATGGTATAAAGCTGTTTAATGTTCTTTAACCCAGTAATTTGAAAAAGACGTTTAGCCGATTTGTTAATCATCTCAACTGTTCCGTCGCGTTGATACGCTATAACACTTACATCAATGTTCTGCACAATACTTTGCAAATACTGAAAGTGCTCCTCCTTCTCGCTCCTTACCGTCTGAAAGTCTTTAATTACATCATTAAACGCACGGCTAAGCTCGTCGAACGAGCTACCCATCCCCTCAACCTGAAAAGTGCGGGTAAACTCCGAGAATCGAATGGATTCGAGAAAGCTGGCCAGGTCTCGATTGGTTTTATCGACATACTTGTACAATGCGTACACTTGCATTAAAGCAAGTACAGCAATGAGCACAGGAGTAATAAAAAATTCAAAATTCACCCAAGTGTAAAAGAAGACAAAAATGGTAGCGGTGAGGAGGATCAGCCTAATGGTGGCATTAACCCTAAACTTCTTATAAATCATACTTCTCCATTCTTCGATAAAGCGATGTTCGGGTAATACCAAGCTCATTGGCGGCCTGGGTTATATTCCCTTGGCTTTGCTTTAGCACTTTGGTAATTATTAATCGTTCAATCTCATCGAGATTGAAGGTTTCAAATTCCATTGACGAACCGGTGGATGACTTTTGGCTCGAAAGGAAGAAATCGTCGGGTTGCAGCACGTTAGAGTCACTCATAATGATTGCTCGCTCAATGGCATGCTGCAGCTCGCGAACATTTCCTGGCCATCCGTAGGTCTCCAACTTTTTTATAGCTTCGGCGGAGATATTCTTGATTTTCTTCTTGTACTTTTTGGTGTAAACAGACAGAAAATGGTTTGCCAGCAAAGGAATATCACCGTATCTCTCCCTAAGGGGTGGCAAGTGAACCTCAACAGTATTGATACGATACAGCAAATCCTGACGAAAAGCACCCTCGCCAACCATACTGTGTATGTTGTTGTTGGTAGCGCAAATCAGCCTAACATCGGTTGACTTTGGCTTATTTGACCCAACGCGCACAACCTCCCTGCGCTCAATTACCGTGAGCAGCTTGGCCTGTAATGGCAGCGATAGGTTTCCAATTTCGTCAAGGAAGAGCGTGCCTCCCGAGGCAATCTCGAACCTTCCCGGTTTATCCTTCTTGGCATCGGTAAAGGCGCCCCGCTCATGGCCAAAGAGTTCGCTTTCGAATAGCGTTTCGGCAATCGACCCAAGGTCAACGCTAATAAATACCTCCTCGCTTCGGGGGGAGTCGCGGTGAAGGGCTCGAGCCACCAACTCTTTCCCTGTTCCATTTTCGCCTAGGATAAGAACATTGGCATCGGTTTTTGCCACCTTTTTAATGGTGTTGAACACGCTGAGCATGGCCTCCGACTTGCCAATAAAGTCATGGAAGGGACTATCCATAACATTGCTAATCTCCTTTTGCCTTTCCTTTAAATCGGAAACTTGCTTTTGCGATTGCTTAAGCTTAACGGCCGAGGACACGGTTGCAATCAACTTCTCGTTATGCCAAGGCTTGAGGATAAAATCGGTGGCACCTGCCTTTATTGCTTTCACAGCCTTTTCGGCATCGCCATAGGCAGTTATAAACACTACGATGGCCGATGGCTCAATTCCAAGAATACGCTCCAGCCAGCTAAACCCCTCCTGACCACTTATGGCATCCTTGGTAAAGTTCATATCAAGGAGAATTACATCATACTCTGTTTTGCCTAGCAAATCGGGGATATCGTTTGGATTTGCCGTAGTATGCACCAGCTCAACGTGTGGCTTGAGCAATAGCTTTAAGGCGAAAAGAATATCCTCGTTATCGTCAACAACTAGTATTTTTCCATTTTTTGCATTCATATACGGAGCGTTTATATGGTTCAAATAATGATGTTCGCATATATTTGAGGGTAAATATATAAATTTTGTTTGGGTTGACAGGTAGTAATTTGCGACATTTAAAGTTACAGTTGAAAAGCAACTGCAACGATGCTCCAGCAGAAACGAATAAACTGCTGAGTACATATCGGTATTCAGCAGTTTATCAATTTGTGTGGCCAACACTAGCTATAGTCCAAAATACCAAGTGGCAATGGAAAGATAAATTAAAACCCCAGCAATGTCGGCCATTGAGGTAATAAGAGGTGCGCTTGCTGTGGCAGGGTCGAGTTTTAGCTTGGTGAAAACAAAGGGCAGCATAAGACCCAAAATACTACCAGTAACAACTGTTAGGGTCATGGAGCTGGCTACCACCATCACAATTTCTGGTGCACGCACACTGGCGATAAGGCTTACACCAAGGGCCATGGTAACACCTAGCATTAGCGACACAAAAAACTCTTTCCCAACAAGTAAAAACCAGTCCTTGGTTTCAACATCACCGGTTGCCAGTGAACGGATCATTAATGTTGCAGATTGTGCTCCTGCGTTACCCCCGCTGGCAATAATTAGCGGAAGGAATAGTAAAAGCCCACCGACCTGCTGAAGGGTTGCTTCAAAGCTCTCAATAATGCTTCCCGAAGGAATATTCATAAACACCAATGCGGTAAGCCAAAATACCCGCATTTTATACAGCAAAGTGATTTTGGCCTTCAGTGGGTTTACAATGGCATCCTGGAATGCACCGAACTTGTGGAAGTCCTCGGTGTTCTCCTCCTCGGCCACGTCCATCATATCGTCGAAGGTAACAATACCAAGCAGTAGCCCATCGTTGTCAGTAACGGGTAGTGCTACCCTATCCTGATCTTGAAAAACCCTGATGGCCACTTCCTGGTCGTCGAATGCATGTAGTGCCATGAAACGATTGTCCATAAGATCCTCGATCTTTTGATCGGGGGTGGCCAGCAGTACTTCCCTAATGCGGATATCGTCAATTAAACGCCAATCGTTATCAACAACGTAAACCACGTTTAGGGTCTCGGAGTCGCGGCCGTACCTGCGGATATGATCCAAGGCTTCCTCCACCGTGAAGTGAGGCTTAACCGCCACGTACTCCGGGGTCATCAATCGGCCAATACTATCCTTGGGGAAACCCAATAGCTTGGTAGCCACGGTTCGCTCTTCGGGCCTCAGCAGCTGGATGAGACGCATAGTGATTTGCCCGGGCAGCTCCTCGAAAAAGGCTGTACGGTCATCGGGATCCAAATCGTTAAGCAGGCTCGACAGCTTGCTAACGTTTTGGGCTAGGCCCTCAATTATCTCCTCCTGTTTATCATGATTTAAGTGCTGGAATGCATCCTTTGCCAAATCGCGGGGCAGAAGCCTAAACACGATGATATCATCCTCATCGGACAGCTCCTCAATAACTTCGGCAATTAAATAGGGTTCTAGCTGGATGATCTCATCCCGTAACCTCTTCCACTGCTTCTCTTCGATTAGCTCCTGGAAGTTTACTGCTATTTCTGTCATAATCTCCTTACAGTTTTGGTCTGCAAGGATGCACTTGACCCTTACAGACTAGTTTGAATTACACTTTGTACTAGGATAAGGGTCCTCGTCCATATCGATTAAAATATTGGTTACGGGCGCAAAAGTAAGGTTATTTATTCACTTATCCTTGAGATTATGATTTTTTCTTGGTAAAGCACAAACGATTAGACACCCATTATATTGATTTGGTGCAACCTTAAACCCTTATAAACAGAACTATTGCCTGTAAACAAACGAGTTAATATTCATCCCCGCGCCCACGGAGGCAAAAACCAGCACATCTCCTTGGGCAATGGCATGATTGGGTACCTGTCCTCTGAGAATCATATCGTAAAGCGTGGGCACTGTAGCCACTGAGCTATTGCCGAGCTCGTGAATATTCATGGGCATCACAGGGGAAACGTCCCTGCGAATACCGTGCAGCTTGTAAAATCGTTGCACTATGGCCTCGTCCATCTTCTCGTTGGCCTGATGAATAAGCACCTTTTTCACATCGGAAATAGGCAGTCCCGACTTTTCTAACGCCACTTTCATAGCCGCTGGCACGTTGGACAGGGAGTACTCGTAAATCTTTCGTCCATGCATTTTGATATACCTAATGCTAGGGTTGCTATCGGGAGCATTCGATCGCCCTAGGTATAAGTAGTAGGCCTCCTCGTTGGTATGCGAAACCATAGCGGTTGACAGTATTCCTGTTGGCTCATCGCCCTCAGCTGCCTCAACTATTGCAGCACCAGCACCATCGGAGAAAATCATCGAATCGCGGTCGTACACATCAATAACCCGCGACAGCGCATCGCACCCAATTACCAAGCACCGTTTGGCCAGTCCCGATTTAATGTAAGCATCGGCCTGAATTACCCCTTGTATCCAACCTGGGCATCCGAAGATTAAGTCGTAGGGTATGCATGACGAATTTTGGATATTAAGCTTATTCTTTATCCGCGAGGCAAGGCTTGGCAACACATCGGTTTGAATGGTATCGGGGAATACATCGCCAAAATTATGAGCCACAATTATCTGGTCGATAGTCTCACGATCAATCCCTGCCTGCTTTATTGCCTCTTCGGCAGCAATGGCGCCAATATCGGAGGTGTTTTGCTCTTGGGTAGCCCAACGGCGTTCGGAGATACCGGTTATATCCCTAAACTTATTCACTATCAGCTCGCTATCTCCCTCAATGGCTGTCTGATCTTTCTCAAAGAAAACTTGCTTTACAAAATCGCTGTTTTTAACAATCCTATTGGGGATATAGCTACCCGTTCCAGTAATTACAGTATTAATTCTTTTCATCGCCATAAAAGTTTATTAAACACTAATAATGAGTTAATCTCTTAGCTGAAAGATTTGAAAACTCAAATGTGAAGATGAGCCACAATTATTTCATATATTTTGGGTACATTAGCTCTTTCTCTATAGGCTATAGTATGGATTTTCTGATTTACGCACCAACAGTTACCCCAAGGATACAGTACACCTTTAACCATATCCTCAGCAATATGCTGGGTTTTAGCATAGCTATTACCCAGCAGCTTGATGAGCTAAACCAGTATATGGGTCCCAAACTATCGTACAGCCAGAACAAAGCTAGTAATTGTATCAACATTACTCCACACAAGCTTCTTTTCGAAAACAAAATAATTAAACAATCGTTTGCTATTCCGAACTATGAATCGCTAACTAAACAACTAATAAGTTCTGATACAGAATATGTTTCGTTCGATTTATTTGCTGCAACATTTTTTTTAATTAGCCGATACGAGGAGTACATTACAGAAGGAACCGATATTCATGGCCGATTTGAGGTGCACAACAGTTTGGCTCACAAGCATAGGGTCCTAAACATACCACTCGTTGATATCTGGGTAGGTGAACTGGCCAAGGCAATAGAAGAAAAATTTCCCTACGTTCTAATTGCAAAACGGAAATTTGAGTTTATTCCCACCATCGATATCGACAATGCATACGCCTATAAACACAAGGGGATTGGGCACAATGTACTGGCGCTTGCTAACTCAATTCGCAAGGGTCGGATTTGCGATTTTACCAATCGGCTAAGGTTTATGCTGGGCATTAACAGTTACGACCCTTACGATACCTACCAAAAGATTTTTAGAGTATTGAGGCTAAATCCGAATGCCGTTTGGTTCATTCTTGGGGGTAAAAGAACACGATACGACAGAAATATCAACGTAACAAAAGGAGCTATGCAGCTATTGCTAAAGGAAATTGCCAGCCGGTTCGAAATTGGAGTGCATCCGTCCTATGCCTCCAACAGCAATGCAAGTAGCGTAGGCGAGGAGATATCGCTACTAACAGCTTGCTGTAAGCAAGATATACTGAAGAGCCGTCAGCATTTCCTCAAGCTATCACTGCCCGAGACCTACCGAACACTTGTTGAAGTAGGCATTAAGGAAGACTACACCATGGGGTATCCAAACGCCATAGGCTTTAGGGCTAGCACCTGCACGCCCTTTAACTTTTACGATTTGAAAAGCGAAAAAGAGTTATCTTTGAGAGTTGTGCCATTTCAGGTAATGGACAGGGCACTGCTTGGCGCCTTCGATCCCGACCAAGCGGTTGACACAACCCTTAAGCTGGCCAGAACGGTTAGTGAGGTAGGCGGTACATTTGTAACCACTTGGCACAACGAGTCGCTATCGGGGGCAAACGAGTGGAAGGGTTGGGAAGATGTTTTTGAGAGAATAGTAAACGGGATTAACCAGATTGGTAATACCTAAGTTATACAAGCAGCACATTGAAAATTGATTTTTTAAAACGAGACGATATTGATACTACCAAGTGGGACAGCTGCATTGCCCGCTCGGTAAATGGAATGGTATATGGGTACTCATGGTATCTCGATATTGTATCGGAGGATTGGTGCGGTTTGGTTGGTGATGATTACCAAGCGGTTTTCCCTTTGCCCTGCAACACTAAATATGGCATAAACTATATATACCAACCTTTTTTTACTCAGCAGCTGGGTTTATTTTCAACCACTGCCATAAGCCAAGATTTAATTAGCCGCTTTCTGAACGCAATTCCCGATAGGTACAAGTTCATAGCCATAAACCTTAACACCTACAACAAAACCCATTACCCTAAGGCAAAGGTAGTACCCAGGGTTACCCACCATCTCGATTTAATTGAGCCATACTCAATCCTATCGAACCGATATGGCACAAACACCATGCGGAACGTTTCGCGCGCCGTTGCATACAACATATCTGTTGCACGCAGCATCACTGCCATAGAACTCGTTGAACTCAAGCGCAAGCACAATGCGGCCAAACTACATCCCAAGCATTTCAATATGGTAAAGCAGCTGGTAACCCAAGCCGTTGGCAATGGAGTGGGCGAGATGCTTGGCGCATACAACTCGCACAACGAGCTGTGCGCGGGGGCATTATTCCTTAAATCGAACGGAAAGGTTATCTATCTGTTGGCATCGTCGACCCCTGAGGGAAAAGCCCAACGGGCCATGTTCGCACTAGTTGATCACTACATCCATCAGAATGCTGAGCAAAACCTTGTGCTCGACTTTGAGGGCTCTAACATCGAGTCCATTGCACGATTCTACAAAGGCTTTGGGGCTACTCCTTGCGAGTACAGCCATATTACAATCAACAGGTTGCCCTGGATGTTGAAACTCTTCAAGTGATGCTCAGAGATCTGATTAAAACCATAGCCTCACCCCTACCCTTTGGCCTTTCGGTGCGAATTGTAAAGCCTGGGCTTGTTGCTGCTTTTTACCACACCATAAGCCACAATGCGCCAGCACACATAAAACATTTGTACCCAACCGTAAGCCCCGAACAGTTTGAGAAGGATCTTGATTTTCTTGCACGCCATTTCGAGCCAACCGATGTAAAAGATTATCTTCAAAACGTATCATCAAAGAATAAGGCTAAGCCTAAGCTTTTGCTTAGCTTCGACGATGGGTTTAGCGAGGTTGCCCACGTGGCAGCACCCATACTAACGGCCAAAGGAATACCCGCAACGGTATTCGTAAACCCATCGTTTATCGACAATAACGATATGCTGTACCGATGCAAGGCAAGCCTACTAATTGACAAAATCCTTAGCAACGGGGCGATGATTGAGCTGCCCGACGGGGCAAAGCCCTATTTCGATAGGCCAATAATTCCATCGAAAAAATTTGCTCAATGGATTGGCCATTTGGATTACTCCCAGCGCGAGCTATTGCGTAAGCTGACCAGCGAGCTTAAAGTCGATTTTGAAAAGTACCTTAGAGTTAGTAAGCCCTACCTCAGCAGGGAGGAAACCTTAAAGCTGGCCAACGATGGATTTACCATAGGGGCACACAGCATGGACCATCCAAACTTTGCAAACATAACGCTTGATGAGCAAATAGAACAAGTGGAGAGCAGCTTGCAGTGGGTGCAGGACAATATCCCAAACCAGCCAAGGATTTTTGCATTCCCATTCTCAAGCGATGGGGTTTCCGCTGCATTTTACAAATATTTTTTAAAGGATAACCCTAAGATATGTGACCTGCTGATGGGCACATCGGGCTACAAACCTACAAATACGCACAAGTTTATCAACAGAATACCCCTTGAGGTGATTGGTAGAAATGCAAGGCAGATTATTAAGGGTGAATTGAATTACTATTTGGCCAAAAGGATTATCAACAAACACAAGGTAAGTATCCCGCTATGATTGACATAAAAAGGGTAAAGCTATCGGAGCTAAATGCGTTGGTCTCGTCGCCAAAATACCCAAGCTGGGAGGTTATCCCCATTAGCCGCCACAGGGCTATATCGTACATTAACAATCCGCGAGCTTCGGACAACGACATTGCACTTTACCTTGCCTATATTGATAATGAACTTGTGGGGTATCGCACCATCCTTTCCGATACAATTTTTAAAAATGGCAAAGCCATAAAGGTTGGATGGCTAAGTGGCAACTGGGTAAACCCCAAACTGCGCAGAAAAGGAATAGCAACCGCACTTTTCAACGCTGCCTTTTCTGACTGGGGCGAGAAGTTACTTTTCACTAACTACGCTTTGGAGTCGAAGGCGGTGTACGATAAAACCAGCAGATTCCAGCTGCTAGAAACGCTGAAAGGGCGACGATTCTACCTAAGGCCCTGCCTGGCCAAGATCCTTCCGGCTAAGGGGCCTACTTACAAAGCGCTAAAGCCCATTTGGCATTCAATAGACTTTATCCTTGAGCTGCTAAACCCGATCCCTCTTTTTGGAAAACTAATTCGCACCAAGGGGATTAGCATTGAGTATCTCGCCTATCCCGACAATGAGGTCAGAGATATCTTTACCAGCACATTAACCATTACCCCAACTGCAAGATCAGGCAACGATCTGCAGTGGATATTACGCCATCCGTGGTTGGTATCATCGCCACTTGCCGATAGGATTGGCGACAAGTACTACTTCTCGTCCTCGCCAAAAAAGTTTGAGCAGCTGCTACTCAAAGTATACAGGCAAAACCAACTACTTGGAATTATTATGATTAACAATAGGGATGGCTTTGCAACTACACCATACGTGATTTGCAATATCAATGAAGAGAAATTATTCGCTAAAATAATTGCAAAGCACGCTCTTGCCATGGGGTGTAACAGGCTAACTACATTCAACCAGCCCATTGCATATGCACTGAGTAGCATCTTCCCTCTTGGCCTACTATCGAAAAGCCAGAAGCGCAACTTTTATGCATCACAAAAGGTTGTGAACATAATTGAAAAAGGAGCTACATTTGCCGAGGGAGATGGGGATTGTGCTTTTGTGTAATTTCAAAAACTGATCAAAATTAAACCAATGGCGAAGGGTAAAGGCCAGAGCGAATGGAAGAAAAAGATGTACGACATTATATTCAAGTCGGACACATTCCATGGCAAGCTATTCGATGAGGTTCTGCTGGTTGTAATTCTTATTAGCGTTGGGGTTGTAATGCTTGAGAGCATTCCCGAAGTAAGGCTTACCCACGGAACTACCCTATTCACAGCTGAGTGGGTTTTTACCATCCTATTCCTCGCCGAGTATATTCTTCGAATAGTTTGCAGTCCAAAGCCCCAAAAATACATATTTAGTTTTTTTGGTGTTGTCGATTTGCTGGCCATCCTACCTACTTTTATCGCCATAGCAGTACCAGCCGTGCAGCCCCTAATTGTAATTAGAGCCCTTAGGTTACTTAGGATTTACCGTATTCTTAAGCTTTACCACTTTATTCAGGAGGGGAATGTGCTACTAATCGCTCTGCGGAATAGCTTCCGTAAGATTTTCATCTTTATGGTATTTATACTAATACTTGTGCTGCTGTTGGGTAGCATTATGTATGTTGTGGAGGGGAGCGAAAACGGGTTCAACAGCATTCCGCTAAGCATTTACTGGGCAGTTATTACCCTTACCACCGTGGGGTATGGCGATATTGTGCCAATTACCGACTTGGGAAAGTTTATAGCAACCTTTATCATGCTATTGGGTTACAGCATTATTGCCATACCCACCGGAATTGTGTCGGCAGAGATAACCAAGCGCAGAGGCAATAAAATACAGACCCGAATATGCCCCAACTGCGAGGAGTCGGAGCACCAAAAGGATGCCCATTTTTGCAAGAACTGCGGCTGTGAACTCTACTAGGCAGTAGAGTTACTCCTCCATCAGGCTTTCAAAATCGATCTCGGTTGTATGCTCGGTTTCTTCCAACCGTGTTTTATCGCACTTGAGCGTTTTAGATGGAAACTTTTTGAGCAAACTATAGTTGTGCGTAGCCATGATAACCGCCCTACCCGATGCAGCAATATCGAAAAGAATCTGCATGATCTCGTCGGAGGTCTCAGGGTCGAGGTTGCCCGTGGGCTCGTCGGCCAGAATGATATCGGGGTTGTTAAGCAGCGCGCGGGCAATAACCACCCTTTGCTGCTCACCGCCCGATAGCTGATGGGGCATTTTGTACTCCTTATGCTTAAGGCCTACCTTCTCGAGCACATCGTCGATGCGTTGCTTCATCTCCTTTTTGCTTTTCCAACCCGTTGCCCGTAGTACAAAGATTAAGTTGTCGAGCACGGTTCGATCGGTTAGCAGCTGAAAATCTTGAAACACAATTCCAATCTTACGCCTAAGGTGAGGTATTTGGCTACTGCGCAGCTTGGCCAGACCGTAACCAACCACTCGGCCTTCGCCTTTACGCAAAGGCAGTTCGGCCGTAATGGTTTTTATAAGGCTTGTTTTGCCACTACCCACCTTACCGATAAGGTAAATAAACTCACCCTTCTCAACCTTAAGATTTACCTCGGCAAGTATCAGATTTTCGTTCTGAAAGATGGATGCCTTTTTGAATTCGATAATTGTGTCGAGCGCCATTATAGTTCAATTTTTTTGAGTTCGCCGTAACCGAGCTGCTTTATGGTGTCAACAGCTTTTTCCAATTTATCTGGGTTTCTAAAAAACCTCGACAGGCTTTCGTATGGGGGAGAACACCTAAGGTTTGCCATTAGCTCGAAGTTCTCGTTGCGTATTTGTACAAAATCGGCATCGGTGCCCAGACCCCTAACCTTTAGCAAAAAGAATAACCTTGGCTTCATAAATCACAAATGCTTTGCAAAAGAAAACTAGTTACAACACAGACTAATCATTGAGCCATAAAGATAACGTCATTTTTTTTGTTGGTAAACAAATTTCTCAATTTTTGATCCATAGGCCAAGCATTACTAAAGAATTGGGGCAGCGCTACCGCAGATTCTCATACGGAGAACCATCCCCTAAGGAACTATTCACCCTGCCAGCAGACGACTGTTATTTGTAATAATTCTAAAATATCCGAATATGTATTTTACACCCAGACCATTAACAACGAAACATACAAGTGCAAGGAGAGAGTAGTGCCAAAAGGTATAATTGTTGTTGAACCACTAGGGGTGGCAGCATACCTAAGCATGATTTGAGCTGCTCTATGCTCACTTTTTTTTTCAAATAATAAATATATGTCAACAAATAGTAAAGCAGAGCATACATCTACAGCAAATACGTTTCAAATATCATAAGCATTACTTACATTTACAGCTAACAATACACGACTAACCTAAACAATTTTAATTATGAAAAAACTACTGATTTTCGTTGTAACCGCAGCTCTAGCATTTTCATTCACTTCTTGCTTGGAGGAGTGCGAGAAGAATAAGACTGGTGACATAACAGTTACAAACAACACCAACGCAGACCTATGGTTCGATGTGACTGGAGACGATGGTATGACCACAGAAAACCGAATGTTAAAATCTGGTGAGTATACTACATATACCATTTCGGCAGGTACAGCTAAAATTTGGGCTTCTTTCACTAGTTTAAACGATGAATTCCAACTCGTTGACACAAGAAGCCTTGTACAATGCGATAACATTAGCTACGTAACACCATCTCAAACCTGTGCTCTTTTCCAGTATACAGACATAACTGTTAAAAACGAGACTGGTTATGGATTATACTTCGATGTTTGGATTTATGACGAGACGCATACAGATGATGGGTACTACCTTGGAGAGGAGTACATTGCTGATGGATCAGAATACACTTACTACGATGTGTATATTGGTGATGGTTGGGCAAACTTCGAATATTATGTAAATGACACTTGGTATATGACTGATGATGACTACGAGATTAACGCTTGTACACCATTCACCTTTACATGGACCTCAGAAAAATCAATAGAAACCAAAGTTTCAAAAAGACGTGCAAACGGAATAATCGGCGAATTTGAACGAGAGATTAAGAAGTAAAACGCATCAATAAGCGCAATAGCGAAAGAAAGCCGCCCCAGCATTGGGACGGCTTTGCTATTAGGCACTAATATGAGAATTCCCTAGCGCTTTCGCACCGACACTCCGCTAAGAATTGGATTGTAGTACTTGTCGAGCGTACCGCCATAAAGCAGTCGTCCTGCTATTCTATCCTCCTCGGAAACATCCTTTACCTGCTGGCCATCGGCATTGTAAACATCGCCCTCAACAATACCCGTTGGGGTAATGCCCTCGCCATCGGCGTTGTAGGGTCGGCTGTAGATAACCTCGCCCACAGGAATTAGCTGGTTATTCTCGTCGAGCACGGTACCATCGGATCTGAAGGTGAAGGGGATATGATCGGCCTCGCTGCCAAACACATCCTTGCCCAGATTGTAGCTTTGGTCGAGCACAATTTTCCGATAGCCCTGAATATTAGCCTTCATGTTTTCCTCCAATGGGTAGAAGATATTGCCCTTAATGTAGTAGTTATCATCTGCCTGAGAGTAGGCAAGGTACTCCATACTCTTGCTATAGTGCCGCATAAGCTTTTGGCGAGCCAGCAAAAGGGGCTTTCGCTTCGATCTTTCCATTAGTTTTAATGCCTCGTCGTTCAATATCTCATTCACATCATATGATATTCCTAGCTCCTTCTGCAAATCTACTGTTTGGGCATACGCTACAAGTTCCAACCTAATTTCAGCGGGCATTACCCCGTATAAATCGGCACCTACAACCGAGTGGTAAAAGTACCCCTGCTCGCCCATTCCGGTCTCCTGATATAAATAATCCTGCAGCTTGGTTTCGTTGGGTTTGCTGGAGCTATACTTACCGTAATTCATATCGGCCCATCCCTCAAGAGCAGGCAGCTTGCGTTGGAACGACCATACAGCATCGATGGTGTTACCCACTTTTGAGTGGCAACCCAAGCACTGAGCCAACTCCTCGGTGGTTTGCGGACGAAGCTCACCTTGCCTATTCTCGATAAAGGCTGCCAATATCCACCCCGCCTCGTTATCGATCCAACCTTGCCCCTCCTTACCAATGTACTGGCCAAAACCATCACCTTCACCTTCATCCTCCTCTTCCTCATCCTCACCGATGTCATCGAGACCCACCTCGCGCCATTTGTACATGTAGCGAATCTCCTTCACACGCTTCGACCGGGTTCCGGGGAATTCGAACTGAACCTTTGCCCCGTCGCCCAAAACGCCATCCACCTCTTTACCCACCTCGCCATCGGCGAGCAAATCGACGTAATGCAGAGGATGGGCAAACTCGGTTCCAATGGGATAAAATCCTTTGCTAATTTTCACCTTTGATGCATCGCCCACGTAGTTCTTCGTGTCAAGCTTCTGATTTTTGATATTCTTCTCGAGCAGGTTCAGGTTCTGCTTGTACACCTCAACATCAAACACGCCACCATTGGTCATAAACTCCTCGGAAAGCCTAATGTATATACCACTCACGCTGCCTGTTAACGGGGTGAATATGGCGTAAGGAAAAAAGTTCACTGCACGCCATCCTGTGTATCGGTCGCTCTCATCCTTTACAAACCCTTGACTATCGATGTAGCCATTTGCTCCATAGTTGGTAGGGTTTTGGGGGTTGCAGGGAAACAAATGGTTGGGGTTTAGCGCAGGGAAGAGTACAAAGTTTGGATTTTGCAAATGAATATTTAACCAACTATTGCTTCCGTTACCACGTGCAGCGTTAAAGGCACTTTGCCAATTGTCGACCCTTACATAGGCTACATCATCGGCACTGGGAATATCGATCCCCTCGGCCAACAAGCGTTCCTCAATTTTATGGGGGTATATAATATTTTGCCAGAGAATCCGATTGAGGTTTGCCGATGGAAAGCTGTAGGTCTCCTGATCGTCGGAGATGGGAAAGTTATTACCATGCTTCATCTCGGCCAAATAATCGGTATGGCAATACTTACACGCATTCTGCGTACCGTACCCCGTTTCAATCCAGCATTGGGCAGGGATTTCGGGTTCCTCATTGTAGGATGGTTTATAGGGAGCACCTGAAACCTCATGGAACATACCCGGAGCAACTCCCTTATAAAAATTCTCGGCCGAAATAACTTCGGCCACCAATCCTTTTTGGCGTAATCCTTCAATTAAATCCTCTTCCATCTTCGCCATTGAGCTACAGGTATAAAAGCCAAGGGCAGTAAAGATGAGGAGAGAACCTAATACAACATGAACTTGTTTCGGTAATTTCATACAGCTGTGTTTTATGGTTTAGGTTAGGGGCAACAAGTAAAAAGCACAATTCACTGCAATATACAAAAAAATAGCCACAGCATCGGATGCTGCGGCTATCAAATACTGCTTGTAGAACTTACAAGAAAGGGAAAAGTGTATCTATCCATCGATCCTCGGTAATAAAAAACTTACCGAAGGATTCCCATTCTTTTAGAACTCGCTGCTGCTTCATCTGCTCAGCAGTTAGCCCATTTAGTTTATGCTCCCTAAGCACATCGAAGGTCTTCTCCAAACTCGATTTCCAATTGCCATACTCTTCGATGGTAAACACTGGCCCATGCCCGCCAACAACGGCAGCATCATTGGGAAAGTTGTCGATAATCCACCCCACATTCTCAAAATACTTAAATGGATTCCCTCCATTTCCCACATCAACATAGGGGAAGTTATTGGCAAAGAGCAAATCACCCACAACTAGCACATTGCTCTCGGGGAAATACAGAATGATATCGCCATTTGTATGCCCCGAGGGTAAATGGATAAGCTGGATTAGCTGACCATTGAATTCCAACTCCATCCTGTCGGTAAAGGTGATATTGGGTTGAGCAAACTTTGGCAATGCAGGCATTGACCTTTCGCCCTGAACCTTATCCCTCGATAGGTAGTCTCTAACATTTTGGTGAGAAATGATATCAACCCCATTGCCAAGAGCCTGATTCCCCCCGGTATGGTCGCCATGGATATGCGTATTCACTATGTAACGCAAGGGTTTTTCTGATACTTCCGACAACTTCTCCTTAAGATCGTTAGCTGTTCGCTCGTAGCCCGTATCAACAATTAGCAATCCTTCGTCACCTTTAAAGGCAACAACAGCAACGGCATTATTAACAAATAGCCGATAAACATTGTGGGCAACCTCAGTCACTGGAATTGGCGTCTTCACTTGCTGCGGCAACGCAAACAAAGGAAGTAGAAGGTATGCAAAAGCAATAAACTTTCTCATAATGTATTTGTTTAAGGATATTGGTAACAGACTGCTTAAGCGGTTTAAACTTAACCCAAAAGAATTGAACAAATATAAACTATATCATCTTTAAAAACAGCATAATGAGCAACTTGTTCACAAAAAACCACATCAATAAACAGGTTATTATCCTAATTAAACAACTAAAAAAATTATATTTGTGAATTGCATTACGAATTAAACTCCTAACAGACCGCTCATTACTAACACAGCAAGACCTTGAAGAGAGTAAAAAACATTTTAGCCTTAGCAGGATTCCTTTTGGTGTCGATATACATCTATGCACAGCCCAATGTTGATTCGTTAAAGCTGTTGCTAGATAAAACGACTACCAACTCCATGCGAGCAATTATCATGTTCGAAATGGGAGAGGCATTAGCTAGCTCAGATCCAGATTCATCAGCAATTCTTTTCAATAAGGGATGGAAGTTGGCTCTATCATCGGAACTGGATACTGTAATTTTTTATCAACGACGAGCCGATGGACTCCATCGAATTGCCCAATCGTATAGATTTCTTGGTCGTTTTGAGGAATCACTTGTGACACAACAAGAGGTTTGTACTATGTACAACTCACTAAGGGACTCCGTAAAAATTGCCCAATGCTACATGAACATAGGCAACATCTTTTTCCGGATGGGTAACCTTGACTCTTCGCTTGAGTTTTACTACAAATCGCTTAGCCTTTACGAAAAGATAACCAACCCCATGGGGGTAGCCGAGTGCTTCAATAACATTGGCAGTGTGTATAAGGAGTTGGAGGATTTTGACCAAGCGCTTGATTTTCACTTGGAATCGGCTGAAAGACTTAAAGTTATACTAAACGAAACAACCGACAGCATAGATTTGCATAACATCAAGCGAGCCATATCGTATGCCTACAACAATATCGGTATTGTTTATTGGCATAAGGAGGATAACGAAAAGTCTATTGGGTACTACAAAAACTCGTTGGACATTAAGCTGGATCTGAACGACCCCAATGGTGTTGCCCAAGCATACAACAACATTGCCATTGTGTACGCCACCAATGAGGAATTTGAGGAAGCAATAGCATACTTTCAAAAGTCGTTTGAGGTTTACACCAGCACAAAGGATCAGAATGGGCTGGCCATGGTGAATGGGAATATCGCATACCTAAACATTTTGCTTGCAGAAAAACCCGAGAACAAAGCGAATGCTAGGATGTACCTTAACCGAGCGGTAGATTATGCAAAGGAGTCGAACAGTATTGCCAAATCGATTGGCGCACTCCCATATCAACTTGAATCCCTTGGCTACTTAAACATCGCCTATTCTAAGCTGGGGAACTACAAGCAAGCTCTTGATTACGCCAACAGCTACAGCGAGGTTCAGAAAGAAATCTTTAGCAAGGATAAAGCAGATGCCATTGCAGAAACCGTTGCGAAATACGAGGCTGAGAAGAAGCAGCTACAGATTGACAACATAGAGAAGGAAAACCTACTTTTTCAAAGACGAATTGAAAACCAGAGAATTGCAATCATTTCGTCCACAATTTTAATTGCGCTTCTGCTTGGCTACGGAATCCTACTGTTCCTATACCTACGGCGCAAGAAAAGGGACAATCAACGGCTCACAATTCAGAACGAGGAAATATTACAACAAAAGGAAGAGATACAGGCACAGCTAGACGAGATTGATGCACAGCGCAAGGAGATTGAACAGCTATACCTTATAGCTATAGAACGCAGAAACATTCTAGAGAAGCAACGCGATAACATAAACGACTCCATTCGATACGCCCAGTTTATTCAGAATGCCGTACTACCAGACCTTAACGCCATATTTAAAAAGGCTGGTTTGGGTGAAACCTCATACTTTATTATGTATCGGGCCAAGGATGTTGTTTCGGGCGACTTTTACTGGGCCACACTAAAAGACAACTGGCTTATTGCCACCGTGGCCGACTGCACCGGCCATGGCGTTCCGGGGGCGCTCATGAGCATGCTTGGGGTTTCGTTCCTCAACGAGATTGTTGTAAAAAACAATGTAATCGATCCTGCAAGCATTTTAAACGAACTAAGAACACATGTGATAAGTTCGCTAAAGCAAACTAACCAATCCGGCACGCACCGCGATGGAATGGAGATGAGCCTTATTGCAATCAACACCCAAACCAAAGAGTGTAAATGGGCTGGTGCAAACAACCCTTTATGGGTTGCACGGAATAATACTCCACACATCCCCATGGATAGGGAGTACCCCAACATCCAAGAGTTTAAACCTGATTTTATGCCCGTGGCTGCTCATATTAAAATGGCACCTTTCACCAACCACACCATTACGCTGGAGCCTGGCGATAGGGTTTTCCTCTTTTCCGATGGCTACGCCGACCAGTTTGGAGGCCCCGAGGGTAAAAAATTCAATATGTACAGCGCTTTTAAACGCTTGATGTCGCAAACATCAGATTACCCTATGCCGAAACAGGGAGAGGAACTTGAGGCCAACTTTGACACATGGATAGGCTTTGGCGGATCGCGCTTTGAGCAAACCGACGATGTGACCATTCTTGGAATAATGGTTTAATCACCCTAATATCCGGGGCAAAACATAAGTAGATGTAGCTAGGGTAATACTTCGTGGCCATCCCCAATTTGTTGTGTAGAAAGATTGCTACTAGTATTTTTGTACAATATGGAACGCCCCCTAAAATGGAAGCAAACAAGCATTGGAATTTAAAAAAAGAGCCGAAGCAATAGCCTCGGCTCAACAATGATATTCACGTTTACTTCAAATCAAACCTATCGGCATCCATCACCTTTACCCAGGCTTTCACAAAATCTTTCACAAACTTCTTCTTGTTATCATCCTGCGCATACAACTCGGCATAGGAACGCAGCACTGAGTTTGAGCCAAAAACCAGATCTACCCTTGTTGCTGTCCACTTGATTTTGCCGGTTTTCCGGTCGATAATGTTGTAAAGGTTATCGGAAACCGGCTCCCATTTGTAGCTCATATCGGTAAGGTTCACAAAGAAATCGTTGGTAAGCACCCCTACCCTATCGGTAAATACGCCATGCTTTGCACCTCCATAGTTAGTACCAAGCACACGCATTCCACCAACCAGAACTGTCATTTCGGGTGCGGTTAAGCCCATAAGTTGGGTTCTGTCGAGCATCAACTCCTCGGGCTGAACAACGTAATCCTTTTTCAACCAGTTTCGATATCCATCGTGGATTGGCTCCAGCACATCGAACGACTCCTCATCGGTCATTTTGGCTGTGGCATCACCCCTACCCGGACTGAAGGGAACCTTTATATCAAAGCCTGCTTCATGAGCAGCCTTTTCTACGGCAGCGCTTCCACCAAGAACTATTAGATCAGCAATGCTCACCTTTTTGTCCAGAGATTGCTGTACCTCCTCAAGCTTTTTCAAAACTTTTTTCAATCGTTCGGGCTCATTTCCAACCCAATCGTTTTGAGGCGCCAAGCGAATTCGCGCACCATTTGCACCGCCTCTGAAATCGGAACCTCTAAAGGTTCTGGCGCTATCCCATGCTGTATTGATTAGCTCACTGGCAGTTAAACCACAGCCAAGCAGTTTGCTCTTTATATCCTCTATCTCGGCCTTGGTAAGAGTGTAATCTACAGCAGGAATAGGATCTTGCCAAATCAGATCCTCCTTGGGTACATCGGAACCTAGGTAGCGACTCTTTGGACCAAGGTCGCGATGGGTTAGCTTAAACCAAGCCCGAGCAAAGACCTCGGCAAAGTATTCAGGGTCTTTATAAAAGCGCTCCGAAATTTTTCAGTACTCCGGATCCATCTTCAGGGCCATATCGGCATCGGTCATCATGGGGTTACGGCGAACTCCCGGCACGTGGGCATCGAAGGGTTTATCCTCCTCCTTAAGATTTACAGGTTCCCACTGCCATGCTCCTGCAGGGCTTTTTGTGAGCTCCCACTCGTAGTTAAGCAGCAGATGAAAATAGGTGTGATTCCACCTATCTGGAGTGGTAGTCCATGCGCCCTCAAGCCCGCTGGTTACAGTATCCTCGGCATTCCCCTTACCTTTTGGATTTTTCCATCCAAATCCCTGCTCTTCAAAATCTGCGCTTTCGGGATTGGGCCCAAGAAGGGACGCGTCGCCGTTGCCATGGGTTTTGCCAACGGTGTGGCCTCCGGCGGTAAGGGCAACGGTTTCCTCATCGTTCATAGCCATTCGCTTAAAGGTCATGCGAACGTCCTGCGCAGTGCGTAAAGGATCAGGATTACCATCTACCCCTTCGGGATTAACATATATAAGCCCCATTTGCACAGCGGCCAATGGGTTTTCAAGAGTTTCTCGGTCTTTATCATCAGAATACCTACTCTTTGTAGGTTCAAGCCACTCCTTCTCTCCACCCCAGTATATATCCTTCTCGGGATGCCAAATATCTTCGCGACCACCACCAAAACCAAAGGTTTTGAACCCCATGGACTCGTAGGCCATATTACCCGCAAGGATAAACAGATCGGCCCACGACAACTTATTTCCGTACTTCCTTTTTATTGGCCAAAGCAGGCGTCGAGACTTATCGAGGTTCACGTTGTCGGGCCAGCTATTGAGCGGAGCAAATCGCTGGTTGCCGGTATTACTTCCGCCACGCCCGTCGGCAGTTCGGTAGGTCCCTGCGCTATGCCAAGCCATACGAATCATTAAGCCACCGTAGTGCCCCCAGTCGGCAGGCCACCAGTCCTGGCTATCGGTCATGAGCTTCTTGAGGTCTTCCTTCACTGCCTCAAGGTCTAGCTTCTTAAATCGTTTACGATACTTAAAACCTTTTCCAAAAGGATTGGTTTTTTTATCGTGCTGATGTAAGATGTCGAGGTTAAGCGCATTGGGCCACCAGCTCATTACTGATTTACTGGTATCCGTATTAGCCCCATGCATCACCGGGCATTTACCTTTCTTTGGATTGTCCATAACATCTATTTTTAGGGTTAGATTAAATGCAACTTTTTAAAAAAATAAACATAAATCCTATTTACAAAGTTCCTAAATATAAAGAATTTGAACGAAAGAATCAAGTGTCAATATGCACAGCCAAAGCTTTTAGCCATAGGCTGCCAGGATGAGTTTGACTAAACAAGCCATTTTCAATTTCTGCAGAAAACAACATAACGATTTGAAAAAACGGTCGAAAATAATTTCTTACAAAAATTATTTTGCTGCAAAAAGATATAACGAAGTCGTTGAGGTGATAAAAAACCAACCCGATTAGAGGCACTAATGATATGTGTTTAACTCTGTCGGGGTGGTGAGATTCGAACTCACGACCTCGTCGTCCCGAACGACGCGCGCTAACCGGACTGCGCTACACCCCGAATACACTTGAATAGGGAAGCAAAATTAAAATTTATCGGGTCTTATTGTTCCCTGCAATGCATTTTTCTATAATTTCGAAATAAAAATCTATGACTGAGGATATTCTGCATTTCGTTTGGAAACATATTAACTTCATTCCACGGCAACTATTGCTTAGCGATAATGAGAGGCTTGAGGTGATTTCGCCCGGTGAGCACAACTTCGACTCGGGTCCCGATTTTTTTAACGCAAAAATTAGAATTGGCAACACCCTTTGGGCCGGGAATGTGGAGATTCATATTAACGCATCGGATTGGAATAAGCATGGGCATCAAAACGATGCCGCCTACGATTCAGTAATTCTACACATTGTGGCCAATAACGACGTTGCTGTTTTCAACAGCAAAGGGAATAAGGTGAAAACCGCCACTATTGATTATCCGAACGACCTTGAATGGGAGTTACAGCGCTTGGTTGCCAACGAGGGTTGGATTCCGTGTGCCAAAAACATCAGCTCCTATGGCGAATTACCTTTACGAATGTGGCTTGCTGCATTGGCAGCCGAAAGGCTCGAGCAAAAAACGGAGCAGGTAAATAACTGGGTAAGCGAACTTAACGGAAGTTGGGAGGAGGCTTTTTACATTTCGATGGCGCGCAGCTTTGGGCTAAAAATAAACGCCTTGCCCTTTGAACTGTTGGCCAAATCGATACCTCTTAAAATATTGGCAAAGATTAGGAACAACTTGCTTAGCTTGGAGGCGCTACTGTTTGGTCAGGCGGGTATGCTACAAGAACCCGACAACCTAAACGACACGTACTACCAATCGTTGCAAAAGGAATATGAATACCTCCGCAAGGCACATTCGCTAACCCCCATACCCCACCATTTGTGGAAATTTATGCGGCTAAGGCCCATGGCATTCCCAACCATTAGAATTGCTCAGCTCGCCAGCTTAATCCATAAGTCCTATGGGCTTTTCTCTAAATGCATCGAGATAGAAAAAATTACTGACCTAACAGATTTGCTAAGAACAGAATGCTCAAGCTACTGGCATACACATTACACTTTCGGCAAAGAATCGGCTGCTAAAAGTAAGTTGCTAGGAAAATCGGCCATTGCCACCGTTACGCTCAACACGGTTGTTCCCTTCATGTTTGCCTATGGCGATGCACGGGGAAACCAAGCATTAAAGGATAAGGCGCTTGGTTTACTTGACGAAATGCCCGCTGAGAAAAACAGTACTGTGCAAGGATTCGCAAACCTAGTAATAGCTGCCGATAGTGCCCTCTTTAGCCAAGCTATGGTACAGCTTAAATCGCAGTACTGCGATAAGCGTAAATGCCTATACTGCAAAGTTGGTGCGAGTGTACTGCTGAAAAAATCGGATGGAAGCCTTTAGCATAAGGCTGGCTACCACTCAAGCGTTCGCCTCAGTCGGCTTAACGATTGGATTTTAATCCCCAAAAAGTCGGCAATGTACTTTAAGGGAACCTCCCTTAGCATATCGGGGTGCTGCTCAAGCAGCTGCTTGTACCGCACCTCGGCCGTTTCGGTGATAAATAGGTACAACCTATGCTGTGCCTCAACAAACATATCCTCAATAATTCTACGGCCTAAACGCTCCCATTTAGGATAATTATCGTAAAGATTATCCAAGTCGAATTTACTTACAACGAATAGTTCGCAATCGGTTATGGCGCTAATAATCTCGTACGAAGGGGTTTGCGTTATAAAGCTGGGCAATGCAGTGGCAAAGGAATGTAATGGGGTGATATCGCGGGTAATCTCATCGCCATCATGGTTATAGCACACCCTAAGGTACCCTCTATTGGTAAAGGCTATTCTGCTGGCTACTTCACCTTCGGCAATAAAAACCTCACCCTTTCGCAGAGAGACTATCTCAATTAAGGGAACAATGACGTAAAATTCACTTTCCGATATATCTACATATCGAGAAACAAATTGCACTAACTGTTTATATCTATCTTTAGTCATACCCAGCATTCTGAAACATCAACAAATTTAACAAATATTCACCGTTTATTTAGCATATGCTAACAAACCAATATCAGCAAATATTGTTAACATTGCGGAGCATGAACGGAATGGAGGCAACGGCATATTTTTTGCTTTGCCACATGTAGCTTTTCAAAACGTGAAGCATCAAACAACTATAAAATATATTTGAAACAAATTCCACCTATGATTCATCGAGTAATTCTTCAAAGCATTATTCTACTTACCATTGCTTTCTCATCACTGGCACAAAGGGAAGTGAATGTAAAGATTATCCAAACTTCGGATGTGCACGGAGTGCTTTTCCCCTTTGATTACATTAACAACACTGCTATAGATTACGGCCTAGCCCATGTATACACCTACGTGAAGAAGCAGAGAGATAACGATGAGCAGCACGTAATCTTACTCGATAATGGTGATATTTTGCAGGGACAGCCCACGGTTTACTATGCAAACTATGTTGACACTGCGGGGCAGCATTTGGTGTCGCAAGTAATGAATTTTATGAATTACGATGCAGCCACGGTAGGCAACCACGATATTGAGGCAGGTCACAGGGTTTACGATAAGCTTATTAACGACTTTGACTTCCCATGGCTATCGGCCAACATTATTGATACACGAACTGGCAAGCCATACTTTAAACCCTACACCATAATTGAAAAGGGTGGACTCCGGATTGCCATAATGGGGCTAACCACACCGGGCATAACCAAATGGCTATCGCCAAACCTGTGGGCCAACATGGAGTTTACCGATATGGTTGAGGCAGCTACCATGTGGATGGACACTATACAGACTAAGGAAAATCCGCACTTGGTTATTGGGGTATTCCACTCGGGGCACGATGCAACCTACGAAGGTGGTGATCCCGAAAAACCGATGAATGATAATGCATCGACACTAGTTGCCCAGCATGTTCCAGGTTTCGATGTAGTGATGGTGGGGCATGACCACGACAGACTGGTTACCAAGGTGGCCAATGTGAAGGGCGACTCTGTGCTAATTGTCGACCCCAGCGCCAGGGCTCGGTTAGTTGCAGATGTTACGGTAAATGTAAAGCTCGATGCAGAGGACAACGTGGTAAGCAAAAAGACCAGCGGCAAGCTAGTGCCTATGCACGGCTTAATGCCCGACCCAAACTTTGTAAGCACTTTTTCAGCGTTTACACGTAACGTAGAGGAATTTGTTGATAGACGAATTGGTATCTTCACCGCACCGGTTACCTCGCGCGATGCGTATTTTGGCCCATCGGCCTTTGTTAACCTTATACACGCTGCCCAGCTGGGAATATCCAACAGCCAAATCTCATTTGCGGCACCACTATCATTCAACACCACCATTGAGCAAGGCAATGTATTTGTGCGCGATCTGTTTAAACTATACAGCTACGAAAATCTTCTTTACATAATGAACCTTACTGGGCAAGAGGTAAAGGACTACCTAGAGTATTCCTACGGTTTATGGCTCAACACAATGGCTTCAGCCGACGACCACCTACTTCTGTTCAGAACCAATGGGTCGAACAAACCAATACTTCAGAACGACAGAGCTCTACTTAAATCGAGTTTCTACAATTTCGACTCAGCAGCTGGTATTAACTACGAGGTAGATGTTACCAAGCCTGTTGGCCAAAGGATAACAATCATATCAATGGAAGACGGTAGCCTTTTCGACCTGAGCAATACCTACAGAGTGGCCATTAACTCGTACCGAGGAACCGGCGGAGGAGGTCATTTAACCGATGGCGTTGGGCTAAGCAATGATGAGATACAGAAACGCATTGTAAACATCTCCTCGCACGACATGCGGAATTACCTCATGAAGTGGATAGAACGTACAGGGCGAATCACCCCCGAAAACCCAGGAAACTGGAAGATTACGCCAACCATATGGACTGAAGCGGCAGCCCAAAGAGACAGGATATTACTATTTGGTTCCGACCAGAATTAAAATTTATTTGAAAAGTGCAAGTTGATTTAAATATACTGCAGAACGGCAAACTCCTTCCTCTAGTGGAGGAATTTTACACATTACAGGGCGAAGGCCACCATACTGGCAAAGCAGCATACTTTATTAGAATTGGAGGGTGCGATGTGGGATGCAGCTGGTGCGATGCCAAGTTTACTTGGAATGCCAAAACATTCCCACCCATTGCCGTTGAAGAGATAGTTGCAAACGCCATGCAGAACCCTGCTAAAGTAGTTGTGGTTACCGGAGGAGAACCCAGCCTTTACCCTCTCGATTACCTTTGCCAAACGCTTAAGGACAAAGGATTTCAGACCCACGTAGAAACATCAGGTGCTCACAACCTTAGCGGACAGTGGGACTGGATTTGCCTATCGCCAAAGCCACAGCAACCACCTGTTAACGGTATACACATGAAAGCCGACGAACTTAAGGTTATCGTTTCTAGCAAAAAGGACATAGAGTGGGCCGAGGAAAATGCACGCAAGGTAAAATCGACATGCAAGCTGTACCTACAGCCCGAATGGAGTGTATACTCCGACATAATCCCCACCATTGTTGACTATGCAATGGCAAACCCCAAGTGGCAGGTCTCACTACAGGCCCATAAGTTCATGAGGATTCCATAGCAATACAAGGAAAGACAAAATGCAGGAAAACGCTTTGATAACCCGAAGAAATTTTGGTTATATGGGGTAACTCTGCTATTTTTGCCAGTACTTGTATCTCATAAACCCTAATAGGCCTTTGCCCATACAAAATGAATAAGCATAAAAAAGTTGCCTTTAAGGATTACCTTTCACTAGTAAAGTTTAGCCATACAATTTTTGCGCTTCCCTTTGCCATTATTGGTTTCTTCCTTTCGATATACCTAACCGACCACACCTTTAGCTGGGTTGTGTTCGTTAAAGTGATCCTGTGCATGATTTTTGCACGTAACGCAGCGGTAAGCTTCAACAGGGTAACCGATCGGTTTATCGATAAGCGAAACCCGCGGAATTCGAACAGAGAGATCCCATCGGGGAAGATACATCCCCGCGATGCATTCATCTTCTCAATGATTAATGCGTTGCTTTTTATTGTAACTACATTTTTCATTAACAAGATGGTGTTTTACCTCTCGCCCATTGTACTGATAGTTCTACTGGGTTACAGCTACACCAAGCGATTCACCGTGCTATGTCATTTTGTGCTAGGCTTAGGATTGTCGTTGGCTCCCATTGGTGCCTACCTGGCCGTAACAGGCCAATGGCATGTTGTACCGTTACTCTTCAGCTTAATCGTATTCCTATGGGTTGGCGGATTCGACATCCTTTACTCTATTCAGGATGAGGCATTTGACAAGGAGGAGTCAATTAAAACAGTACCCGCTGTTTTTGGCAAGAGAAAATCAAGAGTAATTTCCATAGTGCTTCACATTGCCGTTTTGCTGCTAGTGCTTAAGGTTGGATACATTTTAGACTCGGGTATTTTTTACTGGGCTGGCGCTATTGCTTTCATTTCACTTTTAATAACACAGCAGCTAATAATAAAACCCTCCAGTGCAAAAAGTGTAAACTTTGCTTATGCCACACTAAACGGGTTAGCAAGCCTGCTTTTCGCTGCATTCAACATTACTAGCTACTACTTTTAAATAACTATAAATTTGTAAACTATGAAAAGGATTATTTTACTACTGGCTGTTGCAGTAGGTTTTGCTGCAGCTACATCGTGTGGGGGTGGTTCTTCTACGCAAAGTGAGAAGGTAATTGAGGTATCGGTTGATTCCCTAATAAATGATGCGTCGGCACTTGTTGGACAGACAGTTCGCTTTGAGGCAACAGTTGACCACTCGTGCATGCACGGCGGGAAAAGGCTAACTGTATTTGGGAATGTAGAGGGTAAAACCCTTAAGATTGACGGAACCGAAAATTCGCCCAACTTTGTATCTTCGCTCAAGGGGAAAAAGGTTGAGGTTGTTGGGGTTGTTCGCAAAGTATCGGGTGCCCATGTAGCCGATTGCGAAATTGACGAAGGGAACGAGGTTCCAGAGATTGCATACGTTGTGGACTGCATTGACTACAAAGAGCTATAAACAAGCATGTAACGCATACAAATAAAAGAGTAGCCGGTTGGCTACTCTTTTTTGTATCATTTAATTTAAGCATTAACCCCCTACCATCCCGGAGTAAAGTTCAAGCCAAAGGTTGCAGCCTTAAACCCACCTAACTGGAAGGGTACTGCATAGAAAGGCTCTAAAATCATCATACCAAAAAGATTTACCCTAAGGCTAACACCTGCGCTCACCACGGGTATCCGCTCATTGATATTTTCAGGTTTCCATTTAAAGTGAACGGTTTCTCTATCGAACCAAGCCAAGCCGGCATCGGCAAAGAGCGCCAGCTCCGAGTACAAAAATTTCGATTTGATTGGAGTGAGCCTTTCTGGCCCAGTAAATGGCATTCGGATCTCGAAATTAAGTGTGGCCAAATGGTCGCCCATGAGCTTATCGGGGCCCATTGCAATGGACGAGCCACTTAAAATCTGATTGTTAAATGCTGAGTTGTCGTACCCCCTAATTATCCATGGGTACCCTAAGTACAACGGGTATATCCTATCCAAATCGTTGCCATGGCGTCCATAGTAATAACCTTTAAACGCAAAGCTAAATGGTTTGAGGAAAAAGTACTGCCTAAAATCGGCCAGCGTACCCCAGTAATCTACATACCCAAACACCTTATCAATTTGGAATCGCTGTCGGGAGCCATCCATAGGCGAGGCAATGCCAAACGATGAGTTATCGACTACGTATGCAGCATTAAGCCTCTGCAACGCGTAACCATCGGGGGCTTCGCCCTTATATCGGGTGTACCCCTGGTACCAGCCATCGACATATAGATGTGAGTGTACATCTACCCTATAGTTGTACCAGTTAAGAAATCCACCAGCCTCAATCCTACGGGTACGCGAAACGGGTAGCTGGGCCATACCCCCAATCATGGTCTCAAATATCCGGTAATGGTATAACGATATGGTATCGAGGAAGTAGGAGTTGTCGCCATCGGTTAGCCAACCAGCGCTTCGTCCGTAGTATGCATACGAGTAGGGAATGTGCGACACGGTTGCGCCCCATGTGACCCTGTTCTTTTGGTTGATGTAGGTAAACTGTCCTCCAAAGTCGTAAATCTCACCATTTAGGGCTAGGCCAACGTGCAAAAGGTTAGCGCCCACAATATCGCTAAAAATCATCTCAACCCCTCCGGCCATTCCAGTTCCCATTTGGCTAGTTGACACCCCAACACCCGAGTTGGCAATATAGTCGAGCTTAAACTTTGGCTTATATGCTACTGTTTTAAAAGAGTCAATTGGTGTTTCGGGTTGCCCCATTCGTTTGGCAATGTTCCTATCGATAATGCCCGATACTGCCCGATTGTATGGCGGCAGAGTTGCTGCACTCTGATCGACCATCAGCGGAAAAACCTCAATGCTTAACAAATCCTCGGGCGTTGCTGTAAAAATTGTGTAGTTACTTTTAAAGTAGTATGAGTAGGCAATAAGCCCTGTCTCTGATGAAACGCTAAAGGCGGGTGCAAGTTGGGTCATCCCTGAAATTCCGGTTAAAATTCTGGTTTTCTGAAAAATTTCACCAGTTCTCAGGTTGTACGTGTATAGATTGCGGAATCCGTCCCTATTTGAAAGGAAATAGATATCCTCGCCATTGGGTGCAAACACAGGGTTTAAGTTAGATGCGCCCGGAAAGAAGTGGTGGGTTGTAATATTTTTTGTCTCCAAATCGAGGGTAGCCAAGTAGTAACCGGGCATACGCTTAGCGTATAGATCCTGCTGCGATGGCCTATCGGTTACAAACACGATAGTTTTCCCATCGGGCGACCAGTTTGGGTGCACATTGGCCCAAATATCGTTGGTTAGCTGAGTAACTACTCCTGTGTTCAGGTTATATTCGTGTAAATCGTTTCTACCATCAACCAGCCCCGAAACAACAATGCTTTCGCCACTTGGCGACCAAACGGGATAGTTAAACGAGGGCACATTGGGGATTTCAATCTCACGGACCATTCGCCGTCGCTCAACATCTACCACCAGCAGCCTATTTCGGCCCTTGCTAAAAGCCACAAAGGCAAACTGCTTGCTGTCGGGCGACCAAGCCCCTGCCGACTCAATAAAATTCAAGGCATCAATCTCGTTTCGATGCACTGTTGATGAGAGTTTGTGAACTATCTTTCCCGTCTCGGTCTCGGCTAAAAACAAGTCTATTGAGAACAGGCTTTTCTCTGAGTAGAATGCAACATACTTACCATTGGGGCTAATAGCAGGAGATATGTTGATATGACCAGCGTTCTCCTCATGAATAATCTTAGTGCCAGCAGGGCTGTCCACGGTGTCCTTCATGGTCATCTTGAAGTGCTCAATGGTAGTCCTTCGCCATATTTCCGAGAACTCCTTTTCGTTAAGCCCCAGGTAACGCTTCAGGGCAATGTCGTAGCCACGCTTAGCTGTTTCCATAAAGATGGGAGCAATAAGGCTATCGCCAAAGGTACGACCAACAAAAGCCCAAAATGCATGGCCATAACGGTAAGGAAAATACTTCGATTCGCGCGACATTTGCTCCAGCATGGGGAAGTCGTCGTTTAGCACGGCATCGCGCATCCACATGGCGGTATGCGGATCGACACTACCAATGGAAAGGTACTCGGCCATCCCTTCTACCATCCAAAGGGGTAGATTGTTAAGCGAGTTAAGACTTGTGGAGTCGCGCGACAGAATTGCATTGAACTGAAATGCGTGCACCAATTCATGGCCTAGCACGTGATCGGTTTGCGCCCAGGTTTCGGTCACAGGCATCACCACCCTATTCTTAAGCGCCTCGGTAACACCTCCTGTTCCAACTCCTACAGTACCAAAAATGGCTGTGGTCTGTTGAAAATCGGGGTGATTTGCATAAAATATTATGGGATTTCTATCGGCAATAGTATCGCGAAAAACCTGTGCATGCATGGCATACCATTGCTCCGATGCCTGAGCCAAGCGCTCCACCACTGAATCGTTCTCGAAGTAGTGGTATATCTCAAAATTTGGCGACTCGTAAACCTTAAAGTTGAAAGTTTTATATATTGGCCTGTTACGCCCGAAATATTGTGCATGCGAATGCAAAGCGCTTAACAAAAGCAGACTAATAACTAATGATTTAAACACCTTTAAAAGACCCCTCATCATAGCTTTCGGTATTAAATACAAAAACTTGCCCAAGGTAGAGTAATTTGAATCTTTTACAAAAAAAATACCACGCCGATTTATCTCTAGATCAAAATTCCACAAGGGGTTGTGAAAAAAAGCTAAAATCATTGAGGTATAGCGAAACGCACCAAAATAACCTTGTGGTAAAAACAACTCCCAACCGATAAAGTTTAAACTACCTAGAAGCGAGGAGGCTGTGAAATATCTGCCTAGCCTAAAACTCCAGGCATTCCTTCAGCAATCGATATCCCGAGGCACTTGCCTTTACATTATCGCCTCCCTTTAGATGCAGCAAGTACGACTCCTTCTCGTAGGGTTCAATCTTAACTATCTCGTTCACATTTACAATATACGAACGATGAACCCTTACGAACTGCCTAGGGTTCAACCGCTGTTCGAGGCTTTTCATGGTTTGCTTCTTCATAAACCTGCCATCCTGGCTGTAAATCATTACGTAGTCGTCCTGGGCCTCAAAGTACCTGATATCGCTTGATGCAACAATGTGAATTCCCTTTGAATCCTTAACCACAATACGCGCAATGGGTATTGAAGCAGATAAATCCTCAGCCATTGAATCTACAGGGGCTGCAACGTAACCTACAGAGGCGAGCTTCTCTCTGGCCTTGCAAAGGGCAGCTTGGAAACGATCCCTTGAGAAAGGCTTTAAAAGATAATCAACCGCATTCTGCTCAAAGGCTTTTATGGCGTACTCGTCGTAAGCCGTGGTGAAAATAATGAGCGGTGAATGGTCGAGCACCTCAAGCATCTCGAACCCATTTAGCTTGGGCAGCTGTATATCGAGCAACACCAAATCGGGCTTTTCTCTATTTATTGCTACTGCAGCCGAGAAACCATCGGCGCACTGGTCAACTACTTCCACATCTTTTTCCACCTCGAGATACTTCATCAAAAGATCTCTTGCTGGCTGCTCATCCTCTACTATAACTACTCGCATATCGCACTAATTTACTGGGATAGTTATTACTACAACAAAACGACTTGAGTGTTTACTTACCTTAAGGAACTCGGAGGTGCCATATATAAGTTTTAACCTTCGACGAATATTCTCGAGCCCCACACCTGTTCCAGCAGTGCTTGTGGGAAGCTCGGGTAGCGAGTTCGACACCTCTACAAAAAGGTAGCCTTCGCTACGAGTAATGCTGGCATTAACAATTGACTCGTCGGCCGATTGAGCTACGCTATGCTTAATGGCGTTCTCAAAAAGGGGCTGAAGTATCATACTGGGAACCTGAAAGGTAAAACACTCGTCGCAACATTCAATATTATAATTCAGCCGGCTACCAAATCGCACCTTCTCAATCTCTAAATACTTCCTACAATTCGCAAGCTCATCGTTAAGGCTCACCATACTTCCAGGCGACTGTTTTAGCGAATACCGCAGCAGCTCCGACAGCCTTGTTATCATATCCTGTGCCTTTTCGGGTGAGGTCATGGTTAACGAGCTAATTGAATTTAAGCTATTGAATAAGAAGTGGGGATTTATCTGCAGCTTAAGCCAGCTTAGCTCAGCATCTTTAACCAGAGCCTGCAGCTCGGCTTCGCGCGTTACCTTTTCCCTAAAATTGCTGATGTAAATAATAAGGTAGTACACAAGAGCTATAAGGATGTAAAAGAAAATTCCCACGATTGACCTGCCCGGAAGTGACGAGTCGAGGAAAGCGATGTAATCCTTATCGTCGGGGAAAAGTAAGATTAACATGTAGCGATGCAACGATACGATGAGCAGAATACTTACAACGGCAGCCCCTATATGGTTAAGGGCAACGCTAAAAGGCTTTTGCGTTTCGATATCGCTGAGGCGAACCCAAAACCATAGGCCTAGCGACAGCAGCGCGTACAACACTACCCATACAAAGCTATCGATATTAGCACTTAGCAGCGAGACACCATAAAAAAGATACAAAACAGCAGAGTGGATAGCTGCTACAACTATCCACCATGCTGCAAAGGCAATTTTACCAAATCTGTTTCCTAGTATGGGGTGAATCATGCTTAGTACGACTTTATCTCGCCTCCTCCAAAAATCACAACACCTCGGAGAACCAACTCACGCTCAACCACCTCGTCGGTTTTGGGGGGCATACGGCGCTTATCGTTGTACCCACCAAATATGGCGGTTACTTCAATCTTTACACGCCAACCTGCGGGTACAATAATTTTTGACCCACCAAAGAGGCAAAACATATCGAGCACATTACGGCCTGGCGCTAGCTCGGCATCGGATAAATCGAAGGTACTTCCTCCAAAAATATTGGAAACCTTACCCCCCTTAAAATTCTTCGAGGTGATCTTCTGCTCGCTACCTCCAAAGATAGCTACATCATCAATAATATCCATATCGGTAGTTCCCTTGCTGAAACCCATCTTCGAGTTGCGAACATGCCCCCCCTTCTGGAAAATCATAATTAAACCTAAGGCTACAAATACTGTGGGCCAAAAGAAGTACCTAATGGGATAGTGAAAACCTAATATCTTAGCTGTTAAGAAAAAGCCACCAATGGAAATAAGCACAATGCCAGTGGCACGAGACTCATTCTTAGCCAAGCTAATTAGACCTATGCCAATTAGTAAACTTTGCCAAGTGAAAATATACTTATTCCATGCAAAGGGAATAATATCGAGCCTATCGGCAAAGAGCAAAGCCCCAAGGGTAAGGAATACAATACCAATAATTACGCGTACATTATTGGGTGAGTGATTTTTTTGATGATCAATTCGTTCCATAGCTATTAATTTTTAATGTTTACGGAACAAAGATATCGTACCCACAATGTATTTGGAATAGAAAATCGGTAAAACTGGGAAATAGGTCGGTGAACTGGGGTAACACTACCCTTTGCTCATCCTATTGGCGTAATGTTTGGAATTACCCTGTTCGCCATAGCCTATGGTATCGCCAGTTAGCTGAATACGCGCTTCGAGGCAATTCTTACAGTCGTCAACGGCATCGTCAACGCATGGCTTATTGTCGTATAGCTTGTAATCGTTGCGATATAGCCCTGGGGTTATGTTGGGCATCACCACGTTGGCGCCCACCTTAATACCCTTCTCGCGGCCCAGCTTATCGATGGCCTGAAGGGCAGTGGGCGCTGCAATGTTTATGTCCTTCATCAGTATTCTCAGAATAGCAATCATTTTAAGCGCAAGGTTAAAACGCTCCTCCATAGGCAGCAGCATGTCCTTGAACTTGTATAGCGGAGTATCGGGGTGCTCAATGTATGGCCCCATACCCACCATATCAATATCCATCTTCTGTATCCACAGCAAATCGTCGGCAAGGTTTTCGATGGTTTGAAACGGTAGCCCAATCATAACGCCTGTTCCCACCTGATACCCAACTCGCTTTAGGGCGTTTAGGCACTCAACCCTTTTGTCGAAATCGTGAGCCTTGTTGTTTGGATGAAGCTTGGCATACAAATCTCTATTGGTCGACTCGATACGCAACAAATACCTTGATGCACCACACTCGAACCATTTCTTATAAGTTTCCTCGGTTTGCTCTCCCATAGAGAGGGTTATGCCCAGCTCACCATTGGTCTCGCTATGTATGCGATTTAAAAGGTTCGATATCCGTTCGGTAAAAGCCCGGTTCGACACTTCGCCCGTTTGAATTGCCAAGCTAGCATACTTATTATCCCATGCGTATCTTGCCGCCTCAACCACCTCATCATCGGAAAGGTTATATCGGTGAGTATTGAAATTCCCCGCCCTTATACCACAGTAAAAACAGTTCTTACTGCATATGTTCGACATCTCGATAAGGCCACGGAAATAAACCTTGCGGCCAACATACTTCTCTTTCACCTCTGCGGCCTTTGCGTAAAGCTTATTCCTTTCATCGGCATTAGCTTGCAGCAGCAGAATAATATCTTGGCGAGCTAAACCATCCTTTTGCAGAATTCCCTCAATCACGTTCATCCTCTAAAAAATAAGTAAAAATTTGCAGCAAATATACAACGATAGTTTCACACCAAATTTCCAACGAAGAAGTTTTATAGCATTATAATGAAGGTATAGGCTTGAAAAAACTTTTCGTAAGTTTGTTCCCGATTTTGAGCCACATTAAAAAAGCCGAATACAACTAAACATAAAACGCTAAAATACATTACAATATGATTACCAAGCAGCTTACAGATCCCAAAAGCATAGTGGTTATTGGCGGATCGGATGATGTCCAGAAACCAGGTGGTAAAGTTTTAAAAAACCTTATAGATAATAACTATAAAGGAAATCTTTACGTGGTTAACCCCAAGGCCGATGTGGTGCAAGGAATCACCTGCAACAAGAACGTGGAGAGCCTACCTAGCGTTGATCTTGCCATCATTGCCATCGCAGCAAAATTCTGTCCCCAAACCGTGAAAACTCTTGCCGAGGAGAAGGAAACTCGCGCATTCATAATCCTATCGGCTGGATTCCACGAGGAGAGCGAGGAGGGGGCCAAGCTAGAGCAGGAGATTGTAGACACAATAAACTCTGTAAATGGGAGCCTAATTGGACCTAACTGTATTGGCGTAATGAACTCGAACTACGCTGGCGTTTTCACCACGCCAGTACCTAGACTCGACCCCAAGGGTGTCGATTTCATCTCAGGATCGGGTGCAACGGCTGTGTTCATAATGGAAGCAGGTATGCCCAAAGGATTAACCTTCGCATCGGTGTACAGCGTGGGCAATAGCGCTCAAATGGGCGTTGAGGATATCCTTAAGGATATGGACGAGAACTTTGACCCCGCCACCAGCTCACGCATAAAGCTGCTATACGTTGAGAGTATTAACAAACCCCAAATGCTGCTAAAGCACGCCTCGTCGCTTATTAGCAAAGGGTGCAAAATTGCGGCCATCAAGAGTGGGGGCTCCGAGGCGGGTAGCCGCGCAGCGAGCTCGCATACAGGAGCATTGGCAAGCAACGATGTGGCTGTTGATGCCCTTTTCCGCAAAGCGGGTATTGTTCGCTGCAACGGCAGGGAAGAACTGGCTACTGTAGCTGGCATATTTATGCACCCCGAGCTCACCGGGAAAAGGGTTGCCATAATAACTCACGCTGGTGGCCCAGCCGTTATGCTCACCGACTCCCTATCGAACAACAAGCTTGAGGTTCCCCCAATAAGTGGCCCTAAAGCCGATGCTCTTCTCGAGAAGTTATTCCCCGGCTCATCGGTTGCCAACCCCATCGACTTCCTTGCAACCGGAACTGCCGAACAGCTTGGACATATAATTGATGCCTGCGAGAACGATTTCGACAATGTTGATGCCATGGCAGTTATCTTTGGCAGCCCTGGGCTTTTCCCCGTTTACGATGTGTACGATTTGCTTCATGAGAAGATGAACGAGTGCAAGAAACCCATCTACCCCATACTGCCCTCCATCATCAACGTAAAGGACGAGATTGAGCATTTCCTTGCCAAGGGGCGGGTAAACTTCCCCGACGAGGTGGTATTTGGCAATGCGCTGGCAAAGGTATACCACACCCCTGCCCCACAGCCCGAAAACATTGAAACACCAAAGGTTGATGAGAAAACCATTCGCAGCATTATTGATGGTGCAGATAACGGCTACCTAATGCCCGACAAGGTACAGCAGCTTCTCGATGCCGCAGGCATAACCCGCGCTGGAGAGGCCGTGGTTACATCGGCCGAAGATGCAAAAAAAGCTGCGTCTGATCTTGGCTACCCCGTGGTGATGAAGGTGGTTGGCCCCGTGCACAAGTCCGATGTGGGTGGCGTGGTACTTAACGTTAAAACCCCCGAGGCTGTTGCGAACGAATTCGAAAGGATGATTAAGATTAAGGACACCACAGCTATCCTTATACAGCCAATGCTTAGCGGGGTTGAACTATTTGTTGGCGCCAAGCGCGAGGATAAGTTTGGGCACATGGTGCTTTGCGGGCTTGGTGGCATTTTCATCGAGGTGCTAAAGGATGTAAATGCAGGAATTACCCCTATTGCCCAGAGCGAGGCGCTCGACCTAATTCATCGCCTAAAAAGTTACAAGATTTTACAGGGTGTTCGTGGGCAGGAGCCCGTTAACGAGCAGCACCTGGCCGAGATCGTAACCCGAGTATCGGCGCTGGTAACCATTGCTCCAGAGATTTTCGAGATGGATCTAAACCCACTACTTGGCCGCAAGGACAGAGTGGTTGCGGTAGATGCAAGAATAAGGATTGAAAAGTAGTAGTAAAGATCTCATTTAATGTACTAAGATGAACAAAAAGGATATCCTGGTAATAGCGCTCGTTGCGATAGTGCTTGCCCCTTTCTTTATATTCCCATCGGTTTACAATGCGTATGTCGATTTTAATGCCTCACACGGAATGGTGATGAGCTTTATAAAGTTTGCCATACTAGCAACTTTTGGCGAGATGATAGGGCTACGGATAAGAACCGGCAACTACAACCAGCCCGGTTTTGGCATAATTCCCAGAGCCATTGTTTGGGGATTTTTAGGGTTAACCATCAATATGGCGTTTATAATATTTAATAGCGGCACCGTGACGTTCCTCAACTACATGGGTATTGAGAACGCAAGGGCATTGCTTGATGGGGATTTTACTATGGGCAAAGTGCTTGTTGCATTCTGCATCAGCTCGGCGCTTAACCTTATTTACGCTCCGGTGATGATGACGCTACATAAAATTACCGACACGCACATTGCGAATAACGGGGGAACTGTAGCTGGGCTGTTCCGCCCAATACAAATGGGACAAATTATGGCCGGCCTAAACTGGAGGGTGCAGTGGGATTTCGTTTTCAAAAAAACCATCCCATTCTTCTGGATACCTGCCCATACAGTTACCTTTCTCCTCCCTGCCGATTTTAGGGTGCTGTTTGCAGCTTTCCTAGGCATTGTGCTTGGGGTACTGCTCTCGGTAGCGGCACTACGTAGTAAATAGGTAGTAGTTAAAACACATCAAATAGATGAAGACGCTAGTAAACTGGTTTAAAAACCGTACAGCAACGGAGCTCTTTCTGCTGGGAACAGTAATTATACTCATCATCCTAATTTGTATGCGTTGGGAATGGGTGCACCAAGAAGTATCGGAGTCATTGTCTCGATTGTTCCGAACTGGACCTATAGAAAACTAGCTCGCTTTGAGCTAGACGGTTAGCCATACCAGCACACAATGTTGAAGCAAACCAATGTTTAATCTTCCCAAATTTAGTATATTTGTAAGGCTCTGGATTAAGTAAGCTAAATAAACGAACTACATAAAAACATTGAATATGAAAAAGAAAGTTGGAATTTTTTACGGCCCCACAGGAGGTAAAACCGAGAATGTAGCCCAAAGGCTTCAGCAGGCCTTTGGCCAAGACAATGCCGACCTTATACCTATTAAAAGTAGCAAGGCAAGCGATTTAGACAAATACGAAAACCTTATCCTAGGTTGCTCAACCATTGGCAAAGAGACATGGGATGCTGATCGCACCAAGGAGGACTGGGATCTTTTCCGTCCAGAAATTGAGAAAATAAACTACGCAGGAAAAACCTTTGCCCTTTTCGGGTTGGGCGACTCGGTGACCTACGCAGCAAACTTTGTTGATGCTATGGGCGTTATCGCTAACATAATGCTTGCCAAGGGAGCCAAAATTGTTGGACAAGTCCCCACCTCGCAGTACAACTTCACCGATTCGGAGGCAGTTATCGACAATCAGTTCATTGGGCTGCCCATTGACGAAGATTTTGAGCCAGACCTAACCGACCAGCGCATAGCAAGCTGGGCCGAGGAATTAAAAAGGCTTTTTGCTTAACACCTCAGAACAAAGGCTATTCAAACTATGAATAGCCTTTGTTTTTTCGTCAAACCATTGTACTAAACTCCATTTTGACCCACCGAAAAAATACCATTTGTTACTAAATACCGTCATTTCTCCTTAAAATCATTCTAAATATACCTAAAAGGTAACAATCTGTTATTAAATAGCATTAAAATGCTTTTAATTTATAGAAATCTTTCATAAAATTGTCTTTTGAATTATTGCAGGAAAACCGTAACGATAATTTTGGCTTATCACAACCATAATAGTAAGATTAACAACGGAATAACAAATACAAAAGGCAATGAACACACCCATACCATACGAGATTGTAAAGCAAAAGATTAAGGAGTCTGGGCTGCCCAGCGTTGGCAAAGCCACCATAAGAGAGATTGTAAAGCTGGTAAATGAGATAGAAAAAGCCACAGGCCAAAAATACATCAGAATGGAGATGGGCGTTCCAGGTCTTGAGCCCGCCAAGGTAGGTGTTGAGGCCGAGATTGAAGCGCTTCGCAATGGTGTTGCCCAGCTATACCCAATGATTGACGGAGTACCAGCGCTAAAGAAGGAGATCTCGCGATTTGTAAAAAACTTCATCAACATTGATGTTGACGAGAAGTGCTGCATCCCCACCGTGGGTTCGATGCAAGGGGGAATGGCCGCATTCCTTATTGCGAATAGATGCAATGCCCAAAAGGATACCGTCCTATTCATCGATCCCGGATTCCCAGTTCAAAAGCAGCAGCTCAAAGTGCTTGGGATGAAGCACGAAACATTTGATGTGTACAACTACAGAGGCGACAAGCTTAAGGAGAAACTCGAGAGTTACCTTAAAAAGGGCAACATTAGCACAATCCTTTACTCAAACCCAAACAACCCCTCGTGGATTTGCTTTACCGAGAAAGAACTCGAAACCATTGGTAAATTGGCCACTCAGTACGACACTGTTGTCATTGAGGATTTGGCATACTTTGCTATGGATTTCCGCAAGGATCTATCGAAACCAGGAGTACCACCATACCAAGATACCGTGGCCAACTACACCGACAACTGGCTCATGCTTATCTCCAGTTCTAAGGCATTTAGCTATGCCGGACAACGCATAGGAAGCATGGTAATCAGCAACAAACTTTTTAGCCGCAGGTACCCCGACTTGAAACGATTCTTCTCGTCCGACGAGTTTGGCTACGCCATGATTTATGGCGCCGTATACTCCTTATCGTCTGGAACATCGCACTCGGCCCAGTACGGCCTTGCGGCTATGCTTAAGGCTGCCAACGATGGTGAGTTTAACTTTGTGGAGGCCGTGCGAACATATGGTGAAAGAGCTCGAACAATGAAGAAACTTTTCACCGATAATGGGTTTAAGATTGTATACGATATGGACGAAGACAAGCCCCTTGCCGATGGTTTTTACTTCACCATCTCGTACCCAGGCCTAACGGGCGAAGAGCTTATTGAAGAGCTAGTGTACTATGGCATTAGCGCCATTTCGCTGGCCATAACCGGCAGCGAGCGCACAGAGGGGCTAAGGGCTTGCGTGTCGCAAACCCACGAGAGCCAGTTTGCCGACCTGGAGCATAGGCTAAAGATGTTTCGCGAGAACCACCCGGCATAATCGTAGAATAAACTTTTTAAAGCTACAATCATCATAATTACGCATAAGTAATCATACCTAAACACAATAAGAATATGGCAAAAATTAAAGGAGCAGTTCAGGTGGATGTGGAGAAATGCAAGGGATGCAACCTTTGCGTTGTGGCATGTCCCACCAGCGTGCTGGCGCTAGCCCGTGAGGTAAACGGGAAAGGATATAACTATGCATACATGGCCAACCCCGATGCTTGCATAGGTTGCGCAAATTGTGGGCTTGTTTGTCCCGATAGCGTTATTGAGGTTTACAAGGTTAAGGTTGAAGCCTAAGCCTAGCCTGCTAACAGTGTTAATAACTAAAAATATTTCTTAAGATGGCAGAATACAGACTAATGAAAGGGAATGAAGTGATTGCCGAGGCAGCTATCCGTTGCGGATGCGATGGATACTTTGGCTACCCCATTACCCCTCAGTCAGAAGTTATGGAGACCCTAATGCTCCGTAAGCCCTGGGAAGAAACCGGAATGGTAGTTCTACAGGCCGAGAGCGAAGTGGCAGCAATCAATATGGTATACGGTGGTGCAGGATGCGGCAAGAAGGTTATGACCTCATCGTCGAGCCCCGGTATCAGCCTAAAGCAGGAAGGTTTAACCTACATTGCAGGGGCAGAGCTACCCTGCTTGGTTGTAAACGTAGTTAGGGGAGGCCCCGGGCTAGGTACTATACAACCTGCACAGAGCGACTACTTCCAGTCAGTAAAAGGGGGTGGACACGGCGATTATCACCTAATTGTGCTTGCTCCAGCATCGGTTCAGGAAATGAACGACTTTGTTGAGCTTGGGTTTGAGCTTGGATTCAAATACCGCAACCCCGTAATGATCCTGACCGATGGTGTTATTGGCCAGATGATGGAGAAGGTTAAGCTTAGCGACTACAAACCCCGCTGGACCGACGAGGAGATTAAGAAAATGCATGGTACGTGGGCAACTACAGGTAAATCGGCCGATCGTGACTACAACGTAATCACATCGTTAGAACTAGACAGCGGCCGCCAGGAGCAGTTTAACCATAAGCTTATTGCCAAGTACAATACCATTAAGGAAAATGAGGTACGCTACGAAGCCATTGAGTGCGACGACGCTGATTACATTATCGTTGCCTACGGATCGTCGAGCCGAATTAGCCAAAAGGCGGTAACCATTGCTCGTGAAAAAGGAATTAAGGTTGGACTACTTCGTCCTATCACCCTATTCCCCTACCCCACCAAGGTTATTCAGGAGATGGCAAACCGTGTGAAGGGATTCCTTGCTGTTGAGATGAGCGCTGGCCAAATGGTTGAGGACGTTCGCCTTGCCGTAAATGGCAAAGTACCCGTTGAACACTACGGCCGTTTGGGTGGAATGATCCCCACTCCTAACGAGGTAGTTACTGCACTTGAAGAAAAAATCATTAAAGCGAAGTAGTCATGGACGTAAAAGATATTATCAAGCCAGAAAACCTGGTATACAAAAAGTCGAGTATACTAACCGACAAGGTTATGCACTACTGCCCTGGCTGCAGCCATGGTGTAGTTCATAAATTGATTGCCGAGGTTATTGAGGAGATGGACATCCAGGAGCAAACCATTGCGGTTTCGCCTGTAGGATGCTCCGTGCTAGCCTACAACTACCTAAGTGTTGATTGGCACGAGGCCGCTCACGGCAGAGCACCTGCCGTTGCCACTGCCATTGCTAGGCTTAAACCAGAGAAGTACGTTTTCACCTATCAGGGCGACGGCGACCTGGCCTCCATTGGTACAGCTGAAATTATTCACGCCTGCAACCGTGGCGAAAATATCGTGGTTATATTTATCAACAATGGTATTTACGGTATGACTGGTGGCCAGATGGCTCCCACAACCCTTGAGGGGATGCCCACTTCAACCTCACCCTATGGACGCGATGTGAAGATGACAGGCCAGCCCTTAAGAATAACCGAGCTTATTGCCCAGATACCTGGCACAGAGTACGTAACCCGCCAGGCGGTTCACACACCTGCAGCGGTGCGCAAATGCAAAAAGGCAATCCTTAAGGCTTTCCAAAACATTGGGGAAAAGAAAGGAACTCAGTTCGTTGAGGTGGTTTCGACCTGTAGCTCGGGATGGAAACTCAACCCCGTAAAATCAAACGAGTGGATGGTTGAGAATATGTTCCCCTACTATCCTCTAGGCGATTTGAAAGGTTAATAAGCAACTAAAAATTTTGAAACTATGACTGAAGAAATAATAATAGCCGGTTTTGGAGGACAAGGTGTACTATCGATGGGAAAAATCCTTGCTTACTCTGGAATTATGCAAGACCAAGAAGTTTCATGGATGCCCTCGTACGGGCCTGAAATGCGTGGAGGAACAGCAAACGTAACGGTGATACTAAGCGACAATCGGATTAGTTCGCCCATTCTACAGGAGTTCGACACTGCCATTATCCTAAACCAGCAGTCGCTCGATAAGTTTGAGAAATCGGTTAAGCCCGGTGGAGTACTTATTTACGATCCCAATGGGATAACCCGTCATCCTGAGCGCAAGGACATCAAGATATACAGGGTTGAGGCTGCCGAAGAGGCTACCAAAATGCAAAGCGCTAAAACATTCAACATGATTGTTCTGGGTGCTTTCCTTAAGCTTAAGCCCATTGTAAAGATGGAGAATGTTGAAAAGGGTCTTGAGAAATCGCTACCCGAAAGGCACCATCACCTAATCCCAATGAATATTGAGGCGATTAAGCGTGGGTTAGAAATAGTGAAAGAGTATCAGGCGTAAACATAACCTGATGAAAACCAAAAACGCACAGCTAAAAAGCTGTGCGTTTTTGGTTTTACCAACTATCGAGAACGCTTTACTTTAAGCGTAACCCTACCACGGTAATATCATCACGTTGCGAAACTGAGCCACGGTGCGCGTCAAGCGCAGACTCCAAGGCAACGCCAATGCTACTCATTGGCTCGTTGATGTAAGCCATTAGTAAGCTGTACAACTTGGGCGTTGTAAACTTTTTGCCAAACTTGTTATTCTGATCGCTAAACCCATCGGTGAAAAGGAAAAGGGTATCACCGGCCACCAAGTCAACTAGGTGGTTCTCAAAAGAGGCATCGATATTAGGTAGTATACCGCCAATTGACTTCCTGTTGCCCCTTATTACACTTATGCTAGCCGCCCCTTGTCGATGGTAGGCTAGCGGCCTATTGGCTCCTGCAAAAGTAACCAGGTAACGTTCCTTGGTTATTTGCTCAATGGAGCAAAGGCTCACATCCATTCCATCAAAGCTATCATTCGCATTCTGCTTAAGAACCTTATTGAGCATATCGCTTAAGGTGGTCAGAATTGTGGCAGGATTATAAATCCTTCGCTCATTCACAATTTCGCTAAGCATCCTGTTACCAATCATACTCATAAAAGCACCAGGCACTCCGTGGCCAGTACAATCAACAACTGCAACAAATTGTTTTTGTGTACCGTCGGGATTGGTCACTTGAGTGAACCAATAAAAATCGCCCGACACAACATCCTTAGGCCTAAACAATACGAAGCAATGAAAATAAGAACTTAACAAATCTAATGTTGGAAGTATGGCTTGCTGAATTGTTTGTGCATACTCTATGCTTGCTTTAGTTTGCTTGTTGCGGTGATCAAGCTCGTCTCGCTGCGACTCAATCTCTTCCTTCTGAAGTATTAGCTCCTCATTCTTCATAACAATATCTTTCTGCTGCAGAAGTATCTCTCGGGTTCGTTCGTCTACCAGTGCCTGTAGTCGTTGATTCGACAGCTTTAGCATCTTGGTTTTAATTCCCACCGAAATGGCTACGATTAAAATCACCAAAAGGATATATAACAGGTACATCAGAGGATGCTTGTACCAAGGGCGAGCAATAACAAATGAATACAACACCACAGGGCTCTCAACCTCATACAAACTCATCGATTTAACCTTGAAAGTATATTGCCCGTGAGGCAAATTTGTATACTCCTTATAGTCGATGGAACTCCATGGTGACCAGTGGGAATCGAACCCCTCGAGCATGTGCGAGTATTGCATCTTCCCCTCTTGCCCAAACATTGGTGACGAAAAGTGGAGCGCGATGCTATTTGAGTCAAAGGGTATATGGGGTATCTGATCTTCACTTTGTAAATCATCGATACAGCTATAAAAGCCATCGGGGCATAACTTTGGAAATGCTCCGCCATACAGAGTATTATTGCCCAGAATTACTTTACGAATGAATGTTCGTGGTGCTCTAATGCCCCTCATGCTTGCTGAGGGGTCGAATCGATATAATCCATCTGAACCTGCTATCCAGGTAATACCATCGTCATCGGTATCAACAGAGGAGAATAACATCTGAGGGATTTCGTTGAGCTCTGCTGATAGAATTATTGCTGTTCCATCATCCAATATCTTTGCCCGGGTAATACTCCGCACGTGCGAATTAATGTACGTCTCGAACCAAATGTATCCAAACTTATCGGCGGTGAATAGCTTAACCCCTCTACCTCCAGCGGCATACTCGCCCCCGAGCAATGAATCGGGTCTAAAGTTGTTTTCAAACTCATCGAAACTGTACAGACCAGTAGGTGCAGAGAGCAACAATTTTTCATCTAAACTCATTAAACGCGTATCCTCATCAAAAGGTGGGTTGTAAGGAATGTTATTGTAGAGTTCAAAATCATTGAATTTAAGGGTTAAAGGGTTATCAATCCTACCCCTCACAACACCCTCATACCTATGTACAAACCAAACATCCCCCTTAACGTCCTCTTCAACTCTCCATATCCTACCTGTAACGCCATCAAACTTACCAATATACACCCACCGGCCTCGCCTGTACTCTGCTACCCCAAGGCCATCGTAAAGGCCAAGATAAAGAATATCCTTACTGTGCTTCGATTGGTATATGGCGAAAGTTGGAATTTCACCATTATCGATTAGCTGAGCTCTATCGCCTTGCACAGAGTACACACCACTACCAGTTGCAACCAGAGTGGACTGTCTGCCGTCGGATGAAACCACAGGGACAATATCCCATGATAGGTCCAAAACACCTTGAACCCGACGAAAGGCACCTTGATCAAAAATAAAAACGCCTGCATTTGAGGTTGCATAAAGTTGGTTGCCAACCCTCTTTAACGACTGGAGCACTCCCTGTGGAGCATTACTTTCGTTCCACGATGTAATTGGGGATTTAACTGCCGTGAATGAAACCCCATTATTGAGCGCAAGCCAAATATTATCCTGATTGTCGGCAGCCAAGTGCCACACCGTTTCATCTTGAATACCTTCGGATTTCCCAATACGCTGAATAATCTCTCCCTTTGCATCAATTACTACAGCACCTCCCCTGTAGGTGGCAAAGGCAAATCGACCATTGTCCAGCGCCTCGCCCCAGTACACCCAATTATCAACAAAAAACTTATCGTTAGTGGTTTTGAAGGGTACTAGAAAGTTTGATGCATCATGCTTCAGAGGATCGTCGATATAGGTTACATCGTACAAAAACATCCCCTCGGATTGGGTTGCAACCAGAATATTTCTCTCATCGTAGGGAACCATGGCATAAATTCGAGAGTTAGCAAAATGCTCCCCGGCAGGCACAAGCTCCATAGTGTCGCCTCTAACCATGGTTAGCCCCACCTCGGGTTGCACCGAGAAAACTCGATCAAAAACGCTGTATGTTCTGTGGAATAATGTGTTAGGGAAAAATATCGACACCTCATTCCCTACCACTTTTATAATGCATGAATGTGTACTAAAGAACACGCCTTGCGAAGTAGCATATACCTGTCTTACCAAACCAAACGAAGCGCACGTTTCCTCAACTAAATATTTGAGCGAATGAAAGGTGAGTGTGCCAGATGAATCGGGGGTAAGGTATCCGAAATTGTCCTGCGCGCCAACCCAAATCCTACCAAATGCGTCAACATCAAGACACCTTGTAACCAAGCCATTGATTGAGATAACTCTCCAGCTGTTTCCATCGTACTCTAGAACACCATTATTATTGGCCACGTAAATAAACCCGCGGTTGTCCTGAACAACAGCCCAGTTCTGATGATGCCCCAAATAATCGCGATGTGTAAAATTTTTATACGGCTGCCTGCCCAGATCAATTGTGAGTGCCGATTGGACACTCAAAAGTAGGAGGGCAAGTAACGTTACGTAAAATTTAGCCATAGATAAAAATAGGAAAACTTTCCGGAATACTGTAATGTAGTAATAATACGGTTGTGCTCTAAAAAGGTTATAAGCAATTCTATGCACTAGTTACCCATAATCAAAACTGAGAAAAGATTTTTACTTCTTAAAAAAGTGGCTGATTATAAAAAAAGGTGTAACTTGCAAACGCAATTTGCATTTTCAATTACTTTCGAAAATGCATAGTTTTTTCATTTTTTGGTTGAACATTTTTCGTGTTTTTGGGAAAAGGAGGCTTTGGTTGGGCCTCCTTTTTTATTACAGCTTGCTTTGCAATTCCTTAAGCATCTTAATGTGGCCTTTATCCTCTTCGACACCTTCACCAACCGCAATCAGAAGCTTTTCGCCACTTACAATGGTATAAAAACCATCGTTCTTAACAATTTGTTGATTTACGGCATCACACTCTGCATTGTTCTTAAAGTAGGCCACCAACATATCGTACTTGTTGCCATTATAAGAATATGGCGCTAACCACAGCTTGTAGCCTTCATGCCCATGAAATGGCAACTCCAATGTAGCATACGCATTTTGTATTGCTAGTGGTCCGGTAATATACTTAACACTGGGTAGCACAAAATTGACATCACTGGTAAGCAAGAATTCTGGAAGTGCTATGGGTTTAGCATAAGATTTCTCAACCAACATTTTGGCTATTTGAGTTGCCAGCTGCATACTTCTTTCCGTGCCGCTATAAGCTACAATTGACAAGTAGATATTCCCGTGCGCCACTTGAACCTGATAGGGGTTTACGCAGTCCCACTCACTCACCCTACCCGTTGCCTCGCATGAGAAGCGTGAAACGGTAAAAATACCAAAGGCTGCCATTGGGCTATCCATAATATATACCTCAACCTTAAACGGCTCCGACTGCCACTCGAGGTTTTGGGCTACCAACTCTTTAAATCCATACTCAAGGTAGATATCGGCCCCTCCATTGATATAGCCCCACAAGGAATTTTCGGAGAATACTGAGAACCTCGTCTCCTCCATTCCCTCAAGATCGTTGCTGGTTAACCTTAACTTTTCTGCATCCTGAGCAGAAGTCAACATCTGAAAAAAAGATAAAAAGGCACACAGCATAAAAGGTCTTAACATGCTAAGTCAAGTTTAAGGTTTGTAAATCAATTTTTTCAATTTCACTCTCACCCAACCCATAGCCTTTGGCCATCCGCATGAAAGTTTTTCCAGCTTCGGTATCCTGCTGCTGAACTCCCTTTTCGATACGCTTATCAATAACGATATCGTAGCCAACCCTATCGACCGCCACTGCATCTGTACCAAGCAGTATGGTGTGGTAGGGCAGGATAAATTGAGGATTGGCTCCTGGGCCACCCTGGTAGCATCCAAGAATTCCATCGGCAATGTTTAGCACAACCTTATCGCGTACGGGAGGGAAAGCACACACCTGGGCAATGGTCTCGTTCCACAAGTCCTTATGCAACCGCGATGTGTTCGATATAACCCCAAAGCCCAAATTCTTTAGGCATAGGGTTACCGTGGCACCGGCATTTTTAAGAATTGGTATGTTGATCACCTTGTCCACCTCCTGGGTAAGTATTTTGGTGAAGTAGGAATACTCGCCAGAGTTCACCATGTATGGCAATGTGTAGGCATCGTACTCCATCTCGGCCTCGGCCCAATAGTACCAATCCTTATCGATTCGGGACTCGCTATAGAGCTTGCCTTCAGAATCGTAGAAAGAGCCCTCAGCATCTTTACACTCGGTGCCTGCTATCTTAATGCCCGGGTATCTTTCGGGGGTAAAACCAGCTTCATGCAGCTGAAACTCCCTTCTGTCCCAAATAATAATATCGTTGAAAGAAATACCTGCTTCCTTTAACTGCTCAATAACGGACTCAACCACCTCATGCGAAGTGGACAGCAGAGTACCGCCGATGGGATTAAGCTTTAACCCTATTCGTTCGCCGGGTTGAACAAATTGCAACCACGCCTCGCTGAGAGTTGCTGCACCTGTAAGAGCAACCATCCCTTCGGCTATCATCTTGTAGGCAGCATCCTTATTTACCTTTCTGTCGGTGTAAGAAGTTTCGTCAACAACCTTTACCACCTTGGCAGGATACTTTCCCGGCATTGAACTTTCCACTCTAGGATAGGCTAAAGCTTCATCAACATTAGTTTTAGGTTTTTCCGATGATTTAGGAGTGCTGGCAAACCCTAAGCGCGATGCGGTGGGGAGCATTGCTGCGCCTATACCTCCCACGGTTAGCATCTTAAAAAAATCTCTACGACCGAAGCCTTTTTTTGTATTTTCCTTTTTCATAATAATATATTCTTTTTAGCGCAATAAATTTACATTATTATTTTTGATTTGGCTGATATCAAAAGGTTTATGTTTAGCCGAAATAAAAAAAAGACCCACCCTAAAATGGATGGGTCTATCTAAATTTATTAAGACTATAGACTATAGATCGAGATTATTATGCATAAGCCCATCCAGAATTCGAGCAGCCTTCTCCTCGTCGCTTAGGTTGAGAAACTCCTTACGCTTCTCCTCCGAGTGTGCGTTAAGTTCGAATTCAATTTGTCGCTTTAACTCAGCCACCTCAGTCTCCTTACGATTGGTAAGGAAGTTACGCGCCACGTTGGGGAACAGCTCCAACAACAGCTCCTCCTCTTCGGTTGCCGCCAACTTAATGCCTCCAAAATCCTCAAGGATTACTGGATTATCCTGTGGTTTGTAGCTGCTCGAGTCAAAGGGGCGTTCATTCTGTACCCCACAAATCTTCTCCCTAAATTCAGGATCGATGGATATAGGCGTTTTTCCGTAAAGCCCCTTTACAAGATTTTTAAACTGTGTGGAAAGATTTGAGTACATATCCTCGCCCTTGTTCTGCGACACTACGCAATTCACCGCTTGAGCACCTACAATTTGGCTAGTTGGGGTAACCAACGGTGGGCATCCTGCATCGATGCGGACAAGCGGAACTGTTTCGAGCACCTTGGGTAGCAGCTCGTCCATCTTCATCTGCCTAAGCTGAGCTAGCATATTGGTGTACATACCACCGGGAATTTCGGCATCGCGTACACGGCTATCGGGAGCCACAAGGTTAAACCAAGCCTCAATTGCCAGAGTGGTTTCAAGCAGCTCGTCGGTTCGGTTTGCCTTGGCGTAGACGATGGCATCATCAAATAGCTTTTCAACATCAGCTGGCAGATCATCGGCAGTGATATCAAAATCGATGGGGAACTGCTTGTACGAATCGAACTCTACGAGTTCCTTGCGTATGGTTTTCAACTCCTCATTAATTTTCACCACAGCATCGAGATTAACCCCAGTGTCGAGACCCAACTTATCGGCAAACAGCTGCACAATCTCAAATGCTGGTGCTGCTGGCCCTCCGGCAAGGTTTAGAATAGATGTATCGACAATATCAACCCCATTCACAATGGCCATAAGCGTTGAGGCCAACCCGTAACCAGGAGTGCAATGGGTATGAAAATCGATGGGCAGCTTCACTTCCGCCTTCAACCTGCGGATTAGTTCACCCGACTCGTCGGGTGTAATTAGTCCAGCCATATCTTTAATGGTGATCATATCGGCGCCCATAGCTTCCAACTCCTTTGCTTTGGTCACAAAGTAATCGATGCTGAAAACATCGGTGGGCAATTTATTTCGCTTGATAAATGCAATAGCCTTCTGCTTAGCAGTGAATTTGGGGTTCACGGTGTAGCAAACGGCACAATCGGCCATCCCACCATTTTCCTTAACGTACCGAATAGTGCTCGCCATATTGGTAAGGTCGTTAAGGCAATCGAAAATGCGCATAATGTCTATGCCACCCTTCACCGAAACGCGGTTAAACCCTTCTATCACCGTTTCGGGATAGGGATCGTAACCGAATAGGTTCCGTCCACGCGACAGGGCCGTTAGCTTGCTGGAACTTCCAATGGAATCCTTTATTACCCTAAGCCTATACCACGGATCCTCGTTGAGATAGCGCATAACGCTGTCGGGAACTGCACCTCCCCATACCTCCATGGCGAAGAATCCGGCCATTTTGTAAAACGGAAGAGTTCGCTCCACCTGATCGATTGTCATACGGGTGGCCAGCATAGATTGCTGCCCATCGCGTAAGGTAAGGTCGCGAATCAACAGCTTACCATTGAACTTCATCTTACTACGAGCCTCGGCTTTTTCAGCCCTACGCTTTTGTCTGCGGAGTTCATGCTCGGCCTGTCGCTGCTTGTAAAGAAAATCCTTTGCCACCGCAGGGAAGAGCTCTAGCAGCAGATACTCCTTCTCATCCTTAGCTAACTTAACACTTCCAAACTCTTTTAGAACAGGGTTTTCTGGCGACTTATACTTATTTAAATCGTAGGGCGACTCCTCTCTAAACCCGCAAATCTTTTTACGAAACTCTGGAGCAATGGCTATTGGAGTTTGTCCATACTCGCCCTTAACCAGATTGAAGAACTGATTGGAAATATTGGAGTAAAATGGTTTACCTGCGTTCTCATCGAGCACACAGTTTACCGCTTGGGCACCTACTATTTGGCTCGATGGGGTTACCAGCGGTGGACAGCCCGCATCGAGGCGTACCACAGGAACCACCTCGAGTACTCGGTTTAGCAGATGGTCGAGCCCTAGGGTTTTTAGCTGCGATAGCATATTGGTGTACATCCCCCCAGGGATCTCAGCATTCTTAACCCTCTCGTCGGGTGCTGGGAAATTGAAGTGATGCTCAATGGCGTGGCATACCTCAAGAAGTTTCTCCTCATTGCCCTCCTGGGCAAAGCGAACGGCGTCGGCAAACAGTGTATCCACGGATTCGGGCAAGGTGTCGTTAGCAATGTCAAAGTCTATTGGAATTTGCTTGTAGCTATCGACCTCGGCCAAACTGTTTACCCTTATCTCCTTAAGCATTCGGTTTAGCTGTGCAATTATCTCCACGTTACCATCAACCGTAATTCCCAACTTTTTACAGAAGAGATATACTAGTTCATACGAAGGGCCTGCGCTTCCTCCGGAGAAAAACAGAAGGTTGGTGTCAACAATATCGGCACCGCTTACAATAGCCATAAAGGTTGAGGCTAACCCATAGCCGGGAGTACAGTGGGTATGAAAATCGATAGGAATTGTTAGGGTTTCCTTAAGCCTCGAAATGATTTTGGTAGTCTCGAGCGGAGAAGCCAAGCCAGCCATATCCTTAATGGTGATCATATCGGCGCCCATAGCCTCCAACTCCTTGGCCTTGGATACGAAGTAATCGACATCAAAAATTTTCTCGGGGAGATCCTTTATCATAAGTTTAGATCGAAGATCCTCCTTCTCTGGCATCTTGGGGTCGATGGTGTAGCAAACGGCACAGTCGGCCATTCCACCTGCTTCCTTCACGTACTTAATTGTCGATTTTATATTCTCGGTATCATTAAGGCAATCGAAAATACGCATGATGCTTATACCCGACTTAACGGCATTGCTATTAAAACCCTCAATCACCTTTTCGGGGTAGGGGCTATAGCCAAAAAGGTTACGCCCTCGCGACAGAGCAGTTAGAAGTGATGCGTTACCCACCTCTTTCTTGATAGACTCCAACCTGTTCCAAGGATTTTCACCCAGAAAGCGCATAATAGAGTCGGGTACAGCACCACCCCAAACCTCCATGGCATAAAAGCCGGCCTGCTTGAATAGCGGCAGCACTTTATCAACCTCAACCTGTTGCATTCGGGTAGCAAAAAGCGATTGCTGTCCATCGCGGAGGGTTAAATCCCTTATTTTAAGATGTCTGCTCATAGTAATGTTCTATAGGATAAATATTATAACAAGTTTACGCTGTAAATTTACCCAAGTATAGACAAAAGGTTGCAGAATACGCTATCAATATTTTAGGTTGTTCAGCATAAATTGCTGATAAAAGTCATTAAATCAGCAAAAAAGCCCTTTGCAGGGCTTATTACTATTGCTGGCACTTAAAGCCTAATGACTATGAAATGCTTTGCTCACAATTTTCCACTCGCCATTAATTCGATAAAGCAGGAGGTAGTCTGTGAATAGTTTTTTACCACCACGCATCAACTCAAGTTTCACCGAGGCTGAATTGCCTGTTACATCAATGTTTAGATAGTTAGCCACTGCCTTTTGGGAAGGTGGATTAGGGTTTCTATTACGGCCAGCCTCTATTGCCGATATCCAGCTGGGCAGCGATCGTTTCGAAAAGTTTCCATTCCGATAAACGTACATTTCAAAATCGGGCACTAGCATCCGAAACTTTTCGAAAATAAGCAAAAAAAACCTATAAGCCCCACTGAATACGCCTAAAAATTCGAGCTATCCAGAAAATAAGTTCTTCTC
>NZ_JAANIG010000019.1 GCF_011174675.1 Perlabentimonas gracilis | reverse complement strand
TACTTCAGCTTTTCGCTTTGATGTCCAGTAACTGTTCTTTTTCATACCGTCAGAAATTTAGCAATTTTTCTGCTCGGTTTTAATTGGGGCTAATATACATTTTTTAAATAAAATTCGGGGGAAAAGTCTGACGTTTAGAATTCGAAATTAAGGAGGTTTCCTTATACACCAAACAACCTTCTGCCCGATTTCGGGCAGCGTTTACCCACCCTTTTTCTGCATTTGTCAAATAAATAGCCATTTAGGGTGTGTGGCTTACTATTTGTAATTTACAAATTGATTTGCTGTAAAGTTGGTTTTTTTATAACCAACGAGATGGATTAAAAATTTGCATTACAAAGCACAATGTTGCAAACATTTAAACACCTAGATACGTAAAAAACTAAAATACAGTCATTTTTTGCAAATGGCTGTTAGTCAACTAAAATGCTTTTAGCAGAAGAGATAATACACGTTTAAAACAACAATATTTTTACTGCAAATCACTCTAAATGCTTAACATTAAGAGTGATGTTTTTGAGAATAATTAAAAAAAAGATTACTTTCGCTTGTTAAAAGGTAGCTTTTGTCAAAAAATAGCTGATTACTCTCAGGTTTTATCGTATGAAGCAATGTAAGGTAAAGCGGAATTATGCCCAGTCAATTTGAATTAAGAAAAAGAAATCATATACGTTATGAAACAACTTCTACGTAGCTCCATCCTATTATGTGCTTTTTTTGTTGCCTCACTGGGGGCTGTAGCACAAATGACCGTTGATGTTACCGTTAATCAGCATGTATCTTGCCCTGGTGGGGATGATGCAAGATTAACAATAGTCGTTAGCAATGGGCCATTGGAGCCAATGAGCGTATTGGTTTGGAATACAACCAGGGAGAAATATGAGTTTATACCAATCGTAGGACCTAGTGCTACAATTGTTTTACCTGATGATGGAGAAGATCCTGTTCAGAGTGGGAGTTTCATAGTGTTTGTATCTGGCCCTTCAGGAAGTGCAACAGCAGATCCTTTTGAAATTTTTCAGCCTGACGACTTAATCGTTAACACGATAAATCCAACTTGTGGTGTACCTACTGGAACCATTGAATTTACTAGCCCAACAAACGATAAGGGTATCTACACCTTTCAATACAGCATAGATGATGGAACAACCTACCAATCCAGTCCTAGTTTCCCAGGTCTAACATCCGGAGATTATGATCTTAGGGTAGAAATTTCATCCCACACATCATGTGAACTTACCGCAGTTGAGTCGATAAATCCACCTCCAGCGCCACCTGACGAGCCAGTTTTAAATCCTACACAACCAGACTGCGATGAACCTACTGGTTCAATTGAAGTGCTTAGTCCTATAGATCCAGATTTTGAATATGCAATCAACATTATGGGGCCTTGGCAAGATGCAACAACTTTCTCAGGTCTTGCTGCCGATAATATCTACACCATATTTGTACGACGAAAATCAGACAACTCATGCTTAAACAGCAAGTCTGTTTCAATAAATCCTGCACCATCTACCCCCCCTGCCCCAACGGTAACAACTGCCGATGCTACCTGCGGAGTAGGTGGTACCATTGAGGTTACTGCTCCTTTGGGTGCTCAGTATTCCTACAGCATAAATGGTGTCGATTATCAGGCTAACCCACTTTTTTCTGATGTGCCCGCAGGTACGTATAACGTAACGGCAAATGAGGGCGGTTGCATTTCCGACCCCACCACAGTAACCATAAATCCTCCAGCTGCTGCACCCGAAATTGATAATGTTACCCATTCCGATCCTACTACAGTTGGTGGGATCGAAGGATCAATCACTGTGAACCTTTTAGGAGGAACTGGAACACCTGATTTTACATATTACCTTACAGGGAGTTCGTCAGCTAACTCTGGTGAAATATCTGCCTCAAGTTATACTTTTACTGGACTTGGAGCAGGAACTTATACCGTATATGTTACCGATGCAGCTAGCTGTACTAGCGCATCTATTACCGATATTATTCTTGAGGATCCAATTATTTGCACCGATGCTGAAATTGTTCTCACTTCGGGTAACGATAATCAAACTATTTGCGAGGGCGAAGCATTAGAAAACATAGTTTATTCAATTAACGGCGATTTTGGCGATGTGTCCGTAGCTGGCTTACCAGCAGGTGTTAGTGGATCTCTTTCGGTTACAACTTATACCATAAGCGGGACACCAACTGAAACCGGTATTTTTAATTATACAGTTACTGCAACTGGCTCCGGGTCTTGTAGTGGCGATATGGTAAGCGGAACAGTTATTATTAGCGAACCTTTGGATCCCGAGTTTGACCCGCTGGGGCCCTATTGTGTGGGTGAACCTGCCGATGTTCTTCCTGCGGTTTCGAATAATGGAGTAATTGGCAGCTGGAGTCCCGCCACAATATCTACAGCTACAGCAGGAGTAACCAATTATACTTTTACTCCCGATGCCGGACAGTGTGCTACCACGAAAATTATAAGCATTACAGTAAATACAACCCCAACCAATGTAGATGCGGGCCCAGATGTTTCCATTTGCGAGGGTGAGAGCACTCAGTTACAGGGCTCAGCCGATTTGCCATCGAACAACAATGTTCTGCTTAGCCAAGATTTTACAGGTGTGTCTGTATTTGGCTTACCTGCAGGTTGGTCGAGAAGTAATAGCCTTTGGGGAGGTATGAATACATCGTATGCAGGTGGATCTGCACCAGAACTTTCCTTGCTGTCCGACGGCTCAACGAATAATGATGTGTATAGAGTTGTTACCCCCCTAATCAACGCCATCGACAATCAGTTCCTAGACCTTAATTTCATCCATGCTGTTGATCACTTTAATGGAGCCTATAGGCTTGCTGTGCAAACATCAACCGATGGAGTGAATTGGACAAATCGTTGGGAGTTTTACTGGCCTGCAACATCAGGTGGAGATATTCCCCCAGAATCGGTAAATGTAGATTTGAGCGTTATGGACGATGAGAGCTTCTACATAGCATTTACCTATACCGGGAGGTTGTTTAACATAGGCTATTGGGCAATTGACAATGTAGAGTTAACGGGTCTATTTGCAGAACCGGTATCCGTTCTGTGGACTCCCTCAACTGGCCTTAGCGATCCAACCATTCTTAAGCCAATCGCTAGCCCAACTGAAACAACAACCTATACTCTTACCATTGGTATTGGTGGTTGTGAGAACTCCGATCAGGTTACTGTAACAGTGGTGGATAATGTAATTCCAACATTCTCTCTTGATCCAGAGTATACATACTGCGAAGGCGATTCACCAGTTATTTTGCCAGAAACTTCCGATAACGGCATTAGCGGAACATGGTCACCAAGTGTAATATCCACAGAAACCATAGGTTTAACTACATATACATTTACTCCAAACCCGGGTGAATGTGCTTACGAAACCTCTATAGATGTTTTGGTTAAAGAGTTGCCAACGGCGACTATGAGTGGTGGTGGCGATTACTGCGAAGGTGCTGATCCTACTGGTGTTGATGTTCAAATCGATTTAACGGGCGAAGGACCTTGGCTTGTAAGAATTGATGTAGATGGTGACGAGAGGGATATTGTTGCTCTTAGTACACCCCATACTATATCGAATGTAGGGGAGGGTCACTTCACAATGATTTCTGTTCAGGATGCTAACTGTATTGGAACAGTATCAGGAGAAGCCTTTGTAAATGAGATACCTGCACCTACAGCCACAATTAGTGGTGGTGGTGATTACTGTGCGGGAACCACACCTACAGGAGTAAAGGTAATTGTAGACCTAACGGGCACAGCCCCTTGGAGCTTGGTGTACGCCATCGACGGCGTGGATCAGCCCGCTGTGACAGGCATCAACACGTCGCCCTACACCATAGCCAACGCCACTGCCGGCGAGTACACCTTGACCTCAGTTGCCGATGCCAGCTGCAATGGCACGGTAAGCGGCTTGGCCACCGTGGTGGAGAACCCGCTACCCACGGCGGAGATCAGCGGCGGCGGCAGCTACTGCGCAGGCGTTGACCCCACGGGCATCGGCCTCACGGTGGCGCTGACGGGCTCCTCGCCCTGGACCATCGTGTACGCCATCCATGGGGTTGATCAGGCGGCCATAACGGGCATTGCTACATCGCCCTATATCATTGAGGACGCCACTGCGGGTGAGTACACGCTTACCCTTGTTGAGGACGCCACGGGATGCTCAGGCATCGTGATCGGCTCGGCCGAGGTGGTGGAGAACCCTCTGCCCACGGCGGAGATCAGCGGCGGCGGCAGCTACTGCGCCGGCACCGACCCAACGGGTGTAGATGTAACGATTGACCTCACAGGCGAAGGCCCCTGGACAGTGGTTTACGCCATTAACGGGGTGAGCCAGCCAGCCCTAATAGATATTCCCACAACTCCCTACGTGCTGACAGATGCAACCGAAGGCGACTACACGCTGGTATCGGTAGTCGATGCGAACTGTACCGGTACGGTAAGCGGTTTAGCCCAAGTGGTGGAGAACCCGCTGCCCACGGCGGAGATCAGCGGCGGCGGCAGCTACTGCGCGGGTGTTGACCCCACGGGCATCGACCTCACGGTGGTGCTCACGGGATCGTCGCCCTGGACCATCGTGTACGCCATCGACGGCGTGGATCAGCCCGCTGTGACAGGCATCAACACCTCGCCCTACACCATAGCCAACGCCACTGCCGGCGAGTACACCTTGACCTCAGTTGCCGACGCCAGCTGCGACGGCACGGTAAGCGGCTTGGCCACCGTGGTGGAGAACCCGCTACCCACGGCGGAGATCAGCGGCGGCGGCAGCTATTGCGCAGGCGTTGACCCCACGGGCATCGACCTCACGGTGACGCTGACGGGCTCCTCGCCCTGGACCATCGTGTACGCCATCGATGGGGTTGATCAGGCGGCCATAACGGGCATTGCTACATCGCCTTATATCATTGAGGACGCCACTGCGGGTGAGTACACGCTTACCCTTGTTGAGGACGCCACGGGATGCTCAGGCATCGTGATCGGCTCGGCCGAGGTGGTGGAGAACCCGCTGCCCACGGCGGAGGTCAGCGGAGGAGGCAACTACTGCGCTGGCACCGACCCAACGGGTGTAGATGTAACGATTGACCTCACAGGCGAAGGCCCCTGGACAGTGGTTTACGCCGTTAACGGTACGAGCCAGCCAGCCCTCGTAGATATTTCCACAACTCCCTACGTGCTGACAGATGCAACCGCAGGCGACTACACGCTGGTATCGGTAGTCGATGCGAACTGTACCGGTACGGTAAGTGGTTTAGCCCAAGTGGTGGAGAACCCGCTGCCCACGGCGGAGATCAGCGGCGGAGGCAGCTACTGCGCGGGTGTTGACCCCACGGGCATCGACCTCACGGTGGTGCTCACGGGATCGTCGCCCTGGACCATCGTGTACGCCATCGACGGCGTGGATCAGCCCGCTGTGACAGGCATCAACACCTCGCCCTACACCATAGCCAACGCCACTGCCGGTGAGTATACCATCTCCTCAGTGGAGGACGCAACAGGCTGTATCGGAACGGGAATTGGCTTGGCCACCGTAATTGAACACGAATTGCCCCATGCCATTATGAGTGGTGGTGGTAGTTACTGTGCAGGTGCCGATCCAACCGGCGTTGATGTCCAAATAGATTTGACTGGAGAAGGCCCCTGGCTTGTAAGAATTGCTGTTGATGGAGATGAGAGAAATATTTTGGCTTCAGCGACACCGCATATTATTAACGATGTTGGTGAAGGACATTTTACCATAATAAGTGTAACTGATGCTAATTGCACAGGAACAGTTGAAGGCGAGGCGTTTGTAATTGAACTACCTTTGCCTGAAGCCACAATCAGTGGCGGCGGCGAATACTGTGCTGGTACCGATCCAACAGGTGTTGATGTTCAGATTAATTTTTCAGGTATAGGGCCTTGGGATGTGATTTATGCCATCGATGGGGTTGATCAACCTGAAATTACTGGAATCACCACATCGCCTTACACAATATCCAATGCAACAGTTGGTGTATATACCCTTACCTCAGTGTCCGACGAAAATTGCGATGGAACAGTTAGTGGCTCTGCAACTATTGTTGAGAATTCTCTACCCACTGCCGAGATCAGCGGCGGCGGCAGCTACTGCGCGGGTACCGATCCAACAGGTATTAATGTTACTATTGATCTTACAGGTGTTGGCCCATGGACAGTGGTTTATGCCATTGATGGGTTGAGTCAACCAGCACTTATTGATATTCCAGCATCACCCTACGTGTTGACAGATGTAACCGCAGGTGATTATACGCTTGTTTCGGTAATCGATGCAAATTGTACTGGTACGGTTAGCGGTTTAGCCGAGGTGGTTGAGAATCCGTTGCCCACAGCGGAGATCAGCGGCGGCGGCAGTTACTGTGCAGGTACCACCCCAACGGGTGTAGATGTAACGATTGACCTCACAGGTGAAGGTCCCTGGACAGTGGTTTACGCCATTGATGGGGCGAGCCAACCAGCATTAATTGATATACTCACTTCACCATATATACTAGCAGATGCAACAGAGGGTGAGTACACGCTGGTTTCTGTTGTTGATGCGAATTGTATAGGTACAGTAAGCGGTAACGCTACAGTGGTTGAGAACCCATTACCGACTGCCACAATGAGTGGAGGCGGCAGCTACTGTGCAGGTACCGATCCAACAAACGTTGATGTTAGTATTGAGTTAACCGGAACAGGACCTTGGACAGTAATATACGCTGTTGATGGGCTACCAAATGTAGTTAGCGGTATAGATGCAACTCCTTACGTTATTTCAGATGCCACAAAAGGCGAATATACAATGATTGGAGTTGAGGATGCATTCTGTTCTGGCACAGTAAGTGGTTCTGCTTCCGTAATTGAATTTGAAATTCCAACTGCTATAATGAGCGGCGGAGGAGAGTACTGTAAGGGTGCTGACCCAACGGGTGTTGATGTTCGAATTGATTTTACCGGAACAGCACCCTGGAGTTATACTTTTAGTGCCGATGGAGACGTAAGGACATTGTTCGCATTTACTAGCCCAATTATTTTTAACGATGTAGGGGAAGGCTACTTTGTGATGCTGGACGTAACCGATGCTAATTGCACAGGCACTGTGTCGGGTGACGCTTTGGTGGTTGAAATTGAAACAGCACCCCCAACAGGCGAAGCCAACCAAGAGTTCTGCGCCGGGGCAACCATTGCCGATATTGTAGTTACCGGCGAAGCCATTGCATGGTACGATTCACCAGGTGGCAGTATCCTTGCCATTGATTATGTGCTGGTTGATGGCGAAACCTACTACGCAACGCAAACAGCCGAAGGCTGCGAAAGTTTAGATAATTTGGCAGTAACTGTAACTGTATACGATGAGATTATTGTAAGTGTACCTGTGGTTACCGATGCTACTTGTGCAGGAGAGCCTACCGGACAGGTTACTGTTTCGGCAAGTGGTGGTGTTGGCCCTTACACATTCACGCTTTATAACGGCATCGGTGATATGCTGGCATCTTTATCTGACGGATTGGCGGCAACGTTTAATGATGTGCCTGCTGGAACCGATTTTTATATCGCAGTAGTTGATGATATTGGATGCGGCCCAATTGAATCTGCAAGATTCGATGTGAACGAACCCGACCCAATACAAATAGACATTAACTCCATAGTGGTTACCGATGCTATTTGCTTTGGGCAGGAGAGTGGAACCATATCGCTAAGCGCATCGGGTGGTACGGGCGACTTATATTTCACCCTAACCAGCGGGGGAGTGGCTATTGGAGCAACTCAAGTGGGTAGCGGTGTGTTTACCAACCTAGCCCCAGGCTCATACATAGTTGAAATTTCAGATGATCAGGGATGTGGTCCAGTGCTTTCGGAAGAGTTAATTGTAGGCGAGGCCGATCCATTTACCATCGAGCTTATTACCGATGGCAACGGAAATATTTCCATTGTTACCGATGGTGGTACACCACCATTTAATTTCGACCTTCAGCTCTTTGATGGTTCAACCTGGGTAGATGTTGCTTCATCAACCGATCCTGAGTTCAACGGATTAGCCGAGGGCGATTACAGGGTAATTGCAACCGACGATAATGGTTGTACCGATACTAAGGAGATATCCATTTTGCTATACTCATTTACCCTTACAGCAACCGATATCACCTGCTTTGGCGAGGTTGATGGAACCATTAGGGTAAACGAGGTAGGTGTTACAACCGATCCGTATTCGCTCGATGAGCGCAAATGGTTTAATGAGTTTAGCGAAGACATATCAACCTATATGATGGATAGGTATGACAATACTGAGGGGCTTTATAAGGGTCTTGAGGCTGGAACATACACCCTGATAGGAACAAAGGGCGGAGCTAGTCATACCGAAACCGTTATTATTAGTGAACCTGAAGAGATAGCTGTTACATATGCTGTAAATTACGACAATGTATGCTCTCCAACTGAGGCCGAAATTACCTTTACCATAACAGGAGGAACAACAGCCGATGGTTTCTATAACATTAGCTGGGCCGAAGGTGCATTCACCATTCGTGATAATCTAGTTCCAAACCTCGATGAGGGAAGCTATATATTTGTTATAACCGACGATAATGATTGCAGCTACACTCTTGAGGTTGAGATAACCTTCCCAGAGAAGTTGGAAATTGAAAATATAGAGGTTTATGATGTTTACTGTAATGGAGATACAAACGGTAGGATTGACGTTCAGGCATCAGGCACTGAACCTCTAACCTATAAGCTCGAGGGTTCCGCTGGTTATACTGAGGAGAACAGCATTGGTATATTCTCTGGGCTGGCTCCAGGTAATTACACGCTAACCATTACCGACGCTAACAACTGCTTTATAGTAGAAAATCATACCATTACAGAACCAACTCCTCTTACTTTTACTCTCAGTACATATCTAGAGACGTTGCCTTGCCATGACTCTACAGTTGATGAGATAGAGGTTACTATTTCTGGAGGAACACCTGATTATAGGATTATTGTAGATGGCACAGCTATTGGTTCAACTAGCCGCATCACCAATTTATACCCAGGCAATTATAGGGTTAATGTGGTTGATGATAACAACTGTTCTGCTGGCGCTGTTGACCTAGTTGTTGATGGCCCCAAGCAACCTGAATACTTTGATGAGTTTGAACTACCCAGATGTAGAGTATTAGCTAATGGAAGAGTTGATGCTGGTAGCATACAGATTACTGGAGTAGTATCAGGAACAGGCAATGGAAGTGTGGCAGATTATGAAGTTGACTGGTATAAGGTGAACGAAATTACGATGGTAGGCACTCTTATAAAGCAAACGGGCATAGAGGGAGGAGTAGATGGTCTTAACCCAGGGAAATATGCTGCTGTAGTTAAGTACCCCCGATATGATGGTCAGGCAGGGTATTGTGAGGATCATAATATTTACGATCTAGAGCTGAATACCGACTATACCTTCAGCGTGGATATATCGGGTGCCGATAACCTGTGGTGTTACAATTCAACCGATACCCTTCGAGTGGTTATGAACTCAACCATTCCATTGGAGGTAGAAAGAGTAAGGTGGTATAACTTTACCGATAATATTGAGAGGGTGCACACAGAGTCAACACCGTTTATGATAGAGAATATTGATGATGACAAGAATATCATATTAATGGTTACAACTACTGATGGCTGTATAGAGGAGGCTACCGAAACCGTTGCCATTTACGATCGTATCTTCCCATTTATCGATAGGAATGCTCACTTGTTCTTTACCGACGAAGATCTTCGTAAGTTCCCACTTGATCCCGATTTGGTAGGTAGCCCAGGCGACTCTACCATAATTTCGGTGCTTGCCGATACCGAGTACAAAATTGAGATGTTGACAAAGAATGATGACTATACCCTAAATTACTACTGGACACCTACCGAAGGGTTTGCTGTGCCAGAAGGTAAAGAGGGTACAATATTCTTTAAAACACCAGAGTACGAGAACCTGCTTTCGGGTGAGATCTTTAATATAGATACCAGAAAGTTCGAGAAGTATGTGCCCATAAAGGGTTATGCTATTGCAGAAGAGTCTGGCTGTAGAGAGGAAATATCACTTAAAGCCCGAATTCTCGATAAGATCAGGACATCAAATGTATTCTCACCCAACGATGATGGTATAAACGATATCTGGACTATTCCTTATTCCGACATATTCCCCGATCTCGAGATAAAGATTTACAATCGCTGGGGCCATCAGGTATGGTCGGCTAAGGGTACCGATGCCGCTCGGGGTTGGAACGGAAGAAATAGAAATGGTAAGGAACTTCCAACAGGCACTTACTACTATGTTATTAAGTTCAATGTAGATGGAACTACCAAGTGGAAGCCTGTTTCTGGATCAGTAACCATTATCCGGTAATACAATTTTGAAGATTGAGAAAACTAAATGATATGAAAAGGATAGCGTTAATAGCCAGTGCAGCACTTCTTCTGATAATTTCGGAAGCCAGTGCACAGCAGCTACCTCAGTTCACACAGTACATGCTAAACACGTATATGGTCAATCCGGCGGTTGGGGGTACTTTTAACTACTACCAAATTCGCTACAATAGCCGCTTTCAGTGGGTTGGTATGGAGGATTATCCGCAAACCCATAGCATTAGCGCATACGGCCCCCACGGTTCCAAGGATATGGGTTTTGGCGGTAGCTTTTACCATGATGTTACTGGGCCTATTGGCCGAACAGGTGGTCTATTCTCGTATTCGTATAATATGCAGATCACTCAGAACGGGCTAAGGGTTTCGGGTGGTGTGTCGCTTGGGTTTTTGATGTTCCGTGCCGACGGGTCAAAGTTTGAGTATGGCGAAAATTTCGACATGCTCGACCCTGCTATATACACTAGCACAAAATCCATTTTTACCCCCGATGCATCAGTAGGTTTTATGGTTTACGACACCCGTTTCTTTGCTGGAATTTCCGCACACCAGCTTTTGGGGCAAAAGCTATACCAGTCGGAGCTATCCAGGATCATCGAAGGTGAGGAGCAAACTTACTACGGTGTAAACAGGTTAAGGCAGCACTTTATGGTTATGGGAGGGATGATGTTAGCCCTAAACCGCGATTTTGATATTGAGCCCTCGATGCTGGTGAAGTATATGATCCGAAGCCCACTTCAGTTTGACCTAAACGCCAAGGTAACCTACCGAAAAGAGTTTTGGGGAGGAATATCGTTACGCTGGATGGATGGTATATCGCTACTCTTTGGCTACAACTACCAGGATCGGTACCTCTTTGGCTACTCGTTCGACTATTCGCTAACCGAGCTTAGGCCCCACAGCGCAGGTTCGCATGAAATAATGATTGGTTATAAGTTCGATAAACTGAAATAATCATATCGGCATAATTACCGTTATAGCACAAGGCAGGCTTACGCTTGCCTTGTGTGCTAAAGAAAGTTCAGCGTAATTCGTTTTTACACAGCACTGTTTATGTATAGGCAAAAAGTTTCAATAATATTACTAGCAACCCTACTCGCACTTCCATTCGCAGGATGCAAGCCAGAAACCATACCCGATAGGGATATGGTGAAAATACTTGCAGAGGTTTTCATAACCGATGCTATAGTTAGTACTTCTCACTACTCTTACAAGTTCTCAAAACGAGATTCAATAGAATATTACAGACCCATATTCTCACAGCTGGGCTATAGCGATGAGCAATTTGCACGAAGCATCGACTATTATCTAAATAATCCAAAGGAATTTGATAGGGTGCTTGATAAGGTGGTTAACTACCTGGCTCAGATTGAAGCCGAGCACAAGGCAAAAATGACTCAGGATAAGGTGGAGAAAGTTGATACGGTAAAGTTTGCCAGAGACCCCAACAATCTATGGGAGTTGAAAGAGGCATATGCTTTCCCTGCCGATGGCGACCAGGATAGCGTGTTCTTTAGAATACCCATTATGGGCGATGGCAACTATCGCCTTACGGCTAAAGTAAAGGTTTTGCCAAACGACGAATCAATTGATCCGTACGCATCAATTTGGTTTGCTCGCGACTCATCGGGCATTAGGTACAACGTGCTCAAACAGCAATATAGCAAGAGCGCCCGAGATATGGGCCTAAGCCTTACCCTTACACTTAAGGACTCGACTTACACCCATATTGAAGGTGTTATTATGGGGCATGTAGAACAGGATGGCGATTGGAAAAAGTTCGCGCAAGTAAGCAATATACGCCTAGCTTTTACTCCATTTGCGCCACTGCGACCCGATATGCGGCGAGTACCAATGGAAATTGACACTAGTTACAGCCGGGTTAGAGCCCTAGAGCTCGAAGAGGTGGAGTAGAGCAGTTAGCTTTAATAAAAACTTTATCTTAGCGCCAATATTTAATACATTATGGTTATGGATGCAAAGAAGTGTTTATTCACATTACTAATGATAAGCCTAACGGCTGGAATATACGCTCAGGGCGAAAAACCTCAGAACATCTATCGCGTTACAGTAAACTCGCGCTACGTAATTGAGGATGGCGAACGAACTAGCAAGTACTTTGCCATAGGGCAACTAATTTCCGACTCCTTAGGGCGATTACATACCGAGATAGACTACAACTGGGAAACCCGTTACCCCGACAACTACCGTTGGCACTACTTTGATGGGCTAACCAAGGTGAAAACCGATTTCTTTATAAAAGAGAAGTTAAGGTATTTTAAGGTGTTTGAGTACAGCAACGAGCTGCTTAGTACATTATTAGTGTATACGGTAAACAATAGCGATACTGCACTGCTTGTGCGCGAAGAGTACGTTTACGATGACGCAGGTAATAAAACCCGCACTACCGGATACAATAAGGATGGTAAGAGGAGTTTTAGGTCGCGACATAAATATGATGAGCACAACACCGAAATTGAACGCAGGGTAAGGGGTCGTAGAGCTGTGCCTTCCGATTCAATAATGAGCCTTAAGCGAGTAGTGGAATACGATACTTTAGGCAGAATGGCAAGCGAACATTTGGATGTACAAAAATTCAATTTGCCTCAAAAATCTACCCATACCACGTATATGTACGACGAGAACAACAACATTGTTGAGAAGGTAATTAAAGATAACGTAAGCAACACAACGCTTCGTAAGGAGTTTGTTTATCGGCGCGATAATCGTTTGCAGGGGCTTAGGGTTTACGACTCACAGGATAATTTGATTGACTATCAGGCTTGGCGGTACGAGATATACCGAACAGCAAATAGAACTCACAGGGTATTTGAGTAGGAAATACGCCTTGGTGTTTTAAAGATCTTGCCAAATTAGCGCTGCTGCACCCAGTACAGCGGCGTTTTTGTCTTTAAGTCCCGACGGAAGCAGCTTTACTGTATTTCGGAAGATGGGGAACAGGTTTTTCTCCATATGCCTCTTGGTGGGTTCAAAAATTACGCTGCCCGCACCACTCAACCCCCCGAATAGAAAGATTGCCTCGGGGCTAAGAATAGTTACCAAATCGGCAAGCTTCATCCCAAGCATAGCGCCTGTATACTCAAAGGCCTCGAGGGCAATGCTATCGCCTTGCTGGGCAAATCCAGCAATTTTTTTTGCGGTAAGGCTTTCGTACGAATAACCTCTTAATGTGCTAGGCTCAATGGAGTCGGCTAGGAGTTTAAACGCAGTTCGTCTGAGGCCAGGAGCTGATACGTACGTTTCGAGGCAGCCTTGCTTTCCGCACCCACATTGCCTGCCCCACGGCTTTACCGATGAATGGCCAAATTCACCTGCAAACCCAGTAGCACCAAGTACCAACCTCCCATCCACCACAATGCCGCTACCCAAACCTGTACCCAGGGTGATAACGACAAAGTTTTGCATTCCCTTTGCATCGCCAAACTGCATTTCGCCAATGGCAGCGGCGTTAGCATCGTTGGTAAGTTTTACGGGTACGTTAAGCAGCTTGCTTAGCTCGCTAGCCAGAGGGAGCGTGCCTTTCCAGCGTAGGTTTGCTGCATCAATAATTTCGCCAGTCCGGTATGATCCGTTGGGCGCACCTACGCCCACCCCAACCAGCGAGTATTCAGTATTCAGTGTAGAAAGTAGTTTCTTTATCTGTGAGGCAACTCGAGCAACGAAGCTGGTAAAGTCGTTATCCTCTTGGGTGGGGAACGATACCTCACCAATGCATTCGCCCTGTTGGGTTACTATGCCTATAACTGTGTTTGTGCCCCCAATGTCGACACCCGCTACTATTTTCTTCATCAAGCCTCAACAACTAATGTTCGTAATCGCTATTCAAATTCGCAAAAAAACGAAAAATTGAATTTTGATTCATCTTAAAATATGAGGGTGCGAAAATACTTTAATTTCAAATAATAAGCAACTAATATAACCGTGATAAGTGTCACCTACTGCTACTGAAATTGAGTTAGCGAATGGAAAACCTCCTCCATGTGTATAGATTTTTGGTTGAGGGTAATTAGCGTAATGCCGTTCTGAGCGCAGAAGTTAAAAATTGCAGGACGGATATCCTCCTTGCTAGATGATTTTATGATCCATTGGCAGCCATCGTTGGAAACCCGATCGACGAGCTGCACGCCATCTATTTTACTTAATACCTCTGCAGTGATGGGTGATGTTACCTCAATGCTAACTGCTTGTTGATCTAGGTTACCGTGCTGCATCACATCGGAAGTTAGCCCATCGGCTACAATTACTCCTTTGTTTAGGATAACTACCCGGCTGCAAATTGCCTCCACCTCCTGCATAATGTGGGTTGAGAGTAGCACCGTTTTTTCCTTGCCCACATCAGCAATAATTTTTCTGATCTCAACAATTTGGTTGGGATCCAAGCCGCTGGTTGGTTCGTCGAGAATAAGAACCGATGGCCGGTTAAGTAGCGCCTGTGCCAGCCCAACTCGCTGCCTATAACCACGCGACAGCTCACCAATCATTTTATTCTGTTCGTACCCTATGCCCGTAAGCTCTATCAGATCCTTTATCCTTTTACTTCCGTATCGGCCAAGCCCATAGACTTTAGCCACAAAGTGAAGATACTCCTTCACGTACATCTCGGTGTATAAGGGATTGTTCTCTGGCATATAGCCAATATTGTTTCGGTACTCGCGGCTTTCGTTGGATATGGCTATGCCATTAACCGCTACGTTTCCTGAGGTAGGCTGAATAAATCCAGTGATTATTTTCATCATGGTAGATTTGCCTGCCCCATTGGGGCCCAAGAAACCAACAACCTGACCCTTGGGCACTTCAAACGAAACATTGTCGAGAGCCTTTTGCTTACCAAATAGTTTGGTTACGTTTTGTACCTTAATAGCCATACATGCAATGTTTGTTTAGTTAGTCAACTTCTTCGTAGTCTACGTAATCACCAACGTCTTTATCCACTATCTTATCCTGTTGGGCCGTTTTGCTAACGTAAACATCTCCCTCGGGGCGTCTATTCTGCTGATAGGATGTGGAGTTGCTTGCATTCTGCATTTTACGAAAAAACCTACGGAGAGCCCATCGCGAGATGAGTGTGATTAGGAAGAATATTAGAAAAACTATGGCAAAAAATCGAAGTAGAATAAGCATTTCGTTAAGTAGTTATTTGGTTACAGCTGCCTTTGAGCCATAATTGGCAAATTTAGCCATTGTCTTTTAATTGCTTAAGGTAGCAGGCAGCTAAAAAATGGTAAAATTACTGCACTGCATAGTTTAGTATATAGCCTGTTGACGAGCCTACAATAAGGTTAAATGTAGATTTAGTGTTGGCAAACCGTCCGATACTAAATGGGGTAACCCCTTTTAGCGGGAACCCCTTGTAGAACTCCCCATCGCCATTAACAAGGTATATCTGCGATGATTCTGGCAATACAACTCCCAACTTCCTATCACGTGCCCCAAAATGAAAATATATCACTTGTTTTAGGGGTTCCTCCTTGAATTTTTTAGAGAAAAGCAACTTGCCGTCCGATTTGTAAACGAAAAGCTCTTTGCCATCGAGTACAATAAAGTCGTTGGTTCCATCGGCATCAACATCTTGGCTATCGAAAAAATGGTTGGGGCTAAATCGCTTTAGGAGAACCTCACTAACCTTACCGCTAAGCGATATATGCCGAACTACACCAAGTGTATCGGTGGTTACAAACCGAGGGGGTTTCCCTGTCGATTCGTCGAGCGCTACAATGCTATTGGCTGCCTTTGCGAAGTGCTTGTCGGGCTTTACCCTTTCGTTACCCCTGCGATCAAGGATGTAAATCCTGTTCTCATCGGCAAAAACAACGTAGTCTCTACCTCCACTCCTAAAGTGTTGTATTGGCTGAGTTATATACCTCTCCGACTTGTCGAAATCCCAACCGCTTACTGTGTTTCCCTGCCTATTGTAAACGTATATACTTCTATCCTCTGCTGCAATAAAGAACCTGTAATTACGGTTGTTATCGTAGTCGAAAACGGCCACAGGGTTTGTTGCAGGCGATCGTAATGTTACGGGGAATCCATCAACATTATTACCATTTCTATCTATAAGGTATAGCCTGTTTTTTGTGTTAAACAGGAACTGTAAGCGACCATTTCTATATATATCAACTTGATGAACATCTCCCATGATGGGCTCTGGCAAAGGCCTGCGCCACAACACTCTGCCTACATCGTTAATTAGGTAAATGGTATTTTTATTATCCTGCACAAATATCTCCCTGTTCTGGGTGCTGTGGTTTACAACCAGCTGTGGTTTCATGGCGGATGAAGTATCGAGCCTAGTTTCCCAAACTGTTTGGGGCGCATCAATGGAGTAGGGTGTGTAGCGGGCTGTGATATTGTTAAAAATCATACTCTTTCCGCCCGTAAGTTGAAATCCAATGCCCTGAATCTTTTCAATTGTTTCCATTCGCGATAGGAGCCTTGCCGCAGCACTAGGGCTTAACATCTGCCCATAGAGCATTTCTGCTCGCGATGGGTTAATGTATGCTGTGAAGTTCGACTCCGATGCTAGCCCTTTGGAGAACTCAACAAAGCTTTGCTCCACATCGAGCTGCTTATTGTGAATGTTGGCCAGTATAAGCCGCGATAGCGCCTGAACTGAAGAACCGAAAACAACGTACGAATCGATAAACGTGAAGTATTGATCGTTTGCTATTGAAAAAAGACTCCCAAAGATACTGCTATGTAACCCCGGCTTTGGAAATTTGTAAATCTTTACAGATTTCTCCCGGTCAACCCTAAAAACTCTTTCGAATGAGGCTACTGGCTGATTGCTTTTCTTTGCATAAACCTCAATGGCCTTGGTCAACTCCTGGCGAGCCAAGCTTTGGCTTTGTACTTGGGCAGCAATAAACCAGCAGTTGCTGTAGGGTTCACCCTCAAAGGGAATGAAAGCTAGGGCCAGCTGCTTGCCAAAAATGGTTGAGTAAAGCTCAACAGCATCACTACCAACTTCTCTCTTAAATACATCAAGCCTGTTGTTGTAGGCATTAATTCTTCCTTGGGTTGTTATAAAGTTTCGGTATGATTTTAAGTAGACATCAAGGTTTGAGATACCAAGGTTAGCAAATGCCGCTGTTTGAGCAGGCAGTATGCTGGTAACCTCGTTTTTTACTGGTTTTTGTTTGGTAAATACTTTGTAAAAAACGTTGAGCGAATCGGGAACCTGAGCAAATCCGTTTAGGTAGAAAGCTTCGTCGCGCAGCGAGAGATCGAGTTCAGTCCATCGTCCCGTGTTGGCCAGCCAGCTAAATCCATTTTGCTTGCTGGCGTGAATTTGCGATGCAAAAGCAGTTGGGAGTTTTGTGTGATTTACAAACACATTGGCATTAACCCTAGTTCCAGCAGTTTTGTAGGCGTCCACAAAACTCTTATCGTGGGTTAACGATAGTCCGCTGCTAAGCTGCCCAACCGATGACTCAACCAGCAGAAGCGATTGGCTAAGAATTAAAACTCCATGCCGGGTGGCAAAGGAGTAGCTATTGCTTTCGTCGTTGGTTCTGTGCGTGAGGGTGTGAATTTTTGTTCCGTTATATTCCTTTTCGTCTAGCTTGTAGTCTGCACCTGCTATTGCGACAATATGGCTACTTACCTCAGCAGCCTTTACCCGCTCGGGGAGATTGGCAACAAAAAGCGTTGCAGGAACTCCTTTGCCAATCACATGAACCGACATGAACAACTCGGAGTTCATCACCATCTGGTCAAAAATAACGGATGAGGCCTTTTGCTTGTTGGCAAATTCAAAAAACTGGTTCACCCTCGAAACCATTGAAAGGCTCCCTATGGCGTTCCAAAACGTATTACCTTGGTGAAGTTGCCCCGAAAGTTGTTCCAAGCTGCTAACTTTTACCACAACAGCTGCATCCACAGGTATGGCGTTTATTGCCTCGGATGTTTCGCCTTTACCAAGTGTAACAAATAGTAGTATTGTACCTAAAATTAACCCAGCAACAGCAGCAGACCCCAACAGTATGAATAAAACCTTTTTTTTCATTAACAGCTTGATGTGTGTAGATAGAATTTAATGTTGCGATGCAAAGATATTAAGTATTGGCCTGAAAATCTAACGGTAGATTGTGTGCAAACAAAGTTGAAAGATGATAGCAAAACCGCTAAGCCCCTCAATATAATCATTTGAAAGTTATAACCATAATTTCTCTGTAAATATTGTTTCCCCTCTTTTTTGCGTATTTTAGCAAAATTAAAAATAATAACTTGTTATCATTTTAGTTTGTATACCAAATAGCTGTTGTTTAATGATAAAATATAAACTCAATAGGTTTTTATTCACTACATTACTTTTTGTTCTTGCATTGGCTAGCGGGTGTTCTACCCAAAAGAACACACCAGTTACAAGAACCTATCATAATATTACTTCAAGGTATAACTACTACTTTAACGCCAAGGAGAGTTACAATAGCGCATTGAATCGGGTTGAGGAAAGTTTTAGCTACAACTATACCTTTCCGTTGCCGGTGCTGTTGCTTGGCGATAAGCAGGTGGCCAGCATGGTGGGCGGCGATATGGACAGAGCAATTACTAAGTGTACCGACATGATTAGTCGCCACTCCATTACCGTAAAACCCGAGCGAAAGAGAGGGGTGCAAAGCCCCAAGGAACGACAGTTTTACAACCAGAATGAGTTTGTGCGGTGGGTTCGTGAGGGCTGGCTTTTAATTGGTAAAGCCCGTGCATGGAAGGGAGCGTATGATGAGGCACGGATGACCTTAGAGTACAACTTGGTTCAGTTTCCGGAAACTCCAATTTTTTACGAGTCGCAAATTTGGCTTGCTAGGCTAGATATTCTGGCCAACGATTTTGTTGCAGCCGAGGATCGGTTGAGGGCACTATCTTCAAACAGGAGATATCCCAAGGATAAGCACTTCAGGCATCTACTTGAGTCTACATATGCCTTGCTTTACCAAAGGCAGGAGAATGTTCCACAAACCATAAAGTATTTGGAGAGAGCGCTTGAGAATGCCCCTGATAAGGAGCATCGTACCCGTTATATGTTCTTGCTTGCCCAGCTTTATCAAATTGAGAAAAAGTTTGCAGAATCGAACCGTTACTTCCAAAGGGTTATAAGAGCCAATCCCTCATACGAAATGAGCTTTAATGCAAGGGTTAACATAGCATCAAACTTTCAGGGGCGAGGCAGCGGTAACGAGATGGTTAGAGAGCTAAACAAAATGGCTAACGACGAAAAGAACACCGAGTTTCTCGATCAGATATACTTTGCCCTTGGCAACATTGAGCAAACCCGAGGCAATATGGACAAGGCCATTGAGTACTACCAGCTATCGGCGCAAAAGAGTGTAAATAATAATCATCAGAAAGGGCTCTCGTACCTTATCCTTGCCGATTACTTTTTCGAGAAGCCAAACTATACTCAGAGTCAAGCCTATTACGACAGCGCATACCATGCCCTCGACCAAGATTTTCCCGGGTATACCGAGCTTGAGGTGAAGGCGCAGAATTTGAATAAACTTGTTGAGAATTTGAATATAGTTTCGCGCGAGGATAGTTTGCAAAGGGTTGCTGCCATGAGTCCTCGGGAAAGGGATGCCATTATTGCTGAGTTAATAAAGGCAGTTCGTGAGGAAGAGGAAAGGTTAAGGCAAGAGGAACGTGAAGGCCGCGATAGGTTTGCGCATTTCCAGCAAACCCAGCGGGGGCGCACTCAGCCCGACCAGGGTGGTAAGTGGTATTTCTACAACCAATCGTCGTTAAGCTATGGGCTGTCGGAATTTCAGATGCGCTGGGGAAGGCGCAAGCTTGAGGATAACTGGAGGCGCTCTAATAAGCGTGAAGCCCTCGATCAGACCCTAGCGCAAACCCAAACCTCAGCCACCGATACATCGGGTATGCCGGCCAAGGTGCTTGATAACAAAAGCCGCGAGTTTTACCTGCAGTATCTCCCCTTGAATGATTCCCTGCTGGCTCAATCGCATGAGCAGATTCAAGAAGCCCTCTTCAGGGTAGGCGAAACCTACGAGAATCAACTTAAGGATTATCCTGAGGCAATAAAGGCTTACGAACTTCTAGCTCAGCGTTATCCGCAAAGTGAATTCACGCTGTCGGCTTACTATAACCTATACCAAATTGCAAGGTTTAACCAGCAGCCCGACCAAATGGAACGCCATAAGCAAAGGCTAATTTCTCAGTTTCCCAATAGTACTTACGCGTTGATGCTAAGTAACCCAAACTACCTTGAGAATCTTCAGAAGGAAAATAGGTTAAGGGAGGAGTACTATCAGAATACATTCGAACTTTATAGACAAGGTCAATGTAACGATGCAACCCGTATGGCTCGTGAGGGGTTGAGTAGGTATGCCGACTCCGATGTTGCCCCCATGTTTCAGTTCATCATTGCTCAGTGCGCGGGGCGGTCGGGCAACATAAGAGCATATAGGGCCGAGCTGAACACGGTTATTGAGCAGTACCCACAAAGCGAGGTGGCGCAGTCTGCGGCAACCATTATTACAATGCTCGACCAGCGTGAGCTGCAGCTGGCATCAGCTCAGCCAGATGAAGTTGGAGAGTCACAACCAGCCGATGGAGTAACCGCACCGGTTGTTGGGTATAGCACACCACAAGGCGAGCATCTGTTTCTGGCCATAGTGCCTAAAAACTCACCTATAAATCAGCTCAGGTTCAATTTGGTGTCGTTCAATGTCGATCATTATATTAACCTTAACCTGAACGTTACCAGCACCGAGCTAACCGATTTTGTGGTGTTAATACAGGTAGAGAGCTTTAAGAGCAGGCAGGAGGCCATGGAGTACTTCATAAAGGTAAATGCAGAGCAGGGGCTTATGGGGGGGCTTCCCGAAGCCGATTACTCATACGTGGTGATAAGCCGAGATAACCTTGAGGTTTTCAAGGGCGATAAATCCGTAGCGGGCTACCTAAACTTTTTCCGCGAAAACTATTTAAATTAAATTGTGATGGCCGTTTCCATACTTTGGGTTGATGACGAGATAGAATTTCTTAAACCGCACATTATCTTCTTAGAACAGCGCGAGTACGCTGTTGCCACAGCAACAAATGGCGAGGATGCGCTGGATATGGTATCGGCTCAAAATTTCGACCTTGTCTTTCTCGACGAGAATATGCCCGGCCTAACAGGCATGGAAACCCTTGCCCGCATTAAGGAGATAAAGCCCAACCTACCCGTGGTAATGGTTACCAAAAGCGAGGAGGAGAGCATTATGGATCAGGCCGTTGGCGCTAAAATTGCTGATTACCTTATTAAGCCCGTTAACCCTAAACAGATATTGCTCTCCATTAAAAAGAACGTCCATCAGCATACGCTAATTAGCGAGAAAACAACCTCAGATTATCAGCAGGCCTTTGGTGCCATTGGTCAACAGATAGGTATGGCACGCACTTTTGACGACTGGACCAAAATTTATCGAAAGCTTTCGCAATGGTCAATGCAGCTTGCCGAGTCTAGCGACTCGGGTATAGCCGAGGTTTTCGCAATGCAGATGTCCGAGGCCAACAACGAGTTTGGTAAATTCGTAAAATCGAACTACCTAAGCTGGTTCGGCCCCAATGCGGAGGACAAACCTATGATGTCGCATAACGTAATGCGCAACTTAGTTTTTCCAACCATCGATAAAGGGAATAGGGTATTGCTGGTGGTTATTGATAACTTTAGGTACGACCAGTGGATGGCCATTCAAGATTTAATAGCACCCTACTGGCGAGTTGAGCGCGAGGAGCTTTACTCAAGTGTCTTACCCACGGCAACCCAGTATGCTCGCAATGCGCTCTTCGCAGGCCTAATGCCCATGGAGATTCAGCAGCGTTTTCCCGACTTGTGGGTTTTCGATGAGGAGGATACAGGCAAGAACCTATTCGAACAGGAGCTGCTAACTCAGCTAATGAAGCGTTTGGGTAAGAACTATAAGATGCAGTACGAGAAGGCCAGCACAATTAAATCAGGATCGTTATTTGGCTCAAACCTTAAACAGGTGTTGCAAAATGACCTGTCGGTACTGGTTTACAACTTTATCGATGTTATTTCGCACGCCCGCACCGAGATGGAGATGATGCGTCAGCTAGCCAGCGATGAGGCCGCATACATCTCCCTAACCCGTAGCTGGTTTAAGCATTCCGACCTATTCGCTCTTATTAAGGAGGCATCAGCCCATGGGGTGCGGTTGATTATTACTACCGATCATGGTACCATTAGGGTTAAAAATCCCATAAAGGTTGTGGGCGACCGGGCCACTTCAACTAACCTAAGGTACAAGATGGGCAAGAACTTAAACTATAACGCAAAACAGGTTTTTGAGGTTCGCAAGCCCGAGGAGGCGCATTTGCCCAAAGCCAACGTGAGCTCTTCGTATATCTTTGCCCTTGGCAACGATTTTTTGGCTTATCCCAACAATTACAACTACTACGTTAGTTATTATCGCGATACCTTTCAGCACGGCGGCATTTCCATTGAGGAGATGTTAATACCGTTTGTTGAGCTAAAACCACTTTAAAAACCGTATGGAAACGATTCAGATAAATAGTCTTAGCGATTTGGATGATGCAGCAGCGAAGTTGCTAAAGGTCGTTCATCCTAACCGCATTGTTTGCTTATATGGAGCTATGGGCGCAGGAAAAACTACCCTTATAAAATCTATATGTAAGGTGCTGGGAGTAACCGATACGGTGGTGAGTCCCACTTTTGCCTTAATAAATGAGTATAGCACTACCAGCGGAGAACCTGTTTACCATTTCGATTTTTACAGGATAAATAAGCTCGAAGAGGTTTTCGATTTTGGTTACGAGGAGTACTTCTACTCATCGCAGGGGTTTTGTTTAATTGAGTGGCCCGAACTGATTGAGGATATTTTACCCACCGAGGGGGTAATGCGATTTCTGATTAGTGTGCGAGACGACGGTGGTAGAGATATTAATCTAATGGAATAGCCATTTGGTTTAAAAGCAAACCTTAAATAACTGATTTGCTGTTGCTATTATCAAAATATATTATATATTTGCTGAAATAGCAGTTCAATGGAGCAATTAAGATTAAAATCGAATCACCTTGTTAGTGGTATCCCAACCTTCTTTGTGCGCACAACACAGCCCACCATCGATTGGAATAAGCCGCTGGTTGGACTAATTGGCCCTAGGGGTGTAGGTAAAACTACCATTTTGTTGCAGCAAATAAAGCTGCACTACGGATTCGACCCTCAAGCTCTATACATCACATTGGACGATATATACCTGGCGGGAAAATCGTTGCGCGAGTTTGCCGTTGAGTTTCGCAGCCGGGGTGGCAAGCACCTATTCATCGACGAAATACAGAAACACCCACAGTGGTCGTTGGAGCTTAAAAACATTTACGAAACTCTCCCCGATTTAAGAATAGCCTTTGCCGGATCGTCGACCATTGAGATGGTTAAGCACTACGCCAACCTCAGCCAACGCGCGATTATCTATAACCTTAGCACGTTTTCGTTTCGCGAGTACCTTAGTTTTAAGGGGATTGCCAAGCTACCTCGATACGACTTGCAAACAATTCTCGATTCGCACATCGAGATAGCCACTGAGCATATTCAGCAGTTCTCGCCAAACCTTCATATCGACGACTACCTAACTCGAGGTTGCTACCCCGTTGCCAACGACTCGTACGAGGAGTACAAGCGGCATCTCGAAGGTTTTGTTAACGCTACGATAGAGACCGATATGAAGTCCCTAGAAGGATTTGACCCGCGGAACACAAGCAAGGTGAGGCAACTTGTAAACATTATTGCGCAGAATGCACCATTTAAACCCAACCTGGTTCAGCTAAGTGAGGAGGTTGGTGTACACCGGAATACCCTTATTGGCTACTTTTTTCATCTGGAGAAAGCAAAACTTATAAGCCTTATATATCCGGCTGGGGTTAGCATTAGCATACTGCAAAAGCCCGAAAGGGTTTACCTAAGCAATACAAATATGGCAAATATGCTGGCCACCATTCAACCCAACCGAAGTACCGTGGCACATGGCTTTGCTCTGAATCATCTTAGTGCACTTTATCCGGTTACGCTGATTAATAGGAATACTTTTGAGATTGATTCAAACTGGCATATGGTGGTCTCTACCCTAAACCAAAGGATACGCAGAACACCAACCGATAGGATTATCTATACCTTTGCTGATGGATATGAGGTGGGGGCTAAAGATAATGTTCCTTTATGGACACTTGGGCTTTTGTATTAGCCCACGTATTGTTCTTTAAAATCGTTCTAAATTTTCGACACCATATCATTTTTGTATGTGTCTTCGCAACTTTTAACTTCTATATTTCGATATATTTGCATATATTGTTACACGAGTTGTTAACCAAACTTGTAATCGAATGAAGAACAAGTTGATCCCCTTTCTGGCCATTGTGCTAATACCCCAAATATTTATTGCAGTTGCCATACTCGACAAGCCAAAGCAGATGAACCCCGAGGTTCTGGAAGCACTTAAGGTTGAAGTTGGGAATAAGCCAAAGAAGGCTGTTGACCATGGTAAGCTTGCCGAGCTGCAAAAGGAGTTTAATTCGCCGCAGGAGGTTACCCAGGCTTGCCTTTCATGCCATACCGAGCGAGGTGAGGAATTGCTAAATAATCACCACTGGCTGTGGGAGCGAGAGGCTTTTATCGAAGGGCGCGGTGTTGTTTATCTGGGTAAAAAGAATCTGATAAACAACTTCTGTACAGGTATTGGCGGTAGCGAGTCTACCTGTAATAAGTGCCATGCTGGCTATGGTTGGGACGAAAATGGCTTCGATTTTACCCAGCAGCACAATATGGACTGCTTAGTATGCCATGATAATACACGTACCTACGAGAAAGCCAGCGGAGGAGCAGCAGGTTACCCACCAGTCGATGGTCCATTTGCTCCCGACTATAACTTTATTACAGCCAATGTGGGTATGCCCACAAAGTATAACTGCGGATACTGTCACTTCTATAGCGCTGGGGGTAATAACATAAAGCATGGTCATCTCGAGGAGGCTCTGCTCAACACCACCCGCGATGTGGACGTACATATGAATCGTGAGGGTATGGATATGAGCTGTACCGATTGCCACAAAACCCAAAACCATGTTATGCAAGGCCGGTATTACGGTACGGCATCGAACGACTATAACCGTGCCACCTGTACGCAGTGCCATGGAGTAAAGCCCCATGCCGTAGGCAAGCTCAACGAGCACACGGTAAAGGTTGCGTGCCAAACCTGTCACATTCCAACCTATGCTAAGGTTAATCCAACTAAGATGTACTGGGACTGGTCCACCGCTTGCGATTTGCAGGATGGCAAACCATACGAGATGATGGATTCAACAGGGCGTATTTCGTACCAATCCATAAAGGGTACAGGCCACTGGGAGAGCAATGCCGCACCAGAGTACGTTTGGTTTAACGGCCAAGCCGATCATATGTTAGCTAGCGACACAATTACCGAGTTTCCAGTTAAAATCAATACTCTTTTTGGCGATTACAACGATTCCAAAGCACAAATATGGCCAGTGAAAATCCATCGAGGCAAACAACCATTCGACCCCAATTACCAACGAGTACTGAAGGCAAAGCTTTGGGATAAGGAGCCAGGTAAGGGAGGACTTTGGGTCGATTTCGATTGGGAAGCATCGCTAACAGAGGGGATGAAATTGGCCGGTTTGCCTTGGAGTGGCGAGTGGGAGTTTGTAGAAACCGAAATGTACCTGCCCATTTCGCATATGGTATCGCCCAAGGAAATGGCGCTAAGCTGTACCGATTGCCATACCCGCGAGGGATCACGCCTTGAGGGGCTAACCGATTTCTACATGCCTGGGCGCGACCGGAGCGCTACTGTTGATATAATCGGCATCCTATTAATACTGGGTACGCTGGGCGGGGTGCTTTTCCACGGAACACTACGCATTGTAATGGCTCGTAAACGTAATCAGTAATTAACCTCCGAAATACTATCACAATGGCTAAGCTCACATATGTTTACAAGATTTTTGAAAGGTTTTGGCACTGGAGCCAGGCCTTCCTTATCCTTTTTTTGGCAGTAACTGGATTCGAAATACATGGTTCGTTCGATCTAATGGGTTTTGATGCCGCTGTGCGCTGGCACAACTACGCCCTATGGGCGTTGGTTTGGCTCATAGTATTTGCCATCTTTTGGCATTTCACCACGGGCGAGTGGCGACAATATATCCCCACAACCAAGTTTATTAAAGCTCAGGTTGAGTACTATATCACCGGAATTTTTAAGGGAGCACCGCACCCAACCAAGAAAACGGTTTACAATAAGTTTAATCCCCTGCAAAGGATGGTTTACCTTGGATTAAAGATTTTCGCCATACCGGTACAGATTATCACTGGTTTCTTGTACTACTACTACAAGTACCCCTCAGGGGGTGAGATTCAATCCATCGACATGATAAACCTCGAATTGGTAGCAATTATCCACACCATAGGTGCCTTTGCGCTAATAGCATTTGTAATTGCCCATGTGTACCTAACAACTACTGGTCACAAACCCACTGCAGCCATTAAGGCTATGATTACCGGTTGGGAAGAGCTGGACCATGATGAAGACGAAGGGGAGAATACAGTTGAGCAATCAGAGAAATCTAAATAAGTTTTACTATGGATGTTAGAAAGATTACTTATTTCATTGTTGTTGCTGGTTTACTATCGGCTTGTGGTGGAGGTGTTGAGCAGAAAAGCTATACAGCGTTAGCACCAGAAGTAGCATTCGACTCGCTGATTACCTACATTGAGCGATCGGGTGATTTTATAAACAGCCCACAGGTGCCTGCAATGATTTCGGCTGGAGAACTATATGCCAAGCTCGACAGCAACGTGTTGGTTATAGATATGCGTAGCGCCGAAGAGTTTGCGTCGGCACACATAGCCAATTCCGTGAATGTACCATTTACGCAGGTGCTAAACTTTTTCGAGAATAAAATCAATCCATCTTGCTTTAGTGCAATTGCTATGGTGTGCAATGCTGGGCAAACTGCATCGTATGCTACATCGATACTCCGTTTTTTGGGTTACGACAATGTGTATGCCTTAAAATGGGGCTTTAGCAGCTGGCATAACGACACCGCACAAAAGCGCTGGATGGCGCGTAGATCCAGTAAATATTCCGAGGTGCTGCAGCGCGAAGCCAACCGAAAGAACCCGGCAGGTGAGTTTCCGAAAATAGTAACCTCCGAGAGCTATGGCTTTGCCATTCTGAGAGAAAGAGCGCATATGCTTTTTGCCGAGGACTTTAGTCCAATTACCATTACAGCCGACACGCTATTTGAGGCAGGACAAAATTTTTACATTGCCAACTACTGGCCCGAACCGTTGTATAATATTGGCCATATCCCCGGAGCAATTCAGTATCAACCCAAAAAATCGCTGAAGCGATCGGAGCAGCTAAACACCCTACCAACGGATAAAAGTATTGTGGTGTACTGCTTTACAGGTCAGCATAGTGCCTTTGTAACAGCTTACTTACGATTGCTTGGTTACGATGCCCTAACCCTTGTGTATGGAGCCAATAGCTTTATGCATAGCGTTATGGTTAAGGAGAATACGGGTAATGCATTTACCGAGAAGGAGATATATGGATTGCCTGTTTCCTCGGGTAGTGGTGCTCCTCAAAACCTTGAGAAGGTTGAGGTGGTTGCAGTTCCCAGGGGTGGTTGTTAAGTTAATATTGTAGGCAGTAAATATTGGGTTACCAAAATTTAATTAGATGATCATGGAACAGTCAAAAAGCCAATACATCAATCCATACCTAGCAGGTGTTCTGCTAGGCCTAGTGCTGCTAATGGCCATATTTATAGCGGGTCGGGGACTTGGTGCCAGCGGAGCATTTAAAGATTTGGCCACGGTTACTGTTAGTGCTGTTGCCCCCGAGCATGCAGCGGAGTCAACCTTTTGGGGGCCCAACCTGTCGGGTGAAACGCATCCCCTGAAATCATGGCTTTCCATCGAAGTGCTGGGTGTGCTTATTGGTGGTTTGCTTTCGGGCATTCTCTCTGGTAGGATGAAGTTTAAAGTAGAGAGAGGTCCGCGTGTTAACGCTGGCACTCGCCTTGGTTTTGCCCTGTTAGGCGGAATGCTTTTTGGCATTGGGGCTCAGCTTGGCCGAGGCTGTACCAGTGGTGCTGCGCTAAGCGGAATGGCAGTAATGTCAACGGGAGGAATAATTACCATGATGGCAATTTTTGGCTCAGGCTACGCCGTTGCCTATTTCTTCCGTAAGCTATGGATTTAATAAGTTAGGTCTATATATCGATCATACAAAACACAGTTAAAAACATCTTACTACAAAACAACCCTTTGCTATGGGACCACTTATACCACAAGGAATTATTGGAATGGAATGGGATCTTGTTTTTGCCCTACTTATTGGAATAGCATTTGGATATGTCCTCGAATCTGCTGGGTTCTCCTCGTCTCGTAGGTTGGCAGGCGTTTTTTACGGATACGACTTTACCGTGCTACGCGTGTTTTTTACCGCAGGTGTTACCGCCATGGTGGGGGTATTTGCCATGAACTACCTGGGGTGGATTGATATGTCGCTGGTTTACGTAAACCCAACATTTATCTGGCCAGCCATAGTGGGTGGTGTGGTTATGGGGTTTGGGTTTATTCTGGGAGGATATTGTCCGGGAACAAGCGTAACCGCAGCGGCCATTGGCAAGGTCGATGCTATGGTGTTTCTCATCGGAATTTTTCTAGGTATTACTCTCTACGGTGAGGCATTCCCTCTAATCGAGGAGTTTTCCGTAAGCGGTAATCTTGGTCGTCTGTTTATCTTCGACTCTTTAGGAATTTCAGCTGGCTGGTTTGCCTTTCTTCTTATAGCTATTGCGCTAATTGCTTTTGGTGTTACCGCAATGATTGAGGCAAAGGTTGACCCCGAGAACGGTTTGGCCGATACCAAGGGAACGAGCTACTTCTTGCCTATTAGCATCGCGTTACTTATGGGAGTGGTGTTAATCTTTACCCCATTCAAAAGCATTACCGGTGTAAATGAGATCGACAAGGAACAGCTACAGGATGAGATACTCGCCGGAAGCCACTACGTACACCCCGATGAGGTTGCCTTTAAGTTGCTAAACGATTACCATCCAGCCACACTCGTTGATGTTCGCTCACGATCCGATGCCGCAGAGTTTAGCCTGCCCGGATCGGTAAATATCCCCATCGAGCAGATTACCCGGAAGCGGTGGCGAGAGGTTCTATCGCCTAAGGGCGAAAAGGTAATACTTTACTCCAATGGTACCGCCCTTGCAGAGAAGGCTTGGATCGCCGCACGTCGTATGGGGTTTAAAAATATCTACGTTATGGAGGGCGGACTAAATGGACTGTTCGATATACTTGAGAACAATACTATGCCCAACAATCTTAAGATGGAGGCAGAATTTGCTTACAGGTTCCGCGAGCGTGCCAAAAAGGCTTTCCGCGAGGGAGCTCTGGAGGCCAAAAAGGCTGAGCCCAGCCCGAAGATTGATTTCTCCGAAACCGCTGCGGCCAGAGGAGGATGCTAGAACTATCAAAATAAAAAACCGATAAGCCATGAAAAAGCATATACTAACTATTGTTATAAGCATAATTGCAGGTATTCTCCTTCTGTCGATGGTGGGTAAGAAGCTACTTACATCGCCCTACAAGCACTCCGTGCAGGAGCAGATGGAGATGATGGTTAGCTTGGAGTCATCATTCTCGCTCTACGATCTGGCGTTGGCAGTTAGGTCTAATGATCCCAATATCCTTTTTATCGATATTAGAACTGATGAGCAGTACCAACAGGGTCATCTTCCCAACGCCATAAATGTACCTTTGAGCAAACTTTTTCACAGCGATTATGCCGAGTATATAGAGGGGCGCAGCGATAAGTTGAAGGTGCTGTATGCAAATAGTGAGGCTGAAGCCATACGGGCTAACGCCCTGCTAACGATGAATGGCTTTTATGGGTTTAAGGTGCTCAATGGAGGTTTCGAAATTGCCAACAATCGAGTGGTTAAGAACCCTACGCCATCGTTCTTTCACTACTCCGACGAGAAGATGCGCCATAGCTACGGTACGCTTATGCCCAACGGAGCAAAATCATCGCAACCAGCCAACGATGAGGTGGTGGTAGATGTGTCGGTGCCGCGTGGTGGGTGTTAGCACTCTTCTATGGATTTAACAATTGGTCACCAAATTTCTAGCATATGCAAGAAAAGGGCTTAGGTTTGCCAGCATATTGTGCTATCTTTGGTATCAATTTTTACTGTTTAACCAAAGAAACTTGCTGTTGCCGTGCTGTTGATTAAGAATATTTCCGATAGATTTTTGGCCCTCATCCTATTGCTAATCCTTTTCCCCTTTCTTCTCATTATCTGCCTATGGCTTTGGATTGGTTTATGGGAAAATCCTTTCTTTGTCCAGGAGCGAGTAGGTAAGAATGGCAGGCACTTCAGAATTATTAAGTTAAAAACCCTAGCCGAGAAACCGGGGAGTAGAATGCAACAAGTCTTATCTTTTCTTCGAGTTACACATATCGATGAGTTACCCCAGCTCATTAATATCCTCACTGGCTCAATGTCGCTGGTTGGCCCAAGGCCACATACCCCCGAGCATGTTGCACAGTATATGCCCTGGCAGCGCGAACGGTTGGCTGTGAAGCCTGGCATCACCTGCCTTCGGCAGCTTAAAAACCCCTACGAAAAGATTGAGTTTTCCGAGGGTATAGAGGATGATATTAGATATGTTAGAGAGTGGAACTTGTGGCTCGATATTGGCATTGTAGCCCAAACAGCATATGTTTTCGTTAAGCTTATCCTCCGTAAATTCTGACTTTAAATACTTACAGAAAGTCCTTAATTTTTATCGCCCTCCACTATATAGAAGCAATAAAACTTTTCAGGCCATTGAACACCATTTGTACCCCAATGGTTGCCACAATAAGTCCAAAAATTCTAATCAAGGGGTTCATCATGTTGTATCGCGCCATTACCTTGCCTATTACATTTGCATACAGCATAAATATTAGGTTTATCCCCAGCGCTGCCACCATCGATATAATGGTGAAAAGTTTACCAAACTCCGCAGGAAAGGTTACTGCTGCAGTTATTGTTGCTGGGCCGGCAATCATCGGCAACGCAATGGGCACGGTAACAATATCCTTCATCGTCATATTGTTGTCAAGCTTAATAAACATTCCCTTTTGCAACCCATTGATGCCGTTGTAAAACAGAACCACTCCGCAGGTTATTTGAAAGGCAAAGAGCTCAATTCGGAACACGTAGTTAAAAACCACATTTCCAACTAGTAGAAAGAAGAGTAGAATTGCAAATGCAGTGAAAGTGGCCTTAACCGAAATTGAGCGGGTGGTCCTAACATCGAACTGCTGCTGGAGCGAGGTTACCACAAAAACCTTTTGAAAAGGATTTACCAGGGCGACAAAAGCCACAAAGCAACCCATTAACAGTTTGTAATCCATGGTGCGCAGTGCTAGTAGTGAGTAATTGCTGTGTTTTTTAAGATGATGAGGGTAACTGTTTTACAACCATTATGACCGATTTATAGCCAATAGGTTTACCTATCCAACATATAATATTTTGGAGATATTACTCCCTGTTGCTAGGCCACTCCAGTATAATTTGGGCAACGTTGTTGGCGTGGCTACCTATGGTTCGGAACATCGACACCAGCTCGAGGTGGGTTTTGGAGCTGGCAACCGACTTGTTCACATCTTGTTTTAACCGCGAGAAGTGCTGCCGCTCCAGCTCACGGCCAAAGTCTTTATACTCCTGGTATTTTCGCGCCATTTTTTGTGCCTTCTCAAGGTTCAGATCCGAAAACACAGCCTTTGCCCTTTTTAGCTGCTTTTGGGTAAGCTGGTGAAACTCCAGCAGCTCTTTTTTCCCCTCAGGTGAGAATTCATGCTCAACTTGTAACCACCACTTTGCCCGTTCCAAAAGGTTTTTCGAGACAATGTCGGCAATTTGTTCCAGCTCCTTTACGGCGTACATTATCTGAAAAGCCTCCTGTATGCTTTGGTCTGTAACATCTTGTCGGGTAAGGTCAAGTAGGTATGCATTAATCTGATCCCTAAGGTAGTCAACCTTTACCTCGTCGCGCTCAATACGGCTTAGGGTCGATTTGTCCTTGGCCACAAAGGGTGTAATGATATCATTTACCATTCTATCCACAATCTCGCTTAGCCTTATTACCTCTTGCTTAGCCAGCTTTAGGGCAATGGTAGGTGTGGAAAGCAAATTTTTGTCGATAAATTTTGTTGAGAAGGTTGGGCTTTTGGGTGGCCTTGCTGGCATTAGCCAGTCGATAAATCGTGCGTAAACATTCGTAAACGGAAGCACAACCAAAGTGAGAAGAACATTGAAAATGGTGTGAGCATTTGCAATCAATCGAGGAGTATTCTCCACTGCTACGTTGGTTCCAATGGTTATGGTATCGGGGGTTATATATCTCACCAGTTGAGCAAAGGGGTCAATAATCCAAACCAGAATTACTACACCCACCAGCTTGAAAAGCGTGTAGGCCATGGCCACTTTTTGAGCCTCTCGGCTTGATGTAATACCTGCAATTATTCCAGTAATTGATGTTCCTAGGTTGGCGCCTAACAGCAAGGGGATAGCAGCCTCAAGGCTTAGTAGCCCTTGTGTGGACAGGGTTAGCATAATTCCAATAAATGCGGCGCTACTTTGTATTAGTGCCGTAAAAATGGTACCAGCTATTATTCCCAGAATGGGTTTTTGCAGCTTGCCCAGCAAATCGATAAAGGGCTCGAAGGTTCTGAGCGGGTACATCGCCTCGCTCATGAGGTGCATCCCAAAGAAAAGAATTCCGAAACCCAGAATGGCTTCGCCTGCAAATCTTACACCCTCCCTTTTGCCAAAGGCATTAAGCGCAAACCCCAGGGCAACGAGCAGTAGAGAGTAGTCGGCAATTCTAAATGCAATAAGCTGCACGGTGATGGTGGTTCCTATGGCCGCACCAAAGATCATCCCAATGGTTTGCCTAAACTTCAATAGCCCCGATTGCACAAACCCAACCAGCATAACGGTGGTGGCGCTACTGCTTTGGGTAACCATGGTGATAAATGCACCAAATCCGGTTGAATATATCCTGTTTTGCGTTAGGGTACCAAGCACCGATCGGATTTTTTCGCCCGCACTATGTCTAAACCCAGTGCTCATAAGGTTTATTCCCATAAGGAACAGGGCAAGGCCACCTAGCAGCCCAACGCTTAGCATCAGAACCCAATTCTGCTTAGGGGCGTGTGCTGTAAATATTACAAACGATTCAAGGTTTTCGGTTTTAATTTTAGCGGCTACCTGATATTCGCCCGGCTTGCTCCCAAGAGTTAGCCAGCAATGGGCTTCGCCCAGGCTATCGGTGCGCGATTAGAGCGGCTCTATAGCGAACTCTTCAGCATCATCGGGAACTTGAATAATTTCAAAGAACACCCTAACATTGGCTATGGGTTCACCAAGACTATCGGTAACCCTTACAGCAAATGGCTTGCTCAGTTTTTTTTCTGCAACTTGGTACTGGTTATTACCCGAAAGTTTTGGGTTTAGGCCCTTGCCCAGCTTTTCAATTCGGTAGCTAATGGTTTCCTTCCAATTGCTGGCAGTGCTATCCCTTTCGTTGGCTTGGCCTAACGAGGCAATTAGGGAAAATGCTATGGCGGCTAATAGTCTGTGCACTCAATTAATCAAAATAGAAATGAATAGTAAAATTAGCAATAAAACGCTTTCGCTATTCAGGTCAAATGATATCTATATCCAACCAGCTGTTATTCTATTAGCCAGTCGGTATAAAACCACAGCCATTATGGCACCCAGCACATTGGCCATAAAATCGTATAGGCTACCACTGCGAGTCGGTAGCAGAAAATACTGCAGCAGCTCAATTATTAATCCGTATGCAATCGATATGCTTAAAGCAAAAGTTATCGCCCTGTTAGCTAGTTTCCCTTGCTGCCTAAGCGAGTTTCGTTCCGACAGGATGAATAGGGCCAGTACAAAAAATAGCACAAAATGGACCAGCTTGTCGAAGTGTGGAATTTGAAGCAGGGAGCTTTTGGGAATACTACTGCTTGGCAATGTTGTCGCCAGAATTATTATTACAGTCCAAACGCTAGACCTCCAGTATTTTAGTGCTTTCATCGATTTACAAATTAAGGATGCAATTTACCACACAATTTTTGAACAGCCAAAATACTCCTTTTCGGTTAATACGGTTTGTTTTTATCACGTTGTAACCTATCTTTGTGAGATTTTAATAAAAGGTAAATAATAACGCATATTTTAGTGTAACTATTTGTTTATCATATTTGTAATAATAATACAGTAGTCAAGTGAAAGCCAAGTTTAAAGAGTACAAAGGGTTAGATTTATCGCAGGTAAACAAGGATGTTCTTAAATCCTGGGAAGAGAACGATACATTTCGTAAGAGCTTAACCATTCGCGAGGGGCACCCAGCCTACGTTTTTTACGAGGGACCTCCATCTGCCAATGGTATTCCAGGTATTCATCACGTAATGGCCAGAGCCATTAAGGATATCTTTTGCCGATACAAGACCCAGCAGGGCTTTCAGGTGCATCGTAAGGCTGGATGGGATACACACGGCTTGCCTGTAGAGCTTGGCGTTGAGAAATTGCTTGGTATTACCAAGGAGGATATTGGAAAATCTATTTCCGTTGAGGAGTACAACCAAACCTGTAGGCGCGAGGTGATGAAGTACACCGACCTGTGGGAAGATCTTACCCAAAAGATGGGCTACTGGGTCGATATGGACGACCCATACATCACATACGATAACCGATACATCGAAACGTTATGGTATCTACTAAAGCAGCTATTCGAAAAGGGTTTGCTTTACAAAGGGAAAACCATACAGCCATTCTCGCCTGCTGCAGGCACAGGGCTAAGTACCCACGAGCTTAACCAGCCCGGTTGCTATCGCGATGTGAAGGATACAACCGCTGTGGCGCAGTTCAAGGTGGTTCGCAACAAGAAATCGGAGCCGCTCTTTGGCGATATCACCTCCGATCTTTTTGTTCTGGCTTGGACTACCACACCTTGGACCCTGCCCTCGAACACAGCATTGGCCGTTGGCCCTAAAATTAAGTACGTTAAAATAGGAACTTTTAACCCATATACAGGCGATCCCGTAATCGTTATCCTTGCTAAGGATCTGCAGAACGTATACTTCAAACCCGAGAACGCTGAACGCTCTTTTGATGACTACAAACCCGGCGACAAGAATATTCCATTCAAAGTTTTAGCCGAGTACGTTGGAACCAATTTGGTAGGCGTTCAGTACGAGCAGCTATTCCCATTCGTTAAGCCTGAAGGTGATGCTTTCAGGATTATTGCTGGAGATTTCGTTACAACCGAGGACGGTACTGGTGTGGTACACATCGCGCCTACTTTTGGAGCCGACGATGACCGCGTGGCCAAGGTGGCAGGCATTTCGCCACTTATCCTTCGCGATAAGCAGAACAACCCCGAGCCCATGGTCGATCGGACTGGTAAATTCTACTCCATCGAGGATCTAGATCCCGAATTCGTTAAGAATTACGTAAACATAGATGCCTACAATGAATTTGCCGGATGCTTTGTGAAGAACGACTACAACCCTAATCCTCCTGCTGATGGATCGTCGCTCGATGTGGATCTGAGCGTTTGGCTTAAGAAGGAGGGAAGGGCTTTCAAAATCGAGAAGCAGACGCACAACTATCCTCACTGCTGGCGAACAGATAAGCCAATACTTTACTACCCGCTCGATAGCTGGTTTATTAAAACCACTGCCGTTAAGGAGCGAATGCTCGAGCTGAACAACACCATCAACTGGAAACCCGCAAGTACAGGAACCGGACGATTTGGCAAGTGGCTCGAGAACTTGGTGGACTGGAACCTCTCGCGCTCGCGCTATTGGGGTACACCGCTCCCCATTTGGGCAACCGACGACCGTCAGGAGCTAATCTGCATCGGTTCGGTTGAGGAGTTGAAGGCTGAGTGCGAAAAATCGGTAAAGGCTGGCTTTATGACAACCAATCCACTTGAGGGGTACCAGCTCGGCGATAACTCAATGGAAAACTATGAGAAGTTTGACCTACACCGCCCATTTGTCGACGATATAGTGCTGGTATCTGCATCGGGGAAAAAGATGTTCCGTGAGCTCGATTTGATTGATGTTTGGTTCGACTCGGGAGCAATGCCATATGCCCAAGTTCACTATCCGTTTGAGAATAAAGAGAACTTTGGCGAGGAGTTTCCCTCCGACTTTATTGCAGAAGGGGTTGACCAAACCCGTGGATGGTTCTTTACCTTGCATGCCATATCCACTATGCTGTTCGACTCGGTGGCGTTCAAAAATATCATATCCAACGGTTTGGTGCTCGACAAGAAGGGGAACAAGATGAGCAAACGCTTGGGTAATGCTGTTGACCCATTCGAGGTGATTGAAAAGTACGGATCCGACCCACTGCGCTGGTATATGATTACCAATGCACAGCCATGGGATAACCTCAAGTTCGATATCGATGGGGTGGATGAGGTGAAGCGTAAATTCTTCGGAACCCTCTACAATACATACTCCTTCTTTTCGCTGTATGCCAATGTTGATGGCTTTACCTACAGCGAGCCAGAGGTGCCCATTGCCCAGAGGCAAGAGATAGACAGATGGATTATGTCGCTGCTAAACACCCTAATTGCCGAGGTGGAGGATGCGTACAACAGCTACGAGCCAACCCGTGCAGGCAGGGCAATTCAGGATTTTGTGATTGAGAACCTGAGTAACTGGTACGTAAGGCTTAATCGCAAGCGTTTTTGGGGTGGCGAGTACGATACCGATAAGATTGCAGCATACCAAACCCTATATACCTGCTTGGAGACAGTGGCTATGCTGGCTGCTCCAATTGTACCATTCTTTTCCGATCAACTTTTCTCAGATCTTAATGTTGTTACATCGCGCTACAGCGAGGATAGTGTACATCTATCAACATTCCCCAAAGCCCAAATAGAGCTAATTGACAAGGATTTGGAAGAGAGGATGGAGATTGCACAAAGCCTTTCGTCGATGGTGCTTGGCCTAAGGCGCAAGGTGAACATCAAGGTAAGGCAGCCCCTTAGCAAGATGATGGTTCCTGTGCTTAACGAGCAGTTCCGTAAGCAGTTGCAGGGTGTTGAGAATTTAATCCTAGCGGAGGTAAACGTTAAAGAGCTCGAGTATCTCGATGATTCCACTGGCGTTCTGGTGAAAAAGATAAAGCCCAACTTTAAAACCCTTGGGCCACGCTTTGGAAAATCGATGAAAGAGGTTTCTTCAGCCATCATGGGAATGTCGCAGGCTGATATTAGCCAGATTGAGCGTGATGGCAAGTTCGAGATTACGGTGGCTGGTGAAAATCAGGCAGTAACCCTGGAAGACGTAGAAATTATCTCTGAAGATATACCCGGTTGGCTTGTGGCCAACGAGGATAGGCTTACCGTGGCACTCGATGTAACCCTTACCGAGGAGCTTAAGCAGGAGGGTATTGCCCGCGAGCTAATTAATCGAATTCAAAATCTACGTAAAGATGCCGGTTTTGATGTAACCGATAAGGTAAAAATAAGTATATTGAAGCATGAACTGATAGAACAAGCCATTGAGAACCACAAGGAGTACATTGCAAGCCAAACCCTAGCGCTTGATATTCTGATGGTTGATGCAATGCCTTGTGGAAGCGCATCGAGCGTAGAGCTCGATACCGATCTATTTACATCAATCAAGGTAGAAAAGATTGGGTAGTATTGGTGATATAACGGTTTATTACTACATTTAGCAAATTTTTGTGTTATGGCAGAAAAAACTAGGTATAACGATGAGGAGTTGGCAGAATTTAAGGAGATAATTCTGCAAAAACTCGATAAGGCCCGTAAGGATTACGATATCCTTAAGAGTGCCATTACCATGAGCGAGAGCAACGATACTCAGGATACATCGCCCACTTTTAAAGTGCTTGAAGAGGGAGCTGCAACCCTCTCAAAGGAAGAGGCAGGAAAATTAGCCCAACGCCAAATTAAGTTTATCCAGCACTTGGAGGCCGCTTTGGTGCGCATAGAGAATAAAACCTATGGGGTTTGTCGGGAGACCGGTAAGCTGATTGACAAGGAAAGGCTTCGCATTGTACCCCATGCTACCCTTAGCATTGAGGCTAAGAATAACCAGAGGTAGTGAGTCCAATTTTACGATATAAATGTGAAAGGTGGCAATCAACTTGCCACTTTTCTGTGTTTTTAATGGAATGGGTATCATGAAGATATCGTTACAAGCAAAGGTGGTTTTTTTGATTAGCAGCATACTTGTTGTTGACCAGGTCTCAAAATTTTGGATTAAGCTCAACATGAGCCTAGGCCAAAGTTTTAATGTGATTGGAGACTGGTTCCTTATCCATTTCACCGAGAACTATGGAATGGCTTTTGGCCTTCAGTTCTGGGGGGAGTACGGAAAGTTGGCTCTTAGTATATTTCGGATTGTAGCTGTTATTCTCATTGGTTTCTACATCGCATCGCTAATTAAAAAGAAAATGCCAGCAGGTTTAGTTCTTGGCATAGCACTTATTATGGCTGGGGCAATAGGTAATATTATCGACAGCGCCTTTTATGGTCTTATCTTCAGTGAATCGGGGTACGCCACCCCAGCAACTTTTCTACCCCCCGACGGTGGATACGCCTCGTTTCTGCATGGTAGGGTAGTCGATATGTTTTACTTTCCAATAATTAATACCATCTGGCCCAGCTGGGTACCTTGGGTTGGTGGAGAGCGGTTTATCTTCTTCAGGCCAGTGTTTAATGTGGCCGACTCAGCCATTACCATTGGTGTTTTTTATCTTCTTTTATTCCAGCGCAAGAGACTTTTTCATGACGAGGTAATTGAAATAGATGCCGAGTAGTAGGTATGCACTTATAGTAGCCGGGGGTTCTGGCGTGAGAATGGGAGCAGAAATTCCCAAACAGTTCCTTTGTGTAAATGGACTGCCTATACTAATGCATACTCTTAAGGCTTTTCAGCACCTTACGCCTTGCCCATCAATATTCTTGGTATTACCCGAAAGAGAACATAGTAGATGGGACAATTTGTGTAAGCAACACTCATTCACAATCCCTCACACCCTTGTTGTTGGAGGCGATACTCGCTACCAGTCGGTTAAGAATGGGCTTAACTCCATTAAGGGCGATGGGCTTGTGGCAATACATGATGGTGTGAGGCCATTGGTTTCTTTGGCACTGCTCGATAAATGTTTCAACGAAGCCCTGCGCTATGGCAATGCAATTCCTGCAGTAAGACCTGTCGAAACGGTTCGTATGGGAGGTGAAAGCAATAGTAAACAGGTAAGTAGAGAGAACTGCTGGCTGGTACAAACCCCACAGGTATTCAATCTAAGCGTTATCAAAAGATGTTACACTAGCCCCTATAACCCCAATTTTACCGACGATGCATCGGTGGCTGAGCATGGGGGAGAGTCGATTAGGATAATTGAAGGTGAGAGGGAAAACATCAAGATTACTACCCCTGCCGACATTGCAATTGCCGAAGCTATATTGTTGAGTAGAGACGTGTAACTTTCTTATAAATCCAACCCACGCTGTAGTCTAGCCACTCATTCACGTCACCTTTGGCATAAAAAGTGTTTTTTTAATATCCATATCCAATAAAACCCTATTTTTGTGGCAATACACTTTTGGTATGGCTCGGCTGGCATTTATCCTTAGCATATTTTTCTCCATAGGGTTTCAACCGGTAACCCTAGCGCAGATTAACCATAATGTGGTGCTGGACTCAATTCTTGAGCAGCATAAGAATACTCCTCCCCAGCAAAGAGTCGAAATTATTGCTGCGCTTCTCGATTCCCTTCCCAATCTATCGAGCGATCAGAAAGCGAAAGCATACATCGAAGTAGGATTAGGATACTCAAGGATTAACCAGTTCCGTTCGGCAATCAGTTACTACGATAAAGCCATAGACGAGACCTTACAGTCTGGCAATAAACTAGAGTATTCCAGGGCGTTAAACCTAAAGGGTATTTCGCTAACTCGTATTTATCAGCATGGTAAGGCAATTGAAACTTTCAAAAAGGCCCTTGAAGTTCGGGAGGAGATTGGTGACAAGCTACTTTTGGCCTCTACACTCAATAATATTGCCATTTGCTTTAGATCGACCCAGCAGTACGAAGCAGCACTAGCAAACTACAGGCGTAGCTACGAACTGTATAAGGAGATGGGTGATGTGGTTGGGCAGTCGTTCTCTCTGAATAACATAGGGCGTGTACTTATTAACCAGGAGGATTATTCTGGTGCAGTAGAGTTTTTAAAACAGACGCTCGACCTTAAATCCCAGATAGCCGATACCCTTAATATGGCTACTACCTACAATAGTTTGGGAAAGGTTTATTATAAAACTGGAAGAAACGATCTAGCGTTAAAAAAACTAAAGATAGCTGCAAGCTTCTATTCGGCAGCCAAGAACAGCTATGGCCTTGCCGATACCTATAATGCAATCGCCGAAGTGTACAATTCACTGGGTAGCTATACTCGCGTCAAAGAGTATATCGATAAGGCGAAGGAACTTATTAATCCTGATGAAACTAGTAACTTATCCCTCGACAACCTTAAGCTCCAGTCCGATTACTATCTTGGGACAGGTAATTATATAAAATCTAGAGAACTCTTAGCCGATTATGTAAAACGCTATCAGGAGGTGCAAAACGCTGTGGTTAACAACCAAATAGCGGAGCTGTCGTTTGTGTACGAAAGCGACAGGGTAAATCAAGAAAAGCACTTGCTGGAAATGAACCTTGCCATTGAGCGTTTGAGGGTGCAGAAAGCGATGATAAAACAATATGCAATAGCCTTCTTTGCCATACTTTTCTTTGTCTTACTAGTTGTATCGCTACTGTTTGTAAGAAACTACAAGAGGAAAGGTGCTGAGCTGGAGGCCTTAAACACGGAGCTAAACCATATAAACTCACACCTCGAAACAATTGTAGACTCCCGTACCCACGACCTCCTCGAAACCCTAAAGAAAGCTCAGGAAAGCGACAAGCAGAAATCGGCCTTTCTGGCCAATATGAGTCATGAAATTCGCACCCCGCTTAATGGTATACTGGGGTTCTCCAAGCTCCTTACCGACGACTCACTAACATCAAGCGAACGTAATGAGTATGTAGGGTTAATTAACCGCAGAGGGCGTAATCTACTTCAAATAGTTAATGATATAATTAATATCTCGCTTATCGATTCGGGAAAGGTTCAGGTAAACAACATCTCGTTCAACCTAAATCAGCTTATGTACGATATATATAACGTTTTTACATCCAGCGATTACGACAAAAGGAAACCAGGGATTGAGCTAAAGTTGAGCCTATCCTTAAGCGATTCGCGAAGCATGATTGTGTCCGACCCAAATCGTATTGAACAAGTAGTTAGCAATATTATTGACAATGCCTTTAAGTTTACCGTTCACGGCGAAATAGAGTATGGCTATACCGTACAGCCAAATAATACCATTAAGTTTTTTGTACGCGACACAGGCCCTGGAATTCCTCCAGAAAAGGTTGATATCGTGTTTAAAAGGTTTAACCGAACCGATGAGGAGCTAGCTCAAGGGTACACTACAACAGGTCTTGGACTCCCCATTTGTCAGGGTCTGGTGAAGCTGTTGAACGGGAAAATTTGGTTCGAAACCGAGGTCGATCTGGGCACAACCTTTTTCTTTACTATTCCCTTTATCCCCGGTAAAAGCGAGAACAGCTCCTATGTATCCCGATCTTCTGTCCAAAACATCTCCTTTAAGGGTAGAGTAATCCTTGTGGTTGAGGACGACCTGATAAGCTACCAATTTATTGAAGCATTGCTAAGGCCCACAGAGGCAAAGATTTTACATGCAAAGAACGGCGAGGATGCCATAGAAATCGTTAAGATACGATCGGATATCGACTTGGTTGTGATGGATATGCGGTTACCTTTCATCGATGGGTATGAGGCTACCGTAAGGATAAAATCCATTAATCCCCACATGTCCATTATAGCGCAAACCGCTAATGCCATGAGTTACGATAGGGAGAAGTGTATTGGCGTAGGGTGCGACGACTATATGCCCAAGCCCATCGATCCCGATGAGTTTTTAAGGATTGTTGCATTCCACCTTAAAAAGCCAACACTAGCATAATGTGGCACTGGCCATTGCAAACAGTCTCATATTGTTGATTTTATTGCACATGGTTAAACTCGTTTGTGTGCCCAACATCCTCCCAAATCCCTGTCGTTAGCCCATTTGGTTTACGATATCAATAATACTTCATATATTGGTACAAATTTGGCACAGCATAGTTTTAGCCCATTAAAAAGTTTTGTGGCTATATGTAGATAATGGTTAAACAGAATGAAAAAGAGTAAAGATAAGGTTAGGACGGGGCGGATTAAACCCAAAGTCTTTTTGGGGTTTGTAGTAATACTCAGTATTGCTGCAGCGGCACTCTTTGTAACCTACAAGGCTTTTGTAGAGCTATCCGAAACAAGGCATACCCTATCCACTCCCAGCCAAAAGCTTATAATGCTTAACTCCATTATTGCAGATATCTATGAGGCCGAGAGCAACATTCGAACCTATACCTTAACTCAGAACGAGAGCTACCTTTCGATTTACCTTTCGTTCATGGGAACCATCAATAGCAAGGTAGACTCGCTACAGGCGCTAGCTTTTGACGACCCGGTGCAGGCAGAGAAGATAAACTTCATTCAGAATCTTTTACGACGTAAGCAAAGGGTGCTAAACGAGCTGGTGGTGCTTAAGCAGGACGATCAAACCTCAAGGTTTTACCAAAAGGCACTTGAACAGGTTGAGATGATTAATCTCGACTCTATTCAGGAATCATCTGTTATTACCAGTGTTACAACCACACGCACATCGCATCGCGACTCAGTTATAAGCAAGGTGCCTGAGGAGAGTTCTCAAAGTGGCTTTAGTCGATTCTTCAGCTGGTTCTCAAAGCGCGAACCCACAGATAGCATCATCACCAAGCTCATTGTTGAGGTGGAAACGCAGATCGACACCCTGGAGCGATCTGTCATGTCGCCCTCCGATAGCCTCCTAAATGAAGTGGTAAAGATACTAACCGAGATACAGACTCAGCAGGAGATGTCGTTATACAATATTGGTGAGAAGGAGCTGGAGCTGCTACGCAGCGATAAGGAGATTATGGATCAAATCCGAACCATCGTATCTTTGCTTGAGCGAGAAGAGCTGATGAACTCCCTTAAAATGGCCGAAGATGTAGATTTGGCCGTTGAAAGTTCCACCCAGCTCCTATTGGTATTAGGCGGTATGGCTTTTATTATGTTTGTGCTTTTCACGGCGCTTATTTTTCGCGATGTGTCAAAGGCCAATTTTTACCGTAACCAGTTGCTAAACGCCAAGCAGTATGCCGAGAAGTTGCTTAGGGTAAAGGAGGAGTTTCTGGCCAATATGAACCATGAAATCCGCACACCGCTTAGCGCAATTGTTGGCCTGTCGAAACAGCTCCGTGGACAGAAACTCGAGGGAAAGCAGAGGTTTATTGTAGACTCACTCAATAGTTCATCACAGCATCTGCTCGATATTGTGAACGATATTCTTGATCTGTCCAAGATTGAGGGCGGACATCTGCGATTCGAGAAAGCTCCTTTTAACCCCTATGCTATTGCTAACGAGGTGGCCAACACCTTTGCCATAAAAGCCGACGAAAAGGGAGTTGAGCTCGAGGTGTCGCCAGTAAATGACGATGCGCTAGTTATTGGTGATGCCTTTAGGCTTAGGCAGGTGCTTATTAACCTGATAGGGAACGCCATTAAATTTACCAACTCAGGAAGGGTCTCAGTTAGTGTTACCCTGGAGACAAGTTCGAACACCACTGCTATTTGTCGTTTCAGCGTTGCCGATACTGGAATTGGCATTCCGAGTGATAAGATTGATACCATATTCGATGAGTTTAGTCAAGTGGACTCAAGTACGACTCGCTTGTATGGTGGCACTGGGCTTGGGCTGGCCATTGTTAGGAAGCTAACCGAGCTGCAAGGGGGGACGGTGGAGGTGCAAAGCGAATATGGGAAAGGTTCAACGTTTACCGTATCAATGCCCTACAGAATTTTTGAGGGCGAGCATACGGAGAGTAACGATACCCTTGCGCAGAACACACCACAACTTCCAAGCGACTTGAGTATTGTGGTGGTTGACGATGACCCCATTAGCCAAATGTTGGTTGAGGAGATGCTAAAAACGCTGGGGACTACACCCAAGGTTTTCGGGAATCCATTCGATGCCATTAACGACATTAAATTGAATCCGCCATCCATAGTCCTTACCGATATTCAAATGCCTATGATGAGTGGTTTCGATATGGTAAAAAAAATTGGTACCATTCGAAGGGGTAAGCGGCCTAACGTAATTGCCTTAACGGCAAATTCAACATCTGGGAATCAGGATAAGTATATCGACGCTGGCTTTCATTGCGCCATAACAAAACCCTTTAACGAGATTACACTATACAATACTATAGCCCCAATTCTTGGCCTTTCAACCGTGAAAAATAGATTAGCACACCCAGTAGATAAAACAGAGGGTTACAACATTGCCGAAATCAGACGCTTCTCTGGCGACGATGATCAGTCAACCTGTGAGATTCTGCAATCGTTTATCGACAACTCTATGGCCAACGTCAAGTATTTAAAAATGTTTGTTGAGCAAAAAAATTGGAAGGGCATTGGCGAGGTTGCACATCGTATGAAGTCGGCCTTTAGGCAGCTTAAGGTTGAGGGGTTGGGCCAAATGCTCGAAGAGCTAGAGAACATCGATCCAACTAAGATTGACGACCAGTGGTTACATACCACAGTTGATGAGGTGCTATCGGAGGTTAAGAAGGTGCAAACCCTACTCCGTCGCGATATTGATAGCATGAAGGAGAAGGCTACATAGCCTATAGCGGGATGTATTATCATAAAAAATTCTATTAAGGTTTACAGCCGCCCTAAGCATTAAATATCTGCAGGGCAACCAACGGTTTAAAACTTTTGCGTATCTTTTGCGTAAAAATAGCCGTTAACCTAACCTAAACACCCCATGACCCGTTTATCCTCATCAAAAGAATTTTCATTTGTTAGAGGCTTGCTACCCCAGGAGGAGATGCTCGAGGTAAGCAGACAGAACAAGAAGCTTGTAATTGGAATTCCCAAGGAGAGTGACGAAACCGAAAGTAGAATACCCCTAACCCCCGAGGCCGTTGAGCTGCTTGTGAACTGGGGGCATGAGATTATAATCGAGTCTGAGGCCGGCAAATTGGCCAACTACACCGATCATGACTACAGCGAGAAAGGCGCCCAGATTGTAAAAACAAGTCAGGAGGTATTTAAAGCCCAGATCATACTTAAGATATCACCTCTTCTTCACGCTGAGATCGATATGCTTACCGAGAATCAGGTGGTGATGTCGTCGCTACACCTTACCCCAGAAGCTGGGCAACAGATTAAGGGTTTGATGAAAAAGAAAACCACAGCTATCGCCTTTGAGAGTATACGCGACGATGATGGAGCCTACCCTGTGGTTAGGGCTATGAGTTCAATTGCAGGCAGCACATCAATACTCGTGGCAGCCGAGTACCTAAGCAATGTAAATGAGGGTAAAGGCGTAATGCTGGGTGGTGTGTCGGGAATTACGCCCACAGAGGTGGTCATTCTGGGAGCCGGAACAGCTGGTGAGTTTGCCGCCAGGGCAGCACTGGGGCTTGGTGCAAATGTGAAGATTTTTGATGATTCGGTGAAGCGACTAATGGAGCTGCAGGATATATTGGGACAACGACTGTACACATCCATATTTCATAGGCAGGTGCTTGAGCGTGTGCTTAAAACAGCTGATGTTGTTATTGGGGCCATTATTCCCGAGGAAACCAAGGGTAGGCTAATGATTACTGAGGATCAGGTGAAACTTATGAAGAAAGGTTCTGTAATCGTCGATTTAAGCATTGATAAGGGTGGGTGTTTTGAGACTTCTGAAGTTAGGCGACATACTGATCCTGCATTTGTAAAGCACGGCGTTATACACTACTGCGTACCAAATATTACTGCCCGGGTAGCACGTACCTCCTCCATTGCCTTGAGCAACGTATTTACCCCCCTACTTTCTGATATTGCCGATACGGGAGGTATTAAGCAGCACCTGAAGGAAGACTCTGGCCTACGGCACGGAGTATACATATACAATGGGATACTTACTAACAGTTACCTTGGGGGGCTTTACAATATCCCTGCTAGGGATATTAACTTGCTAATGGCAGCATTTTAGTTGAACTACTGCGCAACGAATAGATAGGTGATGCTCCCGCCCTGACGATGTGGTGCCCCACTCGACACGGTGAAAACGCTTCGGCGCGCAGCCTCAATGGCAGCTTGATTCATACAATCGTCGAGAACTGAATTTGCTTGGTCGATACTGGCTCTCGATACAGTCCCGTCGCGCTGCACCTCAATATCAACAACAACTTTACCCCCATTCTCACACTTATACGAAGGTACAGGTAAACGCAAAGCTCTTCTATTCTCCAAAAAGTAGCTTATAACCGATGGGCCTTTGAATTGCCCCTCATCGGTAGTTATGTTTTTATCCTCTACATTTGGGATATTGATAGCCTCTTCGGACTGCGACTCCTCCCAGAGTTGTCGGTTTTGCTCCATCTGTTCCCTTATGCGCTGCGCCTCTTGGTACAGCTCATCGGCATTTATGTTTTTTTCGTCGACTAATCCTGGGTTTAGGTCTTCCTTGGTGGCATCTACAGCAATGTTTCTAATGGCCTCATATTCTTGCATTGGATCAAGGGCATCGTCGGGTAGGAGGGGTTGGTTTGGGTCGGGCTCATGTTCGGGAGCAATTTCATACTCCCTTTCAAAATCAACCAATACCATCGTATCGTGCAGGTAAGGGCGGCTTTTGAGTTCGAATACAAAAAAAAGTATGGTTAGCAATAGGTTTAAAGCTACGGTACCAAGAATCCCGACTTTGTGCCTTTCCCAAAAATTAAAAAATCGATGGGCAATCACATCGAGCCACACTTCGAAACGAGAAAACTTGTCCGAGAAGCTTTTCATTTGTTTTGCAATAGGTTGCAAAAATACTAAACCTTAGGGTAATTCCATTAGCATTTCGAAACATCGATGGGTTAAAGCGAAAAAAAAGCCCCGCATTTACGGGGCTAATATCAACCATTTGGTGTGCTATTCGTAGCTCTTAACAATCTGCTCGGTGAAGGTATCGATAGTTTTAGAGTCGGTTGCTCCGTAAAAATCGTAGTAGTACTCAATCAGATATTTTTTAATCTCGTCGTTGCCCATTCGCTGTCGCTTGAGGATTGGAATTATGGTGTGGAACTCTTTTAGCAACTCGTCCTTATCGACAAAAACGAGGGTAAAGCGGGTAATCTCGTTTCCACGCTTAGTGGTGTTTTCGTATTCGTAAACAGCAAGGTTAGAAATTTCGTTACCATCAATGGATCCGGCACTACTGGTGAAAAGCTTGTCCCTTTCGAGGATTAGGGTATGCTGGTCATGGCCAACCTTTTTCGAAACTGGCTTATCATCTACACGGTAGTAAAAAACGATGAATTTATCGTCGGATAGTGGGTACTTCTGATTGTTAAGCGGCACATTCACGGCATCGCCTATAACCGAAAACTTATCGTTTCCGAAGTACTGCCTAAGGTCTGATATCTCTTGCTGTCCAGGATCGAAACGGGCAAGCATAAGGTTGCGCATTTTAGTGGGTACAGCGGCATCCTTCACGGTTGAGGTTAGCATCTGTGGATCGCCATCAATAAGGTTATCGTGAATCTTGATTTGGAACCGTCCCATCTCATCGTTAATGGCAATGGCGTAGCTCTCAAGGCTTTCGAACAGCAGAAATTCATCGGGGGCAAGTATGTCTCCAGCAACCACTTCCTTGCCTGAGCTAAGAATGGTAATCTCTCCACTTACCCTTGTAATGTGGTAAGCCTCCTGTGCTTGCGAGCTGAACGCTAGGAGTGCTAACAACGCGAATGCTAAGTTTATAGGTTTCATATTCTTATGGATTTGGATTTCAAATTTCAACGTTAACATACAACTCTTGTACCAAAAGTATTAAATCTTACTGATTAAGAATAGCATTCCGCTTGATTTTTGGAAGAGACTCAAGAATTAGCTTGTAGGAATCGTCTATCCAGCCTTGTATTGTACTTGGCTTAACCGAGCCGTCAATTAGCACGGTGTTCCAATGCTTTTTGTTCATATGGTAGCCTGCGGTAACGCAGGGGTAATGCTCCCTTAGCTCAATGGCCAAATCGGGGTCGCATTTGAGCCCAATGGCCAAGGGGTCGTCAAGGCTTAGCAGGGCAAACATTTTGCCGCCCACCTTAAAAACAAGCGTTACATCGTCGAAAGGAAAACTTTCGGTTGCACCCTTTAGTGAAATGCAATAGTTGCGAATCTCTTCAACATTCATATGGTGTTCCTATGCAAGTGGGTAAAAAGCATCGGGGATATGTTCAAGATCAAACCCTTTGCCATTGTAAACTAAACTAATGATATCGAATTGAACCTCAAAGTTGTAATCGTAATTTTGAACATAAGCATCGGCAGCCTCCACCATATTCTTTTGCTTTCGAAACTTTACAGCATCCTTTGGTTCCTCCCAGTAGCTGTCGGTACGGGTTTTCACCTCGAACACAACTAGGATGTTGTTTTTTAGCGCAACTATATCCAGCTCCTTTTGGCCGTGTCTCCAGTTGGTGTGAAGGATTTTGTACCCGTTTGCCCTAACGTACTCCTGTGCATATGCTTCGCCCTGTTTGCCCAGGGCGTAGTGCTTCGATTTATTTCCACTTGAGACCATTGAGCAGCATTTGTGATTGTACCCTACCAAAGGTAAAGAATTTTTGAAAAAGCCAAGGAGTTCCTCAAGATACACTTGAGCTGAAAGGTATTTTAATTCACCTAAAGCTAGCTAGGCCTGTTAAGCTTGAATCGCAACCGCAGGGTTCCATCGCTGTAGCTGTGCGATGTGATGCAGAATTCGCCCACCTGGCTAGTGTTTTCGACGTGTGGGCCTATGCATGCGCAGGCATCGAAATGGCCAACTCTAACAACCCTTATGAGTTCAGGAGCATCGCTGGGTAGCTTCGATAGATCGAGAAACTCAGAGGCTGCATCTTTAGCTACCTCTTCATCGGTTACAGGTAAGTTTAATGCAATTACATTGTTTACCGATTTTTCAATCTCTTGAATCTGTTCGATTGTAGGCTCGAAGGGTATCTGGTAGTCGCATTTCGATTTTTTTCGCTCTATATGGCTATTCTTTGAACGCGAACAGCCGAACATCTTAACCATTGTTTGATTCAGGATATGTTCGGCTGTATGCATTTGGGGGTCATAGTTCTTTTCGCTCATCTTTTTTAGTGTAGAGTATTGCTTCAAAGATACAAAACCCGAACGAATAGGTTACTCTTGCTTTACGCTTTCCACCGGATTTACTAGAGCAGCCTTAAGTGATTGAGCGAATACAGTAACAAAAGCTACAGAGAATACAACAACGAGAGGGAGCATGAACAGAGTCCACTCTACATCAATCCTTGTGGCAAAATTGTTGAGCCATTCATTTAGGAATTTATACACAACGGGAATAGCTACCCCGCTAGCAATTACAAGTAGCAGTAAGTATTCTCTGAAGAGAAGACGAACTACCGATGAGGGTGATGCACCCAGCACCTTTCTAATACCAATTTCGCGCTTTCTCTGTTCGGCCGAGTAGGCCGAGAGTCCAAGTAATCCCATTATGGTTACTACTATTGACAATCCTGCAAAAAGTACGAATACCAGACTGAATCGTTTGTCGTGCTGGTATTGCTGGTTGTAGAACTCGTCGAGAAAGAAATATTCATACGCATTGCCCGGAAAGATTGAATCAAAGACATCCTTAATCTTTCTAATGGTTTTCTCCCTGTTTTCTCTATCAATGTGCACTGTGAAGTAGCCTTGAAAGCGCTGTGGGTATCGAAATATTTGAGGTTCAATTTCTTCTTTGGGTGAGAGCTGTTTAAAGTTGTAAAGTATACCCACAAGGGTTCTGGGAATACCTTCCAGTACAATTTGTGACCCTATTGCATTTTCAAAATTATCAAAGCCCAGCCATAGTGCTCCTTGTTCGTTTAGCATTACGTTATTGGCGTCTTCAGTAGGATTGCCAGTGAACCCCTTCCCAGCAAGGAGGTTAATGCTATAAGTATCTGGGAAGTTTGAAAAAATTTCGGTAAGGCGCATATTTTTCCCATTATTTGGGTCATCGCCCTGCCTATGTATTCCTCCACGGTTAAAAGTATTGGGCTTACCTGGAACAACTGAAGAGTAGGTAGCGCCTTTGACCGATGGTACCGTTGATGCCGTATTGATAAACACATCAAACTTGCTATGTAAGGTGTTGTCGCCAACTCTAGGCACTTTAACTACCAGCATATCGTTGAGCCTAAAACCAAGGTCTATCTCTTGCAACAGATTGAATTGCCTATATACTCCCATTGTAGCAGCAATAAGGGCTATGGCTATGGCGAATTGAAAAGTTACAAGCCCCTTCTTAACTATTGTGCCTCCTTTTACATTGACAAGCGCACCACGTAGGCTCTCCGATAGGCTGCTGTCTTTTACCCTAGTAATAGAGTATATTCCAGAGGAGAATGTACCTACAATAAATGCAACACAAACTAGTATATAAAACCATGTATGCTGATAGTAGTCGGTTTGCGGAGGCAGACCTGCTATGTTGGCAAATGTATTATAACCCAGCTCAAATATTACAATGGCAGCCAGAATAGCGCATAGATTTAAAATGGCAGACTCTAGAAGCAGCTGCCCAATGAGCTGCCTTTGGGTAGCGCCATTCACTTTCCTAATACCGATCTCTTTAACTCTCTTAAGAGAACTTATAGTACTTAGATTGAAGAAGTTTACCCAAGCGACAATTAGTATGAACCATGCAATGATCTGAAGAAGCGCAATGGAATTGCTATCGCTATTGAGCTCCAGCTCGTGCATGTAGTGCGAGTTAAGGTGAATGTCGGCAAGTGGCTGGAGACAGAAGGATATTCCCGTTTGATACTGTTCAAGGAACTCGCCGTACTCATCAGAAATGAACTCCTCTATTTTTTTATCAACATCTTTGGGGTTGGCATTTTCCGTAAGCAGAACGTACGTATAAAACCCACTGTAGAACCATCCTTGATCAAAAAATTGTTGGTCCTGTCTAATCCAGTTTTCTAAGGAGATGAATAGGTCGGGTTTAAAGTGGGAGTTAGCAGGAGGATCTTTGTAAACTGCAGTAACAATATACTTTTCATTCCCATTATGTAGTAACGCCTTGCCAACCGGATCGATATTGGGGAAGTATTTATTTGCAATACTCTCAGATATTACGGTTTGATTGGCCAGGGTAAGGCATGAGTCGATTGAACCATTTATAATTTCGAACCCAAGGATCTTGATAAGCTCAGTTTCTCCCCAGAAGGCATTCTCCTCTTCCCACACAAAATCGTTGTAGGCAAAAACTCCACCAACCCTATATGCGCGGCCAAACTTTTCAACTTCGGGGAATAGCCTTGCTATTGTTGGCCCAATGGTAGGACTCGCCGAAGCGAACTCAACCCGGTCTCCATTATCTTTCCAACGTTGGTAGGTTACCCTATAGGTTCGATTTGGTTCTGGAATGTGCTTGTCGAATGAACGATGAAACATTACGTACTGGGTAATGTAAATACATGCCGATATGCCTAGGGCCAGCCCCAGAATATTTATTGCGGCATAACCCTTCCTTTTAAATACAAACCTAAAGGCAAATGATATTCTACTTAGTATTCTCATATTTATCTTTTTTTATGCCAATCCAATCGCAATGCCAACCGATTTAATATGCAGATAGTCAATGTGAATGAAGATTTTAGTGTTTTGGTTTGGTGTTCGTATTCGTACAGATTATGATTTAATTCGTACACTTTTTTTTAATACTTTTGCTGGCCAATAAAAACCACAACCATGCAGTCAATTAGAGAGATTTACAAAATTGGGTATGGCCCATCCAGCAGTCATACCATTGGGCCAGTTCGAGCAGCCGCAATTTTTGCGCAGAAGCATCCTGGTGTGCATAAGTTTAGAGTAACCTTATACGGGAGCCTTTCGCTAACAGGTAAAGGTCACCACACCGATCATGCTTTGCAAAAGGAGTTTATGCCCAACGACTTGGAGATTGTGTGGAATGACTCGCAGGAGTTGCCATTGCATCCCAACGGTATGGTTTTCGAGGCCCTTTCGGAGGATACCGACGTAGTTATCGATAGCTGGGAGGTATACAGCATTGGTGGAGGCGATTTGCGCGATGCTACAGGAGTGCTTAACAGCAATAAGATATATAGTCATAACAGGATGGCCGATATACTTAAGTGGTGTAAGAGCGAAGGTAAATCGCTTTGGGAGTTTGTTGAGGATAATGAGGGGCCAGAGATTTGGCCTTTTCTGCATGATGTGTGGCTCACCATGAAGGAGACTATTCAGCGGGGAATTGATAATGAGGGTGTGCTACCTGGCCCCATAAAGCTAGCCCGAAGGGCATCGTCGCATTATACTAAAGCACTTAATGCGCATGGTACAGTTAAAAACATTGGGCTACTTTTTGCCTTTGCACTGGCCGTATCGGAGGAGAATGCTTCTGGAGGAAGAATTGTTACCTCACCAACCTGCGGCTCGTCGGGGGTGCTGCCAGCAGTACTATTCTACCTGAGCCGCGACGAGCATCTAACCGAGCCCAAAATACTAAGAGGGCTGGCAACGGCAGGTTTAATAGCCAACCTTGTCAAAACCAATGCCTCAATCTCAGGAGCCGAGGTTGGGTGCCAAGGAGAGATTGGCACAGCTTGCGCAATGGCCTCGGCTGCTATGGCTCAAATATTGGGTGGTTCGCCCAACCAAATAGAGTACGCCGCTGAGATGGGAATGGAGCACAACCTCGGTCTAACCTGTGACCCTGTATTGGGATATGTACAAATTCCCTGCATAGAGCGTAACGCCATTGCAGCAACAAAGGCTTACTCGTGTGCTGTTTATGCACTATCGTCGGATGGTGGCCACAAGATTTCCTTCGACAAGGCGGTTAGCACTATGGCCGAAACTGGTCGCGACATTCAGGTGGCTTACCGCGAAACAGGTATGGGTGGCCTAGCCAAAAGCTGGGAACCCTTTAGCGAGAAGAAATAGCTATTACTTTAGCTCAACAATAAAGCAGTCTGGGTAAAGCTGGGCTGCTTTACTTTTAAATGCATCGGCCTCTCTGCGTGAGTTAAACTCACCCACCATTAGTCGATATATCTTTTCGCCGTTTACTTCTGCTACCTGAACCCTAACATCTTTTTTGAGCGATGATTTAAGGTCGTCGGCAATTCGGAGCAGGTTTACCAACTCCTTGTAGCTACCAATTTGCACGGTGAAACCATTTGGTTTCTGACGGGTTACCTTCAACTCGTAAAGCTCAATGCCGGAATCAACCATAGGCGAATTGAGCACTGCTTTGGGGGTGGGGGTGCTAGGCTTAGCTACTGGTTCTACCCTTTCGGGTTGTTTCGCTGTTTGGTCTTGCTTATTGGCTGGTGTACCAGTCTCAATTGGTTTTTGGGGTGTGGGTGTTGTTTGAGCTTTGCTTGACTGCTGAGCCGTTGCCACTACCTTGCCGTCCTCATCAATCACCTCAATTCGAACATTGGCAAGGCCTTTATCAACAAACCCTAACTTTTCGGCAGCCGATCGGCTAAGGTCAATAATTCGGTTGGCCACAAACGGACCCCTATCGTTCACCCTTACAACTACTGTTTGGCTATTTTCTAAATTAGTTACCCTTACAAGGGTGCCAAACGGAAGGGTGAGGTGAGCGCAGGTGCTGCGCGAGTGGCTGTACCTCTCGCCCGATGCTGTGGTTCTCCCTTCAAACTTGTCGGCGTAGAAGGATGCTTTTCCCTCCTGAACGTATCCTGTTTGTGCCCTGAGGGATGTTGACAGTAGAGAGGAAATGGTGAGGAGTAAGAAGAAGTTTCGCATGGCTACCTATATTTGGTTAATATTGGGACTAATATCTCTATTATCTTCAAAAATAGCTCTTTCTTTTTTAGCATTGGAAAGATTAAACATAAAGCTTACCGAACCGTTTAAAGCCCAGGCTGGCGATCGTGTTGGGTTTCCGGAGTAGTTGTAGTAGTACAAATCGCCCAAGCCATACAAATACCTTACATCAAGCTGTATGGTGCCCCAGCTAAAGTCGTAGCCTAATCCAACGCCTCCCTTCAACCCGTAGTTAAAGTAGTTGTCGCGCAATACGTTAAGTTTGTAGTTCGAAAGTTCAATTTGGCTTATGGTAGTGTTTTTCCCTGCTTTAGAGTGGGTTAAAAACGATGCGGAGAACCCAATGTTAACGTGGGCAAAAAAACTGTTCCTAGTAGTTCGAACCTGAAAAAAGAGTGGAATTTCAACAAAGGAGTTTACCCTTTTGTAGTAGTATGTTGAATCAACAAACGAGAGGTAACCTCGTTGCGTATAATTTAGTTCACCCTGAAAGCCAACGTGCTCGTGAGCAAAGTGTTTAAGTATTAGCCCCACGTCTATCAAAGGGTTGGTAAGGGGTCGTGTGTCCTGCTCGGGGGTAAAAGTGATTCCAGAGATGCTTTGTCCACCCCTAACCCCAAGCAAAAGTTGGCTGTAGCCTTGTAAAGAGTATAGGCTAATTAGTAGCGTTACAAATAGTGTTAAAATCCTCTTCATGAAAGGGGTATGCGTATTGGTTTACTTATCGTCTGCTAATATTATTTTTTGTTCAACCGATTGAACCTTCGACTCAATTCTACCAAGTTCGCCTTTTCGTATGTCGAGGTTTAGGGTAACATAAACCCTATCGCAGTCGTTTTCCAACTCCTTGTAGGCATCCTCAACAACCTCTAGGGCTTCTCTTAATGTGCTTGTTTCAACAATTGTGCCCATGGCGGTAAGCTGATTTTGGTACCCTTTAGAGCGAACGCTCTTCACTATTCGGGATACGTAGGGGCTGATGCTCGTGTTCTTCCTGGTTGGGAACATCGCGAAATTCATCACTACTGACATCGTTATCTTTTTTTAGGTTAAAGTTTAGCTCGTACTCCCAGTTGGCTCTTACCTGTATCTCATTATTTGCACTTTGGTCTTCGTATATGAATACTGTTTCGGGCTGGCGGTTTTTCAAGTACCAACCTGTATCCCATTTTCCATTCTTGTTGGCATCAAGAATAAATCGGATAAAGTATTTCCCAGGTTTCACATAGCTAAAAACTACCTCGCCATCGGTATCCACTATTTTTTGCGTTACTACACTCTCCTTATCCGTCAAGAGTTCAACAATAACATTGGGAGAAACCCCAGTTAGGCTTGCCTTAATTACTCCAAATTGCTCGGGGTTTGCCCCTTTAAAGTTGTAGGTTAGGGTGTCGTTTGTAGCACCATCGAGGTTTGTAAATGCATTAGGTAGTAAGCTTAATTCATAGCTTTTATTATTTTCCCATTGATGATTGATGTAATAAAGCCGAGGGTCAAGGGTGTCGGCTTTAAACCCAAGCATAGGAATCATTATGCTATCGCTTTGGTTGAATAGCGAGATTTGAGTGGTATCAACCTTTTGTAGGGGCATACCAAACGTTAATCGAATTTTTTCGGTGGGGGTAAGGCTTGCGCCTCTACCTACAGATGTGCTAACGGATAACTTTTTTACCACGGGTTTCTGCTCCTCCTTTGTTTCTTCTTCCCCTCGTCTGGGTCGGCGAGCGGCTTGAGGGCGATCCTGGTAGAACATCCTAAGCGTATCATGGGTTTGAACCAAATTCATAAGCGAGTCGGTTTTTTGATACGAGGCAAGTACCACCAAAGTATCAACAATGCTTAGCTCGTTGTTCGTTATCCAAAAGTCAATGGAATCGCCAGCCACGCTACTACCCTTTACAAACCAAGGCTCCAATGTGTCAACCTCAACATTAGCTGGACTCATCTCAATGTCTCCAACAATAGGTCGTGAGAAACCCATTTTGAGTCTGCGTCTCTGGGGTCGGCTATAATCGGTAAGGCTTAGCACCCTATTTTCCTCTTCAAAAAGGTGCAGAGTAACGGAACTTTCGGTGTTTAGCATCATCTCCGATGGCCTTCTTAGCATCGAGGTGTCGATGGGGTAATCGAGAAAAGCGATCTCCTCCGACACTTGATCGAACTTGTAGTTCGAGTTGCCATCGGCTAGCGCAAATATCTTGTAGTTCCCACACTTTAGGTTGCTGAGGAAGAATTGCCCCTCTTTATTGGTTTTGGTTACGTAGCGTGGGCGCTCTTTAATTGGGATTGAGTCCTCAAGGCTGGTGTAAAGCATTACGAACACTCCCTCGCGAGGTTTAAGCGTGTAGGCATCCAGAACTTTTCCAGCAAAACGCAGCGAGTCGATTATGGGGCCAGTGGAGAAGGCAAACTCAAAGTTCTCGAGCTTATTGCCCTCGTTGTTATCCACAATGGCATCGGCAAAGTATAGGGTGTAGGTTGTGCTGTCGTCCAGCGCCTCCTCAAAGGTTATCTCAATGCCTTTTCCCCTAATTCTGAACGAAGGCAGCTGCTCCTGAGGTGGCGACAGCACCAGCTTTTCGCTAATCTTTTCAAGCTTAATGTACTCATCAAAGGTTAGGATTATCTTATCGCGCGTAACATTGGTGGCGTACATTGGTGGTACGCTTCGCAGCAGTACGGGTGGGATGGTATCTTTGGGGCCACCCGTTGGGGCCACCTGTATTGCACACTGGGGGAACAGAAGGCTAAGGATGAAAGCCAAAGGAATGAGGTAAACTAGTCGCTTCAATGTTGATGGTTTAAATTTCCGAAGCAAATTTACAAATCTTTGGGCAGACCTTTATGGCTGTGAGTGTTATTAACCGTAAATAATGTTAATACGATGCCATTGAGCCGACGAGCACCCTTTGGAAGCAGGAAATATTTTGCAATCTTTGCATATTCATTTCTGCCTGTTAGTATGCTGTGGTAATACATTTCGATGGTTTATAAATGTTGAGGGGAGCAATCAAAACATAGAGTATGGTACTTGAAATTTTTCTGCTGATATTAGGGCTGGTTCTACTTATTTATGGTGCCGATAAGCTGGTTGAGGGGGCATCGTCGGTGGCGGCTAAGCTTGGAGTTTCGGCGTTCATCATTGGCCTTACCGTGGTGGCCTTTGGTACATCTATGCCCGAGATGGTGGTGAATATTATCGCATCGTTCAGTGGGAATAGCGGTTTGGCCATAGGCAATGTGATAGGTAGTAACACCATCAATATATTTGTTGTGGTGGGTATTACGGCCATAATTAGGCCCATAAGGGTGTTGAGTTCAACCATAAGAATTGAGATACCTTATAGCCTGCTGGCGGCTGTAGTACTTTTCTTTTTGGCCAACGATATGCTGATTGATGGAGCCGAGGCCTCAATCCTGTCGCGTGTAGATGGATTAATACTGGTTACCTTCCTTGGCCTTTTCCTTTACTACACGTACTATTCTGCAAAGTCCGATAAGTACGCCCCCGTCACACAGGTGAAGGAGCGTAAGAACTACATTTCATTGCTGATGATAGCAGGGGGAATCTTGGGCCTCTACTTTGGTGGAAAGCTCATAGTTGATTCTGCCACTGAAATTGCCCGTTCGCTGGGCGTTTCCGATGCCATAATAGGACTTACCGTGGTGGCTGTGGGCACCTCGTTGCCCGAGCTGGTAACCTCGGTGGTGGCGGCCTACAAGGGCAATGCCGATATTGCCATAGGTAACGTGTTGGGGTCAAATATTTTCAACATCTTTATGGTACTGGGTATATCGAGCGTAATACGTCCGCTACCTTTCTATCCAGCTGCAAACATCGATATTATGGTGGCTGGTTTGGCTAGCATTCTGCTGTTTGCCTTTGCGCTTTTTGGCAAAGGGCAAAAAATTTCGAGGATAGAGGGCAGCATATTCGTCATAATCTACTTAGCGTACCTTGTTTACCTGATGATAAGCGTTTAGGGTTGACTTGTGTAAGATATCAGCTAAAGCAAGATGTATTTTGATAATTTGTTAGATGCCAAATAGAGAGCCGAATAAGGAATCGAATATTGCCATACACTGGGTCGACAACCTGGTTGGAACCCCTGGGCGGTTCGGGTTTAACATAATGCTAACCCTTACGGGCGGAACTCTTTTTAGCTTTAGTGTATGGCCATCGATGTATATGCTGGTGGTATTCGGGGTGGTGTCGCCACTCCTTTTCACCTTTTGCCTATACTCACTGATGCCAATGCTGGGTAATTTGGAGGACAGCCCATTGCCGCAAATCTTTCGCACCCGCTCATCCAATATGGTGGTTATGCTTTTTGATATGCTTATTATTGTTGTGCTGGCCTTACTTATTCATATCGACGTAATCGACTACCTCTTCTTTCGTCTGCTGCAAACGGTTATCTTTCCAGCCCTTATGCTTGTTATGCTTAGGATGCTTTACATTGGCATAAGGCAGAATAAGGAATAAAGGGGTGGTTTACCTGGCCTTAGGCTATCACATTCTGTGGGTTTCCCTCTAGCCATAGCCTAACGTTATCCATCACAATTTGCGAGCGCAGCGCTATGGCCTCATGGGTTGCAAACCCAATATGTGGCAGTAGAAGCGTATTGGTTGCAGTTAGCAAGGGATGCTCAGGCTTTAGCGGCGGTTCGTATTCGTAAATATCTATGGCAGCACCTGCAATTAATTTCTGGTACAGTGCATCAACAAGCGCCTCGGTGTTTACCACCTTTGCTCTTGCCGTGTTGATTATGATGGCATCGGGTTTCATCATCTCAAATTCACGCATACCAACTAAATTCTCGGTCTGCGGGGTTAGCGGAAGATGTAGCGATAGAATGTCGGCGGTACGAATTACCTCATCAAACTCTAAAAACTTTGCGTTAGCGATGTTTTTTCGAGTTCTCGACCAAGCCACCACGTTGCATCCAAAGGCGTTTGCCAGCTGGGCAACTCGTTGCCCTATGGCTCCAGCACCCAGAATACCAAAGGTTTTGCCAGCTAGTTCCCGCCCAAGAAATCCATTGCGGCCACCCAAGCTACGTGTAACCGCATCGGCGGGGGTAATCTTTCTGTATAGATCGATTGTCATACCAATGGTTAGCTCGGCAACGGCTTGCGTGCTATATCCAGCAGCATTCGATATGGTTATTCCGCGCTTTTTGCAGGCATCCTGCGCAATATGATCAATACCAGTAAATGCCACCGATATGTACTTTAGGTTTTGGGCAGCATTTATGGCTGTTTCGGGAACAGGCAGGTTGCTAACCACAAGCACTTGAGCATCGGCTATTCGTTGGATTAGCTCATCGTTATCCCGTGGAACATCGTTGTAGAATGTTACGGAGTTTCCCTGCTGCTCCATTTGGGAGGTAAAGGCCGCCTTGTCATCTTCGGCAAGGCCTATGGGCTCTGCAAAAACTATTTTTATCATTGTATGTTGATTTTTTTTTCGGATCCACAAAATTAGCATTTATAGCCGAAAGCGCACCCGAATAGCTTATCGAAAGCCTTTTGCCAGTCAATGTTGGTAAACATTTGTATTTTTGTCAACCTTTAAACCTATTGCTTGTTTTAGTTAGAGTTAAAAATCAGAATAAACCCCAATAGCTATGCTTTGCATTAAAGATTCCCACACCGATCCATACTTCAACATTGCAGCCGACGAGTACGCGCTTAAGTATTTAAAAGACGATTGCTTCATGCTTTGGCGTAATGAGCCATCGATAATTGTTGGGAAGCACCAGAATACCCTTGCCGAGATCAATGTCGATTACGTTAAAGAGAACAACATAAAGGTTGTTAGGCGAATCTCGGGAGGTGGGGCCGTTTTCCACGACTTAGGCAACCTAAATTTCACCTTTGTGAAAAACGCTGGCGAAGGCGCACAAGGCGATTTTCGCAAGTTTACCCAGCCTATCCTCGACGTTTTGCTGAGTATGGGCATAAATGCCAAGTTTGAGGGGCGTAACGACCTTACCATAGATGGGAAAAAATTCTCGGGCAATGCCGAGAGCATCTGGAGGAACAGGGTGCTACACCACGGAACGCTGCTTTTCTCCGCCGTAATGACCGATCTGTCGGCTGCGCTAAAGGTAAACCCGCTTAAGTTTCAGGATAAAGCCGTAAAATCGGTGAGATCGCGGGTTACCAATATCAGCGAGCACCTGACTGAAAAGATGGATGTGCTGGAGTTTCGCGACAGGATTATGAAGCACATCATGCAAATGTACCCCGACTCGAAGGAGTACGAGTACAGCCCCGAGGATATTGCAGGTATTGAGAAGCTGCGCGATGAGAAGTTCTCGCAGTGGGAATGGAATTTTGGCGACTCGCCAAAGTACGATTTCGAAAAGCTAATCCGCACCGAGGGTGGAAACGTTGAGTTTCATATCAACGTATCTAAAGGTGTTATTAAGGATATCCGCATTTTTGGCGACTTTTTCCACAAGCATGATATCGATGAGGTGCAAAAATCTTTAGTGGGCATTAAGCACGAGCACGCAGCCATTATGCAAACCCTATCGCAGTTCGATTTCAACAGCTACTTCAAAAACATTAAGGTTGAGGAGTTTGTAGGGGGGATGTTCTAAAAATCTGTATCAATAAAGCATCATTTTTCAGTACACAAATCATTTGCCTCATCCAGGACCTTGGTAATTTTTGGTTTCTTGATTCCAATATCCTCCAAAACCTTAGGGTTGCTAACCACCTGGCGGCAAAGCACAACGCCCTTATCCATTAATTGCTGCTTCTCCCTCTTGTTGAGCTCCGTAAGGGTGGTAATGGGGAACATGCGGTACTTATCAATCATATCCTTAAGGCTATGTCCTTTGGGGTAGTCCCAGCTTACCAGATGTAGCCCCGAGCATTTCCCAAAATCCATAGCGTCGGTGGTGAATCGGGTGTTGGTAACAATCCAACCATAAAATGTGTAGCCATTGAACTCGGGCAGCTGCTTGCGCTTGGCCTCAATGTCGTTTACCCGTGAGCGAATGTATAGCGGAACCTGCACATTGGCGTGCTTATCCTGTGTGTTGTAGAACTTGCACTCCACAAGGTACTGAGTATGATTTTGCGACGCCACCACATCCACCTCGTGCTGTACGCACTGACCCTGCACCAGCTGTCCAACCTTAGTGTCGAAACCCTGAATGGCAAAGATTTGTCCAACGAAGTGTTCAAACGGGTACCCTGTTGGCCCCAAATCCATTAAGGCATTTTTCAAACTGTAACGCGCGGCAAAGCTACGGCGCTTTTTGCGCAGTAGGGTGAATGCCTTGGCGTAAATCTTCTTGGTGCTAACGCCCTCGGTGAGCCAATTCTCCACCTCGGCAACTATATCGGCAATTAGCTTCTCGTTGGCACCAGCACGCTTTAGCGACTCGGTAAGTTTTTCACTCTGAAACGACTCCTTCTCGCCAGTGGCTTTAGTGATTTGTATGGTGTTGCTCATATCAATCGGTGTAATTATGTGAAAAGTTTTTCGATGCACTCCCCAGCAGGGATGTTTAAATGATGAGCTAAGATACCTAATTTTCTCGCTCCCTCAACGTGCTGTTGGGTATCGTCAATAAAAAGAGTTTCGCTTGGGTTAAGGTTATTCTCCCTTAGGATGATTTCAAAGGCCTCGGCATCGGGTTTGCGCATATGTATTAGATGCGAGTAGTACTCCTTATCGAAGTATACTGATAGGTTATCGACTCCAAAAGTTTTGTGCAGAACCTTGTTGTACTCCTCAATATGAATGGCATTGGTATTGCTAAGCAGAAAAGTACTGTAATGTGGCTTTACTTTTTCTAGCACATCCAGTCGCTGAGGAGGGAAATCGAGCAGCATGGCGTTCCACGCATCGTCAATTTGCTTATCGGTAAGCGCTGGGTTGCTTATTTGGCGGATTCCATCACGAAACTGTGCTGGGGTAACCAATCCCTTGTCCAGCTGATCGAACAGCCCAACCTGTTGGGCTTGGGTGAACATCGAATCAAAATCTGTAATCCCCAGATTTTTATAGGCATCGATGGTTAGGTGGTAATCGATATTTAGAATAACGCCGCCCAAATCGAAGATAATGTTCTTGATGTTTTGGTTGGCAAAAGGGATAAAAATGGGTTTCGACATAAAAAAAGTAATGTTAGGGTTGTAAAATTCGGATACAAATATGTACTTTTGCAATCCAATAAAAAAACCTTTTGAGGTTTTTGTCGGGGTCCATAGCCTGTCTGCTCGGTTGCCTCGCAACAAGCAGGCTCAGCTGGTTAGAGCACCTGACTCATAATCAGGGGTTAAAAATAAAGTAGTTCTAAGAAATATTAATTTCCCGATAAGGGCCCATAGCTCAGCTGGTTAGAGCACCTGACTCATAATCAGGGGGTCGCTGGTTCAAGCCCAGCTGGGCCCACATTTGCAGAAAAAGCGCCAATCGGCGCTTTTTCTGCTTTTTTTATTTGTAGGCTCATAATCTTGGGGGTCGTCTCGTCACTTTCTAACGAGACGTGATGACCGCATAAAATAAAGCATTTACAAATACTAGGTAAGCGTTTTTTAGTTTTATACAAACATTCTACAAACAAACCAAGCTATATTATCTAGGTTACTATTCTGATAATACTTATCAATCCCCCCACAAAACCCTATATTTGCTATACAATTCGATATTTATGGGGCAAATAATTATACGGGGTGCCGAGGAGAACAACCTAAAGGGTGTTGATGTCTGCATCCCGCACAACAAGCTAACGGTTATTACTGGCGTTTCGGGAAGCGGTAAAAGTAGCTTGGTGTACGATGTTCTGAACCGAGAGGGACAAAGGATGTACTTCGAAACCTTCTCGTCGTATACCCGTTCACGTTTGGGTAAAATCCGTCCAGCTAAAGTGGCTAGCATCGAGGGGATGCTTCCTGTGGTAAGCGTTGGTCAAACGCAGGTTCAGGCCAATAGGCGCTCCACCGCAGGTACATTTAGCGAGATATCGCCCTTGCTGCGCCAGCTGTTCTCTCGCTTCAACGATCAGGGGATGACCCTAAACCGTAATGCCTTTTCGTTCAATTCCGATAAGGGGTGGTGCCCACATTGTAAGGGCTTGGGTATTGAAGAGTTTATTGATATCGGCAAACTGATTGCCAACCCCAACTTGTCGCTTAGGCAAGGGGCACTGGTTATTACCCTACCCAATGGATATACCATTTACTCGCAGGTAACTATTGATGAACTTAACAAGGTTTGCCAACACTATGGGTTTAGCGTTGATACCCCTTGGAAAGATTTGAGTGACGATCAGAGAGCCATAATCCTTAATGGATCGGACAAGGTGAAAGTGCTTTACGGCAAACACTCCCTCGAGTCTAGACTAAAGTGGACAGGCATAACCGCACGGCCAAGGGAGGAGGGCTACTACAAGGGAATTATTCCCGTTATGGAGGATATTCTTCGGCGCGATAGGAACGACAATATCCTTAGGTTTATGTCGGCTCGCGAATGCCCAGCTTGCCAAGGCAATCGATTAAATAGCGAGTCGCTTGGGGTTACTTGGAACGGGCAAACCTACTACGATTACGAATCGCTTCCCATTCGCGATTTATACGAGAGTATTAAGCTACACAAATCAACTCAGCAGGCCGAAAGTGCTTTACTTAGCACCATAGCAAGCCGACTGGATATGCTATGCTGCCTAAGCGTTGGCCATATTGCTTGCAATCGTCTAAGCGAAACCCTATCGCAGGGTGAACTCCGCCGAATGCGCTTGGCGCAGCTAAATCACAGTGGACTAACTGGGGTATTATACCTTTTCGATGAGCCCTCCATTGGGTTGCATCAGCGCGATACCCATACCCTAATCGACACCATGTACTCGCTGGTGAAGCAGGGCAACACGGTGGTTGTGGTGGAGCATAACGAGCAGGTTATTCGTGCCGCACAGAACATTATCGAGCTAGGGCCAGGCGCAGGCGCAAAGGGGGGACAGCTGATATATAGCGGTTCGGTTAGCCAAATGGTTAACCATAAATCACTGGAGAGCCCTACAATACAGATGCTTAATAATGGCTTTGCCAATCCTCATAAACTTTTAAGCAGTAGAACGGAGCATTTTGATACCTTCGATATTTTTATCCAAAACCAGCATAATATCCAAAATCAAATGTTCACTTTTGCCCGAAGTGCACTAAATGTAATAACAGGTGTTTCGGGTGCTGGCAAGAGCACTTTGGTAAATTACGGACTACTAAAGGTTGATGGGTTTAAGCAGGTAATACATGTCGATCAAAAACCCATCGGTCGCACATCGCGAAGTAATGCCGCAACCTACACTGGGCTTCTCGATGTGCTTAGAAAGATATTTGCCCAATCGGCAGATGCTAAATCAGCTAATCTAACGGCTAGTCACTTTACGTTTAACGGGAAGCAGGGTCAGTGCGAAGCCTGTCTGGGTACAGGGGTTGTAAAAACTGGTATGCATATTTTTGAGGATTTGGTGCAACCCTGCTCTGTTTGCGGTGGCACAAGGTACAATGCCGAGGTGCTCAAGGTAATGGTGGAGGGATTAAGCATTGCTCAGGTGTTGGAGCTAAGCGTTAACCAAGCTTTGCAGCATTTTTCAAATACTCCAAGCTTGTTACCGTACCTACAGGCTTTGGAAAAGCTGGGCTTGGGGTATCTACACCTAGGGCAGTCGTCGACCACACTATCGGGGGGCGAAGCGCAGCGGGTGAAGCTGGCCAGCGCACTCTACCAATTGCCCAAGGGGCAATGTATGTACGTGCTCGATGAACCCACCACCGGTTTGCACGCTATGGATATTAAGAAGCTTATTGATGCGCTGCACGCATTCACAGCCAAGGGGCATACCGTGGTGGTGGTTGAGCACGACACACAGCTAATTGCCTCGGCCGACTGGATTGTAGATATTGGTCCCGAGGGAGGCAATGATGGGGGAAAATCCCTTTTCTGTGGATCCACTCAGCAGTTTTTCACATCGCATAGTTCACCCACAACCCAAGCAATTGGTAAGAAACAAGAATACAATTATGCTGAGGTGAAAAGTGCATCGCCAGCAATTCATCTGCAAGATATTTACACCAACAACCTCAAGCATATCGACCTGCATATCGATGCTGGGCAGCTGGTTGCCTTCACGGGAGTGTCGGGTAGCGGAAAAACGTCGCTACTTATGCAAACCCTGCATGCCGAGGGGCAGCGCCTTTTTACCGAGAACATCTCTGGTTTTCGTCGACTACAGATGAGGCTTAACACCTCGGGTCAGATAGGCAAAGTGCTCAGCATGCTGCCCACGGTGGCCATCGAGGCCGATACTCCTCGGCCCGATGTGCAATCGACCGTAGCTTCGGCCAGCGGAATCTACGATTTGCTGAGGTTACTCTACGCTCGCTTTGCCAACAATCCCGATGGCAGAAAGCTTACGGCTGCCGACTTTTCGCTAGTAAATAAGCATTCGGTATGCAAGGTTTGCGAGGGTACTGGGCACATAAAGCGTTGTAGTATCGATAGGGTTGTAATTAATCCCAACCGGCCCTTGCTCCATGGTGCGTTATCATCACACAAAACGGTTCAGTTTTTTGTCGACGAGAGGAATAAGTATCGATGGCTCCTGCAGGCAATGGGTCAGCATCATGGGATTGATACCGAAAAGCCTTGGAACGATTTAAGTGAGTGCGAAAGGGGGATGATTCTGTGGGGTACTGGCAGCCAGCAGTACAAGGCGCAATGGCAGTTTAAACGCAAGGGAGGCGAGGGGAGCCACTTGTTTGATGGGACTTGGGATGGGCTGTGTAAATTGATTGAAGAGGAGTATCGTACTCATTTTCCTTCGGCAAAGGGTAGGAGTGCTCTGGAGTTGCTTACCGATATGCCCTGTACGGAGTGCAAAGGACACAGGCTGCGACCCGAGTTGCTAAAATACACCTTCAATGGATTAAGTATTGGCCAGGTTTTAGAGCAACCTATCGATGGGCTGCTGAAGCAGACCAAACAACCTGCTTACGGGCAAGTATCTCAGCCTTTGGTGATGCAACTGCGCGAAAAGTTAGAATTTCTATCGAAAGCCGGATTAGGTTACCTTACGTTGGGTCGGCCGGCCGCATGGCTATCGAGCGGCGAGCTCAAGTGGATTCAGCTGGGGGGTGTTCTCTCATCGCATCAAAGCGGGATGTGTATTATACTCGATGAGCCCACCTGGGGAATGGATTCCAAATCGCGAGAGCACCTGGTGCATACACTTAAGCAGGCACAGCAGAGGGGAAACACAATATTGGTTAGCGACCATCGGCCTGAGATTATTAACGTAGCCGATAGGGTTATTGAGCTTGGCCCTAGCGCAGGCGAGGACGGAGGAAAGATAGTTGCTGATATTCATCCAAAGGACATAGATAGCCAAATATCGCCCGTTGCAGCCAGAATTCTTTACAAGGGGGATAGGTTTGTGAGAGAAAAGATGAGCCTGCATGGTGTTGAGCCCATTCCGCAAATTAAATCAGCCACAATTTATCCACAGCGCATAAACCTTATTACAGGATCAATTGGAAGTGGCAAAACGCAACTGCTGGGTAGAATTGCTTTGGAATGCGAACATCAGGATGAGCTGAAGTTGATAAGAGCAACAAATCGACTGCCGCAGGCAAATAGCCAGAGCGCTATAGCTACCCGAGTTGGCCTAATGAATGATTTGAAAAAAGCCTTTGCTGTAACCCCCGAGGCCATTGCGAAGGGAATTGCGGAAGCCGATTTTGGCTTTAACAGCAAAAAATCGCAGTGCCCAAGGTGTAAAGGGCTGGGTTTTGTTACCACCACGCTCGATTTTTTACCCGATGTAAAGGAGGTGTGTCCCGAGTGCAATGGGCTAAGGTATAAGGATGAATGGTTAACCTATCAAGTGGAGGGTAGAACCTTAAGCCAATGGCTTAGGGTTTCTGTGGATGAAATCTACGGAGCAAGTTTTATGTCACCCAAAAGCAAGAAGATGCTGCTGCAGCTTCAGTTGGTGGGGCTGGGTTACCTAACCTGTGGGCAAGAGATTTCTACGCTATCGCACGGCGAGCGGCGTAGGTTAATGCTGGCCGAGAGTATTGCCGGGCTGAAGCGTGAGCCGGCCATTATCCTATTCGATTCGCCCACTCGAGGGCTCGATTGGGCCAACACTCAGAAGCTGTTTCAACTTTTCGATAGGTTAATACGCGAGGGTCACACCATTGTAATTGCCGACTCACAGGAGGTTGAACCGTTGGCGGATTATGTGGGGTTAAGAAAGTCGAAAGTCTGAGAGTTGAAAGTCGAAAGTCTGAAAGTCGAAAGTCAAAAGTCTGAAAGTCTGAAAGTCTGAAGTCAGAAGACGGAAGTAGGAAAAACCTGTCAGGGTTCGTAGAACCTGACAGCGTTTTTTGGGATATTTAGAACTATTGATTTGATTGTGTGGAGTTAAAAGTAGTCAAAAGTCATAAGTCGGAAAGTCGAAAAGTCGGAAGACCGAAGTCCGAAGACAGAAGACGCCTGTCTCGTAAACCGCTGTTCTTTGGCGGATGACGAGAGATGTCAGAAGATGGGAAAACTTGTCAGGCTATCTAACCAGCATTAGCGTCTTTGTGTATTCGCGTTAAAATTTGAAAGACGGGGAATGCATGAATAAAACACAGATGTGAATACAAGAAAACTCCCGAAAGTACCTGATGGTACCAATCGGGAGTTCTGTTTGTGGAACAACTATCATCTACCTAATCAATGGTAAATTATTGGGGTAGGCTATTCTTGAATTCTTGATATCTCTCAATAAATAGTTCTCCATCTTTACCGCCCTGTGCCTGCCAAGCCGCCTCAATGGCCTCAATCCTGTTCTCGGGTGAGGGGTGTGTACTTAAAAATTCGGGGGGCTGTGGTGCGCCCTCCATCTTCTCGAAGAATCCAGCCAGTTCCCTAGGATGATACTCGGTATCGCAAAGATATTTCACTGCATACTCGTCGGCTTCGTACTCGTTATCACGGCTATACTTAAGCGAGCCAAGGCCTTGGGCCAGAGAAACAACGATCTCCTCTAGAATGGTTGGGTTATCGCCCAGGATAATGCTTGCTAAAACGCTAAATCCGTACTGTTTGGTAAGCATGGCCGTGGAGTGCCTACGGTCGGCATGGGCAATCTCATGAGCCATAACACCCGCAAACTGTGCCTCGTTATCGAGAAATTTTATAAGGCCGGTGTAGAAGTACATATATCCGCCAGGTGCAGCAAATGCGTTAAGAATATCCTCATCGATTATTTTAACGGTCCATGGAAATGTGGTGGGATAGCGCAGATCATCGGACTGTAATATGTTGTTAAGAATTCTGTTGATGTGATCGTATGCCTCGGGGTACTCATCCTCATCGAGGATGGGATAGGTGGTGGGGTCGGCCATGATGGTGGAGTCGAGCTGCTGCCCAAAAGCGATATCGTCATCAAGGGTGAAAAAGTTAACCCTTCCGTCGTCGCAACTTGTAACCAACAGCACAATGGCGGGAAAGAGTAGTAGCAGAATCCTTTTCATAATCTTGTTAGTTTGATGGTTGTTGTTTGTACGCAAAGGTACGGAAAATGTTTATTTTAGTTGAAATCCGAAGGGTCGAAAGTCAAAAGTCGGAAAGTCGAAAGTTGGAAAGTCGGAAAGTCGAAAGTTGGAAAGTCAGAAAGTCGAAAGTTGGAAAGTCAGAAATAGGGAGACCGAAGAGGGAAAAACCTGTCATTGTCCGTAGGGCATGACAGCGTTTTTTAGTGGATGTATGGCGAAAACTAGCCCAAAAGTTGAGGTTAAAATGTTTTTTTTATAAAGTGCCTACAGTGGAAAGCGAAAGCATGCGCTGAGTAGTTCGACAGGCTTACTAACCTCTTGCCGCAGGGTCGAAAGTCAGAAGACCGGAGACAGAAGACCGAAGACAGGAGACCAAAGACCGAAGACAGGAGACAGGAGTCGGGTGACAGAAGACGCCTGCCTCGGCTTGTCTCGGGAGGCGAAGCATAACGATGGAGGAAAGTGATCCGTGTGCGGTGATCAGTAATCAGTGGGCGGTAAACGGTAATCAGTGATCAGTGATCAGTATTCAGTAAGCGGTAGGCATTGAGTGGTGAGCGGTAAATGGTAATCAGTGATCAGTAATCAGTATTCAGTAAGCGGTAGGCAGGATTCGTATGTCCCTCCCAAGGGCAGGCAAGCTGGCAGCGTCGGGTTTTAAACAAGTTACGATGGTAAACCATTGCCAACTGCATTTTTTGTCAACTGCCAACTATAAGATTGACCGAAGACCGGAGACAGGAGACAGAAGACCGAAGACCAAAGACCGAAGACAGGAGACAGGAGTCGGGTGACAGAAGACGCCTGCCTCGGCTTGTCTCGGGAGGCGAAGTATAACGACGGAGGAAAGTGATCCGTGAGCGGTGATCAGTAATCAGTGAGCGGTAAACAGTAATCAGTGATCAGTAATCAGTAATCAGTATTCAGTAAGCGGTAGGCAGGATTCGTATGTCCCTCCCAAGGGCAGGTAAACCAACCAAAGGGCAGGCAAGCTGGCAGCGTCGGGTTTTAAACAAGTTACGATGGTAAACCATTGCCAGCTGCATTTTTTGTCAACTGCCAACTATAAGATTGACCGAAGACCAAAGACCGAAGACATAGACAGAAGGCTACAATCAAGTCAATCTAGATTAAATTTGTGGCTTAGTGTCTTTGGGTTTAAGGATCGAAGGAATGATGCTAAACCAAACCTTAAAATCCCATTCCAAATCCCATCTCAAAAATGTTGTTTTTGCCGTGTAGGTAGGGTGCCGAGAACATGTTGAGGTACTGCTGGGCGGTGCGGCCATCCACATCGTAACCCTGCACGTTGCTAATGGTGTACTTACCAAAGATGCGGATATTTGGAAGCGGATTAACCTGTGCAGCGAATACCAAGCTACTGCTATCCCAGGTAATCTCCTCAAGCACAGGTAGCTCATCAATCCGCGGATTGCGCATACCACGGATATACTCGTAGTAATGCCCCTTGCGGGCATAGGTGTACGATGCCGAAAGCTGCAGTGTTCCCGCTGGGTATATCCGAAGGGTAGCGTAAAACTCCTCGGCATTATCCTTTAGGTAGTGCCCCAGGTTGTATTTATTGGAGGAGAAGCTGGTTGTGGGCTCGTCGTGCAAAAATGTAATGGGGTTGGTGAAGGTGTATTCACCTCCCAGCACCACGTTACGTATTGGCCAGTGGCTCAGCGTGAATCCGGTCTTGTAGCTGTTAAAGTTGTGCCGCGTGGGGTCGCCGATACGCTTCACCGAGAACTCATCGATAAAAAGTGTTCCGAACAGATGCAGGTGCTTTAGCTGCCTTGAGCTGATATTGATAAACATGGCATTATTCTGAAACGACGATCCCCAGTGAATGGTGTGTACTAACGATTTGTAGAAGAAGAATGGGATTAGGTAAGCGGGCTGCACATCCATATCGCCATACACAATGGAGTTACCAAAGGAGATGTTTAGCCGCTCGAGTGGTTTAACGGTAAACATATTGGCGGCTATGTACATCCGTCTATGAACGGTGCGTGCGTTTCCCTCGGCTGGGAATATTGAGTTAACGCTATCGATAGCTTCCGATACCAACCAGCCGTGGTAGTAGCTAAACTCTAACCATTTGGCAGGATTCAAATACAGCTTTACCATGGGAAACGATGGCGTGCGCCCCGAGAAGATATTACTGCCGTTCTGGTTGTCACCCCACATCATATGATCTTTTATTAATCCAAAGGATCCCCAGTTCCAGCTCCAGGTTATACCACCTCGCATCTCGCTAAACTCGCCCCCTGGACCACCACCTGTTAGCGCCTTGTATGTTCCACCCAGCTCCTGCGTTAGGAACGACGGTTGCGCCAAGCGCTCACCCGCCTGGTAGTTGTCGCGAAGACTGGCGTAAACCGACCAGGTATCGCCCATGTACGAAATGGCTTCGGCCCCTCCGTACGATACCCAGAAGTCCCTTTCTCCGCCTGAGAAGTAGCGAAAGCCATAAACGGGGCGCATGAGCGCCCTAAAGAACGAGTCCCTGTAGGCCACCTCAGGGGGAAGGAAATGAACCGACACGGATGAGTCGCGCTTAAATAGCTGCCATTCGCCCTCCTTCAGTTCGCCCAGCTCCATCTGGTATTCCTCCATATAATGACTCAGGCGTGCCCTCTGCGAGCGGCTAAGCATTTGCGATTGTTCGCTGGCCTTTTGCAGGTACCCTGCAATGGTGGTGCGGGGGTAGGGTTTCACGGTTGAGTTGATACAGATAACGTGTATGCTGGCTAGCTCATCGAGGAAATTGTAGATATCCCTATCGCTAACATGCTGGTATGCCACCTGTGCGTGTAGGGTTAAACCCGTTATTATAAGGGTGAGTGTGTATGCAATTCGTCTCATCAATGTCTAGTGTATCGATTTTATAGGTAACTGTAAAGGTAGTAAATTGTTTATTTATGTGGATGAGGGTGGGAAGGTTGAATGTCGGAAAGTGGAAAGTCAAAAGTCAAAAGTTGGAAGTCGAGAGTCGTAAAAACCTGTTATCCCTGCCTGTTTGACCAAGTATGTTCCAACGCTCCTGCTGGAGAACCCTATCGTGCACGCTAGAGCGCCAGCCATCCCAACGGCGGCCGGTATAGGTTAGTTAGAAAAACTGGTAGAAATCCATTTATAAAAGATCATAAATGCTACGTAAATTAAGCCAGGGTACAATGCTTATGCCCGAGCTCCGTTCCTGTTTAGTATCGCCAGCAAAAACAACAATACCCCTATTACTGCCCGTTAGTTTTTTCCAAAACTCAATGCCCTTAAAGAAGTTTTCATTTATGGTGCTCCCTGCTTTAATCTCAATAGGGAGTATGCCATTGGGCGTATCGGCCAGAATATCAACCTCGTGACCAATATTATCGCGCCAGAAGAAAAGGTTGTGATTCTCGCCCTTGTTATACCTATGCTTTACAAGTTCGGCTATTACGAGGTTCTCAAAAAGACTTCCCTTCGCATAGTGAGTGCTCACCTGATGAGGCGAGCCAATACCCAGCAGGGAGCAGGCCAACCCCGTATCGTAGAAATAGAGCTTGGGCATTTTTACTATGCGCTTATTAAAGCTAACGTGGTGAGGCTGTAGCCTAAAAACTATGAAGCTACTCTCCAGCACTCCAATCCAAGAGGCTATGGTTTTACCGTCGACTCCCGACTCGATGGCCAGGCTGTTCATATTCAATAATTGGCCTACCCTACCCGCACATAGCCGCAGGAATTTCTCGAAGGCAATTAAATTAGTGATATTTTTTATCAGCCTCACATCGCGCTCCACATAGGTTCTGATGTAGTTAGCGTACCATTTTGATGGTTCAATACTTCGATCGTATATCGCTGGGTAAAGTCCTTTGTGGATCAGGGAGTCAATATCGTTGGTAGAATCCGCTTCACCCAATGTAAATGGTAAAAGGTAAAGGTATGCCACCCTGCCAGCTAAACTCTGAGATATGTTATCCTGAAGCAGGAAGTTGTTGGAACCAGTAATGATAAAGCGACCTGTTTCGGGGCTATCGTCCAACACCTGTTGCAGGTATGAGAATAGCTCTGGGGCTCGCTGAGCCTCATCGAGTATGGCACCGGATGAGTTCTGCTTTAAAAAGGCTCGTGGATCGTTAAGAGCAAAGTTTCTGGTGTCGGGATTCTCGAGGCTTACGTAGGGAAGATGGGCGAATGCGCTACGGGCAAGTGTTGTTTTGCCCGATTGTCGCGGACCCACTAGTGCTACTGCCTTATACTGCTTACACAGCGCTACCAACTCTTTCTCTGCATCGCGTTTTACCATAGCACAAATATACAATATCGGAATTGAATTCCCGAATTGTAAGGCTAAGAAAAAATAAAATCGAGTTTGTGAATTTAAAATTATACTTGTAATCGGCTACCAGTGAAGGCTTGACTTTGCATTTCGACACTTCGACACGCTCAGTGCAACGCAGGCTCAGCGACAGTCAAACCTTCACTTGCCCTGCGCTCAATGTGCTCCTCCAAGGTAACATCCCAGCGGCGGCCGGTGTCAGTAAGGTAGAAGAACTGGTCGAAATCCATACCGAAGTAGGGCTCGCCAATAATGCCTAACCCCATGTAGATGTAGTATTTACATAGATCCTTACTATCGTATTTTGACAATGGGCTTCTCGATCCTGCCTCTCGATTCTGGCTTAGAGTGTTATGTTGAAGTTAATCGAAAAGCGATATTTCCCCCCAGCTGATAACCTCAATGCCTTCCGAACGCTTCTGGTTTTCGGCTCCAGCATAAATAAGCTTCCCCTGTTTCTCTCCCGTAAGCTTTAGCCAGTACCTTAAGTTTTTAAAAAAGTCATCGTGTATGGTTTTACCCGATTTAATCTCTAAAGGAATAAAGGAAGTGGTTTTGTCTATTACCAGATCAATTTCCCGACCCGTTTTATCTCTCCAGAAGTAGAGGGATTCTGTACTGCCTGAATTATTCTTTTGTTTGATTATTTCTGAAACTACAAGACATTCGAACAAAGGACCCCTTAGCGGATGGGATTGCAGATGTTCAACCTTATGGATGCCAAGCAATGAACACGCTAGGGAGGTGTCGTAAAAGAAAAGTTTTGGCCGTTTAACAACTGTTTTATTATAGTTTTTATAGAAGGGAGGGAGTAAGTACACAATAAAGTTACTTACCAGAATACTTAGCCACGATTGTATTGTTTTCACATCTACCCCAACCTCAACCGCAAGGGATGTATAGTTAAGCTCCTGAGCGGCTCGCCCTGCTAGTAGCCTCATAAACTTTTCGAAAACAAGCAAATCCGTTACATTTTTTATTTGCCTAACATCTCTTTCGATATACGTTCTAATATAGCTGGGCATCCATTCCTTAATGCTGATATTCTGGTCGTAAACAGGTGGATAAAACCCATTGATTATGTAATCATTCTCAGAATAAGGTAAATCATATGCTTTAATCTCTGCAAGTGAAAAGGGAAAAAGGTTTAAGAATCCAACCCTACCGGCTAAAGATTGATTAATCTGTTCGTTGAGCAAAAAGTTGTTTGAACCAGTTAGTACAAACTGACCGGGCATTGTATTGTTATCTACAATTTCCTGTAAATATGAAAACAAAAGAGGACTTCGCTGTATTTCGTCTAAGATAGCGCCCTCGGGAAATTGCAATAAAAAACCACGGGGATCATCAATTGAAAACCTTCTGGTGTCGGGATTCTCCAATGTAATGTATGGTTTGTTAGGGAAAGCGACTTTTACCAGCGTTGTCTTACCCGATTGCCGCGGCCCGGTAATGGCAACAACTTTGAACATTGAGGATAGATGCCTAAGCCTATGTAAAGCGATTCTTGTTATCATACAGCAAATATATGGAAATATATGGAATCACAATCCGCAAAACGCCATTTATTTAGCGGTGAACCGGAAGTAGTGAGATTTAAGCGATGAGTAGTGGGTATAGCTTAACTCTTAGTTCTTAACTCATTTAAAATTATACTGATAATCTGGATGCATCTTCATAATCTTGCCACAGGCGGGCTCGTTCTCGAGGAACCAGACTAAATATGAATTGCTATCTATACCCAACAATTAAAATCCGCTTAACCAAATTCTTCACGTTCTGCAACACTAACTCCTTTACCCGCGGCGCAGCCGAACTGCTCCAGCGCTGGGGGTGAACGGTAATCATTATTTGAGGGGGAAGTTTTCCGCAAATGGCAGCTTTAATAATATTGCTTGTGGTTTTAAAAACCAGACCCTCTTTAATCCAACGCTCCTGCTGGGGAACCCTATCCCGCACGCTAGTGCGCCAGCCATCCCAGCGGCGGGCGGTGTCGGTAAGGTAGAAGAACTGGTTGAAAACCATATCGAAGTAGGACTCGCCAATTACGCCCAGGGGCTGTAGTCGTTTTTCCTTAAGCTGGTTTTTTCTATGGTGGACTCTGCTTTGTTAAACCCTAATCAACAATATTGGTGAGTTTGGACCACGGTATCAATGAAAAACCCCCCGTGCTAATAGATTCCTCGCCAGCGTAAACAACAACTTTCTTTGCTGTATTATCAGGATAATTTTTTAAATTCTTGAAGTAATCTTTGCTAAAAGTTTGACCTGCCTTTATTTCAATGGCCATACGGTTTGTGGCGCTAAGTTCAAGGATGCAATCAATCTCGGTACCATTACTTTCGCGCCAATAGTATATATTTGGTTCCTTTCCAAGGTTATAGAGCTGTTTGCGGATGTCGCTAATTACCAAATTCTCGAAAAGTGATCCATATAGGTAATGTGTTTTCAACATCTCTGGACTTTCTAGGCGCAGCAAAGAGCAGACAACACCAGTATCGGTAAAGTAAAGCTTTGGTGATTTTATTATCCTTTTGCTAAAATTGTTATGGTAGGGTTGCAGTAAAAAAATAATGTAGCTTGCCTCAAGCAATGATATCCACGACTTTACTGTATTTACGGCAACACCCACGTCGTTGGCAAGCGAGGTGAGGTTAAGTACCTGACCAACCCTTCCGGCGCATAAAGATAGAAACCTTGTGAATGTATTTAAATCCTCAATTGCCTTTAACGATCTTATATCCCTTTCTACATATGTATGCAAGTACGATGGGTAAAAATCGGTGGGATTAATTCCCTTTTCCACTAAACGCGGGTAAAAACCGTTGTGAATGGAGCTGAACAGGTCAGCTGATACACCTACCTCGCTGAAGCAAAAAGGCAACAGATGGCTAATGTAAACCCTGCCTGCTAGTGATTGCGAAATGTGCTGGTTCATTAGAAAACTTTGAGAACCCGATAGCACATACTGCCCAGCCGCACCACTCTCATCGGAAACTACCTGAATGTAGCTAAATAGCTCGGGAAGATTCTGAGCCTCATCAAAAATAATACCTGGCCCATTGCTTTTTAGGAAGCCTAAAGGGTCTTCCATAATAAGCTGACGATAATCCACCCTTTCCAAATTGTAGTACTTATAGCTTGGAAAGGCGTTAAGCAGGAGCGTGGTTTTGCCCGATTGCCTTGGCCCTGTGAGAGAAAGAACGGGGAATTGACCCAGCATTTTCTCTAGATGTGGCTGAATCTCTCTTTTAATGTACATACAATATGCTATTATGCATTAGAACTGCAAATATACATATTAAATTTTATAATCTATTTGCGCTCATCGTTTTTTTGCAGCAATTACCCTCTTAACCAAATTTTTCACGTTCTGCAATACCAACTCTTAATTCCACTGAGTTACACTATGTCATACACTGAGTTACACGGTGGTTAGTTGTTTCGCACATCTTAATGTGAGTGGCTATCTAATATAAATTTAAGCCTTCTTTAATAGGTTCTAGTGTTTTGCCAAAACAACTCCTTTAGCCACGGCACTGCCGAGTTGCTCTAGTGGTGGCAATGTTGATGCGTTGATCTCGGATCTCGTCATCTTTTTTGACGAGATCCGAGACACAGTGCGAGGGTGAGGATTAGCTTATCTCATTTGCGTTGGCGTGAAGAGTAATTGGTGGGGTGGGTGTTTTTGGATTTGAAGGGTGAGAGTAGAGGAGTGGTGCGCGTAGAATAGTAGATATAAATGATAGTTGGGGGCAAGCTAAAAAAAGACGACCAACCCAAACACTTTCAATCGAAACTCGTTATATTTGTAGATAGTAAAGATTGAAGAAATGAACATACAAGCAAGAAAACTGAATCTAATAGAAGAATTTTTAAGAATCTCAGATGAGAGTATCATTGAGAAACTAGAATCTTTTATTAGAATTGAGAAAAAGAAACAATATGATAGGGAATTAAAACCTATGTCTTTGAATGATTTCCATGAAATGATTGACCAAGCAAAACAAGACAAAGCAAACGGTCGGGTTATTTCGCATGAAGAATTAAAGAAGAGAATCAAATCATGGAAGTAAAAATTGAATGGTCTGAATTATCAACAAAACAATTAAATTATATTTTTGATTACTACTCTATTAAAGCCAGTCCAAGTATTGCTAAGAATATTGTAAATAAGATTGTTGATAGGGTTGAGATTTTACTTAAAAATCCAGTGTCTGGACCCAAAGAAGAACTTCTAAGTGAAATGTCAGAAGACTTTCGATATCTTGTAGAAAGTAACTATAAAATTATTTATTGGCAAGAAAATGAAACAATTACAATTGCATCTGTGTTCGATTGTCGTCAGAATCCCGAGAAAATGAAGATAATATAGCCAGCCCCCAACACGGGGTGTATCCAATCCCGACAGAGAGCGGCGGGACAAGTTTTGGGTGAATGAGTTACACGATCAGACAACGGTCGCAGGAATGTTCAATGCAAAATGATGAAGTCACAGCTTCGTACTCCTCTCGTCTCGTCAAAACTTTGACGAGACGAGACGAGACCACACCCCAACCGCAGATATACATATGTTCAGCTCTATCTCAGAGTAGAACTATTGAGGAGAATTGGGAGCGTTATGTTTGTATATCAAAAGATCTTGCTTCAGCAGAGGAATATAATAACTTCGCATAACAGATGCGCCGCTAAAGCCCTCAAACTTAAGCTATACTTCATCGGTTAGCTACAACTAAAACCCTCTTAACCAAATTCTTCACATTTTGCAACACCAGCTCTTAATTCCACAACCTGTCCCGCCGCTCTATGGCGGGAGTGTTACACTCTGTTCCCGCTGAGTTACCTTTCGACAGGCGTTACAGTGAGCAGTTCGATAAACTCACTGACCACCTGTCGAACTGCTCAAGGCAAAGCACTGTGGCCCATTGTGGAAGAGCCAAGTCTAAATGAGATCGGTTAGATAGAAAAACTGGTCGAAATCCATATCGAAGTAGGGCTCGCCAATAATGCCTAGGGTTTGGTAGTCGTAGGTTTTCATTAGATTCTTGCATCGTGCTCTGATAGGCGATAGTACTACTGAGGTAATACTAGCCGACTAATACAAAAAACCGAAAAGCCATAAAGGGATGCGATTGCCAAACCCAATCTCAATATCATCCAATGCTAGCGACGCCCCTTCGATATGCTTCACCTGCTGGCTCGTTTTACTTTTCCCTCCCACCTCGAAACTAAGAGAAGAGTTGACGAGAAAATCACCCGATTTGGTATAGCTTACCTTATGCAGACTTCTTAGTTGGTTCAAAAAGAATGTTTCTCTTATTGTTCCAATATTAGGCATGCCTTGCACCAAGCAATGGGCAAGATTTGTATTATTCAAGTATATTTTTTCTGGTTTTTGTAGCGTTTTTATTCCTTTGACCTCTCTATCTAGGGTGGCAATAAGCTCCGCAATTTCAAGTGCATTTAAGTATTTTAGAAGCGTGCGTTGATCTGCTATAAATAGCTCCGATCGGAGATTAGAGAGGTTGGGGGTATAGGGAACAGTAATACTAAGAGCCGCCAATAATTTTTTAAGTTTAATACTGCTCTCTGTAGAGAATGATGCTACAGCAGGAATATCCTGTTCGAGGACTACGGTGATGGTGTCCTTCAATCGCTTATAGAAATGATTTGGGGCCTCATGGTAATATGGATAGTAGCCAAACCTAAGGTAGTTTTGGAAAAGTGGCAAAATCTTTACTTGGGCAACAATATCTTTTGCTATGCCTTCGTGGCTATTCAGAATGGAGGCTAACGAAAAAACTTCAAAGGTCTGATCATGGTACCAGTTAACAAACTCACGAAACGAAAGCCCTGGCAGGTTATAGTTGCATTTACGACGGCTAAGGTCACCACTCCCCTTGTATAGTTGCAACAACGACGACCCAGAGTAAACAATCTGGAGCTCGGGGTATCGATCGTATATAACCTTGAGCTCAGCACTCCAGTCGTAATCCCTTTGCTTTGGTGGGTACTTGTGTACCTCATCAAGAAACAGGAAGCTTCCCCCGTACTTAACAAACATTTCGGCGGTATCAACAATGCTATTGCTGTAAAAGTAAGGATCATCAAGCGAAGCATACAGCACTTCCCGCGAATTGCCAGAAAGAACCTCCTTGGCTCTCTGCAGCAAAAGGGTAGTTTTTCCTACTCCTCTGGCACCATTTACCTCTATCAGCCTATTACTCCAATCTATTTGCGAGTACAGGCTCCTGTACTTCTTGCTTTCTTGTTTATAAATAAACTGTTGGCTTTGTTCATATAGGTTTTCCATAGCATTTTAGAATTGCATTACACAAATTTAGCCATTTGTTTTGTAATGCATTACATTTCGCATAATTTTTTTATCTGCTTAGGAAATTTATGGGTGGAGGTGTGCGTTTTGCCCTTCGCCTTATCGCCTCATCGGTTAGTTTTTTCGTATGTGCGATGATCTCGCTTTTCGCTCTAACCCCTCTCGTTTCCTCTCGCATAATCGCCCTATCGGTTAGGTAGAAAAACTGGTCGAAATCCATATCGAAGTAGGACTCACTGATAATGCTCAGGGTTTGGTAATTTTATTTCTGACGAAAAAACCTAATGAGGAACGAACTGGAACTAGTTTACCAATCAATATCTAATAAACCTATCCAATTTAGAATATTTATTCCCTTTACTTTAAGATTACTTTGGCCTTGGTGTAGTATGTATTTATCATCGTGGGTAATAATACCCGCATAGTATAACAGGTTTTTCATGTGTTCATCCTTTATGGTATGGCCCGATTTAATCTCAACAAACGATGTTTTGCTCCCTTTTACCAGTAGGTCGATCTCATGCCCTGTTTTATCCCTCAAAAAGTAATTCATCATAGCCCCCTTGGATAATGCAGCAAGCTTCATCATTTCCGCTACAAGGAGGTTTTCGAACAGTGCACCATACATTGCATGATGTTTCAACTGATCGGTAGTTTTGATTTGCAACAATGCGGAAACAAGACCAACATCATAGAAGTATAGCTTTGGGCTTTTAACAAGTTGCTTTGAAATATTAACAAAGTAGGGTGGCAAAAGAAATACGATGAAAGAACTTTCGAGCAGCGATAACCATGCTTTAGCTGTATTTACCGCAATTCCACAATCGAGAGCGAGCTGTGAGTAGTTAAGTATTTGGCCGCACCTTGCCGCGCAAAGTTTAATAAATCGGTAGAATGCCGTTTTATCGGTAATGCTTCTAACATCTATTATGTCTCGCTCAATAAATGTTTGAATATAGTTTGGATAGAAAAGCTCTGGGGGTATATTTTTTGATAATACTCGGGGATATAAGCCCTGTAGTATTCTAGTATTGGCATCGAGTGAAAATTCCTTACCGATTTCAGCCACCGAAAAAGGTAGGACATTCACTATTCCTGCTCTTCCGGCAAGGGTTTGAGTTACATTTTTAAGTAATAGAAAGTTTTGTGATCCCGAAATAATGAATTTACCATTATAGTTGGGTTCATCGATTATTCCCTGCAAATACGAAAAAATTTCAGGTGCTTTCTGAGCTTCATCAAGTATTGCGCCTTGCTTTACCGACTCTAAAAAGCCCTTTGGATCGTTGTTAAATAACAGCTTATGGTCAGGATCCTCAAAGGAGAAGTAATGATAGTCGGGAAACATTTTGCGAACCAGCGTAGTTTTACCCGACTGCCGAGGGCCAGTTACACAAACCACCGGGAAATACTCTAGGTACTCCTCAATCAATGCCGCTATATCCCTTTTAATAAACATTAACCAAAATTTGAGTGGATAAATTTGCAACAGCAATGCAAATATAGACAATAATGCTTTAAGAACAAAGGCTCTATTCTAGTTGTAGGATGATTATCACTAGGGTCCGACTAGGTATTTTGTAATGGTTTAGCCCCCTATCAATCGGACTTTTGTATAGATGGTTCACTAGCATCCGAAAGTACGAAATTTAAAAATGCCCTCAGAATCCCCTATTTTTGAGTTCGACAAAAAACTTTAAAATTATGGGACTCTTCAGGCGAA
>NZ_JAANIG010000018.1 GCF_011174675.1 Perlabentimonas gracilis | reverse complement strand
TGCTGAATGTATTAATGGTAAAATTAAGCGCTTTATCATGATCAATCAGGGCACTAGGGATCGGGAGTTCTTTTACTTTAGGCTAAGGAACTATTTCTCTTAGCACCTCAAAATAATATTTAGCCCTTTTCTCCAACTTATTTGATGTTGCAAGTGCCGTTAGGCATTGTGGACATAGGCAGCCATCATAATTTATCTTGATGTATTCCAGCTGATTTTCAGACAGTACAACATCCATGCACCAACACCTATTACCGGTTTGGCTATGGCATTCGAACACAGCGCCGCACGCCGGGCATTTTCTGAATTTTACCGTACCCATCACCTTTGTTGCGTTAGGGTAATGCTCACCCTATCCATCTTTCCACCCATGGGTGGATTAAGTTTCGAAACCTTAACGGTAGCCCTTTCGAGCAGGTCTAACTCGGCAAAAAGAGCATCGAGGATGCGCTTGCCAACGTGCTCGAGCAGATGGGAGGGGGTAGCCATCTGCTTCTTCACCAGGTTATATGCCTGCTGATAGTTTAGCGCATCATGTATTTGGTCGGTTTCGGAGGCTACCATCGATGAGGTTTCGAGCCTAAGGTTTACCATGAATTGGTTGCCCACCACCTGCTCCTCGCGGTAGCATCCATGGTAGCCACGAAACTCCATATTCTCGAGTTCAATAATGTTCATCTGCTTACGTTTTGGGTTTACGCCACAAAATAACTCAAATTATTTCAACTTATCATTTCAAGCGAATCGTATTATTCAGCTAATCGTCAACAATTAAAACGTTGGCAAACTATATCGCCAAAAAAAAGCGTTGCGAATCAAATTATTATAGGCAATTTTCTAATTTTGCCATTCTGAATAAACCGCAATGCAAATGGAAACAGAAAAAGTGAATGTGAATGAGGCCGGCGAGAAAGCTCGCAACTTTTTGGAAGAGATTATCGAGAAGGACGTAAAATCGGGCAAGCATGACGGTAGGGTGCTTACTAGGTTCCCCCCAGAGCCCAATGGGTACTTGCATATTGGCCATGCTAAGTCAATCTGCCTAAACTTTGGGCTGGCTCAAAAGTTTGGCGGCAAAACCAACCTGCGGTTCGATGATACAAATCCCACCAAGGAGGATGTGGAGTATGTCGATTCCATAAAGGAGGATATTAAATGGCTGGGATTTAAGTGGGCCGACGAGTTTTATGCGTCCGACTACTTTGAGCAGCTATACCTGTGGGCGCAGGAGCTAATCAGGAAGGATCTGGCTTACGTTGACGATCAGCCACAGGATCAGATGCGTGTAAATAGGGGAACAGTAACCCAACCCGGTAAGGATAGCCCATTCCGGACTCGTTCCGTTGAGGAAAACCTCGATCTGTTTGCGCGTATGCGTGCAGGCGAATTCCCCGATGGCAGCAGGGTACTAAGGGCCAAGATAGATATGGCGCACCCCAACATGCTCATGCGCGACCCCATTCTTTACCGAATAATCCACGCCCACCATCACCGTACAGGCGATAAGTGGTGCATTTACCCAATGTACGATTATGCCCACGGGCAAAGCGATTCGCTTGAGAAGATAACCCACTCCATTTGCACCCTCGAGTTCGATGTGCACCGTCCGCTGTACGATTGGTTTATTGAGAAGCTGGAGATTTTTCAATCGAAACAGTACGAGTTTGCGCGCCTGAACCTTACCTACACAGTGATGAGCAAGCGCAAGTTGCTACAGCTGGTGCAGGAGGGTTTTGTAAGCGGTTGGGACGATCCGCGTATGCCCACCATTTGCGGCCTGCGCCGCCGGGGTTACACACCCGAATCTATCCGCACGTTTGCCGATAGGGTAGGGGTGGCCAAGCGCGATAATGTGATAGACCTGTCGCTACTCGAGTTTTGCATTCGCGAGGATTTGAATAAGCGTGCTGAGCGCCGAATGGCGGTGCTCAATCCAATAAAGGTGGTTATCACTAACTATCCAGAAGATAAGGTTGAGGAGATTCACGCTGTAAACAATCCTGAGGACGATGCCGCGGGCAAGAGGGCAATACCTTTTAGTCGTGAGATTTACATTGAGCGCGATGATTTTATGGAGGATCCTCCCAAAAAGTTTTTCCGACTCAAGCCCGATGGCGAGGTCCGTTTACGGTATGCTTATCTCATAAAATGTAACGAGGTAATTAAGGATGATAACGGTGAGGTGGTAGAGCTGCGTTGCACATACGATCCTGAGTCGGCAGGCGGAACATCATCCGATGGTCGCAAGGTGAAAGGGGTTATCCATTGGCTATCGGCCAAGCACGCCGTACCGGCAGAGGTTCGCCTTTTCGACCGCCTGTTCCAGAACGAGGATCCCGACGATGTGCCCGAGGGCACCGACTGGAAAACTGGTCTTAACCCCGAATCGCTTAAGGTTGCTAAAGGGTTTGTGGAACCTGTATTGCAAAATGTAGAGCCATTGGATCGATTCCAGTTTGAGCGCTTGGGCTACTTCAGCGTCGATTACGATAGCAAACCTGGAAACCTTGTATTTAACAGAACTTCCACGCTTAAAGATACCTGGGCCAAGATTTCGGGTAAGTAGGCTGGGGGATGCTAATAGAAACGGGCACAGTAGAAATATCTGTTGTGCCCGTTTTTTTATGAGTATAAAATCGACATATTACTACTGATTACTTGCAGTGAAGTGGACTAGTGGTGTGTTGATTAACCTCTTAAGCCTATCGAGGTGAAATTCGTTGAACTGAACCGTAATCATATTGGGACCGGCATAGTACCTCAGCAGTACCTTATCAGCAGCATTTATCTTTTCAATTATTTCCGCGTCAATTTTATAGCTTAGCCTACTAACCTTCTGAGTGTAGCTATTAAGATGATGTAAGTTAACAGATTGATCGTTCTTTATGGCTGTAGACATATCCTCGGCCAGCTCATCAATTCTAGTAATTGTTTCGTGCTCCGAACCATCAACACCTATTGGAAAGGCCATTCCGTCTACAATGAGGTAGACCTCTTGACCAACAGGAAACCCATAGCCTTTTAGGTAAACTACATCATACACATAATAGATTTGAGGTTCGTTTAATCCAGCTTGCCTAACAATAGTTTGGGTTATCTTATTTAGTGGAGAATTCCTCTCTTTTGCCAAATAGTGATAGAAATTTGCTCTGGCCACAACTGCCGATCGAACATCATCATGTTCCACCGTAATCTCATTCTGCTCCATTATGGCTTTAGATATCAGGATTGCTCCAAAGGGCATACAGGAATGCATTGATAGAATGATCAAACAGCCTATTGCAAGGTTATGTATACTCTTTTTCATGGTGGGTTGATTTAATTGATTTAGGAGAAAGGTATTCCTAATCCTAATCATTTTCAATTACTATATAACCAACCATACCTTTGGATATATCAACGGGTATTTTACGCCCATTTAGCTGTATTGTGGAGGTGGGATGTTATGGGTTGAAGAATCAATACGCATATAGTCAAAAATTGGCCCGCTAAATGCAGATTAGCTTGAGGGGTAAGGTGCTGGGCAGACGCAACCACCCTCTTGCTAGGCGGCTAAAGCCCAAGCATCCAAACCGATTCGGTGGATTTTTGCTGACGCAACCGAGCCAGCTCACGTAGGGCGCGATTTCGGTCGGTGAACTTGCTAATGGACACCCTGAATCGACCATCGGACTGAAGGATTTCGGGGTTATACCCTTGCTTGGCTAGCGAGTTGAAAAGTACCTGCGCGTTGTCGATTTGCTCGAAACTTCCTGCAATGATGTAGTAGGTTTTGTCGTCGGGCTCCTCGTAGTATAGCGCTCGCTTCTTGTCGGTAATAACCGCTACCTTTTCCTCCACCTTTTGGGGTGTTGGTTCAAGGTTGTCGCTGAAAGCGCTTAAGGTGTCGGTTGTATCAGCTTGGGTGAACGTAGGCGCTTCCTCTTGGCTAACAAGTTCAATTTTGTGAACAGGAAACTCTGCATAGGCCACTTCCCGATCGTTCCAAAACCTTAGCTCGGGCACAAATATCATTAACCCACCAACAACCATAAGTATAGCTATGGCCGCTGCGGCCAGCATAATGGGTATTCCAACGGACGAAAATTGGCTGGCCTGTTTGGCATGTGCTGGTTGGCTCGGCTGAGGCTTAACAGGTTCCGTAGTAGTTGGTTTTACTGGTTTGGATGTAACTGCTTCTGTAACCTTTACGGGTTCAAGGCCAAAAGTGTCCGATGATCGGTGTAGGTCATCAGCAGGAGTAAAAATAATGCTGCCTGTAGATGACTTACTTAATGAGCCAATGTAATCGAAAGTTACGCTGGTTCCAGCGTTAATGCTATTTTTAATATTCTCGACAAAACCTTTTACCCGCTCAGTGGCTTCGGTGGAGGTGAGGCCATGCTTATCGCATAGATACCTTTCGAGGAGCCCATCGTTGAAGGTGCGAGACGGATCGAACGATACGCTTTGGTGAGGAGGCAAAAGGCTTGCGCCGTCGGGCGAATGCTTAGCGGGTTCGTACCTTTGCACAAAGCTACCCAAGCCGGGTAGGCTAACAAAATCGTTGCTGGCTAGCAATTCTTTTATAGTAGAGTAGAGTTCCAAGTTGCTATGGGTTTAGTGCTCAACAAAAATAGGTAAAAAATAATGTGAAATCAACTTGTACACTTTTTTCATACACCTTCAGCTGGGCATAGTCTTTTACAGGGGCTTAATTATCTTTTCTAACCATCCCAAAACCCTGTTCTGCTCCTTTGGGCTACATAGATCTAGGCTTTGCACGCAGATATACTTAATGCTGGGGTTTTGTTCGCAGAGCTTAATTTTATGCTCAATATACCCATTGTACCTGTTGTGTGGCTGCATATAGATTAGGTTGGGCTTGGCTATATTACTGTTGCCTCCAATAAGCTGCAGGTGGTTCGATAGGGCAATAAATGTGAATTGTGAGGGGTTTCGAAATCGGTACGCTAAATTCTTTCTGAGGATTTGTAGGTTTTTGGCAAAGAAATCGGCTACCACCTGTTTGCCCACCGTATGGGGAGTATGACTATGGGTAAAGTAGCGCCACTTGTAACCTGCTAGTCTTGCTGAGTTCCATTGCCCCATATGAAATGATGCACGGGGTTGGTAGTTCTTCTGCCCTCTAATGTTTTTGTTGATAGTTGTTAGTAGCTTATTCCAAAGCATTCGGTGTAGGGGTATCCCAGCCCAATGGCCACGGATAACGGGTCGGTCGCCAACAAACCAATCGCTGGGGTTTATGCTGCGCACAAGGAACGTGTCGTCGTTAAAGTAAACAAAGTTATTGGCTAGATCCTTAATTCTCCATATCATATTACCAATGGTGATGCTGTTGAAGGTAGGGAGGAACTCCTCGAAACCTTCAAATATCTCGGTGTGGTCAACAATTCGAATTGACGAGAGCCTTTCGGGGTAGTATCGTTTTACATCATCGTAGATTTGTGGATCCACTTTATCTGTAACAATGAAGATATTGCGCACAAATGGCGCAAATTTTATGATGGATAGCACGCAGTACTTGATCTCGTTTACCGAAGCAAAACGAGTTGGATCGGCACTGCTATTGGCTATAGGTGTGGTGTCGGTTAGGTATTTCTGTCGCTTTGCGGCTAGAGCAAGGTTTTCCCCATCAACCCAAGCAACAACAGCATCTATGGGCTGACTACTACTGCAGTTGGATTGGGTTTTCATAGTATTTCCTATTTTACTTTTGGGTCTATTCTCAAGCTTACCTATACGCTGGTTTTGATTCCGAAATCTACTAGAATTATTCTTTTTGAGCAAAAAGGATGAGCTTTAAAAAACACTACATAGTACTACCTTGATTCTTGTAAAAGGAAAGTACCTAGGCCATTCCTGCTTCTTTTTCGTCTTCGTTCACATCATTCTGGTCGAACAGATTAAAGTAATCTAGCCCGCGTTGGCTTAGCGACATACCGCGTCCACGCGCTTTTTTCTCCAGAAACTCCTCGAATGATTTTACGGCGTAGTGGTTAATCCTAATCTTATCGTGTAAGGGTTCGCGTTGGAAAAAGTACTTACGCACCTTATGCCCGTTGGTATCAGCAGCATGTCCCGACAACAGTGTGGGGTGATGCGATGACAGGAAGTTGAGTGCGAGCCTTGGGTTTACAATACTTTTGATGTGTCGGTTCAATTGGCTGTTGGGGTAGGAGTGGGTACGGAATCGATCCATTACTCCACCCAGCATGCGGGTTTTGGCCCCTCCACTACCATAGCAAAGCCAGTTAATTTCTACTGCAGCGAAACCCTCAAAGGGTTTTAAAAACTCAGGAATCGATTTGGTTTTAATGGGGACAATAAACTCGTCCAAATCAATAAATGCAATCCAGCGGGCATCGTATCGGTATTGCTTAAGGCAATGGTTGTATGCTGTGGTTTGTTTTCTCTTTCCTGTAATAAAATGGTACTCAACTATACCCGAATCAATGTATGGCTGCAAAACCTCTATGGTATTATCGGTCGATTCGTTGTTGTATATGTAAAACTTTTCCACGCCGTGTGCCAAATGCCACTCAATCCACTCCTTAAAATATGCCCCCTCATTCTTAGCAATGGCGCATACCGTTAGGTAGTTGCAGGGTTGTAGATTGCGCATTTCCCTGTTCCTAACAGCTACTCTGAGGGCACGTAGCAAGCCAAACTCAACAATCCCACGAATACGCCTACGCCTTACCTTATTAAGGAAAAAGACAGATATGATGTTGGCAAAAAATATTCTAACGAATTTCATAACGCTAATCGTTACTATCTATTGGTTCAGCAATGCGATTAATTATTGTTTCTGCAAGGCATGACCAGTCGAACACCTCAATCTTCATACGGCCATTTTTGGCAAGTGCCTGTCTAAAAGGTTCATCTTTTATTAACAGTTCAATGGCGGCAGCAATTTTTCTTGAACTTTGAGTTATTATAATACCTGTTTGGTTATCTAGTAAGAAGTTTTTGGTACCAGCTATGGTCCCAATTACTGGGGTTCCACAGGCCATTGCTTCGGCAGCCGTATTGCTCCATCCTGCGCTGCATTCAGCCGAGACAAAAACATGGGCTTTATGGTAAAGATCCTGATTTTTTTCAACCGGATGATTCTGAATAAATTTAAAGGGGATATTCAGCTTCAAGTTACCATTCTTTTTTTTCATCTTTTCGCTCACAGGCGTATCAAACAAGAGGAGTTCAATGTTGTACCCTTTTTTCACAAGTCTTTTACAGGCGTTAATTACATATTTTGTTCCCTTAACCTTTCTCGCTAATCGTCCATAGGCCATTACAACAAAAGGCTCTGAAGAGTTACGTTCAAAATGTGGTTTTGGATTGTGCGTAGATAGGTTTATGCCTCCAAATGCAGGGAATGCTTTTACCTTATATTTTTTCTGGGCTAACTCTAGCAGATTAGTTGAATTGGCAAAGATTTCAATTGAAGGATGTTTTCGAAAAATCGTTAATCTCTCCTTTGGGTGAATAAAATAAAAAATTTTACGCTTGGCCTTTGCCGTTAAAGCTAGCTGCAGATATTCTGGTTCGGTAAAGAAAAGTGCATCAAGTGTTTCGTCTCCTAGCGATTCAAAGGTTTTAACCTCACCCCTGTAGTCGAACCAGGTTGGGGCTAGCCCCTCGGGTGTGTAGATTATAGGTGTATGACCAGCTTTCTCGAATAAGTTACCCAACTCCAGAAAGCGTCTTACTCCTCCATAAAGTTTGGTGTGGGGTAAAATGGTACCAATGCGCATCGTACTAAAATATTACCTAAAAATTACTGATTTGTATAAAAGAGCAAGCAATTTCCCTGTTGCTTAAATTAAATGTTTTTGGTTTACCTATTGCTACCCAGCATTATTCTGATATAAACCACATTTAAGAGCTTAAAAATAGCAAAATAATCTCCATTAAGCGAAATTATTTCGGGCGGAGGGGGTATGGTGCTGTTGGTATGGCTCAGGATGAATTGGCCTTGAGCAGGATTCACGCCCCCCTGAAAGGTGAATGGGTATAGCCTAAAACATTAAAAACCTAAAAAACCTTAATACCCTATAATGCTCAAGCATAAACAGCTTGTAAAAAAGCACCTGCCTTAAGCTCCAACGTTTTTTTATTTCGATGAATTCAGGAGTGTTCTTGTACTTGAGTAAAACTTCCCGAGCTAATAATATAAGACTCTTTTGATTAGAACGTATGGTGTTGCGAATTAAGAACCGATATACCCCGTAAGACTCCTTGTGATACACCCACCACAGTAAGCGCTTATCGATATTTGGTGCCAACGCATATTTGTGGTAAACATACGGAATGGCAATGTCAAACATCTCCACTTGTACTGGTCTGTAGCCACCAAGCATAACGCTACTGCTGGAGTGCCTGTGGCACGCCACAATGTTATCTATTTGCACATAGTTGCTGATGTTTGCCACCACTTCGTACATGAATAGATTATCCTCCCTGCCTGAGCGTAAGCTATCGAGAAATCGGATGTTTTGTATGGCCGAACGCCGGTAAAGGCACTGCCATATGTAGCACCAGGTTTTGTACTTGCCACGGGCGTGTTGGTAGAAGTCGGTTAACGGATTCTCAAAAAGTTGCGTGTGGTTTGGCACTTGCTGCTTGGGGCGGTCGCTTAATGCGTAGTTTTCTGGAATGGTAATCATTCGCCCGCGCGACATGTCGGCATGGTAACTTTCTGCTGCGTTTAGTAAGTTGTGTAGGGTATCCTCAAGGATTAGGTCGTCATGATCCACGAAGTAAAGATACTCACCATTTGCCATATCCAGACCAGCATTGCGCGCAACGGAAACCCCTGCGTTGGTCTGATTTATCTTTACAAATCGCTTGTCGTTCTGGGTAAATCGGTCAATAATTGCTTCACTGTTATCGGTTGAGCCATCATTCACACAGATGCATTCAAAACCGGAAAAAGCCTGATTTTGTATCGATAGCAGGGTGTCGGAAAGGTATTGTTCGCAATTGTAAATGGGAACAATTACCGAAACTTTGGGTGTTATCACTTTTCAAACTCTGATTTGGTGGGGAACATGGATTGGATAAATTCGGAAGCCTGCCTAAACGATGATTCTTTATCGGAAAAATCGTTAATGGTAAACAGCGTAGGCTGATATTTTTTGATATTTCGGATTAGGTTCCATTGCTTATCAATGCAGTCATATTGAATATACCCCAAGATGGTTGCTGTAAACCACAAAAGGCTGTTGTATATTCGTTTGGGCAGGGAGTCCTCCTTGTGGTTGTATGTAATTCTTTGGGAGCCTACGCGCCAGTTAAGCACAATGGTGTTTCGTCCAAAGGTATTGTCGTATAGCGGCATGACAATGCGTTGCAAGTTATTCACATCGCGAAAAGGTGTGATGGTGGTTTCCAGTAGGTACTGTTCTAACGTGATAAAATTATTCGCCATATAACTTTTCCTAATGGGTTCAATGGCGTGCTTAAACGATAAGTTAAACTTTACCCCTAGCTGTTTGTATACAAATTTTATGGTGCGAGCAGTTTTAATGCTAAATAGCCTGCGGTTTACTGGCGATTTATCGTCTAAATTTGCAAAGCTTCTTGTGCGCTGCTTCATGATTACAATGGGGTCTCCTTTTTCATCGAAGAAGAAATCAGGCCTTACCTCTTTCCCCAAAAACATGTCATCGCATGCATACAAAAAATGCTCAGAGAGGTTAGGGATTTTCCATAAGAACATTTCTATGGCATTGCTATTGAAGAGGGGCAACTTATGGCTAGGGATAATCTCTTTATGATCAACTATGCTAACCTTTGGGTTGCTTGTATTTAGCCAATGGGGCTTATGGCCATCGGTTACTATAAAAATATGATTAATCCAGGGGGCGAATTTTTCAACACTGCGTAGGGAGTAAAGCAGCTCGTTGTGGTTTGCCCAACGGGTGCCACGCACCGACGATGCAGGAAGGTTACCCACATCCTTTGCAAGAGCTGCATTCTTTTTTGCCAACCACTGCTCATCGCTGCCATCAACCCATAGGTAAACCAAATCTATCTTCATTCTTAGCTAGTTTTTGTTCGCTTTTCACTTTAACTTGAGTTCCTAGTGTGTTTAGATTTGCTAATTCTGTATAAATTCCTCGTTAAACAAGTTGGCCATTTGGTTTACACATTGCTTTTTAAGGTTTTTATTAACAGTCGGGCCGGTTGGAGTATTGTTCACATCAATGATGTAAATCTTTTTATCGTCGTTGTCTCGTAGCACATCCAGCTCACCATAGTCGAGCCCTATGCGTTGGCAAAACTCTTTAATCAACCCCATCTCTTCACCCGAAAGTAATTCTTCAATGGTGTGTACCTCAGGTTCTTTTGAGTTGAGAATGTTCTTTGTGAAATTGGCAAATCGCGATGTTATGGGTTTAAACTTGAGGTAGCCAAAAATCATCTTGCCATTTATAACCGGTATTCTCATATCAACAACAAAATGCTCATCAAGTTCATTATTAATAACCTTCTGGTAAACAAACCCCTGTTCAGAAGTACGCGGCCCTTGCACAATTACGCCATCATGCGAGGCATTTACTTCATTCTTTTTTACCATGGGGCCAGCAATCGATTCAGGGTTAACTATGCTTGAGTAGCCAAACACCTCGCTGAACACTTTCTCCACATTGCTTTTGGAGATGTCTGTGCAGTTAAGGTTTACCACAAGTTCTTTCTCCGCAAAACTTTTAATGGCTTGGTCCGGATTTCGATAAGTAGTATCATGCCAGTAAATCACAAGGTTGTGCTTCTTTTGTGGGTTGTTGGTAACGTTACACTTAAGACTTACTAATATTTTTGATATTACTGCTTTACCACTGGGCAACTGTGGATATAGTAGCACCGTTTTAACCCTATTCCCTGTAAGGATTATATTTATACCCCATTTTAAAAAGAATAAAATATTTTTTGCAAGAATAGTTGTTGCTGATCTTTTACGCTTAAAATTATTTAGGATGTACATATTTTCTAGTTATATAAGTGTTTTAATGCAGGTTAGGTTATCGACATTATACTGTTATTGATCATTTAAGCCATTGCATTCTAACTTAAGAATACTATCCAACCACCCGAATAACTTATCTCTATCGCTAGGGCAGCATTGCTCAAGGCTTTGAGCGCACAGGAATTTAATCTGTTCGTTACGTTGGCATTGCGCAATTTTTTTGTCGATGTACCCTTTGCTCCGCTTTACGGGCTGCATATACACTAGGCTGGGTTTTGCAAATTGCCTATTACCCCGGTTGATCTGCAGGTGATTCGATAGCGAAACAAAATTAAACTGACTATGGTTGCGAAACTTATGCGAAATATTCTTTTTGAGCGAGCTTGGGTTTTGTGTAAAGTAATTGGCAACGGTTTCTCGTTCAACGGCGTGGGGAGTGTGGCTGCTTACAAAGTACCGCAGCGTATATCCAGCTAGCTGTGCGGCATGCCATTGCCCAATATGGAATGAGGGGCGTGGCTCAAAGTTGACTTTTCGCAGTACGTAACGCTGTACGAACCAAGTTGCCCAGTACCAACAAAGCCTGGGGATGGGTGCAATTCCCCATTTGCCCCTAAGCACAGGCTTACCATCTGTAAACCAGTCTTTGGGTTGCACTGGCCTAACCAAAAAGTTGTCGTCGTTAAAGTACACAAAGTGATTGGCTAACCCCTCAATTCGCCACATCATACTTTCGATGCTGCGGCTACTAAAGGTGGGGAGATACTCCTGGTAATCAGTAAAAATCTCGCGATGGTCAACAATTGATATTGAGCCTAACCGTTCGGGGAAAAGCTTTTCGACATCTTCAAAAATTGGTGGTTTTTGATTGTCGGTAATAATAAAGATTCTTCGCACAAAGGGAGCAAAGGTTAATATGCTTAGCACGCAGTACCTAATCTCGTTTACCGAAGCAAAACGGGTGAGGCTTGCCCCGGGTATCGTGCTACGAGGCCTGCCATTCAAGTAAGGCTTAAGCTTTTGAGTAAATGAAGAATCGCTGCCGTCAACCCAGGATATCACCACATCTATGGGGGTTGACTCAGCGGATCTCGCTATTGACATTACCGTTTTTCTTTCAAAAGTATTGCTTTTTTACATTTTTTCGCAACTTTGCCAATAATTAAATTGGCATTTATGACCTCGACAGAAAACGACAAGGTGGCTGCCGTATCGATGATGCGTAACGATAATTTTTTTGTTGCCAAATGGATTGAGTACTACGGACAGCAGCTGGGGGAAAAAAACCTATTCCTTATTCTCGATGGCCATGACCAGGAGCTACCTGCTAACTGTGATGAAGTTAATGTGATAAGACTGCCCCACCGGAAGCTTAAGCGAGCCAAGGGGGATAGGAATAGAGCTCGGCTTGTTTCGCACCTTGCCAAATCACTTTTTCATCGCTACCAGGTAGTTATTGCCCATGATATTGACGAGATTCTTGTGGTTGACCCTAAGCTAAATACAAATCTGATTGATTATCTCACTCGGCCCTGGGGTGGCTCATCAAAATCGGCATTGGGACTGGATGTGGGGCAGCATATCGATTTGGAGGGAGCAATAGATACATCCAAGCCATTCCTTACGCAACGGCACTTCGCGCATGTGTCGGCACGCTACACTAAACCCGTGGTGGCCCTTAAACCACTGCGCTGGGGGTCGGGATTCCATAGGGTAAAGGGCCGAAACTTTCGTATTGATAAGCATCTGTTTTTATTCCATTTTGGTATGCTCGACTACCAAAGATCAAAAGAAAAGATTGGCGATAACTCGCTGCATAAGGATGGTTGGACCGGGCACCTCGACCGCAGACTTAGGCTTTTTGAGCTGATTCGCAATGGCAAAGCTGTTGATGGCGACACTTTCTTCGCAAAGGCAAGGCTAAGGCAAAGCCTTTTTCGGCCAGTATACGCCATTAATAAACCCGGTATGCTTCGGGAGAACCCAATTGTAATGATTCCCGAACGCTTTAGGGGGGTGGTATAGCGTCTATACAATCATATTACATAGTCATCTTTAATAAGTAAGGTGTATGGCTTATCCTAGCTCAATCTCGCGGAGTAATGTTCACTTTTGGATATACTATTTAAGCCTAAGCCTTTTTGTTGTTTCTCTCTCCACCTCACGTTTTTTGCTTACGGTAAGCATTGTGCTTTTAGGGGTCAATTGGCTGGTAGAGGGAAATTTTAAGGATAAATACCATCGGTTTTGCAACCAAAAAGCAGCTGGTGCTTTTTTGCTGATGTTTGGGTTAAGCCTTTTGGGAATACTTTGGGCGCACGATCGGATGTTTGCCTTGCAGTCTTTGCATCATAAGCTGCCCACGCTTTTGCTTCCGCTAGTTTTACTAACATCGCCAGCACTATCTAAGAAGCAGATCGTAGGATTGCTTGTCCTCTTTACTTCATCGGTCGTTGTGGTGTCCTTTATTGGTTTGGGCATTCGGCTGGTTGATAACCCTGTGGACTTTCGTGAGGCATCGCCCTTTGTGCCAGCTACCAACTTTAGCATGCTGCTAATCGTTGCGGCCTTTCAGCTGCCACTTCTGGTTAGGCAAATATCATCGAAGCGTATACACCTATATCTTTCTTTAGCAGTTTCGGGCTGGCTCGTGTTCTTTATTGTATACCTCCGCTCGTTCACCGGTTTGGCATCGTTGGGGGGGGCGCTGGGTTATACCCTATTAATTATCCTTTTGTATCATAAAAATCGATGGCTTAAAGCTGCCTTTGCAGCTGGGCTTATTGGTGTTGTAGGATTTCTGGTGTGGTTGTTTCTTTTTATGTATAACCTCACGCATAGCCAGAACGATATAGATTTCAATAATCTTCCACGTGAAACAAGCTACGGCTCGGAGTATAAGCATGATGTTTCGAACCCCCTTCGCGAGAATGGGAATTTGGTATATGTTCTTATTGCCGATGAGGAGCTTAGAGATGCGTGGAATGTGTGCAGCACAGTCCCATTCGATAGTCTAACCCGAAGCAACGAATCCCTTAAGCATACGCTATATAGGTACATGGCGTCAATGGGTTTACCCAAAGACAAGGAGGGCCTTTCGAAGTTAAGTAAGGCTGATATTGTGGCTATTGAAGATGGTTACACCAATTACCTCTTCCTCGAGTGGCCAGGTTTGTACAATAGGGTATATCAACTAATGATGGGGATCTATATGTATACCTCAAGCAATGGAGCGAGTCCAAGCTGGAGCACTTTTACAGAGAGGTTTGCCCTTTGGGAAGCGTCGTTGGAGTCGATTAAAACCCGTCCAGTCTTTGGGTGGGGCACAGGGCATGTTGAGAGGGCGGTTGAGTATGGGCTAAATAAAAATGGGTCTGTTCTAGCCGGCAATAACCTCCGTTCGCATAACCAGTACCTTTCCTTAATGCTGCTATGGGGAGTTCTCGGTTTTACGGCATTCCTAGCAATCTATATATATATAGTTATGCGCTTTAGGGTGTGTAGGGCTTTCCCCTTCACTATTTTCCTAATAGTTTTTGCTATAAATGGTTTGGTTAACGACCCCATTGAGGGACAAATAGGCCAGAGCATGTTTATTTTCTTTACCCTCTTCTACTGCTACATTTACCCCAAGCTGGGCAGAGCCCAATCATTATTCAGTGCTTAACAAACGATTTAGAATAAACTGCCGCTCGTTTTGACAGTTTTTTACCTTATGAAAATTAAACAGCCTTTCAATTTTTGCAAATTTTTACCCCAAAATTTAAATGCACCTTTAAATTACGATAGTTAATCTTCAGATTTAGTATTATTTGTATCGGTATAATGACTTGCAACACCATATTGCAAACGTTTGAGGGTAAATACACCGCTGTTAAATAATGTTTATTACTATTAATAAGTATTAAAATTAAATTTACCGTCCATTTTTTCACTAAAGAGTAATTGAATTAATAAGCTTCGAAAAATTTCTACCCAATTTCATTAAATCTAAAAGTTAATTATGATCAGAACAATCAAGAAGATCCTATTAACCCTTACACTAGCTGGTGTAGCCAGCCTGGTCTTTTCGCAAGGTACTGTAAAGGGGGTTGTAGTTGATGCAAGCAGCAACGAGCAGCTAATTGGAGCCACAGTAATACTAAAAGGCTCATCTAAGGGTGTTACAAGTAACGCTTTTGGTGCATTCGAGATGACAGTTCCAGCAGGCGAACAAACTCTTTTGGTTCAGTTTGTTGGATACATTAATCTAGACATTGACTTTTCTATTAAAAATGGCGAAACCATAGATTTAGGAACGATAGCCATTGTACCCGATCAGATTGGTATTGCCGAGGTAAAAGTTTTCGCATCGGTTGCGGTATCAAGAAGAACACCCGTTGCACAGTCGAGGATTGAACCCATTGTGCTTGAGGAGAAGCTAGGAACTCAAGAGTTTCCAGAAATTCTTAAATCGACCCCCGGTGTTTATGCCACCAAAGAGGGTGGTGGATTTGGTGACTCGCGTATTAACCTTCGTGGTTTTGAATCGGCCAACATCGCTGTTATGATTAACGGTGTACCCATGAACGATATGGAGTGGGGAGGCGTATACTGGTCGAACTGGGCTGGTTTGGGCGATGTTACTCGATTAATGCAGGTTCAGCGTGGTTTGGGTGCTTCAAAAGTAGCGGCACCATCGCTTGGGGGGTCAATTAATATTGTTACCAACTCAACCGACGCCAAAAAGGGAGGGTCGGTATCGTACGGTATTGGTAACGACAACTATAATAAGGTTAGCTTCTCTGTGTCAACAGGTTTAACAGAGAACAACTGGGCAATATCGTTGCTTGGTGCTAAAACAACAGGTGATGGTTATATCCAGGGAACCGAATTTGAGTCGTACTCATACTTTGTTAACATCTCAAAGAGATTGAATGAAGACCACCACTTATCGTTCACCGCATTTGGAGCTCCACAAAAGCACAACCAGCGTAACAGGAACGATAGGTTAACCATAGCCCAGTGGCAAATGGTGCCTGGTAAGTACAAGTACAATCCCACCTACGGTTTCGATATGAATGGTCAGCAGCACGCATCGGCCTACAACGTGTACCATAAGCCACAAATCTCGCTTAACCACTTTTGGAAAATTGACGACAAGTCTAACCTTTCTACTTCGGCCTATGTTTCAATTGGTAACGGATTTGGTTATAGTGGTCAAGGTTTTACCTCGGCACACAGGACTGCATGGTACGGTGCCAGCAGCGGTATTCCAAACTCAACCTACATGTTTAATGATACCGAGTATAACTTCCGCTCAGTTGATGGAACTTTCGACTATGGAACTATTTACGAGCTGAATCAATCGACAAATGATATTAATGGTGCTATGATGGCCATGTCGAAGAGTGTAAACCAGCATCGCTGGTACGGCTTGCTATCAACATACACCACTAGGCTTACCGATGATATTGATTTTTACGGTGGGGTTGACTTCCGTTACTACAAAGGGATTCACACCAACGAGCTGGTTGACCTTTACGGAGCGTCTTACTTTATCGACCAAACTTCTCGCCCAGCGCTTAGCAGCACCGACTGGCAAACCCAGAAACTTACAGTGGGCGATGTGGTTTACCGCGATTACGATGGCTTTGTTCGTAGCGAGGGAGTATTTATGCAGGCAGAGTATAACAAGTACAACCTAAGTGCATTCCTATCATTCTCCGGATCGAACACTACCTACTGGAGGTACGATCGTTTTTACTACAACGAGGCGGATGCTATGTCGGAAAAGATCAACTTCTTTGGTTTTAGCGCCAAGGGGGGGGCCAACTACAATATCGACGATCATCATAACGTGTTCACCAATATTGGCATGATATCACGTGCACCTTTCTTCTCAGGTGGAGCTTTCTTGCAGTCTACCACTAGTAATATCACCAACCCCAACGCTGTAAACGAGAAGGCTCTTTCGGTTGAACTCGGTTATGGTTTCGTTTCATCTATTATCTCGGCTAACCTTAACGTATACAGAACCGAGTGGAGAGACAAAACGTTGGTACGTGCCATCAATGCCAATAGCCCCGAAAGTTTGGTTGCCAACATGGAGGGCGTTAATGCTCTTCACCAAGGTGTTGAACTCGACTTTGTGGCTAGACCAATTAAGAAGCTAGAGATTACTGGTATGGTTTCTCTTGGCGACTGGAAATGGAAGGAGGATGCTGCTGGTTACCTATACAATCGCCAGGGAGAGCCTACTGATTCTCGCGGTAACGTGGTTGAAATTCAAAGCGAAGAGCACGCAAAAATTGAGGTTAATATTGGCGGAATTAGGGTTGGTAACTCGGCGCAAACTACCGCTGCCATTGGAGCCAAGTACGAGCTTATTAAGGGCTTCAGGATGGGGATCGATGGAAACTACTTTGGACGCAACTATGCTTACTACAACATCTCATCTGTTGGTTCAAACCTTAACCCCTTGAACTTTGCTCAACCCTGGATGATTCCCGATGCCATCACCTTCGATTTTCATGCAAGCTACCGCTTTAAAATTGGTGATTTCGATGCAACAATTGTTGGCAACATCAATAACCTATTTGATGCTGAATATATTACTGACGCAACGGATGGAGTTAACCACGACTGGTTAACCTCAACTGTTTTCTATGGATTTGGAAGAACATTCTCCACCTCCCTAAAAATTAAATTCTAAATACCCGACGGATTATGAAAAAATTAAATATTTTACTTGCTGGTTTAGCTTTAGCTCTGGTACAGTTTAGCTGTACCGACTTCAACGACCAGTTTGAGGGGCTAGAGGATATGACCAAGCCCAAGAACCTAGTTACCTATAACTACACATTAACCGAGGCAAACTACTCTGATATTAGCAAGATGGCTCTTGCCAAAGCCGAAACCAAGGAGGATAGCGCCAAGGCCAAGTCGATTGCCGATTATAAGTACTTTACCGAAACCGTACCTGCTGCCGACTACGTTCCCTATATCCTAGAATCAATGTACAAGTACAGCGATATGGGCTCGTCGGCTATGGTTACCTATGCTTTTGGTAGCGATAGACCTGCCTATTTATCGCAACTACGTTCAATTAACATTCTCAATACCGAGGACTACCAGCTGGCTTGGGGTAGCCAAACTGACTACCTAGAGGCGCTTACTCGCAAGCATACTCCTGCCGAGAAGCTTCCCCTAGTTCTTAAATCAAAATTCCCCAGCGCCACCGAAGGTGAATTCAAGTTTGTTCAGTATGAATACATCGACGAGGAGAATCCTGTGGGACAGGAGTTTTACAAGCAAGACTGGACCGACCACTCAGTATCAACATCATCGCCTCATATACCAATTAGCGAGGAAGGTTGGATGACTGTAGATCTTAAAGGAGAATTGGACTGGCAGTGCAGAGTTTTTAGCGGCAATAATTTTGCACAAGCATCATCGCATAACTCAGGAGCAATTAATGAGGCATACCTCATCTCACCAGAGATTGATTTGACAGATGCATCTGGTGCAAAGTTTACCTTTGATGTTGCTGTTGGTTATTGGAATGCAAATTGCCTAACCGTATGGATATCTGATGACTTTGATGGGACAGAGAGTGGAATTGGGGAGGCTACCTGGACTAACCTAACCTCTAACTTTACCCTACCTGAGTTTGCAGGTGGCTACTCTCCCTGGGGGAATGCTGGAGTTGCAGATATGAGCAGCTACGAGGGGAAAAAGGTTCACATAGCCTTTAAGTACGACGGCGATGGCCGCTCGGCAGACGATAGAGGTGATGACCCGTTGAGAACCACAACCTATCAAATTGACAATATAGCTATATCGTCGTTGCCAACAGGAGAAAATCAGTATGTAGTTTATAATTACGATGGCACCACTTGGAGGCCAGCAGATAGCAAAATTTTTGTTGCCCTTCAGCTTGCAGACTACGCTGCAATTGGCAAGGACTATTTCTCTTCGGCCGATGTACCCCTATACATTCCCACCTTTTTGCTCAATAAATTCCCCTACGCTCAAGCGGGCGATGTTAAAACCGTAGTTTATAGAACTGGTAGCAATCCAACCTACTCTGGTGCCACGCAGTACACTTATAATGGTATGGAGTGGGAAACCGAGGATTTCATCGAGAACAAAACCGAGCAATTCCTTGTATCCAACGATGGCTGGGTGTTCGATCCAACGGTTGTTTACACTATGGTTAACTCCGACTATCAAATTATTGTAGACTATGTAAAGGAGAACATCAACGAGAACTACATTGACAGCTATGGAACCGCTGAATTCTACTATGGATTTGGTAGCTACTACGGTAATGTTAGCCTACGCCTAAACTATAGAGATCCTTACGTTGAGTATGACACTGAGCTAGGCGCACTGGAGTCTAACGAAGAAAAAATAGCTCTTCTTCATGAGCGCCTGAGGGAAGGAATGGAAATATTTACCCAACTTCGATTCCCCGAGGCAATTCCTACAGTTAGTGGCATTGAGGTATACTACAAGGTTACCACAAAGATTTACTACTCCAATGGATTAAACTCAGCCGATGATGGCTTCCGTACCTACACCTTTAAGTGTACCGCTGCCGCTTCGGGCGATACTCCTCCACAATTCGAATACATCTCCGATGAGGTGGTAGAATAGAGTTAGTTACATTATGTTAGAAACCTGCACAGCTCCTGCTATGCAGGTTTTTTTTGTTTAACAGGTAGGTTCGCCTGGTGTGCTTGAGGCGTTGTTAACAATTTGTTAATCTTTTGTAAATGGTGGCAATGGTAAGTTGCCGTATATTTACAGTTGGATTATACTTTAAACTAACCATAAAATCAATGAAAATGAGAAGATTAGTTTTGTTAATGCTGTTTTCAGCGGTGAGCCTGTTTAGCATTGCGCAGGTTACCACATCTGAGATGAATGGCTTTGTTTCGGATGAGGGAGGGGAGTCTCTCCCTGGAGCTACAGTTGTTGCGGTGCATGTTCCATCAGGAACACAATATGCAACAGTTACTGATATTGCAGGCAACTACCGAATCTCGAATATGAGGATTGGAGGTCCATACACTATTACCGTTTCGTTCGTTGGTTATGCTACTGGTGGATTCTCTGATATCTTCCTGAATCTTGGTGAATCTTACGCTCAAAACATTGTGCTTAGGGAGTCTGCAACACAACTCGATGAGGTAATTATCTCGGCAGGGTTAGGTAATCCCATTCTGAATTCCGATAGAACTGGAGCTCAAACCAACATTAGTCGACGAGACATTAGCAGTTTACCATCAATTAGCCGAAGCATCACCGATCTATCAAGGCTAACACCACAGGCTCAAGGAAACTCGTTTGCCGGTCGCGATGGTCGTTTCAATACCATCACAGTTGACGGAGCTGCCTTTAATAACAACTTTGGCCTTAGCAGTAACCCGCTTCCCGGTGGAAATGCTCAACCTATATCCCTTGATGCCATTGAACAGATTACTGTTAGCATAGCCCCTTACGACGTTAGGTTATCGCAATTTACGGGAGCCAGTATCAACGCAGTTACGCGTAGTGGAGATAATACCTTCAAAGGTTCGGCGTACTCTTACATAAGACCCAAGTCTTTCACAGGAAACACTGTTGAGGGTCTTGAAGTTACAGGAGCTAATGATAGAAATAGCCAAAACTACGGGTTTACTCTTGGCGGCCCAATTATTAAAAACAAGTTGTTCTTCTTTGTTAATGCTGAGATAGAGCAGGAGAATGTGCCTGGTGTTTCATGGAGTCCAAGTAGTGATGGAATAGCAAATCCTGATATGATGATTTCTAGAACGACAGAGGCCGATATGATTAGGGTTCGTGATCACCTAATAAGCCAATATGGATACGATCCTGGGAAATACAAAGACTTTGAACCATTCCAAGATTTAAACACTAAAATTCTGGCCCGCATCGACTGGAACATTAGCGACAAGCATCGCTTAACACTGCGTTATAACGATGTGGTTGGAACTTCCGATCAGCAGACCAATTTCAACAGTGGCCCTCCAAGCAATGCCCGAAACTCGGGAAGGATAAGCAGTCAGTCGATGGCCTTTTCGAACGCTTTTTATGGGTTTAAAAACACTGTTCGCTCATTTACAAGCGAACTGAACAGTTCACTACGGCAGAATATTTCAAATAAGTTTTTAGCCAGTTACACATTCATTCAGGATACTCGTACGAGCCCATCCGATATTTTCCCATTTGTTGATATCTGGGAGGGTGGTGACCAGTATATGTCTTTTGGCTATGAGCTGTTCAGTTACAACAACGATGTTACCAATAAAACCTTAAGTATCGTAAATAACACAACAATAAACCTCAATAGGCATACAGTAACCATAGGCGGTTCGTTTGATCATCTTTTCTTCCGCAACTCATACATTCGTGAGGGTACATCGTACTATAGATATGCTTCAGTTGATGATTTTATTAATGGAGCTGACCCGATGGGGTTTGGCATAACCTATGGGTATGATGGGAATGACGCACCTGGAGCTGAACTCACATTTGGTCTTGCAGCTATATACGCACAAGATGAGTGGACGGTTAACCCAAGGTTGAAGATAACCTATGGTGCTCGCTTCGAATTGCCCCTGTTTCTTGATGACGTGAAAGGTAACCCTTCCATCTCAGCACTCAGCTTTGGGTGGAGCCCAGAGGACCCATCGGGTCAGAAAATTGATGTTGGTACCTGGCCCAAAACTCAGTTGCTATTCTCACCACGCTTCGGATTCAATTGGGATGTAATGGGCGATAGATCGCTTCAGGTAAGGGGCGGATCGGGTATTTTTACCGGAATGCTTCCTTTTGTATGGTTTACAAACCAGCCCACCAACTCAGGTGTTATTCAGGCGCCTGAAATTGGTTGGGGTCCAGGTAACTCCAATTTGGAAGGACTTGAGTTTAACCCAGACTTCAAACAGTTTATCTTAAGTCGGCCCGATTTGTTCCCACAAAGCCCAAGCACACTGCCAAACAATGCTGGTCTAGCTATGGTATCAAAAAACTTTAAAATGCCACAGATATGGCGCACAGGCTTAGCTTTTGACTATAAGTTGCCATACGATATGGTGTTCACTGGTGAAGCCTTATTTGGCAAGGATATTAACGCGATAAAGCAGGTAAACATTAACGAAAGACCCGCTACTGGCAATATGATAGGCTCCGACCAGAGACCTTACTGGGAAACATCAGACGATAGAAAATACGAAGATTCTGTTGGAAATGCTATGGTGTTAACCAATACCAATGAGGGGTATCAGTACTCGCTTACAGCTCAACTTACTAAAAACTTTAGCCACGGCATCTCTGGTATGTTTGCGTACACTTATACAATGGCCAAAGACATTACCTCTAACCCGGGCTCTGCTGCATACTCAGCATTCTCGAGTAACACCTCGGTAAGTTCTCTTAACGATCCTGGCCTTAGCTATTCTAATTTCTCCACCCCTCATCAACTTGTGGGCTATGCTTCATACAGAGTCGAGTACTTTAGAACGCTGGCTACTACTTTCACCTTATCGTATCGTGGTTTCCAACAGGGGCGATGGTCGTACACATACTCAAATGACTTAAACAACGATGGTATCTCATCCGATTTAATGTATATCCCCGCTACTAAAAACGAGATTACTTTTGTAGATTTTAATGAGATGACCGCTGAACAACAGGCCGATGCTTTCTGGAGTTACATTAATAGTAACGAGTATCTAAGCAGCCGAAAGGGGATGTACGCCGAACGATTTGGACACATTCGTCCTTGGATACATCGTTTCGATATCAAGGTTTTGCAAGATGTATTCACTAATTTTGGAACCGATCGTAGATATACCCTTCAGGTATCCCTTGACATTCTAAACATTGGCAACATTATTAACGACAGTTGGGGTACTTATGTATACAATCCTCTAGCTAGTTATGATAATGTGCGCCCACTAACACGCGTTGCACTTCCTACTTCAACAACAGCACCAACGTTTAGATTAAATGCAAATTCTATTGAGGATTTTCAGGACAAAACCACACTAAGCAAGAGTATCAACACAGGCAGTACTTGGGGCGCTTTGCTTGGTCTAAGGTTAGTGTTTTAACACTTATCAAAGCGTATCTAAAATACCGCCCCAATGTGTGGGCGGTATTTTTTTTACTCTATTAGAAGGTATTACTATTATTTAACACCAGTTTATCAATCCGACTTAAGGCAAACACGTAGATCTGATGTGGATAATATTTGTTAGGTTGAGCCAAAGAAGTGTTCATTTATATTGTTAATTAAGCCTTCCTCACCTCTTGGCCAGAATCTTTTCCTGTATTTTGCTTTGCTTGCGAATTTTTATCTTTTCGATATGTGAGATTACCCAGCCCAGCAGATTTACCTGTAGGGTGACAAACAGAAGCAACGAGGCCATCCAAATAACTGCCAAGTTAAACCAAATGGTGTCAACGTATTGGTTATTAAACTTTTTTACTGGAGCATAAAAATGTGCTCGACCCCAGCTGTGCTCGGGTCTCATAAAAATTGGCTCGTACTTTCTTATCACCCTACCATCGGTTTCTAGGTATTTATTCACCTCATGGGTGTTTAGCACCCAATCGGCAAGGGCCTTGTTGTAGTTCTTGCGCCTAAGGTCGAAAAGCCCATCGCTACCAAGGCTATCGGCTAGGGCGTTGTACACGCTATCGCGCCTCTGCTTTGCCTCACCAGCAATATTGTTGTGGCTCATCCGCACAAAGAATAGGTATCCAGCCAGCTCATCGGCAATATCTTGGGTAAACGAAACGGGGTTTAGCATCTGCAGAAACTCAAAGGGTGGAACATTGCCCGTTCGGGCTAGGGAGAGCAGCTCATTGCGCACAAGCCCAAGATTCCTTTCATACCGGTGGTCAAGTTGCTGTTCTTGCTCGTTCAATCGTATACACTCCTCTACCAAGGTTTGTAGGCGCGGAACTAGAAATGTTGAAACAAACGTGGCATCGCTAGCACGCTGCTCATGTTCGAAGAGGTGTGCTTCAAAGGGATTCTTTTTAAACTGCTCAACGGCGAGAGCCTCGTAGCTCCATCGTGACACCATGAGATCGCCAACTACCGGCACGTATATGCGCTTGGTTATGGTGGGGTGTAGGTTGTCGAACTGCACAATGGTACCGCTGAGTAGAATTTGGGGCACTAAAATAAAGGGAATGGTAATGTATATAGCTACTACGGAGTTGAGCCCTGCGCTAATGTTTAGCCCCATCATGTTGGCAAAGCAGGCCGTGGAGAAAAGGATTAGCCAGTAGTTCAGCATCATCCCCTGAATTTCGAGGATCGTGTTACCCACCAGCACAAACATTCCCATTTGCACTGCCGACAGTGCAAAAAGGTAGAGCACCTTGGAGGTGTGGTAGCTGAATCGGCTAAGGTTCAGGAACGATTCACGTTCTAGTATCTTTTTATCGCTAATTATCTCCTCGGCACTAACGGTTAGCCCAAGGAACATGGCCACCACAATGCTCATGAACAGGTAGGCAGGAAAGTTCTTGTTGTCGGCAAACACGTAAGCATCACCTGGTATGTACTTGGTGAAGTACGATAGAATGAATGCCAGTATTGGCGCCTCAATAAGGTTGATGATAACGTACTGCTTATTGGAGATCTTTGATAGCAGATTTCGAATGCTAAATATTTTGAACTGAACCTCGATGTTGGGGATATTAAAGAAGTTCTTAGGAAGCAGCCCCTTGTGCTGCTTAGGTTCGAATCCATTTTCGATATTGCTTTGGTATAGGCAGTACCATGCTTGTGGATCCTTCAAACGCTCGTACGTAACATTCCCAGCCGAATCAACCACCTTGGCCTCAACTATCTCCAGTATCTGGTCGGGGTTAAGCGTACCGCACTGCGGGCATCCGCTTTCGGTGGCATTAACCTGAGTACTCATGGTCTTGAAGTACACTATGGCATCCTGTGGGTTTCCTTGGTATATGGGGTACCCACCCTTGTCGAGCACCCACAGCTTATCGAGCAATCGGAATACTTTTGATGAGGGCTGATGGATATTAACTATAACCAGCCGCCCTTTATTGGCTTGTTGTTTAAGCAGGCGCATCACCATGAGCGAGTCGCTCGACGATAGTCCGCTGGTGGGTTCATCAACAAACAGAATGCTGGGTTCGCGCAGCAGCTCCAAGCCAATATTTAGCCGCTTACGCTGCCCACCGCTAATCATTTTGTTAAGGGGCGACCCCACCTTAAGATCTTTAATCTCCCAAAGGTCTAGGTCGTCGAGTATGCGCTTAACCGATTGCCTTACCTTAAACTCGGTAAAGTTGCTAAAGCATAGCTTGGCATTGTAGTAAAGGTTCTGGTAAACGGTAAGGTTCTCAAACAGCAAATCGTCTTGGGGAACGTAGCCAATAATACCCTCAACTGCGTACTTGTTGCGGTGGATATCATAACCATTAATGAGCACCCGGCCGCTATTGGGGGTAAGCTTACCCGTTAGCAGGTTGAGCAGGGTGGACTTTCCCACTCCGCTGCCACCCATAATGCCTACCAGCTGACCCGACTCCTCGGAGAAGTTGAAGGTTTGTATACCGTTGTCACTGTTTTTGAATCGGAATTCGATGTCTTCGCCAGTAAAAACAATTCGGCTCCGCTTATGTGCGTTGCTAAATCGCTGTGTTAGCTCGGTATAGTATATAGGGTCAATGTTTGCTCCCCTAACAATTGAGCCCGTTTCCATTAGTAAAGGACGACCCGACTCAATTCGTTTACCGTCTATGTATAGTTCGGATGTGCCAAAGTACCGAAGAATGAAATTGTTAATAGATTTTATGTGAAGAAAGCTGAGCTTACCCTCAATGGCGGCATTATGAATTTTCCTGTCCTCATATTGCCATTCGGGTCTGTTCTCCTCTACCCAAATACCTTCGAGCAAATCCTCACCAACCTGCCGATGGCTTTCGATGGTGAGCAGCTTGTCGGGCTCTATCTCTTGGCAATCGGTATGAAAAACAAAGTATTTGAGGTTCTGCAACTCCGCTTCATTAATGCTAAAGCAATGCCCTAGGCTATTTATTATGTGATCCTCAAGCGGAGTAACTTTTGAGTCATCGTTAACATACTCGAGAAGTTTGATAATTACCACTATGCGCTCGGAAAGATTTAGTCCCTTTCTCAGCTGTGTGCATACCTTTTCAACGTATGCCGTTAGCAACGACTTTCCCTCCTCAGTATCTACCAGGTTACTTGGGGTGTCGCGCGAGAAAAAGTCTAGAAAACTATCGTATAGTACAAGGTAGTCGGCAACTAGCCTAGCGTTTAGCTGCTCCTTAAGCATTGCCTCCACAAGTTTTCGTCCCTGTGTTGAAGTGCCTGTGGCATTTGCAATTAGAGCGTAGAGTTGGATTAACGCATTTAGGATAGATTCACTCATTACCGATATAAAAGGGTTGGTTTCGGGTTACAAGTTATAAAGACTTACAAAAATACGGTATGCTGCATGCAAATATTATGCACAAAGTATCTGTTATTTTAGCAAAACGGTGATTGCTACCCATATTTTGTGCATTGGGTTACCCAAATCAGAATCTATATTACACGCCCAATATAGCGCATCTAGCTAATCAATATAGTCAAAGCTTTATTACTAAGCAATAGGTAAAAGCAAAACACCCCCTTTACTTTCTCCTTGATGAGAAAGTAAGCAAAGAATCCCTGCCCGACTGAAGCGGTCAGGCGGGAATGTAAAACCCTGCCTGCACTGCCGTTTCGGCAGGCAGGGATGCTGCTGCCCGCCCTGCTGAACCCCAAGCCCTATGGCGATGTAGGCGATATGGAACAGTGGTATGGATAACCTATGGGCATTAGGATTAAGAGATGTTTTTCAATTCGGCATATACCTCCTGCAAGCGTGTTCCATATCGAGCGCAAGCGCCATCGCACATAGGGCTAAGGGTTCAGCATTCACGCCCTCGCCTCCCGCCGTTTTACAATGCCCGCGCACATCGCAAGGCCTCGTCTTTGGTTTCATTCCGCATTCAGAGGGGGATCTCGTAGAGTTCAAGAGACCGCTCTGGCAGCGGTGAGTTTTCTTTGCTACTTTCTTTTGGTGGTAGCAAAAGAAAGTAGGGCGCTTTCAGGGATCAAGCATCACTTAAATTGCAACGAGTCACCCAAAATTACATTTAAGACAAAACAACACAGTAACTATCAGGGGCCATTTCCCAAAGCATCGTAGTGGTGCATAAAACACAAAGTACCTGTTCTTTTAACAAAACGGCGATTGCTACCCACAAAAAAAAGCCTGCAAAAAGCAGGCTTTCTCTATTTGTTGGTGCACTTAGCTTACTATGGCAGTTCGCACCTTATTAATTTCTTGCTCAATTTTTTCGAATTGCTCAGGAGTGATGGTTTCTCCCTCAACACCATCAAATAATGCTTTTAGTGGCTTGAGCATTTCCATAACCTCAGCAACTGCAGCATCATCGGTAACGGGTTCCATAAGCTCAAATAGCTTATTAATTGGATCTTTTTGGTTGGCAATAATTTTTAGGATATCCTCATTGTTCTTGCTAACCATAGCTATTTGGGTGGTAATGTATAGCCCCTCTAACCAGCTGCCGGTCATTACAAGTAGTGAGATATTGTCTTTACCCTCATTAACTAGGAATTCATACGTGTCGTAGAATGAGTCGGTGATAATCTGGATAAGCTCATCCTTGTTATCTAAATTACCCTCAACCCTATCAGCAAAATCCTTATTGAAGGCTGATGTTATCTGCAGATCCTCAATTAGTTTCTTTGATACGTTGAGGTAGCTCATCGTTTCCTGCTTCATCTGGTAGGTGCTGGCGTAGCTTAGGTTGGCACCATACACACCAAGGTTAAGCGCCTTGCTTTTCTCTGTGAAGTACTTATCAACGTTCTCTACTGGATTGTTGAGGCTTAGGATATAGCTAGCCCCTGCTTTATTAAGGAGTTTAACCACTTCGAAAGCAGTGGGGATTGGGTAATTGGTTACACTTTTAAAAGCCTCCTCCTTCGATTCAACTGTCTTATCGGTCTCGGCCTGCTTGGCACCTCCACCGCAGCTAACCATTACAACCACTACGGCGGCCCCAAGTAGGGAAGCCAAAGTTTTTGTTAAGAGCGCTTTGCTATACATTGTTTTCATGCTTCTATGGTTTTTTAGTTACAAATTTCAGGTTAATTAAATCCGTGCTAATTTATGAAAAATCTTAGTTGTATGCCCAGTAAAGTCTATTATATTTTTTAAACACAAACGTTCTATTTTTTTAAACGAGGCTTTAATAACGTGGTTCACATCTACTCCAAAATGTTGCAGACCTACAAAACTATACGATCCAGCTCTTTAGAAATATGGTTTTTAAGTTCATTTATGGTTTTTAGCCTAACCAAAAGCTGGTTTACCTCTTCAATCTGATCCTTGGGGTTTAGGCTCCGTAACTCCTCGTGAAGCTTACCTAAAACCATTTGCATTACCTTGCTTTTGTATACCATGATGGCCTTGGGAACCGACTCGTGTAGTGCATTCTCCTCCTCAACTGGCATTGCTTGATGCTTACTCCATATCTTGCTTAGCTTATGCTGAGTGGTGAGCAGGTTTACGGCCAGCTGGCTAATTTCAGCATCGGGGTGGTTAGTAAATGTTCGATAGTCTATCTCTCTTCCATCCTCCATTAGCTTCTGATACTCATCAAATACCTTTTTGTAAACAAGATTTTTAAACTCAAGGTCGTCGTTCAGAATCTCAGAGATGATGTGTTGACCCACAGTTACTTGTTGAGGGGGCAAGTCTTCCTCGACATCCTCGGGTGGTGGAATTTCGAAAAATACGTTTTGCCCAAATTTTAGCAAGTAGTAGAGGATTTCCTTCTCCTGTTCTTCGCAAAAAACATTTTCAACAAAGCTGGGTAGGGCAGGCGTTTCTTTCGCTTTCACGGGGGGTGTATCCGTATTTGAGTATTGGGCTTTACCCAATATTTTCTCCATCTTACCCCTCCTTATCTTGCCCACCTCGGAGTATAGAATTGACTCGTCGATATCCAGAATCTTACCACACTCCCTTATGTACACGGAGCGGGTAATATTCTCGGGTATTACCGAAATGGACTTAACGATATCGCGGATAAGGTTGGCGCGCTCCACCGGGTCGTTCTTGGCTTCGTTGAGGAGTAGCTTTGCCTTAAAATTGATAAAATCTGCTTCGTTCTGCTCAATGTAATCAAGCACCTGTGTTGCGCTATGGCTTTTGGCGTAGCTGTCGGGATCTTCACCCTCGGGGAGTAGCACCACTTTTACGTTTAGCCCCTCCTCCAGAATTAGGTCGATACCCCTTAGCGAGGCTTTTATCCCTGCCGGGTCGCCATCGTACAGCACAGTAATATTGGGTGTGAACCTCTTGATAAGCCTAATCTGATCGGGAGTAAGTGCCGTTCCGGAGCTGGCCACCACGTTCTCGATGCCCGCCTGGTGTAACGAGATAACATCGGTATAACCCTCCACCAGAAAGCACTTATCGCTTTGGGTAATGGCCTTCTTAGCAAAAAAAATTCCGTAAAGCACATGGCTTTTATGGTAAATATCGCTTTCGGGGCTATTGAGGTATTTGGCAGCCTTGGCATCGCTCTTCATGATGCGGCCACCAAAGGCAATTACCCGTCCGCTCATGGAGTGAATGGGAAATATTACCCTGCCAAAAAAACGGTCGAAGGCCGTGCCATCGTTTCGGGCAATGCTTAACCCCGTTTTGGTGAGATACTCCTGCTTGTAGCCGCTTTTTTGCGCTGCTTGTGTAAGCGCATCGCGCTGCTCGAGGCTGTAGCCCAGCTGAAACTTTTCTATTATATCGTCTCTAAATCCGCGCTCGCGGAAGTAGCTTAGCCCAATGCTTTTGCCCTCGCTATGCTTTTGCAGGTTATCGGTAAAGTGGCGCTGCGCCCAGGCTGTAACCACCATCAGGCTATCGCGCTCGGTGCGTTGCTTAATCTCCTCGGGGGTTAGCTCCTTCTCCTCAACCTCAATATTGTACTTTTTTGCTAGGAACTTGAGCGCTTCCACGTAGGTCATCTGCTCGTGATCCATAATAAAGTTCACAGCATTCCCACCCTTACCACAGCCAAAGCATTTGTATATTCCCTTAGCCGGGCTTACAGAGAACGAGGGGGTTTTCTCGTTGTGGAACGGACAATGCCCAAGGTAATTGACACCCCGCTTCTTAAGCGATACAAAATCCTTTATCACCTCCACCACATCGGCGGCGGCCATAATCCTATCTACTGTAAGCTGGTCAATCATTGGGAATTACACTTGCTATGGTTGGTTGTTTCGAATTGTAAAGGTACAAAAGATATGCAACAAATTCGTTTAATTCTAATTCGAATATAATCGAAACAGGAACTTGTTGGCAGCCTTTAATTCGAGTGTAGTAGAAACAGTAGAAATTTTACATATGCAGATTGGGTTATAATCGAAATGTGTCGTACTTTTGAAATAAAAAATGATTAGGCGAGAAAACTACCTGAAGCAAATTACTCCTTTTATTGGAGCACCCATGATTAAGGTAATTACTGGCATTAGGCGGAGTGGTAAAAGCACTCTACTTGCACAGATTATCGAAAAAATTAAGAGCTCCGAAGTTGCTGATAATCAAATTTTGTACATCAATAAGGAGCTATTTGAGTTTGACGCGATAAAAAACTACATCAACTTACACGAGTTTGTTCAAAATAACTTAGACTTTAAATCAAAGAAATGCTACCTATTTGTTGATGAAGTACAAGAGATTGACCAGTGGGAGCGTGCCATAAACTCGCTACTGGCAAGTAATAAAATAGATATATACATTACGGGTTCCAATGCATCGTTAATGTCATCGGAGTTGGCCACCTTGCTTTCGGGACGATACGTGGAGTTTAGAATCCTTCCGATGAGTTACAAGGAGTTCAGAGCGCTGCTGCTACACCGCGGTAGGCAGCAAGAGCTCAAGAACTCTTTTACCCTGTACCAGCGATATGGCGGCTTCCCCGGTTTGCACCACATCGAGTGGGAAGATAGCATAGTGCGTCAGTATCTTCAATCGCTGTATAGTACGGTGCTGCTAAAGGATGTAATTGTTAGAAATAGTATCCGCGATGCAGCATTGCTCGAGAAGATAGCCGAGTATATAGTAGACAATGCTGGCAACATAACTACCGCAAATTCCATTAGCCAATTTCTGAAGTCGCAGCAACGAAAGGCATCGGTGGAGACTGTGCAAAGCTATATCCAACATTTCATTAATGGCGAGGTAATACGCAAGGTTAAACGGTTCGATATAAAGGGAAAGCGTCTGCTCGAAACATTTGAAAAGTACTATATGACAGACCATGGATTTAGGTTTGCCCTTCTGGGCTACTCCCCTCAGGATATATCGGGTCAACTTGAAAACATTGTTTTACTCGAGCTGCTGCATAGGGGGTATATGGTTAATATAGGGAAAGCAGGAGAGTTCGAGGTTGATTTTGTTGCTCAACGTGGCGATGAGAGGTTATACCTTCAGGTCTGCTCATGGCTTAAGAGCGATAAAACCATTGACAGGGAGTACCGCTCACTTGAGCAGATAAACGACCACTTTCCTAAGCTTGTACTTTCGCTCGATAAGGGTTTTGATACAAACCGAAAGGGAATTATGTGGAAAAATATTGAGGATTTTTTGCTGATGGATTAGTTGGTTGTCTACGCTAATTCCCCCATTTATTCGTTACTTAGCATATAAATCCTTTGGTACGTGGCAAAGCGACTCTTCATATTTATAGCTATCTCTCTCTTCTTTCAGGGTGCGCAGGGGCAAGATTTAAGCAATCTTCGCCGCAAAACAATTGCTCTTGCTGCTGATACAATTACCCTTGATTCGCTTAGCATAATCCCCAGCAGCTTTGTGGTAACCGATTTGCAGGGCAATATCATCGATAAGAATTTGTACACCTATAGCTTTGGAAGTTCCCAGTTTTACCCTACTGACCAGCTGCGCAAAATGCATAATGATATTGATGTTGAGTACAGGGTTTTTCCAATTCTTTTTGAGCAAACCTACCAAAAGCGCAACTACCAGCAGCACCTCTCGCCCGATAGCCTTATGGGGCGCGCTTCGCCACGCTACGTGGTTGGCGGTGTGCAAGAGCCCATTTTTGGCGACCAGATACAAACCAATGGCTCCATCATGCGGGGCATTCGCTTTGGCAATGGGCAAAACCTATCGGTAAACTCCAGTATGAACCTTACCTTTCAGGGCGATTTGGGTAAGGATTTAAATATTGAGGGAGCCATATCGGATCAATCCATACCGCTGCAGCCCGAGGGTACCACTCGGCGTTTGGAGGAGTTCGATAGGATTTACTTAAGGGTTTATGGTAAAGATTTTTCCATTCAGGCTGGCGATATCGACCTGCGGGCTGGTGGGCAGGGGCAACTCCTGTCGTTTACCCGCAACGTGCAGGGTCTGGCCTACAACGGACAGTTTAGCAGCCCAAAGGATACCCTTTCGGTTACGGCTGCGCTATCGGTTCCCAAGGGGAAGTTTGCCCGCAACCAGCTGCAGGGCAGCGAGGGCAACCAAGGGCCATACCGTTTACAGGGTGCAAGCGGAGAGCCATACATTATCGTTCTCTCTGGCTCCGAGCGGGTGTACGTTGATGGCACATTGCTAAACCGTGGCGACGACCAGCACTACACCATCGATTACAATGCGGCTGAGGTAACCTTTACCCACCGCATGCCCATAAACCGAAATAGCCGTATTGTGGTTGAGTTTGAATATTCCGAGCGGAGCTACTCGCGTTTTACAACCTTTAGTAGCGTGCATAGCAAGGGCGATAAGTGGCAATGGGATTTTTCGGTTTTCTCGGAGCACGACAGCCGAAACCAGCCATTCGATCAGGAGCTAACCAACGACCAAAAGCGGTATCTAGCCTCAATTGGCGACGACTTAAGCCAAGCGTTCCTTTCGCAAGCCGATAGGGTTGATTTTGACCCCGAAAAGTTGCTGTACCAACAGCTCGACACAACGGTGAATGGAACCACATATTCTGTTTTCAGATATTCTACAAATCCAACATTTGCTAATTATCGAGTTTACTTTTCGTACGTTGGGCAGGGCAAGGGTAACTACGCCCCCGATTTTGGAACGGCCAATGGGCGGATATATCGCTGGGTGGCACCCCAGAACGGCGTGCCACAGGGCAGCTACGAGCCCATCCGAAGGTTGGTAACGCCACAGAAAAAGCAGATGGTTCAGGCTGGGCTAACCCGCACTTGGAGCGATAGTTCGCTCATTAGCGCCAGCTATGCGCTAAGCAACACCGACCTTAATACCTTTTCGAGCCTCAACTCCGATGATAATATTGGGCATGGCCTACAGCTGGCTCTTGCGCATCGATTTAAACCCATTGCCAACGACTTACAGCTTGGAGTTGGTACCGATTTTAACACCACATCGCAAGGATTTAGGAACATTGACAGGTTTCGACCCGTTGAGTTTGAGCGTAACTGGAGCATATCAGTTCCTTTGGATGGAGGTGGCGAACGTATGCTGGGTGCTTGGGCCGATGTGAGCAAGCCGCAAAAGCTCTTCAGCAGGCTAACGGGCCAATGGCTTTCGCTGGGCGATTGGTACGCTGGTAATAGAATGGGTCTTTCGGGGTGGAGCAGAGGAAAGCTATTGACTGCAAAATGGGAGGCCTCATTGGTAAATGCTGCCGATACAGCTATCGCGTCCGATTTTTATAAGGCCAAGGTAGGCCTAAGGAATACCAAAGGCTTCCTAGTTTTTGGGGTGGAGGGTGAGCTGGAGAGTAATACGTTAACCTCGCAGAGTGTCGATAGTATGTTGGCGCAAAGCTTTGGGTGGTATCAGCTAAAAGCATCGGTGTCAACACCCGATACCCTTTCCGCCCAAGCTATGGCTTGGTATATCTACCGAAACGATTACAAGCCATTCGAGAACGCATACGCTATTTTTGGTTCATCGCAGGAGGTTGCGCTAAGCGCAAATGCTAACCACAGTAGAGTAGGTCAGGTATCATCGTCGCTTGGGTACAGGGTTTTTTCTCCAAATTCTAAACAGTTTACGGAGGTGGAAAAGGAGGAGCGCACTGCCCTTGCTCGTTTGGAATACTCCAACCGCTTTGCCAAGGGTTTGTGGACTTTTGCAGGTAGCTACGAGCTGGGTTCGGGTCTAGAGCCCGATATGGAGTACTACTTTGTTGAGGTTCCAGCAGGTCAAGGGGTTTATACTTGGGTCGATTACAATGGCAACGGCATTATGGAGCTGGCCGAGTTTGAGATTGCCAACTACCCCGACGAGGCTCGCTTTATCCGCATTAATATCCCCGGAGCCAAAATGATAAGCGTGCGTAACAATGCGTTAAGTTTAAGAAGTAACATCAGTCCTGCCGCTATTCTAAAAGATAAAAAGGGTTTCTTAAATCAAGTAGCCAAGCTTAGTAACCAAACATCCTATAGGGCGCAGCAAAAGAATCAGGTCGATGATTTTTGGCAATCGGCCAACCCAGTAGTTCAGCACGCAACCGATTCGCTAATTGTGAGTATGCGTAGCAATATCCGGAACTCGCTGGCGTATAACCGAGCCAGCCGAGTCTTTGGGGTGGAGTATATATATCTGCAAGGGGTAAATAAGTCAATCCTAGCCAACGGTTTTGAGCTTAAGCAGATGCATTCGCATAGGGTGGTAATGTGGCTGGGAATTGGAAACCACATTTCAACCCGTACCGAAGCTGAGGATTACGCAACCGAGGCACAATCGCAGTACTTTGTAACGCGGAACTACGCCATAGCAGGACAGAGCGCACAGCAAAGCGTAAGGTTTATCAGCAGCAAGCTGCATACTGCCGAGTTGGTTTACAAATGGAATCGGTCCGAGAATACTATTGGCAGCGAGGAGTTAAGTTCACAGTCGATATCTTTACAAACCGATTTTGCCTTTGCAGGCAAGGGCAGCATTATGGGCAAGGGAACCTACGTGGCGCACACATTCGAGGGGATCCAGCAAACCGCCGTGGCCTACGAGATGATGAAGGGGTTGCAAAACGGCAAAAACATTGTTTGGGAGATATCGGTAAGGCGCCGACTCTCGCAGCTTTTTGAACTGGAGTTGGGTTACAATGGTCGCTACCTCAGCGATGGAACCGTGGTTCACAGCGGCTCGATGCAGGCAAGGGCGCTGTTTTAAGTTACATAGACAACAGGCTAAACGAAAATTGTCATTAGATAGTGCGAAAACCCTTGCGCAAAGGTAAATAAATATTTACCTTTGCGTTATGATTAATGATTAAAGTAATCTGATGAAATGCTCTGAGCTATACCGAATATTAACTAAAGATGGTTGGTATCCAATATCGCAAAAAGGTTCTCACGTAAAGCTAAGACATGACGTAAAGAAGGGTGTAATAATTTTTCCGAACCACGGCAGCCAAGAAATGGGTAAAGGGTTAGAAAAGAGAATTTTAAAGGACGCAGGAATAGATTTGTTGGATTAATAAAAAAGATGGCTATGAAAACCTCAAGAAAAAAAATAAAAATTATTGTGGAGAAAACAGATACTGGTTTTTCTGCATTCGCTGAAGAATATCCTATTTATACTACAGGCAGGAGTATTACTGAGCTAATGAATAATGCGTTAGAAGCCACAAATTTAAATTTTGAAGAAGAGAATATTGTAATCACTCAAGAAAACTTGAAATTTGAAATTGATTTTAAACAGTTTTTCCAATACTACAAAGTGCTAAACTCAAAATTTTTAGCAGATAAAATAGGAATGAATCCAACGCTTTTGTCACAATATGTACAAGGGCATAAAAAGCCATCTGCAACACAAACAGAGAAAATTCTGCATGGAATTCGTCAGATAGGACAAGAACTATCCGAAATTAATTTGATTTACAAACATTAAAGACTATAAGCCCAGGTTACATTGTAGGGCGACGGCTTGTTAATATTAGATTTGATGGGTTTAAGTTGGGAGGTTTGAATCACTCTGCTCAACCTGAATGAAATCGTTGGGAATAAAAATTTGCTTGCTTTCTTTCACTTGCTATATTCCACCCGCTATCGCCCACCGTACTGCTGTTGGTAGTAGTTGGCATACTCGCCGGAGAGAATATCGTTAACCCATGATTTGTTATCTAAATACCAATCTACCGTTTTCTCGAGCCCCTGCTCAAAGGTTACTGTGGGCTTCCACCCCAACTCTCTGGCAATTTTCGATGAGTCGATGGCGTACCTTAGGTCATGGCCAGCCCTATCGGTTACAAAAGTGATAAGTTTTTCCGATGTGCCAGCTTCACGTCCCAACTTGCTATCCATTATCTTGCAAAGCAGCTTAACCAAATCGATGTTTTTCCACTCATTTTCGCCGCCAATATTGTAGGTTTCGCCTATTACCCCATTATGGAAAATGGTATCAATGGCTTGGGCATGATCCTCCACGTAAAGCCAGTCGCGCACATTAAGCCCCTTGCCGTATATGGGCAGGGGTTTCAACTGCTGAATATTGCTAATTACCAGAGGTATTAGTTTCTCGGGGAACTGATTTGGGCCATAGTTGTTGGAGCAGTTCGATATTACGATGGGTAGCTTGTAGGTGTGGTTGTATGCCCGAACCAAGAAGTCGGAGCTGGCCTTCGATGCAGAGTAGGGGCTACGGGGATCGTAGGGAGTGGTTTCTGTAAATAATCCTTCATCACCTAAGCTGCCGTAAACCTCATCGGTGGATATGTGGTAGAAAAGTTTGCCCTCGAAATTACTACCCCACTGCTTGCGGGCTGCGTTTAGGAGCACCACGGTGCCCTCAATATTGGTTTTAATAAAATCCATAGGATTTGTGATGGATCTATCTACGTGCGACTCGGCCGCAAGGTGGATAACGCCATCGATACTATAATCGGCAAAAACCTTAGCTACGCCCTCTTCATCCCTAATATCCACCTTAACAAAGCGGTAGTTGGGTTTGCCCTCAACATCTTTCAAGTTCTCAAGATTACCAGCATATGTAAGGCAATCCATATTGATGATGTTGTAGTTTGGGTAGCTATTCACAAAACGGCGTACCACGTGCGAGCCTATAAAGCCCGCACCGCCTGTAATTAGTATATTTTGCATTGGATTATATTGTTTTACTGACAGGACAAATATTTGCTTGGCAAACATTTACCCCGTTAGCACTATGTTTAATACAGGTTTGGATCGGCCGACTCAATTTTACGAACGTTTTTGGCCACTTCTTGCCCGCGCTCGTTGGTCTCGATGGTGAACTCAACCAGGTCGCCATTGCTAATCTCGTTAAAATCGCCCTCCACAACATCCTGATAGTGGAAGAATAAGTTGTTGGGCGGGAACTGGATAAACCCATAGCCATTATTCATATTCATTGCTTTGCCCTCATGAACCTCACCATCCTCCTCTATCGAGGTTACTCGCTTGGGTTGTGAGTATTCTGGCAGGTCGAATAGATTTGTAACTAATGGGTTACTTGCCTTTAGGCCGCTGTTGATAAGTTCGTGCATTGCTATGGGGTAAGTCACTTCCTGAATAAGATCCTGCGAGGTGCGTGTAACCACATCGCGGCCCATATCGTCGGTGTACTCGAAGTCCCAGCTAAGCACCATAACCTTGGTGCCAAGTGAGTTGAGCTTACGAATAAGGGGTACATAATCGCCGTCGGAGGTGATGAGAACCACCACGCTAAAGCGTTTGTAGAAAGCCTGCTCAAAGGCCTCAAGAGCCAACCACACATCAATCCCTTTCTCCTCCTTTTTGCCACTACGGTTGCGAATGGGCAGGTAGTGTGTTACCACACCTTCCGACATCAAAATATCGTCAAAAACCCTATCGTTGTAAAGTTGATTTCCTCGCTGGCTAGCCTCCTGCGCGCTGATGCGGCCACGGAAGTAGTGCGCCTCGATAACCTGGCAGAAACGGGCAGGAACCTCCTCCTCCTTGGCCACGAGGTTACGGATAAAGTTGTGTAGTCCGGCAATGTTAAGGCGTTTGCGCCTTGGGTGAAAGTAGTTGTAGTAGTTGCTTACATGTAGAAAGTAGTTTCCATCGTAAAATACTCCTATTCGTTTTAATTCTTTTGAGCTGTTCATAAATTTTTAAGTAATTTTTGTTATAAACTAATGGTTTTCATGATGTAGAAAGAACACTTTTTCCTCTTCAAGTAGAAACAAATACAAAGATATAGATAATTTAGGATATAACAACCTAGCGAATGGCTTTGTTTAGCAAAACGATACAAATCCTTTGGCTTATTTGAACGATTTCTCTACTAGTCGCAGCAGAAATCCTCCATAGGTAATAGGGCGGCAGTTACCAACTCGTTGTCATTAAACGCCGATTTGTTAAATTCTCGTATGGCTTCCATTACGGCCGTTGCTTTGCTGTGGTTGGGTATTTGCATAACAATGGATGAGTTGTACCCTGGCCAAACAGCGGTATTTAGCCGACTATCGCCTTTAGAATTTTTGGCCAGAACCTGCTCTATGATTTGGTAACTTCCAATCCCGAGTTCATCTATTCTCTTTACTAAAGCGTCGAGAACGCTTACGTTGCAAGTGCAGTATATTAGCTTCATTACAAACAGATTTATTGGTTACTAACGCTCTTAGCATGGAAAACTGCATAAACAGTAGGTACCACTAGCAGGGTAATAAAAGTAGAGGCCAATAACCCACCAATCATTGTAATTCCCAATGGCTGATATGCCTCGCGCCCCATTCCTTCGCTCATTGCGAGGGGCAACATCCCCAGCATAGTGGTTAGGCTGGTCATGAGCACTGGACGAAGGCGGCTACGACCAGCCTCCTGCACCGCTTCGTATACCTTTAGGCCTCGTTTACGAAGCAGGTTTGTGTAATCTACCAGCACAATGCCGTTGTTCACAACTATTCCTATAAGCATAATCACACCCACAAAGGTGGTTACACTTAGGGTTACACCGGTTAGCTTAAAAGCCCATATTATTCCAATAAAGGTTAGTGGAACGGCAAACATAATGATGAATGGGTCGCGAAACGACTCGAACTGACCAGCCATGACCATGTACACCAGCGCAATGCCCAGGAAGAAGATTAGGTACAAATCGGCGAACGAAGCCCCCTGTTCGGTGGTTTGGCCTGCCAACTTCACCTCGGTTCCAGCAGGTATATCCAAGTCTTTCAGCATTTGCAGGGCTTCGCCCTGGCCTTCTCCTAAAGATATGCCGTTGAGCTCGGCCATAACCCTAACAATACGCTCCTGCGCAAGCCTATCGATTTGTAGCGACCCCATCCCCAGCTCAATATCGGCAACCGACGAGAGAGGAATCTGTTGCCCCAACAGGTTGGTAAGGCTAATGTTTCTAATCGACTCAATATCGCTTCGGTAGTCGGGGTGGTAGCGAACCACAATCCGAAACTCGTTACCCTCCTCTTTAAACCCACCCGCCTCGGCTCCATAGATACTCTGGCGAACCTGTAAGCCTATCATTCCGGTATTTAGCCCTAGGGCTGATGCCTTTTGCCTATCGACCCGAACCTGAACCTCCATTTTGCCCTTGTCAATGGTGTTTACCACATCGATAAAGTTTGGCGAGCCGGACAAGTTTTGGGTTAGGTTCGTTGCAATCGCATTTAGGTGCTCGTAGTTTGACCCTGAGATATGAAACTCGATGGGCTTTAGGTTGCCCGTAACCGCTTGTGAGATAATGCTTCCGCCCACAATGTTGAAGTTTTCCACCTCGGGTATTTGGGCAATATGTGGGCGAAGCTCGTGTGCTATTTGCTTGGCCGAGCGTGCCCGCTTATTGGGTAGCGAAAGATGACAAAGCACAGTGGCAATGTTCTTCCCCTCGCGAAACCCAACTGAGGTAAGCATTCCATTTTCCGATTGCCCCGAAATGGAAGCCAAGCTGCCGGGCATCATCTCTGGAACCTCGCGCTCAAAAATATCCATCACCACCTGCGAAATGCTGTCGGTTTTGGAAGCCGTTGCCGAAATATCAATCTCAATGGTAGCAATAATATCCCCAGCATCGAACTCGGGAATGTAGTCGGTGCCTAACCCCTTGCCAACCCAAAGGCTAGCGCCTAGCGCAAGGCCTACAATGGTTAGGGTGAAGGTTTTATGGTAAACCGCCCAGCCAAGGGTTTTTTGGTATATAATCTCTAGATATACAAATAGCTTCTCACTTAATTGGTACAGTAGGTAGCGCTTTCGCTCCTCTCCCCTTTTTTTGGCCTTCAGCAATTGCGACGAGGCCATGGGCGTTAGCGTTAGGGCAGTTATAAGCGATGCCACCATGGTTACCGACGTGATGATGGCCAGCTGCTTAAACATCACCCCAACCAATCCTCCCATAAATATCATGGGGATAAACACCATAAGCGTTGTAAGGGTTGATGCGGTAATGGCCGAACCCATTTCGCTGGTTCCAAAAATGGCCGCCTGGCTTGGCCGCGACCCCCTCTCGATATGCTGGGTGATATTCTCGAGTACCACAATGGAATTATCTACCACCATACCCATTGCAATAATAAGCGACATTAGGCTAAAGATGTTGATAGTCCAGCCAATGGCGTACATCAGAATAAACGATGTAATAAGCGAAAAGGGGATGGTTAGGAATACGATTAGGCTTAGCCTCCACTCACGCAGAAAAGCAAAAACCACCAGCACCACAAAGATTAGGGCATACCAGAACGATTGGGTAAGGTTTTTAATACTCTCCACAATCAGCTCGTCGGAGTTCATAATCTCGGCAATTTCAATATCGGCAGGTAAAGTGGGATGAATTTCCGATATCTTTTGCCTTACGGCTTGTACCACCTCAAGGGTGTTGGCGCCTGACTGGCGCTGAATCATAATACCCACCCCCGAGCCATTTATGGTGCGCGAGTGCTCGTCGAGCTCCTTGAACCCATCGGTAATGGTGGCCACATCACTAAGGCGGATAATTCTATTGTTGAAGTTGATGAGCGCCAGCTCGCCCAGCTCATCAACATGCTCAATATCGCCGGGTATGCGAATGGCAAAATCATTATCGCCCACTCGAATATTCCCCCCGGGAATAGTGATATTCTCGGCGCTAAGGATAGTTTCAATATGGCTTATGGTGATATTGTAGGCGGCAAGCTTGTGAGGGTCGACATCAACCTTTATCTCCCTTTTGGGAGTGGCCAGAACCATTACCGTTCCCACGCCGGGAAGCTTGCGCAGTGGTGCTGCAATCTGATCCTGAATAATCTTATCGAGCCCATTGTAGCTGTCGTTGGCCGACACGCCATATACCAGAACCGGAAGTAGCGACGAGTTTATCTTGTAAATAACGGGGTTGTATGCGTTGCTGGGTAAACGGGTTTTCACCAGCTCAATGAGGTCGCGGGCATTGCTGGCCGACTCGCTGATATCGGAGCCCCATTCGAACTGTAGCGAGATAAAAGAAACGTTCTCCTTCGACTGAGAACTTATCTCCTTAAGGTTCTCGGTGCCTCCCAGTGCAGCCTCAAGCGGACGGGTTACCTGCTGCTCCACCTCAATGGCCGATGCACCGGGGTAAAGGGTGATAACGGTGAGCGATGGGAACTCCATCTCGGGCATAACATCGAGTGGTAGCCGGGTGAGCGATACCAACCCAAATAGGAGCGTGGCGAGGAACACCATGGCAATGGCTACGGGTCGGCGAACAGATATTCTGGGGAGATTCATATTCGTTGAATTTCTTGTTTTCTACTGAACTCGTATAAATTATACGATATTGATTTACAATATACTTTGGCGAGATGCTGCTTGTAACACAGATTAATTCCTTACCTCAACCTTTTGCCCGTCCTTAATTTTTGCCTTTCCCTCTACAACAATTAGCTGGTTGGGCTTAGCGCCTGTAACGGCTACCATATCGCCCATTGTGTGCAGACGGCTAATTACTATCCTTTGGGCAACATCGTTTTCGATAACGTAAATACACTCTTCGCCAGTTCCGGGTAGCTGGCCAATGCTGCTTAATGGCACAAATACCGATTGTTGCTCAGGAAGCGATATGTTAATCCGTGCAAACATACCAGGCTTTAGCTCGCCAACCGCATTGCTCAGTACAATTTCTGCCGAGGCAGTTCGGGTTAAGGTTGAGAGCATTGGTTTAACGCTGTTAATTTTGGCATTGAAACGCTTATTGGGCTGTGCGTCGATGGTAATTTCTGCGGCTAAACCAGGTTTTATTGTGGATAAGTCCTTTTCGTTCACATCGAATTTTACCCTAACCGGGTCGAGCTGCATAAGCCGTACAATGCCCGAGCGCATGGAGTAGCCAGGGTCGAGGCCAGGGTTTATAAAGTATATCTCACCCTCCTCCATCATCCGCTCAACAATGGTTCCCGAGAAGGGGGCGTAAACCCTTGTGTTTTTACGAATCATTTCGGTTTTAGCATCCGATGCTTCGAGCTTGGCCTTTATGTGGTCGTACTCCATTTGGCTGATACTCTCCTGCGCACGAAGTCGCTTTACCCTCTCGTAATCCTTTCGCAGCGCCTGATTCTCCACCTCGGCCTGGGTGAGCATCTCGTCGGCCAGTTCCACAATTAAATCGCCCTGCCTAACCTTGGCCCCCTCAGCAAAGTGTATCTTCTCCACTTTTCCGGGCATTGCCGCACCCAAATTCGATTCGCGATTGGCAAATACAGTGCCTGTGAAGCTAAGAGTGGGTGAGTAGGGCATCTCGGTTGCCTTGGCAACTTTTACCACGGGGAATTCCGCAAGAATTTCCTCGCCCTCGTTTTTTGTGCCTTTACAGCTGATTAGGGCAATTGCGGTTAATAGTATTAATGGTTTAACCTTCATATCCTGTTTATTATAGTGATTTCTTTGTTGGCAGATAAGTATGCATTTCGAAATTTTACCAGATTTCCTCGTCAATGTTAATTTGCCCCGTTACCTTTCGGAGGTTAACGGTACTCAGTTGGCTCTCCATTCGAGCATCAATAAGGTTGCTGTTTGCCTCTAACCACAAGGCTTGAGCCTCTAGCACATCGGTGGTTTTAACCATTCCCTCGGCAAAGGCATTGCTGGTTATTCTAAGGTTTTCGGTTGCAAGCAATAGATTTTCTTCGGCCATCGAAACCCTTTTGTAGCTTTCGTTAGCGGCAAAGATAGCCTGCCGAACCTGTAGGTCTATCATTTCGCGAGCTTCGGCCAGCTGTAGCTCAGCCTTTTTATGTTCGTGTTGCGCAGCCCTAAGGGTGTGTGCTCTATCGTTCCAGTGGAAAATGGGGATGTTTATAGCCACACCTACGTTCCAATCGCCACCAAAACTGTTGGAAAAACCGCTATAAGGATTAGGGTTTAGAAAGGTGTATCCAGCGGTAAGTCCGACATTTGGGAGGTATCTCGATTTCATAATGTTTACCCCCGATTGCGCTATGCTTACCGCTTGGCTAAGCATGGCCAGCTCGGGCCGGGTAGTATTGGTACTATCAGCTAGAAGTTCCGCATCAATACTGCTGGGGGTTTTGTCCAGGCTATCGCTAAGCATGATGTTTGACTCGAACGGAAGCCCAACCATTTGGCATAGCGCCATGCGCGACAGTTCTAGTCCATTCTGCGCTTTAAGCAGATTTAGCTGCGCCTCGTTGGCCTTTACATCAACCCTTAGCACATCGGTTTTTATGACTATACCCTCGGTGTATAGGTTTTGCACATCGGTTTTAAGCTTGTTAAGCAGGGCGATATAGCTCTCAACTGTTTTCACCTTTTCCTGCAGCGATACCATACGCCAGTAGTTTGCCTCCACCCCGTAAAGCAGCTCGTTCTGCTCCTTGGTTAGCGAAAACTTAGCAATTTGGTTGTTTAGCTGGCTGATACGGTGCATCTCTCGTATTTTACCCCCAGTGTAAATGGGTTGGGTTATGCTAATGCCCGCCATAAACAGATTCTTACCACCAAATTGTAGTTGATCCTTAGGCAGCCAGGCGTAGTTGGTGAAAACGGGGTTGCCATCTTTGTCGTAAATCAACCCACCACTTATGGGGTTAAACACAAATGTGTTGGCAGGATCGCGATTGGGGTCGAACTCGCCCGTTTCGGGATTGATTGCACTAAATGGTACTACCGGAATGAGCATATCGTTCTCGAGCAGCTGGATATTTCTATTGGTTCGATTGTAGAGCCCCGTTGCGCTGATGTTTGGAAAGTATTTGGTTCGAGCCGAACTAGCCATAGCCTCACTTGAGCCAATATCCTCTTTTGCAATACGAATCGTGTAGTTATGCTCCAAAGCAAGCCTTTTGCAATCGTTGAGGGAGAGAGTTTGCTGAGCCACAAGGGGTATGACAACCGTAAGACAAAGGGTAAATAGAAAGCCTTTTTTCATCGTATTAGCTGTTTCGAATTACAATTCCATAGAAAAGCATGTTGAGCATATCGTTAAGTATGGTGTCCAAGCTTTCGGTACGCCAATGCTCCAGGAAGAGAGGAACTTCAAGACCCTTCATTGCCGTTAGCAACACAACCGATGAGAGTTCAATATCCTTAACTTGGAAAACCTTCTGCTCAACCCCTTCGGTTAGCAAGGCTTTAATGATTGATACCTCCTCGGTATCGTACTTGGAGCGGAGTTTTTCAATCAAATCCAAATTATTAACATCCCTTTCGCTTACCAGAGTGTAATAATTTGCCATAACCTGTATAGCTTGCATTCGGGTATTTACGTATGCCCTAACCTTATCAATGGTTGTTAGGTCACTATTTAAAATCACGTTGATCTTTTCGCGAAGAGCATCCGCCTCCTTCTCTACCACAGCCTTAAAAATATCCTCCTTACTTTTAAAGTAGTAGTATATTGAACTCTTCCCCTTGCGAAGCGCTTGCGCTATATCATCAACTGTTGTCTTCTTAAACCCAAACTTTGCAAAAACCTCCGAGGCAATGCTCACAATGGCATTTTGCATATTGCTGTGAGCCATAGTTTTATTATCGTTATCCATATTTTTCGACTATTCGTTTGTTTTGGTCCAAAGGTATAGACAAAATTTTATTGTGCCAATAGATTTTTCGACTAAAATCATTAAATGGTCTAAAATGTTTTTCAACACATATCTATTGGTTTAATTATCTGCAAATTAAGGTCTATTATGGGTCGAGCAAAAAAAATAATTGTAGTAATGACAATTGATGTGTTACAGTTAATCGGAAAAATATACTTTTGTCTAATAAATTTTCTGTAAACGCAAGAGATTTAATTATAAATTGGAACAGTTAAAAAGGGTTTCCCTATGAAAAGAATTTTAGTAGTTGGCGCTGGCGGACAGATTGGTTCCGAGTTGACACCTCATTTGAGAAATATTTATGGCGATTCCAATGTGATTGCCTCTGATATTAACTGCTGTGCCTGCAAGCAACTTGGTGAGGCAGGCCCCTTAGAAGAGTTTGACGCTCTGGATGGGAAGAAATTTGCTGAGGTAGTTAAAAAGTACAAGGTAGATGCCATATACAATATGGTGGCATTGCTGTCGGCTACTGGCGAGAAGAATCCACAGCTTGCATGGAAAATTAATATGGGTGCGCTGCTCAACTCATTGGATATAGCCCTTGAGAACAAGTGCGCAGTGTTTACACCCAGCTCCATTGGCGCATTTGGCCCATCTACCCCGATGGATAACACCCCACAGGATACTGTAATGCGCCCAACCACTATTTATGGTGTGTGCAAAGTTTCTGGCGAAATGCTAAGCGATTACTACTTCCAGCGCTTTGGGCTCGATACGCGAAGCGTGCGATTTCCAGGGATTATTTCAAACGTAACCCTACCAGGCGGTGGAACTACCGATTACGCAGTGGAGATATATTATGGTGCCATTAAGGAGAAGAAGTTTACGTGCCCCTTGCCTCAAGGAACTTTCCTTGATATGATGTATATGCCCGATGCGCTTAACGCTTGTGTTGATTTAATGGAGGCCGACCCCTGCAAGTTGGTGCACAGAAACAGTTTCAACGTGTCAGCTATGAGCTTTGAGCCCTCGCAAATTATGGCTGCTATTCAGAAGCGAATCCCCGAATTTATTATGGATTACGATGTAGATCCTGTGAAGAAGGCCATCTCGGCCAGCTGGCCAAACTACATGGACGACAGCTGTGCCCGCGAGGAGTGGGGATGGAATCCGAAATGGAACCTGGAGACCATGACCGACGATATGCTAAAGGTTATTGGTGAGAAGCACGCGAAGGGGTTGATCTAGAGTAAAAATATCAAAAGATATTTAAGCGGGCATCCATTTGGTGTTGGATGCCCGTTTCTGTTTTTTCAAATTATCAATATCTTTACACAAAATTGATGTGTATGAAGAAATTGGTAGTGCTTACTGGTGCAGGTATATCGGCCGAGAGCGGCATTAGAACCTTCCGTGATATGGGAGGCCTGTGGGAGGAGTACGATGTGATGGAGGTGGCAAGTATCGAGGGCTGGAACAAAAACCCAGCGCTTGTGCAGCGATTCTACAACGACCGTCGCAAACAGCTATATACCGTTGAGCCAAACCCTGGGCATATTGCTCTGGCTCAAGCCGAGAAAGATTTTGAAGTACATATCATTACACAAAATGTAGATAACCTGCATGAACGGGCGGGTAGCACCCAAATTATCCATCTTCATGGGGAGCTTACCAAGGCACAATCCACGGGTGATCCAAACATTATATACGATATCGGTAACAGGGAGCTAAAAATAGGCGATGTGTGTGAACAGGGGCATCAGCTTCGGCCACATATTGTTTGGTTTGGCGAGCCTGTACCCATGATTGCCCAGGCCGCTGAGGTTGCTGCGCAAGCCGACATTTTTGCAGTGGTGGGCACTTCGCTAAACGTATATCCTGCGGCAGGACTGCTCGACTACGCTCCCATGGGTATTCCAATTTTTCTAATCGATCCGCACGATGTGGCCGTTTACTCGCGCCGCGATGTCACTTTCATTAAGGAGCCAGCCTCTACGGGGGTTAAGAAAATGCTGGAAATGCTAAACCAAATGGAATGAATTCTCGAAGAATTATCTTAGCTTTTGCGCTATTTACCGTTACCTCAGCCGCTTTGTCTCAGAACTTTAATGGTGGTTTGCTGGCGGGGATATCCGCAACGCAGGTCGATGGCGATGGGCATGGAGGATACAAACGCGCTGGCCTAGCGGCAGGTGTTTGGGTTGGTAGGACTATATCGACAGAGTGGGCCATTCGCACAGAGCTGAAATTTTTGCAAAAAGGCAGTTATCAACAGTTTAAAGATGATATTGGTGGTGTTATAGGCTTTTACAGCATGCGGCTAAACTACATCCATATGCCATACCTTATTGAGTATCACTTTCGCGAAAATATAGTTCCTTTTGCGGGTATATCCGTAGGCTACTTATGGAAAGCCACTGAGAGCAATATGGATGGTACCTACCCCGAGGAGGATATTGCCCAATTCCGCAAGGTTGAGGTGGCTGCATCAGCTGGGGTAGTGTATATTATTAATAAAAACTTCAGCTTCTGTACCTCTTACTCGTACTCCACTTTTCCCGTACGACCGCACAAGGGGAACATTTCCTATAGGCTAAACAGAGGGCAGTTCAACAACGCGCTGCAATTCTACCTTAAGTATAATTTTTAGCTGGCGGGAAGTGCAATAACATTAACAAACAGAATAAGCAATATAAACGGATTTGTAGGTGCTCCGTAGATAGGTTGGTGCAATGCGAGCAAACTTATTTCATTTCTGTTTGCCGTTCAAAGACATTAGTGGTTTTAACCTACAAAACAACAGATTGACAAACCCCGGCAACCTTGCCCTGTAAGCCAAAGATTGAAAAAAATTGTTTTTTGCTGGTCAACAGCTACAATTTTAAATACTAATGTGTATTTTTATTGATTTTAGACTTGAATTTATGAGCCCAGTCTAAAAAGCCCTTTTACCCCTAAACCTGCCTGCTGCAGGCAGGGGGGGGCTTTTGCAAGTTGCTTATTTTTAGGCTTTACCCTGCCTGCCGCTTGCGCAGCATTCAGGCAGGCTTTAGGGTTAGGGGTAAAAAAGATAAAAATCAGCAGCTTGGGGGCTTTTTATACTGAACTCATTTATTATAAAAAAATATGGCAAAAAAAGCAAAACAGGCGATAAGCATAGAGCAATACAAGCACTCCGACAAAGAAAGGTTAAACAACCCACCTGTTGGGCTGGTAAATAAAAACACCGACAAAGAAACCGGACAAAAAAAGAAAAAATACGAGTACGACCCACACCTCGACCCACAGCTGCAATGGGCAGGCAAAGCCGAACATACCTCGTTTGAAGTTCCTACCGTTTCGCTGCATGTTCATGAGCGTATCGATCCAAAATCAATAATAGATACGGTAAAGAAGGAAGGTGCAAAACACCAGCAAATGTCCTTGTTTGAGCAACACGACAAACCCTTGCGCGAAGCCATAGAATTTTACAAACACAAGGAAGGCTGGACAAACCGCCTTATTGCCGGCGACAGCCTTTTGGTAATGAATTCCCTTCTTGAAAAGGAAGGAATGGCCGGCAAGGTGCAGATGCTCTATTTTGACCCTCCTTATGGTATTAAATATGGTAGTAATTTTCAACCATTTATCGATAAAAAGGATGTTAAGGATGGTAGTGATGATGATTTGACACATGAACCTGAAATGATTAAAGCATTTCGTGATACTTGGGAATTAGGAATTCATTCATATTTAACTTACTTGAGGGATAGATTACTTCTCGCAAGAGAGCTGTTGCATGAAAGCGGAAGTGTGTTTGTTCAAATCTCTGATGAAAATATGCATCATGTAAAAGAGATTTTGGATGAGGTATTTGGAGTTCAAAACTTCGTTAGAATAATAAGTTTTCAAAAAACAAGTGGACAGGAAACAAAGGTTTTAGCTTCAACTGTAGATTATTTATTATGGTATTCAAAGGATAAGGGAAAGGTAAAATATAATCAACTTTATCGTTTTCGCGAAATTGGAGATACATCTCTTGATAGATATGACATGCTTCTAAAAGAAGATGGGACAACACGGAGATTATCAAAGAAAGAAGTAGAAACAGGTATTATAGATGAATCAGGTAAGAGATACCAATTAGCAGCCTTGTATTCTGATGGGGCATCATCAAAAGAACAGGCTTTTGAATTCGAAGGAAAGATTTATAAACCACGCTCTGATACACATTGGAAAACCACCTTAGAAGGCATGAAAAAACTCGCAGAGGCGAATAGAATAGAGATTATGGGCTCTGTGCTTCGATATAGAAGGTTTGTTGATGACTTTCCAGTAATTCCTATCACAGATAGATGGGAGTCAATGATGTTAGGTACTCAAAAGAACTATGTCGTTGAAACTTCATATAAGGTTATTCAAAACTGTATCTTAATGACGACAAATCCAGGAGATATTGTGTTTGATATTACTTGTGGTAGTGGTACATCTGCATTTGCTGCTGAACAATGGGGCAGACGATGGATAACCTGTGATACCTCAAGAATAGCCTTAACATTAGCAAAGCAAAGATTAATGACATCTAATTTTGATTATTATCAACTTGCAAGGTTGGACGAAGGAATATCAGGTGGTTTTAATTACAAAACTGTTCCTCATATTACGTTAAAAAGTATAGCTAACAACGAACCACCCGGTGAAGAGGTTCTTTACGACCAACCTAAAATAGACTCGAAGAAAACCCGTATAACCGGCCCTTTCACCGTAGAAAGCATCCCAGCACCCTTCGTAAAAGATTTGGAAGGAGCATTGGAGAGCGAAATGGAAGCCGACAAATCGGTTACCCGTACAGGAGAAACCTTACGGCAAGACCAATGGCGCGATGAATTAGCACGCACAGGTGTGCGCGCCAAAGGGGGTGCCATGATTGAGTTTAGCCGCATGGAAGCCATATCGGGCACAAAATATATTCAGGCTCAGGGTGAAACTAAGCCTGCCCTGAGCGCAGCCGAAGGTGGAGGCAAACCCGAACAGGTTTTAGTGGTTTTTGGCCCCGAACATGCCCCGTTGGAGCAACGCACTGTTGAGCTGGCCATTGATGAAGCACGCTATATGAAGCCCGATATTTTACTGTTTTGTGCATTCCAGTTCGATGAAGAAGCCGCCAAAGATATTGATGAAATACCGGAAGCAAGTATTGGTTTCAAGCTGCTCAAAGCCCAAATGAACATGGACTTGCAAACCGAAGACCTAAAAAAGAACCGTAATACCAACCAAAGTTTTTGGCTTATTGGCCAGCCCGATGTCCGTTTGCATGAAATTACCGATGGCGAAGATAAAGGAATGGTGAGAATTGAAGTAATGGGCTTCGACTATTTCAATCCCAAAAACGGAAGCATTGAAAGTGGTGGCAAGAAAAACATTGCCATGTGGTTACTCGATACCGATTACGATGGCCGCAGCCTTTTCCCAAAACAGGTATTTTTCCCTATGGCCGGGGCTACCGATGGTTGGGCAAAACTGGCCAAAAACTTGAAAGCCGAAATTGATGAAGAAAAAATTGAAGCATTCCGGGGAACAGAGTCATTGCCCTTTGCACCGGGCAAACAAATAGCCATAAAAATAATCGATGACAGGGGCATTGAGAGTTTAAAAATTATCACTCGATAATCCAATCATGAAAAAGGAATTTATTCAAGAACTGTTTCAAAAATTTGAAGATGCCTGTTATGTTCACGAGGGTTTGGAGTGTTGGAGCGCAAGGGATCTGCAAGAAATATTCAATTACACCGAATGGCGAAATTTTCAGAAAGTGATTGAAAAAGCAGCCCAATCTTGTGATAATGCCGGAGAAACAATTTCCAATCATTTTGTTGATGTCAACAAAATGATAAAACTCGCTAAGGGTGCGGAAAGAGAGATAAAAGACATTGCGCTCACAAGATATGCATGCTATCTGATAGCTCAAAATGGCGACCCCTCAAAACCCGAAGTAGCTTTTGCCCAAACCTATTTTGCCGTACAAACCCGCAAACAGGAATTAATTGAGCAACGCTTACTGGATGTAGCTAGGGTTTCTGCCCGTAACAAGCTATCGAAAACTGAAAAAAAATTATCGGGGATTATTTATGAACGGGGCGTAAACGAGAAGAGTTTTGCCATTATTCGTTCCAAAGGCGACCAGGCTTTATTTGGCGGAAAGACAACCTTGTTTATGAAAAACCGGCTAATGGTGCCCACCGGCAGGCCATTGGCCGATTTTCTGCCTACCCTTACCATCAAAGCCAAAGACTTTGCTACCGAATTAACCAGCCATAATGTGGTTGAAAAAGATTTAAAGGGCGACCGGCAAATATCAAAAGAGCATATTGATAACAACATGGCTGTACGAAAAATGCTACTCGAACGGGGTGTAAAGCCTGAAGAACTTCCACCGGCAGAAGATATAAAGAAAATAGAACGAAGGCTGGCCAGTGATGAAAAGAAAGTATTGAAAGAAGCCCAAAAAGAACAGAAGAAGAAAAAGTAAGGCGCATGAAACAAATTGACAAACTAATCCTCTGTTCGCCCTATAATGAGCCTCACGCTTATTGGGACAGAGATGCCCAAACACAGGAGTTTTTTCAGCAAGAAGGCCGTCGCCCCGCAGGATATACTATAGCAAGTCCTAGTTCAAAAAAAGGTGTAGTTGTAGGCGAATTTATTGAGATTCCTTTAGTAAACCATATTCGGAAAAGAATTAAAGAATGGCAGGCGGATAACCGTCCCGGCCTTACCGGTGTTAGCCGCGAGCTGCTGGAGCATTGGGAAGACAAAAACCTCCGAACAAACCCTTTCTTCTTTTGCCAATTGGAGGCCATTCAGGTAATTATGTTCCTAATTGAAGCCCCCGAACACTATAAAACTGGTATTACAATTCCATCCGATGGTGGGGAATTTATCCGCTGGTGTAATAAAATGGCAACTGGTTCAGGAAAAACAACCGTAATGGCCATGCTTATTGCATACAATATTCTTAACAAGGTATCTTATAAGCAAGATTCCCGGTTTTCGAAAAATATTTTGGTGGTTGCTCCTGGCCTGACAGTAAAGAGCAGACTTGCGGTTTTACAACCTGCCGATGAGAACAACTATTACAATGAGTTTAATATTGTGCCAACAACCTTAATGGACAAGCTCAGGCTTGGACAGGTTAAAATTATAAACTGGCACATGCTGGCCTGGGATTCGCAGGATAAATTGGACGCTAAAGTAGAAAAAGGTCAGCTTCGTAGCGTGGACAAACGCAAGCAAATGGAGATTAGCGATTCGGCATATGCAAAAGCTGTATTAGGCAATATGGCCAATGTACGCAATATTCTTGTAATTAACGACGAAGCCCACCATGCATGGCGTACAGCAGGTGAAAGTAAGGTTAAGCAGGTTAAAAAAGAAGATATTGACAATACGGTTTGGATTGGGGGATTAGATAAACTAAGCAAACAGGTAAATATCTTACGTTGCCATGATTTTTCTGCTACGCCTTATGCCCCAACGGGTAAAAAAACTACCGAAGGTGGATTGTACGAATGGATAATCAGTGATTTTGGGTTAAATGATGCTATCGAATCGGGTTTGGTAAAAACACCACGTGTTGTTTTTCGTGATGATGGGAAATATACTTCCGACTATAAATCCCGTTTGTATCACATCTATATGGATGAGGATGTAAAGGTTGACCTGAATCAAAAACAGGTTCCAAAAGAAACCGTTTTGCCAGAATTAGTTACTAATGCATATGACTTATTGGCCAGCGATTGGCTAAAAACAAAAAAGGAATGGGAAAAGGTAAAAAACATCAATATTCCCCCGGTAATGATTACCATTGCCAATACAACCGTAACTGCTGACCGTATTAAACACTATTTCGATTCTGGTAGCTGCAACGTAAAAGAGATATGCAACACAGAAAGAACCTTGCAAATCGACAGCCAGATTATAGGTAAAATAGAAAATGAAGATGATACCCTTTCCGGTTCAAAGCTGGAACAGGCTCAACAACTCCGCGAAAAAGTCGATACAGTTGGAAAACCCGGAAAACCCGGAGAAAAAATAGAAAATGTAATTAGTGTAGGCATGTTAACCGAAGGTTGGGATGCTAAAAATGTTACCCAGATAATGGGATTACGGGCATTTTCTAGTCAGTTACTCTGCGAACAGGTTGTTGGCCGTGGTTTACGCCGTGTAAGCTATGAATTTGACGAGAATCTAATGTTGGAGCCGGAATATGTAAACATATTTGGTGTTCCTTTCTCCTTTATCCCTCATGAAGGTGGAGCATCTACACCTCGTCCTCCAAAACCAAAAATGCAGATTGAACCAACTAAGGAAAAGAGTAATTTTAAATTGTCGTTTCCGAATATATTACGGATTGATACCATTTACAAATCATCGCTGCAAATTGATTACAACGAAGTAAAACCCATTGAGATAAACCCAGAAGATACCATTACAGAAGTGGAGTTTGGCTATCAACTAAAAGAAGCTATCATCCCTTCAAAAATGAGTGAGATTGATATTAAAGAATTCACCGAAAGGTATCGCTTACAATCTGTCATTTTTAAAGTGGCTACTAGTATTTTCGGTACTCAAAAATACAATTGGAAAGGAAATCAATACGACTTTTTAGCACAACTGTTAAAACTTACCGAGGAATTTTTAGAATCCAACCGCATAATAATCAAAAGTAACCTTTTCAATCGTGACAAAGTACGAAGAAATATTCTGCTAACCCTTAATGTTTCAAGAATCATTCAGCATTTTGGTATGGCTATCAAAGACCAGAACGCCGAAGTGCTTTCACCTGTTTTTGATGCCGAGCGACCTATTCGGTCAACCTCCGATATGCCAACATGGTATAGCTCTAAACCCAATGAATGGCACGAAAAATCGCACGTGAACTACACCGTTTTTGACAGTACATGGGAAGCCAACAATGCAAGCATCATCAACAAGCATGAAATGGTGCGTGCTTTTGTAAAAAACGACCATTTAGGATTCTTTGTAAAATACAATTATCGTGGAGTTCTAAAGAATTACATCCCTGATTATATAATTGAATTGACAAATGGAGATAAGCTAATTCTTGAAGTAAAAGGACAGGATAGTGATGAGAACCGCGTTAAACGGGAATTCTTAAACCTTTGGGTAAAAGCTGTAAATGAAACAAAACGTTTTGGCAAATGGCATTGGGCAGTTGTTTTTAATTCTTCAGAGGTTCATGATGTTTTAAATTCATACAAAGAATTCCCTACCGTCGCCTTCTTACCCCAAAAGGAAGATGCTAAACCGGAAGAAATTAAAACTCAGGGGGAGCAACTTGCTACATTCTATAGCTTACCAAAAGATAAAATAAAGTCTGCTGGCTCATTGGAAAAAATGGTAAAAGTGGTGATGAAAGAATTGCTTACTTCTAATATTGAAAATATAATTAGAACCATAAAAGAAGTATCCAAAGAATCGGGTGAAGATTTTGTCGACAATGAAGAATTGCAAGAAAAGATTTATACATTCCTTGACGGGGTAACTCCAACCGATACCAAAACTTTTGATGCCCGTATTCGGAGCATGTTGAAAGATGCCAAAAAACTTGAAAAGCAAAGTTTCAGCTTTTTAATTTCTGCCGAATACTTAAACGATACTCTTGTTTTCCAATCTTCGGAAGACTTTAGCCCCTACATTCTTCAAATGTCAAGGGCAGTAGAAAGCGAAATGCTTTTAAAATTATTTATACCATTTACTAATTTTATTCGTGCAGAGAATCCACATACAAATATTACTTACGAATACGATTTACAGAGTAAAAGGACCTCACTATTTGCCAATATGGTAGTTAATAATCGCACCACCTATACCTTAGGTAATATGTGTCATATTCTCTCGAATCTTAATGATGATTTTTTGCTCGATAGAAGCGAGATTACTAAAGACTTTTACGAGTTCATAAATGAGAATTATTCACCGGAATTATATGCAGATGATTTTATAGCAGACTTGACAGAGTTATTGAGAAAGTACAGAAATAAATCTGCACACACAATGCTACTTTCAAGAGATAAAGCAACCGATTGTAAATTTTTAGTGAGGAAAATATTAACGAAATTTTTAAGTGAATCAACCCAATAGCCGCCTTTTTTCCCTCCCAGAACATTGGTGTCGATGGGGATAAAAAATCAAATTTGTGCTTCATAAGGAGATTTGTGCGGCTAGACATACTGTTAATTAAAGGCTTAAGTAATTGGCGAGTAACCTAAATTAGATAAACAACCACATACAATGCGGTATATAAAACTTTTGACGGATAGGGTTAACTTGAAGATTGATACTCCCTCTAAACTTTGAAAAGTTTTTTAAGCGGCCAAAACCTAAAGGGGTTCGCACCACGTACATTGGAAGAGTATAAAAATCCAGATAACAGAAAAATTCTTGAGGTATCGACCCGTATTGAGGGCGAGCACTACACGGAATGGACACGGCTTGAGGAAATTATGGGCTTTGCCGAGCAAATGGGTTATAAGCAAATTGGCATCGCCCACTGCGTTGGACTAAACAACGAGGCCAAGCTGCTAAAGGATGTGCCTGATAAAAAATTTACCGTGCATACCATCTGCTGCAAATTTTCAGGTGTCAACAAAAAAGATTTAGACCTACCTCAAATTATGTGCGATAGGTATGAAGCCATTTGTAACCCAATAGGACAAGCCATGGTGCTTAACGATTTAAAAACCGATTTGAACATAATTGTTGGGCTATGCATTGGCCATGATATACTTTTTACCAAGTATTCCCAAGCACCCGTTACAACATTTATAGTAAAGGATAGGGTTACCAGGCACAATACCGTCGCCACGCTTTACTCGAGCTGCTACCAGAAAAAGCTAACTTGAACCACTCACGGGGTGATTATCTACATAGCAAGTAATCACCCCGTGAGTATTTAAAACTATTCCCAGAGCCCCTCAACGCTTAGGTATCGTTCACCCGTATCGTAGGCAAAAGTGAGAATGGTTTTACCAAACGGAATAGCAGCTAGCACTTTTGCAATGGCAGCCAGCGATGCACCTGTTGAAATGCCAGCCAAAACCCCTTCTGTTCTTGCCAATTGCCGAGCCATTGAATATGCCTCATCGCCCTGTACCTGCACCATCTCATCTAGGATATCCAAAGCAAGTATTGGTGGGATAAACCCAGCGCCAATGCCCTGCAATGGGTGCGGTGCTGATGCATTACCACTTATTACAGCTGAGGCAGATGGCTCAACGCCTATCACCTTAACCTGTGGAAATGCCTCCTTAAGCGTTTTGCCCACACCCGTAATATGCCCACCAGTTCCAATACCGGTGATTAAATAATCGATGCCCTCGGGAAAATCGTTAATAACCTCCACTGCGGTAGTGCGCATATGCACCTCTGGGTTTGCCAAATTCTCGAACTGCATAGGCATAAATGCACACGGTGTATTGGCTACAATTTCCTTTGCCTTAGCTATTGCTCCCTTCATGCCCTTTTCTTTTGATGTGAGAACAAGCTCTGCTCCGTATGCTTTCAGCAGCATTCGCCGTTCAGCCGACATCGACTCTGGCATTACCAAAACAACCCGATAGCCCTTTACCGCTCCAACCAGCGCAAGGCCAATGCCCGTGTTGCCCGAGGTAGGCTCAACAATTGTACCCCCCGGTTTTAGCAGTCCCTTGCCTTCGGCATCGGAAATCATGGCATGCGCAATTCTATCCTTTATGCTGCCACCTGGGTTGGCACGTTCCAATTTTATCCACACCTCGTGATTTGGGAAAAGTTTACCTAACCGCAAGTGCGGTGTGTTACCAATTAGCTGTGTTGATGTTGTTATTTTCATGATTAAGTGATTGGTTGACCCTGCTTGCCTGCAGGCAGGCTGCCTGACTGATGTCGGAGGGCAGGTTGATTGATTGCCTGCCTGACTGACGTTTGCGGCAGGCAGGGATGATTGATTGGTTGAATGATTGTGTTTATTGACTTTTGACTTTTCGACTTTCTGACTTTCGACTTCTGTCTTCTAATTTCCGACTTCCTATCTTTCAACTCAACGAGTAATCCCGGGTTGTTATCCTCACCTTATTGTCGTGTTGTACAATGGAAAAAGGGGGTACACTCTCGGTAAGCCAAACATTACCACCTACTACGGATCGCATACCAATGGTAGTTTTGCCACCAAGTATGGTAGCACCAGCGTATATTACCACATCATCCTCAATTGTGGGATGGCGCTTAACTCTGGCCAACTCCTTGCTTACGCTAAGTGCACCAATGGTTACTCCTTGGTAAAGTTTTACTCTTTTTCCAATTACTGCCGACTCGCCAATCACTATACCGGTTCCATGGTCGATAAAAAATGGGCTGTCGATACTTGCCCCGGGATGAATATCAATTCCCGTTTGGGAGTGAGCGTACTCGGTCATTATCCTTGGAATAAGAGGTACACCCAATGTTTTCAGCCTATTGGCTAACCGGTAAACCGCAATGGCTAAAAATCCGGGGTAGGTCATTACCACCTCCTCAACGCATGTGGTTGCAGGATCGTTTCCCTCAATAAAGGTAGCATCGGTAAGAAGCTGTTCTTTTATGCTATCCAACGAAAGCATAAATTTTTTGGCTAATTCTTGTTGGGCGTAGCGCTCAACCGTGGGCGTTTTTTTTAGCAAAGCCTTTAGCTGCTTTTCGAGTTTCCTTCTGCTAATACTTTTGGGCCTTCCGCCATCAATAAATTGGAAAAGATTGTGAACCAAATTATTTGTAAAACTAATGGTGCTTAACTTCGATGGCAATGTTTTAAATTTCTCGTGCTTCATGGCGTGATGATATTATAAAAAAAGCCCCTCCAGAATGGAAGGGCTCACTATTTTACCTGTCAAATTAATCTATTACAGATGCATTGTGTATGGGCATACCCTTCGCGTTTGGTTTGCAAACCAACAACAACAAACGGTATTAATATAATTTTGTAAATGAATCATCTGCCTGTTTATTAGGGTACAAATATAAATAATTTGTAATACAAATAGATTATTTGGGAATAATGCCTCTCTAAGGGTATTAAACTTATCAAATGGTATGCTGTCATAATAAGTAACAATCGAAATCCAAAATTTGTTTCGCATGAATAGAACCATTTTCACTTTGTTTTCTGCAGCATTGCTGCTTGCTTCAACATTTGCCCATGGGCAAAAAATTCCCCTAACCCACGATGTGTACGACTCGTGGAAAGATATGGAAAGACCAAACATCTCGCTACGTAACGGTTTAATTTCTTTTGAGATAAATCCGCAGGATGGCGATGGAGTGCTGCATATTACTAATCGGAATAGAGATTTTGAGAAGATGTTTGAGCGCGGAACCCGTGCCCAACTCGCCCCCAATGGCAATTTTGTCGCTTTTACCATTAAACCCACCAAGGCTGAGGTTCGCAAGGCCAAGCTGGCCAAAAAGAAGCCCGACCAAATGCCAAAGGACTCGGGTGGAGTGTACTTCCCACATTCCGACGAGTGGTTTGGCTATAGCAAGGTTAAGAACTTTGGATTTGGAGAGAAGGATGGACAATGGGTTGGTATTTTAACCGAGTATAAAGCACAAGAGCCCAAAGCCGAAGAAGCAGCTGATTCCACAAAGATTGAAGACAAGCCTGCGCGCAAGCCGAAGAAGAAATCGAAAAAGAAGGAAACCCTACTAACCCTTCTAAATACAAATGATAAATCTACCCAAGAGTTTTTGTACGTAGAGGATTACGTTTTTGCCGAGCAAGGGAACTATGTCGCCATATCGCATACCAGTGCCGACTCCCTAGAGCAAAATGTTTTAACGCTTTTTGATGCCAACTTAGGACAGGGCAAACAAATCTTTCAGGAGAAAGGTGAATTGATGAACCTTACCTTTAGCAAGGATGGTAAAATGTTGACCTTCCATTTTAGCGCCGATTCTGGAAAGGTAAAGATTTTCGATTTGTACCTATGGAAAGAGGAGCAGGAGCAAGCTACCAAAATACTCGACGCCTCATCGGCAGGAGTACCAAGTGGCTGGGTGGTTAGCCAGTATGGTAAGCTTCGCTTTAGCGACAGTGGAAACCGGCTGTTTCTATCAACCTTTCCCAAACCGATGGAACAGCCCAAGGATACGCTTACTAGCGACGAAAAGGTAATATTTGACCTTTGGAGCTGGACTGATACCCTGTTGCAGACACAGCAAAAGGTAAACCTAAGAAGGGAGCAGCGAAAGTCATTTCTCGGGGTGTATGATATCAAAAAGGAAACCTACACGCAGCTTGCCGATAGGCGTATGGAGATGGTTAGAACCGACCCCAGGGGCAATGCCAAATACGCCATTGGCGTAGATAGAACGCCCTATATGTGGAGTATGACCTGGGATTACCCCACGGGAAGCGATTACTATTTAGTAGATATTGATTCGGGTGAGCGAAGGCTAATTGCAAAGAATAACTCTAGCTTTCCAACCATATCGCCCAATGATAAGTATTTGGCTTTTTACCAACCATCGGACAGTACTTGGTATGGGATGAATACGCGAAATATGAAATCGTTTCCCCTTACAAACGGCATTAACACTAATTTTTACAACGAGGCAGATGATAGGCCAAGTGAGCCCCGACCATACGGAATGGCAGATTGGCTTACTGATGGAAGAACACTATTGATATATGACCGTTACGATATTTGGCAGGTGGATGTTGGTGGTCGAAGAAGCCCCATTTGCCTTACCAATGGCCACGGAGAGGCCAATAAAATAAGGTATCGATACCAAAGGTTAAGCACTGAAAACGAAGGAATCCCTTCGGGCGAATCGATGATGGTATCACTTTTCGATGAGATGACCAAGCAATCGGGTTTTGCGATGGTGGTTCCTGGACGGTCAACCACCCCAAGGGTGATGCTGAAGGAGCCATACCGATATTCGGTAAGGGCCAACAGCGAGGATCTATCCACACTGCTGTGGACACGCCAGTCGTATTATGAGTACCCCGATCTTTGGGTTAGCACCGCTAACTTTACCAACAGCACCAAGCTGTCTAGCACCAATCCGCAGCAAAGTCAATACTTATGGGGATCCGTGGAGCTTACCAAGTGGTACGACTTTAACCGCAATGAGGTGGAAGGGTTGCTTTACCTTCCCGAAAATTTCGACCCCACCAAAGAGTACCCCATGATGGTTTACTTTTACGAGCGCCATGCCGATAACCTGCACACACACCACAAGCCAGCGCCCGGGCGCTCGGTTATCTGCCCCACATTCTACGTTAGCAATGGGTACATCGTATTTATGCCCGATATTGCATACCTCGAGGGGCTTCCGGGAAGAAGTGCCTACGATGCCATTATTAGCGGCACCATGGCAATGGTTAACAGAGGTTTTGTTGATATTAATAGGATTGGCGTTCAGGGTCAGAGCTGGGGTGGCTACCAAATTGCCTACCTAGTTACCCAAACCGACCTGTTTAAAGCCGCCTCGGCGGGTGCGCCGGTTAGCAATATGACCAGCGCCTACGGTGGAATTCGCTGGGGGAGCGGCTTGGCGCGTATGTTCCAGTACGAGCGCACCCAGAGCCGAATTGGAGCTACGCTGTGGGATCGGCCAATGCACTACATAGAGAACTCGCCCCTGTTCTATGCGCCAAGGGTAAACACCCCGCTGCTTATTCGCCATGATGATGCCGATGAGGCAGTGCCATGGTACCAAGGCATTGAGCTATTCCTTGCCCTGCGCAGGCTCGAAAAGCCCGTTTGGATGATAAACTACAACGACGAGGCGCACAACTTGGTACGCCGCGCCAATCGAATTGACTGGACCATACGTATGCAGCAGTTTTTTGACCATTACCTAAAGGATGCACCTGCACCCAAATGGCTGAAGTACGGAATTCCCCAAACCGAAAAAGGGGAAATGGGATACGAATTGGTAGAGTAAACAAATCTGCATAATGCACAAAAAAGGGCTACCAATTACGGTAGCCCTTTTTTGTGTCTTTTCAATATTCTAGCAATTAAAACTATTTAGCAGATTTGAATTCCTGTTCTTTTAATTTCAGATAGGAATCCACTTGAATCGCTATCTTTTGAAAATAAAATGGGTTCAATTCTGTCGTCTATCTGTCTCCTTAATTTCCAAAGCAAAGGTTGTGTGGAAAAAAAATCGCCTTCAATTTTATCAACAATAATGGCCACATCTATATCACTATCCTCGTGGTTCGTGTTTTTTGCATATGAACCAAAAAGATAAACAGTTTCAACAAGGAAGTGCTCTTTTAGCAAATCACTGTATTTTTTTGCAATTTCTATAGCCTTTCTTTTATCCACTGCTGTAACGCTTTTGTTTGGTTAATTAGTTCAATACATTTTTGCTCATTCAAGCTTTTCAGAAGCCTTTCTTTATGTGAAGGATAAGGAGTTTCAATGTTTAAAGGTTCAATTTGATCAATAAAATCTTTTTGATCTTCGGAGAATAGGTTGTAAAAACCTCCCTTTTTTGCCAAATAAGACAAGCTGTGAGAATAAGGAGCAACTTCCGATAAGCTAGAAGTATAAAAAGCCTTGAAAATTTTCTCAATTGTTTGATGACACATAAAGCCAACGTAAAGGAATCTGCGGCTTTTGAGCATTGCTACAGCAGTTTCCAAATCGTAATCCGGCAAGTCTAACCAATACTTTACCTTTTCATCCATTAGCAAGTTGGACTTAGAATCCAAAGATACAAACAATTGCTTTAACTTTAGCACATCAGGTAAGCTGTGTAGTTAAGCAGCCTACCCCAAAACTTTTACCGCACTATTTATTCTGCTAACCGTTTCGTCGCGCCCAAGCAGCTCGCAAATATCGGCAACACCAGGGCCTTTCGACTCGCCCACTAGGCTTAGCCTAAGCGCATTCATCACCTTGCCCATTCCATATCCTTTCTCGTTGATAAAGTTTTTTATTGCTGGCTCTATATTGGCAGTTTCAAAGGTTTCAACACTCTGTATCACCTCTATCAGCTCACGCATAATGGAAGCTGTGTCCTCTTTCCAGAATTTTTTCACAGGTGCTTCGTCGTACTCACTTGGTGCCACAAAAAAGAACGATGCCTGCTCCCAAAGCTCGTGGGTAAAGCTTACGCGCTCCTTCACCAGCCCAACAATCTTTTCCACCTTATCAATATCGGCACTTGCTCCATTTGCCTCAACTATTTTGGCAAATTCCCGGGCCAAATCTTTATCATCTCTTTTTATAAGATATTGATGATTGAACCACTTGGCCTTCTCAGGGTCGAATCGCGCACCCGACTTGTTTACTCGCTCAAGCGAGAACTTTTCAACAAGCTCATCCATAGAGAAGATTTCCTGATCGGTCCCTGAGTTCCACCCCAGCAGTGCCAGCAAGTTTACAAAGGCATCGGGCAGATATCCATCCTCGCGGTAACCACGGGAAATTTCGCCCTGTGCCGATTTCCACTCAAGCGGAAAAACGGGGAATCCCATCTTATCGCCATCGCGCTTGCTTAGCTTACCATTTCCACTGGGCTTTAGCAGCAACGGAAGGTGAGCAAATTGCGGCATTTTATCGGTCCACCCCAAAGCACGGTAAAGCAAAACGTGAAGCGGCAACGATGGTAGCCACTCCTCGCCACGAATAACGTGCGAAATTTGCATCAGGTAGTCGTCGGTAACGTTGGCCAGATGGTACGTGGGTAGCATATCGGCACTTTTAAACAGCACCTTATCGTCAAGGGTAGATGTATTTACGGTTACCTCGCCACGGATTATATCGTTCATCACCACGTCCTCGTTCTCGGGCATTTTAAATCGGATAACCCACTGCTCGCCTGCATCAATGCGTTTCTGAACCTCATCGGCAGAAAGAGCCAGCGAGGTTTGCATATTGTTTCTGATTTTGTAACCGTAGGTAAAGGCTTCGCCCTTGGCCTCGGCCTCCTTGCGCATAGCATCCAGTTCCTCGGCAGTATCGAAGGCGTAGTATGCATTGCCCGACTCAACCAGCTGATCGGCATACTGCTTGTAAATTGCCTTACGCTCGCTCTGGCGGTAGGGTCCAAATTCGCCACCCTCGGCAACGCCCTCATCTATATGAATTCCGCACCACTTCAACGATTCGTTGATATACTCCTCGGCACCCTGCACAAATCGCTGCGAGTCGGTATCTTCTATACGCAGAATAAAGGTTCCGCCGTGCTGGCGAGCATAAAAGTAGTTGAAAAGCGCGGTGCGCACACCGCCAATATGTAGTGGTCCAGTGGGACTTGGGGCAAACCGTACCCTTACGTTTTGTTGCGACATAATTTTGTACTTTAGTTTTGTTGCAAAGATACTAAATGTACGCCATTTGTTATAAATTTGGGGAGTTACATAATTTCACATAACTTATGCATCTAAATTTTTATATATGGAATGGCTTTCGACCCTAGCGGAGAATCCTTTTTATGAGTTCACCTTTATTCTTCTTTTTGCTGCCATACTGGGTGCTGTTGGGCAGTTTCTGAAACAGCCGTTGATTGTTGTTTTTATAGCGCTGGGAATTATCGTAGGCCCTTCGCTGCTCGATATTGTAAAATCAAAGGAGAACATCGAGCTGCTTGCCCATATTGGCATTGCCATACTGCTCTTTATTGTTGGGCTTAAGCTCGACCTGCGAATCATTAAATCTGTTGGACGTATTGCCCTTATGACTGGCCTCGGCCAAGTGCTATTTACCTCATTGATTGGTTACTTTATTGGCATATCGCTTGGGTTTTCTAGTCTTCACAACTTTTACATTGCGCTTGCCCTTACCTTCTCAAGCACCATTATCATTGTAAAGTTACTTTCCGACAAGAAGGAGATTGATTCGCTACATGGCCAGATTGCCGTTGGTTTCCTTATTGTACAAGATATTGTTGTAATCATAGTGATGATAGTGCTTGCCACCATGGGCGATAGTGAAGAGGGAACAATCATTAATCAGATAGTAAGAACCGTGGCATCGGGCGTTGGCTTGCTGCTCCTTACGTTCCTGATGATGAAACTTATTATACCCCGCTTAAGCCATTTCATTGCCAAATCGCAGGAGTTACTGTCTCTATTTGCCATTGCCTGGTGTATTGCTATGACCTCGCTAAGCGAGTACATTGGATTTAGCGGCGAGGTGGGCGCATTTCTTGCAGGAATTAGTTTGGCCTCGTCCGATTTTAAGGAAGCCATTAGCAGCAGGCTTGTGAGCCTTAGAGACTTTCTGTTGCTTTTCTTTTTTGTTAGCTTGGGATCGAACCTTAACCTTTCGCTTATTGGCGAGCAGGTTCCTTCAGCCATCATCTTTTCGGTGTTTGTGCTTGTGGGTAACCCCATTATTGTGCTAATTATTATGGGGGCAATGGGGTACAGAAAGCGTACCGCATTGTTGGCCGGTTTTACCGTTGCGCAAATTAGCGAGTTCTCCCTAATTTTTGCGGGAATGGGTTTAGCCATTGGGCATATTACCGATGAGGTGGTTGGCTTAATTACCCTTGTTGGGTTAATTACCATAGGGCTATCAACATACCTAATTCTGTATTCACACCAAATATACAATCTACTTGCACCCGCTCTTAGCATTTTTCAACGAAAGAACCCCTACAGAGAGTCAGGCATCGATTTGGAACAAAAGCAGAAGGTTGGGGTGATTATATTTGGAGTCGGACGATTTGGAGGGAAGGTGGTTGAGATGCTCGATTTGCATCCAGAGCTCGACTACGTTGGTGTTGATCTTGACCCCGATGTGGTTAAAAATTACCAAAAAAAAGGCAAGCAAATGGTATACGGAGATATTGAGGATCCCGATATCTTGGAGCATATTCCGTATAAGGATGCTAAATGCATTATAAGCACCGTCCCGAACAAGGAGTACTCATTGCATTTAATCAGAAAACTACGCAAAGGGGGATTTAACGGAAGGATTTATCTCACCGCACGCGACGAGGAGCTTGAAGCGGAACTGAATGCCTGTGAGCTATGCAACGACTTTGAGGTATTAATGCCATACCAAATGGCGGCAAGCAACTTTTACAATGATTTTTTGAAGTCAATTTGCTAACCTGCAGAAGCCTTTCTAAACCTTTACCCTGGCAACAGATCAAAAATGGTGAATCTAAACATATAATCCGATGAGAAGACTAATCACACTTTTTACCGCTGTAATTCTTTCGATTGTATCAATTGCTCAAGATCGAATTACCGGACACAACTTCGCCACTCGTTCCGAGGTAATTGCCCAAAACGGAATGGCTGCCACCAGCCATCCGTTGGCCACACAGGTTGCTCTCGATATTCTTAAAGCAGGTGGGTCGGCAGTTGATGCCGCCATTGCAGCCAATGCTGTATTGGGTTTGATGGAACCAACCGGTTGCGGCATTGGTGGCGATCTGTTTGCCATTTTGTGGGACGCAAAATCGCAAAAACTACATGGGCTAAATGCCAGCGGACGCTCGCCAAAAAATATGTCGCTTGAATATCTAAAAGAAAAAGGTTATAAGAAGATTCCCTCGTATGGCCCTCTGCCAGTTACCGTTCCCGGTGCGGTGGATGGATGGTTTGAACTTCATAGCAAGTTTGGCAAGCTCCCCATGGATAAGATACTACAGCCCGCCATTGCCTACGCCCGAGGAGGGTTCCCCGTAACAGAACTTATTGCCTACTACCTCGAGCGTTCGGGCCGTATTCTTGGGCAGTATCCAAACTTTAAGGAAACATATATGCCCAACGGCAAAATGCCCGCCAAGGGCAAAATTTTTAAAAACCCCGACTTGGCCAACACCTATCAGAAAATTGCCAAAGGCGGTCGCGATGCTTTCTACAAAGGCGATATAGCCAAAACCATTGCCAAGTACATTCAAGAGCAAGGTGGATTTTTAACCTACGATGATATTGCATCGCATAAATCGGAATGGGTAAACCCAGTCTCGGCAAATTACCGAGGTTACGATGTGTGGGAACTGCCCCCAAACGGGCAGGGTATTGCCGCACTACAAATCCTAAATATTTTAGAGGGATTTGATATTGCTTCAATGGGCTTTGGTAGCGCCGAGTATCTGCATCACTTTATTGAGGCAAAAAAATTGGCCTACGAGGACAGGGCACACCACTACGCCGATATGCAAGTGGAGAACGTGCCGCTAGATCGACTTATTTCAAAGGACTACGCTGCGGAACGGCGGGAACTGCTAAACCCCAACCGCGCTGCCCGCAGCTATGAGCCAGGCAGCATGGACACGCCCAGCACCATTTACCTCACCGTTGCCGATAAGGATGGTAATATGGTGTCACTTATCCAAAGCAACTACCGAGGAATGGGCTCTGGAATGACCCCCTGGGGCTTAGGCTTTGTGCTACAAGATAGGGGCGAAGGGTTTAACCTTGAGGAGGGTTATTTAAACACATACGCCCCCGGCAAAAGGCCATTCCATACCATTATCCCTGGGTTTATTACCAAGAATGGCAAGCCATACATCAGCTTTGGTGTGATGGGTGGCGGCATGCAGCCCCAGGGCCACGTGCAAATAGTGGTAAATATGATTGACTTTGGGATGAACTTGCAGGAGGCTGGCGATGCGCCAAGGGTACAGCATATTGGCTCGTCGGAGCCAACTGGCGAAAAGATGACAGATGGCGGAACCGTTCTGCTCGAAACAGGATTCGATTGGGAAGTCATTCGTGCGCTCATTGGCAAAGGGCATAAAATACAGTGGGATTTAGGTGGGTTTGGCGGTTACCAGGCTATCATGTGGGATGAGAAGAATGGTGTGTACTACGGCGCATCGGAATCGCGAAAGGACGGTCAGGCGGCTGGCTGGTAGCATCGAAATAATAGTTATTCTAAAGGACTTTGTCTCGTTTTGTGAAACGGCAAAGTCCTTTTTTTCTAAACAAGTAATTTAGAGTTATTCTTATCTGCGGTTAAAGTATATTTAGGCGGAAAATATTACACAATTACTTGCAAACCAAAACCTTTTTTCAATGAAAAAATCAATTCTATTTTTTAGCTTAATGCTAGCCTTTTTAGGGCTTAGTGCCCAGGAAAACATGGAGCCAGAGGTGGTGTTTAAGGGCAGTGCCCGTATCATTATGGCTGATGGAGAGGTTCTTGAAGGTGAAGCCTCTTACTCATGTATAAATGTTAACAGAATCCGCTTTACACCTGCCGATTCTAAAACGGAGAGCCTAAGAATTAAGAATGTTCAGGAGTTCTTTATTGATGATATGCATTTTGTGAAGCTTCAAACGCCTGGGATTTCAATAGGATCGAGCGATCAAGTTGCCCGCAGGTTAAACCCAGAGGGACGCAAGATATCTCTTTACGAGGTGATTACCCAAGGTTCTATTGGAACCGGTGATGGTAGTGGTGGTTTTGTATACAAAACCCATAGCACCGTTTATATACAGTTCCCCGATATGAAATCGCCTCGAGCAATAAATGATTTAGCATTCTCCCCTTTCCACAAAAAGATGAGTAAGCTGGTGAGCGATTGCAAAGAGTTGAGCAAAAAGATAGCCAACAAGGAGGATGGTTATAAAGTGTCGATGATTACCCCTCCCGAAATGAAACTTGAGTTACTGTTGCGAATAGCTGAAGAGTTTGAGGCCTGTAAGTAACTTATTATAGATGTATTGCCAAATCGATCACTCTTTTGCAATGCAGGGGTGATCGATTTTTTTGTGGTTGCACCATATATTTTTTAGATTTACTTGCAAAATCACTTTTGGATATGAGTAACGTTACCAACCTTCGAGGCCATAAGGAGGTTTACCAAACCCTTGAGAAACTAGATATTAAATTCGATTACCATGAGCATCCACCAGTTCCTACTGTGGAGGAAGCCTCAAGGTATTGGGCTGGGATTGACTCGGCACATTGCAAAAACCTATTTTTCCGAAACCACAAGGGCAACAGGCACTATATGGTGGTGTTCGATTACCGTCAAACCCTCAATATTCGCGATTTGGAGCAAAGGCTAAAGCAGGGAAAGCTATCGTTTGCCTCGCCAAAACGGATGATGAAGTATTTGGGTCTAGAGCCGGGCTCGGTTTCACCATTCGGACTAATTCACGATACCGACAACCACGTGCACCTTTTTATTGATAAGAACTTGGAAGAGGCTCACCACATCAGCTTTCACCCCAACCTCAACACCGCATCGCTGGTAATTTCGCAAGCCGATTTTAGAAAGTACCTGCAGCATATTGGTAACAGCTATGAGTATATAGAACTATACGATGTATAAATGGTAAGGTGGGGGCTAAACCATTTCTCTTAAAAAATGTTTATCTTTACAGTTCAAATATTAGTGGAAAGATTTGATTGATTGCAACCACAATAAAAAATGCTAAAACAGTGTTTTTGTCCTGCAATTCTACCAAACCTTCCCAACTTTTTTTAATAATCTTTTAAATTACAAAAAGCATGGGATATTTATTTACATCCGAAAGCGTATCGGAGGGGCACCCCGATAAGGTGGCCGACCAAATCTCTGACGCACTACTTGATGAGTTCCTAAAACAAGACCCCGACTCGAAGGTGGCTTGCGAAACCCTTGTGACCACTGGGCTAGTTGTGCTTAGTGGCGAAGTAAAATCGAAAGCATATATTGATGTTCAGCAGGTGGCTCGTGGCGTTGTTCGCGAAATTGGCTACACCAAGTCGGAGTATATGTTCGATGGCGACAGCTGCGGCGTTATCTCCTCTATCCATGAGCAATCGGCCGATATTAACCGGGGTGTTGAGCGCGAGCAGGAAACTGAGCAGGGCGCTGGCGACCAGGGTATGATGTTTGGCTACGCTTGCCGCGAAACCGACGAGCTAATGCCTTTGGCCATTGTGCTGTCGCACATGATCCTTATGGAGCTATCGAAAATCCGCAAGGAGGGTAAGGTGATGAAGTACCTACGCCCCGACTCAAAAAGCCAGGTAACCATAGAGTACAACGATAACGGCCAACCCGCTCGGGTGCATACCATTGTGGTATCTACTCAGCACGATGAGTTTGATGCCGATGAGGTGATGCAACAGGTGATTAAGCAGGATGTAGAAAAAATTCTTCTTCCGCAGGTAATTGCACTATTGCCCCAGCGCACAAAAGATTTGTTTAAGGACGATTTCATTTTGCACGTAAACCCTACCGGCAAATTTGTAATTGGTGGGCCACACGGCGATACCGGCTTAACTGGGCGTAAAATTATTGTTGATACTTACGGAGGCAAGGGTGCACACGGTGGTGGTGCCTTCTCGGGTAAGGATTCATCTAAAGTGGATCGTTCTGCAGCCTACGCTGGTCGGCATATAGCCAAAAACCTTGTGGCTGCAGGTGTTGCCGATGAGGTACTGGTACAGTTGGCCTACGCCATTGGTGTTGCTCAGCCCGTTAGCGTGTATGTTAACACGTACGGCACATCAAAGGTTAGTATGCCCGACCATGAGATTGCCCAAAAGATTAACGAGCTGTTCGACCTAAGACCCGCCGCTATTGTTGAGCGTTTTGGGCTTAAAAATCCTATTTTTAAAGAAACCGCAGCCTATGGGCACTTCGGTCGCGATTTTTATCTAAAAGAAGTTCAAATGGGTGGTGGCAATGGTGCGCCAGCCTACACCAAAGAGGTTGAGTTTTTTGCCTGGGAAAAGTTAGATTTTGTTGATAAGGTAAAGGCCGCCTTTAACTTATAGTATTATTTAATATCACTACTGACCGATTAATAAATATAGATTTCTCGCTTCGCTAGAAATGACAGGCTATTACGCTGTAAGGGGTGAGGGGGTGAAGGCGGCTACGCCGCCTTCACCCCCTCACCCCTTAGACCTCTTGAAAGTACTGTCATTTCGAGCGAAGCGAGAAATCTATTACATTATTATCATTTAACCCAAATTTAGCTAACGCTGAGCTACGCTTCGCTCCGGTTGTCATTAGCGATTCTTTTTCTAATGACCGCCATTTGAAAAAGGTACAGTTTATGCATTGATTATATGGGTGTTAATTTGACAAATCAATGAAGAAAAACAAAAAATTTGCATTCATAAATTCTTACAAATTTAGTTTTTCTAAATCAGCTTGTCCCGATTCATCGGGAGGGCTAAACCCAGCTAAGCCATTAGTTCGCTGAACTCCTAATGACTAATCTGGGTTTAAAAAATATTTAGTCGCACACTAGTGATTTAATATATTAAAGGCTGACAAAAATTGTCAGCCTTTTTTTGTTGCCAAGGGTTATTCGCCCATTAGCGTCAGTAGTTTTCTTACGCTTTCTACCGAGTCGATATAGTAGTTGGCCTTTGTGCTTTTAGTTCCCACTTTTATTGTAAACGCATCATCGGGCATGGCGCCAAAGGTAAACTCATCGGTCCAGTCGTCACCCAGCGCCATAATAAAGTCGAAATCGTCCTGTGTAAGTTGCTGCCCCGCTGCACGGCCCTTGTTAATCCCCGAGTTTTTAATCTCTATCACCTTATCGCCATCCATAATCTCAAGGTTTAGGTTCGATACCAAGTCGCGGAGTTCATCCTTTAGCTCCCAAGCACGAATTACGCCCAAATCGGGGTCAGCGTTTCGGTAGTGCCAAACCAACGAGTAGTTCTTCTCCTCAAGCAGCGATCGGGGTGTTCTATCAACATAAAAGCTAATCAGAGGCCTAATGATATCCATCCAGTTCTTATCAATAGGCTCAAGCATTCCCCAATCGCCTTGTGGCGGTTTAACCCAAACGCCGTGCTCGGCTATAAACGTTATATTGTTAAAATTGCTAAACCATTCGCCCAGTGTTTCCTTATCGCGTCCGCTGATTATGATGATCCTATTTTTTTCGTCGGCAACCAGTGCCCTTAGAATGGAGTACAGCTCTTCGTTGGGTATTGCTTTTTGTGGGTCTTTATGGAAACCCGTAAGCGTACCGTCGTAATCGAGGAATATAATGCGTTTCTTGCTCTGGTTGTACTTGGTTTTAATTGTTTCGGTAATTTTTGGCGATATCTTTCTGGTTAAATTTTTCTCCTGCAGCTGCTTAACCCCCTTTAGGGAGTTTAGGATATCGTTTGCCCATTTCTCCTCATTGTAAAGCTTAAGCCTTTTCTGCATCACCTTGTTTCTCTGCTTTTGTTCCGATGCGCTCATCTCCAAAGCCTCCCTTATGCTTTCGGCCACCTCATGTATATTGCTGGGGTTTACCTGCAGCGCTTCGCTCATCTCCTTCGATACCCCTGTCATCTCGCTAAGTATAAGTACTCCGGTTTTATCAACCCGTGAGGCAATATACTCTTTAGCAATTAGGTTCATGCCATCGCGTAGTGGCGATATTAGGGCTATATCCGACACGGAGTACATTTCAATTTTCTCTTCAGTGCTTATGGTTCTATAGAAGTACCATATGGGCATCCAGCCCGCAGTGCCAAACTGGCCATTAATTCTACCCACCATCTCGTCTACGGTTTTTTTAAGCGTTTGGTACTCGGCAAGTACTTCGCGCGATGGGATTACAAACATGGCAAGGCACACCTTGCCAACGTATTGGGGATAGCGGTTAAGAAACTGCTCGAAGGCCTCTAGGCGTTGGGGAATACCCTTGGCATAGTCGAGCCTGTCGATGGATAAAATTAAGCGGATGCCGTTGCTTAGCACGCCTTTTGTAAACGTAGCTTTAAGGCTGTCTTTAGGAAGCTCCTTTGCCTCCTCAAGCGATTTTGAGTAGCTATGGAAATAGGCATAATCTATCCCCATGGGGAAGTTATCGAACTTAACCACTCGCTCATTTAGCTTAACGGTGTTCAGGATATTGTCGTAACCCAGCAGCCTGCGCACCGAACTCATGAAGTGGCGCTCGTAGTCGAACGTGTGGAAGCCCACCAAATCGGATCCCAGCATACCCTCCACTATCTCCTTTCGCCAGGGTAAAATCCGAAGTATCTCGTATGAAGGGAATGGGATATGAAGGAAAAAACCTATGGTAAGGTCTGGCTGTGCATCCCTAAGAAGCTTGGGAAGCAGAAGAAGCTGGTAGTCCTGAATCCATATGGTATCGCTGGGGTTGGCTACCTTCAATATCTTGTCGGCAAACTTTTGGTTCACCTTTTGGTAGTATTCCCAGTACTCAATATTAAACTCGCTATGTTGGGTAAAGTAGTGGAAAAGTGGCCAAAGCGTTGCATTACAAAAGCCGTAATTGTGATTCTTTATGTCGTCTTCAGTGAGCTCTACTGGGTAGCAAAGCTCCTTTTCAAAATCGCCATAAACAGCATCCCTTTCCTCCTCGGAGAGTTCAAGAGACTCTTCGCCAGGCCAACCCACCCACAAACAATCCTTCATGCTGTAGTAGGTGTTTAGCTTGTTGGGAATTCTAAAGGCTTTTTCGTTAAGCTTAACCTTGCCATTCTCCCTAACAACCTCAAGGGGGAGCTTATTCGAAACAATAATTAACCTACTCATCATCCTCAATTTTTTTAATTTAACAATCCATCTAACACATCAAAAAACTTTACTATATTAGCAAAATAAAAGCACTTTTTCAAAAACTACAGCGTGCAAAAGGGTATCAGGCTATGCATCAAAACCTAACGTGCCCGGTTTTTCAGTTTTTTTTAATCGATAATAATACCCATACAATATGAGTAACTACAGTTTCGACGCCGTAATCTTCGACCTGGATGGTGTGATTACCAAAACTGCGCTTGTACACGCAGCCGCTTGGAAGGATATGTTCGATGAGTTTCTGCGAAATTGGTCCAACAAGCACGGAAAACCTTTTGTTGAGTTTACGCACGCCAACGATTACCTACCCTACGTTGACGGGAAACCTCGTTACAAAGGAGTGGAATCATTTCTTAAATCGAGGGGTATTGATCTACCCTTTGGATCACCCGATGATAGCCCCGATATGGAGACTGTTTGTGGTTTGGGCAACAAGAAAAACGATGCTTTCAACAAAATTCTTGAGCGCGATGGGGTTGAGGTGTACGATTCGTCAGTGGAGCTTATACACGAGCTCAAGAGAGCGGGCATCAAAATTGGGGTGGCATCGTCGAGCAAGAACTGCAAGCAGGTGCTCGAGAGGGCAAATCTCCTGCATCTATTTGAAACAAGGGTAGATGGGGAAGTCTCTGCAGAACTTGGCTTACACGGTAAGCCAGAGCCCGATATCTTTACCGTAGCTTGCGACAATTTAAAGGTCGATTACTATCGTGCGGTTGTGGTTGAGGATGCTGTGTCGGGTGTTCAGGCAGGCCAAAAGGGTAATTTTGGATTTGTTATCGGAATAGCTCGCGAGGATAATGCCTACGAGCTTAGAGCCAATGGAGCCGATGTGGTGGTGGAGGATCTTGCGGAGCTGAAGGGCCTCAAAGGTATTGAGAAGTGGTTCGACTTGGGTCTTAACAACGAGTTATGGTCAATAACTCACGTGGGATACGATATTGAAAAGGAACGCTCGCGCGAAGCCTTGCTCACAGTGGGTAATGGATATTTTGGCACCAGGGGAGCCCTGGAGGAGAGCCAAATTAATAAGTACAACTACCCTGGCACCTACATGGCTGGTCTTTACAACAGGCTACAATCGCCCGTGGGCGACAGGATGGTGGAGAACGAGGATTTTGTTAATGGGCCCAACTGGCTTCATATAACATTTAAAGTAGCCGAGGGCGAGTGGTTCGATCCCAATACCGACGAGGTGCTTGAGCTGGAGCGTAACCTTAACTTCCGAAGCGGCGTGCTTACCAAAACGATGCTGGTTCGCGACAAGGACGGAAGGGAGACGCTTATTGAGTCGCGCCGATTTGCCAGTATGGCCAACCGCCACCATGCGGCCATCGACTACAGCCTAACGCCACTGAACTACGATGGTTACATTAGGGTAAAGTCTGCCCTTCGTATCCCCATTAAAAACGATGGCGTGGAGCGATACAAGCAGCTTGATCAGGTGCACCTAAAACCCATTAAGCAAAGCGCCAAGGACAACATTTCGTTTGCGCTGGCAACCACTACCCAATCGGGAGTAGATGTGGCTGTGGCATCAAAAATCGAAATTTTTTATCAGGACAGGCCCCTTGCAACCAACTTCAGAATTAAGAACGACGAGGGGTGGGTAAATACATATGTTAAGGCATCGGTTAAGGAGGGCGAGAGCCTGCGGATTGAGAAGTTGGTGTCAATCTGCAATTCCATTTCAGCCGACACACCTAATCCGCTGGATTTTGTTGTTGACGATGTAAAACACCTCAAGTCGTTTGGGGTGATGCATGCCGCCAGCATTAGGGCTTGGGAAAATATTTGGGACAAGGTAGATGTTCAAATTACGGGCGATAGGCTGGCTCAGAAACTTCTGCGGATGCATATCTACCACTCAATGGTTACCACATCACCACATAATGCGAATATCGATTTTGGTATACCAGCTCGTGGTGTGCACGGCGAGGCCTACCGTGGGCACATCTTTTGGGATGAACTTTACATCTTGCCATTTTACAGCCTACACTACCCCGAGGTGGCCAAATCGGTGTTAATGTACAGGTATCGAAGGCTTCCCCAGGCTAGGGAGTACGCCAAGCAGCATGGCTACCAAGGGGCAATGTTTCCATGGCAAAGCGGAAGCGATGGGCGTGAGGAAACCCAAGTGGTTCACCTAAACCCCGTGTCGGGCGAGTGGGGCGACGACTACAGCTCGCTACAGCGCCATATTTCCATTGCAGTGGCCTACAATGTTTGGAATTATTACAATATAACAGGCGATGTTGACTTTGTAAATAGCCATGGTGCCGAGCTTTATCTAGACATTTGCCGTTTCTGGGCAAGTAAAGCCAGGTTTAATGAGCAGACTAAGCGATACGATATTGATGCGGTGATGGGCCCCGACGAGTTCCATGAAGCCCTGCCCGGTAGCAATAAGGGTGGGCTTAAGAACAATGCCTACACCAATATTATGGTGGTATGGTTGTTCCATAGGGCTTTCGATCTGATGAAGGTTATGGGTGTGGAGCGTAAGGATCAGGTGTTTAAAGCCATTGGTCTTGTTGAGTCGGAAGTGGAGCTATGGGGGAAAATGGCCAGGCAAATGGCCATATCAGTTTCCGAAGATGGAATTATTGAGCAGTTCGATGGTTACTTTAACCTTAAGGAGCTCGATTGGAATGCATACAAGGAAAAGTATGAGAGCATATACAGGATGGATCGCATCCTAAAAGCCGAGGGCAAATCGCCGGATGAGTACAAGGTGGCAAAGCAAGCCGATACCCTCATGACGTTCTACAATATTGATCCCGATGAGGTAAAATCGACCCTGAACGATTTGGGGTATAAGCTACCAAAAGATTTTCTAGAGAAGAATTTCGACTACTACATCCAACGATGTTCCCATGGATCAACCCTTAGCAGGGTTGTGCATGCCTATTTGGCTTCGCTAATTGGGCGCAAGAAATTAACCTGGGAACTCTACAGCGAGGCGCTCCAAAGCGACTACGTAGATATCCAGGGTGGAACTACAGCCGAGGGCATTCACATGGGAGTTATGACCGGAACCGTTATCATGGCCCTTACAGCATTCGCTGGCTTAAACTTCCACGGAACAAAACTCTCAATAAACCCCAACCTTCCGAAGCATTGGGCCGATATTCGTTTTAGGTGTATGTTCCAGGGGGTTGAATTTAATTTTGAGATAACCAGAAGTGCAGTTACTGTTACGGCTGGTAAAGATTATGCAGAGCTTGTTATAAGGGGCGAAGCCTTTACCCTGAATGCCAACGAGGAGGTGGTGGTTAACCTAAACCGTTAGTATGCTGCGCACTTTAGCCATAGGCCTTGGGTTCTTGTGGGAACCTAAGGCTCTTTTTTTGCGCACACGTTAACATCTTTTTTTCTTTTAAATCGCATACTAGCTATGAACGCATTAGTAAATGATTTAGCTTTGCATTACAAATATTTTATCGTATGCTTGGAGATGTATTACTTATAAATGACCTGCACAAGGCGGCTGCACAGCAAATCTTAGATCACCTAATTCCTCTCAGGGAGGAGAAGCTGGCTCAGGATCCCGATTACAAATTTATTGTAGGCATATCGGGCGAGTCGGGGGCTGGCAAATCGGAGCTTTCCCACTCATTAGCGCTGTTGCTAAAGGCAATGAATATTCGGGTTAAGGTAATACATGCCGATAATTACTACAAGGTACCCCCACTGCTGCGCAAGGAGTGGCGGCTAAGCAAAGGCCTCAATGTAATTGGCCCCAATGAGTACGACTGGGACTTGCTGCACAAGAATATTAAAGAGTTTAAGGAGGATATGATTGCTCGTATCCCCTGTATTGATATTATTCCCGAGCAGGCTGATGAGCTTATAACCGATTTCCAAAAGATAAACCTACTTATTATCGATGGCTTGTATGCCATTAAGGCCGACAATATTGACCTTAAAATTTTTATTGAGCTAACCTACTTGGAAACAAAGATGATGCAGCTGATGCGAGGAAAGGAGGAGGTGGATGAATTTCGTACAAAAATCTTGGAGCGAGAGCATATGGGTGTGATATCACTGAGGCCATTAGCTCATCTGATTGTAGACAAGAATTACGATGTACAGGCTGAAGAACCCAAAGGGTAATAAGTCAGCGTAAACGTGTAAAGGCCTCGATGAGTCGAGGCCTTTAATTTTTGTTACACCTTAATCCTTAACGGTTTATCTTTTTACTCTACAACCCGAATTTCTGTTGATACAGGCATTGCCTTTCTGTATACTGCGCTAACACCACAGTATCTCTCCTCCGATAGGTTAACTGCTTTTTCTAGCTTATCCATAGGTAAATCTTTCCCCTTGAACTCATAAATAACCTTCATCTCGGAGTAGTGCTTGGGGTGCTCCTCGGTTTGCTCTGCCTCAACCCAAATGCGAAGCCCATCTAGTTCTACCCGCATTTTTTTGAGTATCGATACCACATCCATTCCTGTGCAACCGGCAAGAGCAACTAGCATTAGGGGTTTGGGCCTGGGGCCTTTGTTGCCACCACCCACCTCGGGCGATGCATCTATCACTAGTTTATGACCATCCAGGTCAGTTTCAAAGGCCATGTCGCCTTGCCAGTCGATGTTTAATTTTACTGAGCTCATATCTATTTGTTTAAATGATAATTTTATTAGGCTAACAATATAGCGTTAGAATTGTTTATTGGGTACGTAAGATGCGAAATTACACCAAGCTGACAATTGCATCGTAACGGCTGGGGGTGTGACAAGTTTGGGGGAGTGGAGGCTTGGGATTTATCCCTCGTTAAGAAGTTCCCTGCGTGCCAACCCGATTCCGTAATCCATTCTTCCCAAACTGGTTACACCCTTGTTAGGCACTGGTGATTAATTAGATAAGTTGGTTCTTGTCTCAGATTTAGCTCCTGTCTATTCGTTTAATTTCTTTGCTTCAATTCTTTCTTTAGCTTCAGATAATGCCTTATGTAATAATCTTTCTAATTCTTTCTTTGGTGGTAATTCTGTCCAATATTCTGCAACTATTATTCCGTCCTTATGCATTTCTAAAAGTTCAACTTGTTCTCGGCTGCTTTCAGCGCAAAGGATTAATCCAACTGGTGGCAATTCATCATCTTTACGCTCATAACGATTTAGCCATTTTAGATATAGTTCCATTTGCCCCTTGTACTTGGCTTGAAATTTCCCAATTTTAAGTTCAATCGCTACAAGTCTTTTCAAATTCCGATGACAGAATAGTAGGTCAAGGTAAAAGTCTTCCCCGTCAATAATCATTCTTTTTTGACGCTCAACGAACGCAAAACCTTTACCTAGTTCAAGTATGAATTTTTCTAATTCTTTTAGGATTGATGCTTCTAAGTCTCTTTCAAGATAATCGTCGTTAAGTCCTAAAAAGTCAAGAAAGTATGGGTCTTTGAATACGCTACTTGCAGTTGGTTGTGTTATGTTTAATTGCGTGTTAGCTAATGCTGTTCGCTCAAAAACCTTTTCAGATATTTGTTTTTTAAGTTCTCTTACGCCCCAATTCTCATTTATGGCTCTCTGTGCATAAAATAGTTTGGCATCATTCTTTTTCAGTGGAAGTAGAATAAGGAAATGCGACCAAGTCAAATGTCGTGACAGTGTAACGACAATCTCTCTTTCAGTGAACTGAGATGCGAATTGTAGCATTCTTCGCAAATTCTTTTCTTCAAAGTTTCTACCATACTTATTCATCAAATGTCGTGACAGCGTAACGATAATCTGTTTTCCGTATTCAGCTCTTTTATTTTCAAGTATTTTCTGATTAACAACTTTCCCAATTTGCCAAAACAGCATAGTCATAGAACTGTTGGCATATTTAACAATCTCGTTTTTTGAATTTTCAATTAAACTTGAAATTTCAGCAATTAGTTCATCTCCAAAATTATGCTCTGTGATGTCAGCCTTTGATATTGTTTTCTTTGCCATAGGGCTCTAGTCAAGTCGTTGTTTCAATCATAATTATAGTAAAGATAAATTTTTCTATAGGCGTAAAGAGAAATAATAATCAGAACGATTTTTTTATGTCGTAGTGAGCTAAATAAATGATTTCATATTTTTCGCTTGAACCAACCTTGTTTGCTGGGTTATTCGTCATTCACTTGCATCGTAACGGCAAGTTAAGTAAAATCTGCAATAAATATTAACTCCGTTAATCAACTTTTTTTTACTTGGAGCGCTAAACACTTTCATTGTGTACAACCATAGCAATTCGAACTAATTGCAGAATATAACTATGGCAGGTGGTATGATTTTTGATTATAAAGTGTCAAACCAAAAATATAATGCTATGAAAATTAATCTAAAGTTAATTTCGTTAATGCTAGTTGTTTTTATGCTAGCCGTATCGTCGTGTAAAGACGATAATGAACCAGAGCCTCTCTCGACTGTTGAGGCCGAAGCTGTACTGGCCGATATGGGCAAGGATATGGAAACTCTTATGGTAGAGATGATGTCGACACCTGCTGCCAGCACCCTATTTAACTTTATGTACTTGTCAGACTTTGACCCCGGCATTAAGGGACAACCAATCCCAATGGCATCCGATTTCAAGGAGGTATATACTAAGGATGCAACCCTTTCCCAAAAGGCTATAGGGGTAATTACAAAGATGATATCAGCCAGCGAGGATGTTGATCCTTTTGCTGAGGAGTATGGAACCTATAGCTGGGATTTTGCAAACTATACCTGGACTTATAGCGACTTGCCTGCCGACAAGTTGGTTTACGAATTCCCCTCCGATATGGAGCAAACAACCAATAACGCAACCCTTACAATATCGAACTTTAGTGGGGTGGAACAGGGTGAGGAATTTTTTACCACATCGCTAAAGGTTACTCTGCATATTGGTAACAGTTTGGTTCTTGATGTTAATTACGAAGCCGATCTTTCCGCCTCGGGGCTTAATAGCGTTGGTGTTAGCATATCGATGCTTCCCTTCGAGATGGGAGCAAATATTAGTATCACCTCAGGATCGGAGTTTTCAACAATTACCGCAGGTTTTGAACTCAAGAAACAAGGCGTTACCATTACGTCGGCCAATGTTGAGCTTAGGGTTGATGGCTCCACCACAATCAATCCTTTTGAAACGGATGATGATATTGAGTTGATTCTAACTTCAGCCAAAGGCTTTGTGCAGATGGGAGAGGTAAAGGCACAGCTCGATTTGGCCATTGCCGATTTCGTTGCCATTTACGATAATACCACAAGCTACCAAGCCATTGTTGACGCAGCAAATGAGTATCTAAATGTAACCTTCTACACATTTCCCGAAGGAGCTAAGATAGGTACTGTTGTTTGGAAATGGGATGCCACACTTTATGATATGGTTCCGTATTTCAGGTTTAACGACGGAACCGAAAAACCCCTTGAGGAGGTTTTGGGTCTTGAGTCAGACCTATTCGACGACTTTGATTTCTAAGCCATAAACTATTATAAGCCAATGGGTCGCCAGCAAGCTGAGCGGCCCATTGTTATTTAAAAGAAAGCCCCCAACAAAGAGCTGGGGGCTGGAGCTATATGGTGTTACGATAGAAATCTATCCGCACTTGGAGTTGCCGCAGCTGGTACAAATTAGGCAGCCCTCCTGGTAAATTAACGATTCAGCTCCACACTCAGTACACTTCTTGCCTGTTTTAGCCTTGGTGCCATTGGGGATATATCTCCGCAGGGCACGCTCAACACCGGCATTCCACGTGTTAATGGTTTCGTTATCGAGACGTAGTGAACTAATTAGGTTCACCACATCGGGTATGGGCATTCCGTTACGAAGCACGCCCGAGATAAGCTTGGCATAGTTCCAGAATTCCTTATTAAACATATGCGACAAGCCGCCAATGGTGTTGGTGTAGCCAAACTTATCGACATATTGAAAGTCGTAGCGACTACCGTTTTCGTCCTTAATCTTTATGATGCGGCCATTGGTTACGGCTTTAGGGATGGGGAGCACATCATCCTCCGATAGACCGGTGAATATTTCGTAAGGTGTTCCGTTGTACAGACCCACAAAAGCAATCCAGTTCTCGTGGTTGTTCTTAAAACGAATCACCTCGCAATCGAGCACCTGTGGTCTTTTCGATGGGGCCTCGGCGGTTGCGTTATCCTCTTTCTTTTTTGTCGATATGAGAACTCCGTCGCGTGACCCTTCGCGGTATACGGTACACCCTTTACAGCCGCTTTCCCAAGCGGTTTGGTATACCTTTGCCACCATCTCCTCCGACACATCGGCCGGAAGGTTTACGGTTACGCTAATGGAGTGGTCAACCCACTTCTGTATCATCCCTTGCATCTTCACCTTGCTAACCCAGTCCACATCATTCGATGAGGCTTTATGGTAGGGCGACTTCTCAATAAGCTTTTGCACCTCTTCCTCGGAGTAAACTTTCACCTCCTCGGGGTTGTAACCATTTACTTCGAGCCAGGTTAGGAACTTATGATGAAATACATTGTACTCCTCCCATGAATCGCCCACCTCGTCGGTAAACGAAACGGTTACGTTTTGGTCGTTGGGATTTACCTTGCGACGACGCTTGTAAAACGGCATGAATACCGGCTCAATACCCGATGATGTTTGGGTCATAAGGCTTGTGGTGCCGGTGGGGGCTATGGTAAGCAGGGCAATGTTACGACGGCCATACTTTACCATATCGTTGTAAAGGTTTTCATCTTGCTCCTTTATCCTATTAATAAAGGGGTTGTTCTTTTCGCGCTGAGCATCAAAAATGGGGAATGGGCCACGCTCACGTGCCAGATGCACGGATGATCGGTACGCCTCAACGGCCAATGTTTTTTGCACCTCAACGGCAAAGTCGATACCATTGTCGGAGCCGTATTGCAGCCCAAGTGCGGCTAGCATATCGCCTTCGGCGGTTATACCAATACCTGTTCGGCGACCCTGTATTGCTTTTTGGCGTATTTTACTCCAGAGGTTACGCTCCACTGCTTTTATCTCCTCGTCCTCTGGGTCGCGATCGATTTTATCCTGAATGGCATCAATTTTTTCCAATTCAAGGTCTATTATGTCGTCCATTATTCGCTGAGCCGAGTGCACATGCTTTGAAAACAGATCGAAGTTGAACTTTGCCTCGGCAGTGAATGGTTTCTCTACATAACCATATAGGTTCAGCGCCAGTAGTCGGCAGCTGTCGTATGGGCAAAGCGGTATTTCTCCACATGGGTTGGTGGAAACTGTACGAAATCCAAGGTCGGCATAGCTGTCGGGTACCGATTCGCGGATAACGGTATCCCAGAATAGTACACCCGGCTCGGCCGATTTCCAAGCGTTGTGGATAATCTTTTTCCATATAGCCTGGGCGTCAACCTCCTTGCGATACTTAGGGTTATCGGAGTTTATGGGGTATTGCTGCACGTAGGGTTTGCCCTCGATGGCTGCTTGCATAAACTCGTCGTCGATTTTTACCGATACGTTGGCGCCTGTAATTTTACCGGCTTCCATCTTGGCATCGATAAACTTCTCGGCATCGGGATGCTTACTTGATATGGAAAGCATTAGTGCACCACGACGACCATCCTGCGCCACCTCGCGGGTGGAGTTGGAGTAGCGCTCCATGAAGGGCACAACCCCGGTTGATGTTAGCGCACTATTTAGCACAGGGCTTCCCTTTGGGCGGATGTGAGATAGGTCATGGCCTACGCCACCCCGGCGCTTCATAAGCTGCACCTGTTCCTCATCAATCTTCATGATTCCACCGTAGGAGTCGGCATCGCCTTTGGGGCCAATGACAAAGCAGTTGGAAAGGCTTGCTATTTGGTAAGGGTTGCCTATGCCCGTCATGGGTCCTCCCTGAGGGACAATATACTTGAACTCCTTAAGCAGATCAAATATATCCTCCTCGCTCATAGGGTTGGTGTACTTCTGTTCGATGCGGGCAATTTCTTTGGCTAAGCGCCTGTGCATATCGTCGGGCGATTTTTCGAAAATATTGCCGTACGAGTCTTTTAGCGCGTACTTGCTAACCCAAACCTTGGCTGCCATTTCATCGCCCTTGAAGTAAACAGTTGAGGCGGCCATGGCCTCGTCGAAGGTGTAGGTCTTCAGCTTCTCTTTAATCTCATTCATTACTGGAACATCTCCCTTGTTCATATTGGTATGTCGGTTTTAAAATTGTTGAAACGATGAAAAATTTTATGATGCTGAGAAAAAGAATGGTAGGATTTTTCCGCAGCACAGAAAAAGTGACTGCAAGGTATAAAACCCAAACCACATAATCCAAGCTTTGCTAGTTTAAGAAATAAACATTTCCGCAAAGTTATTAACACTGCAACATACAGTAATACAGCCATATAGCAAAACAAACTGATCCTTAGGGATTAGTGCCAGAAGGGTTGTTTTTATCGGTAGTGGGGGTTGATGATGGGTGGTTGATTTTATATTCTCAGCAACTTTTGGGATGGTTTGTAATGATTTTTTGCTGAGACAGAGAATCAACACATTTTAACTCTCGACTTTGTGGTTTTTTTTGATTGAGTACAGATGAGGTGCCCCTGGTTTATGCCAAACAAATTCTAGTGGTATGTAATTTTCCGTGTAACCTTATTCTCAAGCTTTTTATTTCTAATCCTATCGCCTCTACCAAGTGATACTTGGTATGTACGCTTCTCAATCCAATTGCCTTCATGATCGTACTCGTACTCGTAAAAGTAGGCTTGATCGCCTTTTACCGCATGGGTAAGGGTTTCGGTCATGATATCGCCATTGGGGTAGTAGGTTCGGGCAACCGATTCGAACGAGTAGGGTTTTAGCGGATTTATGGGGTACGAGGCGGTTCCTGCTAAGGAGTTGTTGGCTCGGTGAATCCTAACTCTAATGAGGTTGGAGGGCTCCATATACATCACCCGCTCGGTATATACAAGCCCCTTACTGTTGAAAACCTGAGCCGATTCTATTCGCTTATCTGCTCCGGCTATAAGCGTTGCCCATTGCCAAGGCTCTTTGTTTTTATTTACCTCAATTCGGGTAGGAAGTTCGGTTTCCTCATCCCACTCAATAGTTACCTCCTCTTCGCTCCATCCCCTAAGATTTACGAACGATCGCTGATACTTGTGAACAAGGAGGTTTCCGTACATATAATCCCAGGTTATTTCGCTGGTTAGCCCACCGGCTGAGTTGTAGGTGTTGCTCGATATGATATTACCCATCTCGTTGAACTTTTTAACCACCTTTGTGGGCGACGAGTTTAAGCCAGGGATAATTACCTCAGAGGTTTCCTCGATGCTCCGGTAAGGGTTTCCGTTGCTTATATCGGGTTGTGGCGAAAACCAATGGCTCAGCATGGGCTGGCCACACACTGCCAGGGCGATAGTTGTTAGTAGTATGAGCAGGAGCGATTTACGACACATTGCTTTGTTGTGTAATGGTTTATGGCTGGCTGCAAAGTTACACTTAGTTGTGATATTATCAACATTGTGACACTGGCGATTGGATGTTTACCCTAGTTTTTGGCAGCTTGTCGGGATGATTTTTTTGAAGATATTCTACCATACGCTCCCTAACAAGCACCCGTAAATCCCAAAGCGTTGGTGAATCGTTGGCGCTTACCAGGAACCTTATCTCGAGCGATTGGCTTGTAGCATTTGTCACCTGCACGTTGGCCACATTACCATCCCAGAGTTCCGTTTTTTCAACTATCCTATGAAACTCAGCTCTTAGCTCATCCACAGGCATAGTGTAATCGGTATGAACAAATACACTACCAATAATATCGGCCGACTTACGGGTCCAGTTTTGGAATGGTTTTTCGATAAAGTAGGTGGATGGTACCACTAAGCGCCTACGATCCCATAGTCTGATAACTACATAGGTAAGGGTAATCTCTTCAATCCAGCCCCACTCGTTCTCCACAATCACCACATCGTCAATGCGGATGGGTTGGGTTATGGCCAGCTGAAAACCGGCCAGCATACTTCCTATTACCTTTTGCGCCGCCAAACCGATAACAAGTCCGGCCACCCCCGCCGAGGCAAATAGGCTTACTCCAATTCGCCTTATGGAGTCGAAGGTGAGTAGAATGCTTGCCAGGGCAATGAAGATGATTACAAAAACAATAATTCGTTCGATTATCTTTAGTTGTGTGTGTATTTTACGAGCCAGCAGGTTATCCTTTTGGCTTACATCGTAATGGCTAAGTATTATTGTGCGAGTGATATTTACTGCGCTAATTGCTATCCAGGCACCGGCGCTAACAAGTAGTACCATTAAAAAGTGGCTTGCCGAACCAAAAAGTTCAGGGTCTTTTACAATTACGGGTAGGGTAAGCCTTAGCGCCATTAGCAAGGTGAATAGCGACAGGGGGAGTACCGCTTTGGTTAAGATCTTTTTTCGTTTGCTTTTGTCCTTAAGCAGCTTGATGTTTGCCTTAATTAGCCTAACGGCAAAGTAAAGCGCAGTAATGCCTGCCAGTATTATAACCAGCGATATGGCAATTCGCTCAACATACTCTATCTCAAATAAGTTTTCCATCGGCTGGTGAGTTGGTTTATTTCTATCAAAATTATGAAGATTTTTTTAAACTAATCGGAGGGGAAGCGTTTGTTGTGGGATAAGATTAATGAGAAGATCAACCTTTCCTCTTATGTAGGGCATGCTGAATAAGGCATAAACATCTGATTCCCTAATAATTGAACAACATATTTGCTCTGTCGAGCGCAAGGAAATTCGAGCGTTTCTGCTAAAACCCTT
>NZ_JAANIG010000017.1 GCF_011174675.1 Perlabentimonas gracilis | reverse complement strand
AGAAGGCAAATAATGAATTTGGTGCTAGTTCAAGTGAAATTCTAAAACGACAAGACTTTATAAATAAAAAAGAGGGTGCCAGTTTATGGACACCCTCTTACAGCGTAACAGCCTGTCATTTCGAGCGAAGCGAGAAATCTATCACATTATTATCATTTTACAAAATACTTAGTCGGACACTAATGAAAAAAACTAGCAATGGCAACTACTTCCTTTTCATGGTAAACTTTCCTTTCTGAATTTGCACAACTTCCCAGCCTTCGTTAAGCATTAGGTTGTAATCTGCTTCATCAATACTGCCCAATTTTGCTGATGTTGGTGCAGCAAGTATAAATAGCTGCCAATCGTTCGTGCGGAAAATACCGTTCTTAACCTCGGCAACGCCCCACTCTCCAGTTAGGCGCATAGTTTTGTATACAACACCATTATCAATTGGCACTAACTTTTCCTGAGGGTTAAAGCTGAACTGTATCTTATCATTCTTTATTAGAAGTATATCGCCCTGGGTAAACTTTTGCTTGTATTCGGCAATAAGAGCTTCTTGAGTCTCAAATCTGGCTACTTCATTTTCAATCATCTCATGAGCACCATACTTGTCTACAATTAAATCTACAGAAGCTTTTAGTGCAGATGTATCGGCAGATATTATACCCGGCAGCAAAGAAACTCCAATTTTGGGTATGGAGTTACCCCTTTTCACCCTAACAAGCCAATTTTTATCAAGTTGTTCAAGAACTAAACCGTAGGCTGGACCAGTAAGGTATGCAAACGAATTTGCTAGGCCCTCCTTATCTAATGCCAATTCCAGCTGCTTTGCAACAATTTTTCGAGATATACTGGATTCTAATCCGCATAGCTTAAAGCCGGTGTACTCGGGCATTCCCTCGTGAATTTCGAATAGATCTTCGTTATTATCTGGAAAAACTGATTGCCTGTAGGCTCTAACAGTTAATGCATTCTGTAAATGCTCAAGTAAATCTCCATAAGCATTCAAAGCACTTATCAAGGCCAAAAACTCTAGCTTTAGCAGAACACTCCCCTGCAACTCATCAAGATAGAAGTTCTTGGTCATTACGGGTTGAATTCCAATCTCCTCCTGAATTCGGTGCCAACTCTCGTGGAGAAGAAGCTTACGCCTCGAGTACCTATCGTTCGTTGGAATAGCATCCCAGTTTACCATAGTCCAACCCTTTCCGTTCCAACTGAACGATGTATTGGCAATATTAATATCGTTGGGTAATTGGCCAACGTAAACACCCTTTTTGAATGTGAGAAGCCCCTTGGTATCGGGCTCGTTGGCAATAATAAGTCTGCTTTGGGGAACTACTAACATGGTAGCACCATACAGTTGAACACCCCACATTATGCCATTATCAATCCTGCACAGCGAGTCCAGCTCGTTGAAGTAGGATAAGGCCATACCTAACCTTTCAGAATCTTTGGCCTGCCCACGGGCAAAATTTACTAATACTGTTAGCAACAAAAAGCATAAGGCTATTAGAATAATCTTTTTCATAAATGGTTCTGTTAGAATGGTAGTCGCACGGTGAACTTCGATCCCACATCGGGGGTGCTTTGCACCTCCACAGTACCGTTGTACAGCTCAATCATCTTCTTAGCAATGGAAAGGCCTAAGCCACTACCTGTGATATTACGGGTTTGAGTATTCTTTATGCGGACAAACTCCTGAAAGAGAAGTTTTTGATCGTCATCGCTAATGCCAATGCCGGTATCCTCCACAGCAATTTCGAAGAAATCGGGATCCTTTCTGATGGTAACATACACCTCTCCCCCATCCTTGTTGTACTTTACCGCGTTGGAAACAAAATTATTGAGGATAATCTCTACCTCATGGCTATCGGCCTTATAGAACGAGTTCTCCTCGGCATCGAGATGCACCTTAACATTCTTTTGGATGGCCAGAGGTTCAACGGTATCTATCACGCGCTTGGCAATTTCGTGTAGGTCGAGACTTCTGATGTCACGACTCTTTTTGCCCGTTTCGATTCGTGTGAGGTCGAGCAGATCTAGGATCAGGGTTCGCATCCCCTTAAGGCGCTCCACGGAGCGCTCGAGCATCACCTTGTAGTCGTCGATAGAATCGCCAGCCTGCTTCTCGAGCATAATCTTTATATAACCCTCCACAGCGTTGATAGGTGATTTGAGTTCATGCGACAGTACCGAAAGGAACTGGAATTGATTCTGCTGCCCCTCGGCCCGCATCTGGCGGGTCATCCGTTTCAGAAATAAATTCTTGGTGATACTCTCGATGGATGTGCGCAGCTCCTGCGGGGTAAATGGCTTTGGCACAAAGCTAAATGCCCCCATATTGGTGGCCTTTACGGCCAACTCGAGCGATGCGTAGGAGGTTATCATCATCACCGAGATATCGTAATCCTTATTCTTCACGTACTCCAGCACCTCAATGCCATCTATTCCAGGCAGCTTATTGTCGAGCAGCATTATATCGATGTGCTGGCTTTCAATTATTTCAATGGCCTTCTCACCGGTTTCGGCCTCAATAATATCGTAGGAGAATTCCTCCTCCATAAAAGGGTAGCCAACGCTAAAGTTGCGCAGGGCACGCTCAGCGCCAGTGCGGATTCCGGGCTCATCGTCGACTACAAGAAGTTTTAGTTGGCTCATGATTAGTTATCGGTTATCGGTTGTCTGTTGCTTGTCTATACTTTTATCGTAACTATAAACTGACGAAATAAGAGTAACATTCTTTATTGCGATGACGAGAATGTTCTTCAGCTCACCCTAGGGATTGTAAGCGTAAACGTGGTTCCCGTTTGACCCTTGTTGATATCGGTGTTGGTATCAATTTCAATCTTACCCTTATGCATCTTTACGATTCCGTAAACCAATGGAAGTCCAAGTCCGGTTCCTTTACCCATCTCTTTGGTTGTAAAGAAAGGGGTGAAAAGTTTATCCAAGTTTTCCTCAGCAATTCCAGTTCCAGAATCACTAAAACCAATTATTACATCTCGTTCTGTTCCAGATATATTTATGGTTAAGTTTCCTCCGTTGGGCATTGCCTCAATGGCATTCTTTTCGAGGTTGGTGAAAACCTGCATCATTTGCTCAGTATCGATCATTATTAGGGGATCATCAACGCTAGAGGTTACTTCGGTTTTCACGTTACTGGGTACCACAACAGACTCGAGACTTCTGTTTACAAATTCGTTTATATCAACCTCTTGGGGTTTCATCTTGCTCTTACGTGCAAAATTTAGTAGTCCACCCACAATATTTTTACAGCGATTGGCCTGCTCAACAATTAGCTCCACATCCTGAACCATGGGGTTGTCCTTATCGAGCTCCTCGAGAATAATATTGCTGTACATTGTAATTACCCCAAGGGGGTTATTGAGTTCATGGGCAATACCTGCTGATATTTGACCCATGGTGGCTAGCTTCTCCGATTGTTTTAGAGCAATCTCGGCCGAAGCAAGTTTTTTGTTGGAAATTTGTAGCGCTGTGAAGTAGCGATAAAGCTTATCGGTTGTAAAGAAATACAAAAACCCTAGTAGGAAAAGTATGGCTATTACCCCCACGGCCGATGCACCAATTATTGATTTTCTTATTAGCTCCCTGTTCTCTATATTCTTTACAATGGAGGCGGCAATAAACAGTTCAAATCGCTCAAAATATTTAAAGGCAATGGTTTTATCCTTGGAGTTGTAATGAAGGGGAAACAGCGCCTCCTTGTAATTCTCAATTTGACTCTGAAAAAAAGGATCGTCCCACGTATCGCCCTCCATGGTTGGGTGTATTATCATATGTCCACTCCTGTCGAATACAAAGGGATAACCACTTTTCCCTATTTTGAGCGTATACAGCAAGCGCTTAAGCTCTGCCAAATCCTTCTCCTTATCCCCCACGTAAATCATCCCAACCACCTCATTGTTGTACAAAACAGGCTCGTATGCCGTGGTATACCAGTCGTTTACAACATATGCACGGCCAAAATACCGTTCACCCTTATTAATCGATTCCACCACAGGAGAATCGTTGGGAATATATGTGCCAATGGCACGATTTCCGTCATCCTTAAGCACGTTGGTAGCCACTCTAACATATCCGCTATCAATTTTTTGGAAAATAGTAATGGTGCCACCCAGCTGCTCAAAGAGGTTATCAACCAGCTCGGTGTTACCAAGAAGTTTTTTACCATTGTGTACCCATTCCTTAACCCGGGTGGTATGGGTTACACCAGTTTTCTGATTTTCGACTTCAATGGGCACAGTGGAGCTAAGTATCCTTAGGTCGTAGCTATAAAACTGATGATTGGCAACCTTGAGATTGGTTTGAACATTCTTAAGCTTGAGCATGCTCTCGCGCTCAAACATCTTCGAGATGGTTTGCACCTCGAGCTTTAGGTTGTTCTCAATCTGCTCGTTAAAAGCATTGATTGATGTGTTGATGGACCAAATGGTCATTATGGTTACCACCGTAATGATGATAAGCGATACGGGCAGAAACAACCTAAGCCTAAGCGGAATTCGTATATTATTGAAGGGGTTAGATTTCATAAAGAACAATTTTGTTGCATTAAGCCCAATGGCGATTTGTTTTTACCACTTTGATGTGTGCTAGGAACATATCATACCTAAACAAAAAACCCTTTGCCACAGGTTACCATGCCAAAGGGTTTTACTGAAACCTTATACCTATATCCGAATGGACTATCTACTTAATGTGCTTTTCTATTTCGGGCAGAAGCTTGCTGGCATCAACAGGTTTGCGGATAAAACCCTTTACAGGGAACCAATGCGATTGGCCATCCTCGGCCTTGTAATCAATACCGGCGCTACCATCGTAGTTATTCTTTATGAGTAGCACCTGCAAATCTTTAAAGTTAGGATCCTGCCTATACTCACGGGCAACCGTTTGAATGCTGGCGTTTGATGTCATTAACACCTCTATTGACGACTGAATAAGGAAAGGGATATCCTTAAACTCGGGATTTTTTAGAATTTCTTGAGCTAGCTCAAACCCCTCGTAGTGAGTGGTCATCATCACATCCAGTATGGCAAGATTAGGCTTAACGCTGCGCAGCATCTCAATGCCTTCCTTTTTATTCATAGCTGAGTGTACCTCGTACCCCTGCTTGGTAAGAATGGTTTCGATAGCTGTAATTACATCAATATCGTCATCAACGATTAAAATCTTTTTTTTCGATTCCATAGCACTAGGTTTTGTTAAGTTAGTTGACCTACAATTAGTTAACCTTTGCTTTAAGTGTACACTAATTCTGATATCGCTATCTTAACATTAGCAAATGTAAGCTTTTAAAGCTAAATACCAATAGCTTAAATTGAATATTTGCAAATTTTTCAGTATGATTTATAACACAAACTACTCATCGAAACCAGGCCTAACAAAATCCATGGCACGGGGAAAGCGCGAAAGGATTTCGTTTTTTACTCTGGATAGAAGGGACAGGAACTTCAACGCATCATCCTCGAGCTGGGGTATAATCTCAAACGCCTTAACCCATGAAGCCATTGATCTATCGATAATTATAAGTGCCACCTTTGCTGTGCCCTGGGAGTCGTCGGGTAATTCGTCGTTGGGAGAATGTAGAAAAGCCCTAAAAGTTTTTGACGAGACAAGAATCATATAGTACTGAATAACCTCAAAAGCGTCGGCTAACTTACTACTGTTGGGTGATTGAATACCATCTAAAAGCTGATGCTTTTCTAACAAGCTATCGCGATTGGCTTTTATCCACTCCGCCAGGCTGGTTGAGTACTCTTTGGCCAGCTTAACGGCTCGTGCTTCCTTTGGATTATACTCCGAATCTGGTTCAATATTCTTTGCCATGCCCTCCAGCTCTTCGACATCAATTCCCATTTCCTCCATTTGCTCATTTAAAAGCTTTGCAGCTACGCTTAGCATGGTGCTTACATCCTCCCAAGTATTGTCAATTTGCTCGCTACCCTTCTCGCTACTCCTCATCCTATTCTCCATATGATACACAGTACATCGTGTTGCCAGCGGGCATCGCTCGCACCACCTATCGCAGTAGTTATAAATTCCCGGAACTATGTCGGGGTGTGATGCTATCTGCTTTAGAAACTTTGCTTCTTCATCAACCTTTCTGTGCTTATCACTCATAGTTTATGGTAAAAAAAAACCGACAGCAAGTTAGTGCTATCGGTTTTAAAAGTTTTGCTAATCAACTATTGTCATCTCTTCGATAAGATGGCCAGCGCCAGCAAACTTATCGATAATGAACAGGGCGTAACGAATATCGACGCTAATGTTTCTGCACATATCCGGATCGAACATAATGTCGCTCATGGTTCCTTCCCACACTCTATCGAAATTTACTCCAATTAAATGGCCATAGGCGTTAACAACGGGGCTACCGGAATTACCACCTGAAGTATGATTGCTGGCAAGGAAAGCTACTGGAACCGTGCCGTTAACCTCCCACCTACCGAAATCTTTTGCAGCATGCAAATCGAGCAGTCGCTGCGGAACAACATAGTCGTAAACTCCCATTTCCGATTTTTCGGCAATCCCGTCAAGGGTGGTTTGGTGAATGTACTCAACGGCATCGGACGGGTTGTACCCTCCAACATGACCATAAGCAACCCTAAGAGTAAAGTTGGCATCAGGGTAAAAACGCCTCTCGGGCATCATCTCCATTAAACCTTTAATATAAGCACGATACAGCAGGTCTAGCTCTTGCGAAATGGACCTTTGCTGTTGGTTAATGCTAGCGTTAAAAAGGCTATCGTGCTGCCAGTAAATCTCAAATGCTATATCTTTTTTAAGATTTTTTGCTGCCTCCACATCAAAATTGCTAAGCAGAGCGATAAGCTTTGTGCTATCAGCAAAAATGGATGATGAGAAAAAATTATTGGCTGCAGTGCTCCAGCTGGAATTGCTCTGTATGAATAGCTCGCTAAGTTTTGCTGGATGAAGCGAATCATGAAGATTTTGAGTAAACGCCTCCATCATCTCTGCAAATATCTCCCTATCAATAGGCAGGTAGTAATCCTTAAAGAATCTTCGGGTATTTTCAACCATACTTTGAGCTAAATCCGCATTGGGTTCAACATCTTTTAACGTACTACTTATTAGCCTATTAAACTGGCTTGCAAAGCGAATGGCCTCAACTGCAAAAAAGGCTTCGCGACTGTAATCGGTTGCTACCAAAAGGGGTTCACGCTTGGAGTACAGCTCCTCAAAACGAGGCAGTAAGTGACCGTACTCCGCTTTACGCTCTGGCGATTGGTTTACCCAGCTCTCGAAATCGGCCTCAATGGCTTGCTTTTTGGCAACTGCATCGAGACGAATAAGCCCATTGCGCTCGCCAATCCACTTTTTCCAGGCATTGGCTACGCTGGCCTGCTTGCTGGCATACTGAATACGAACAGTATCGTTGCTCTGCATATAGCCCTTCATAATATCGAGCCTAGCATCGCGCAGCGAAATCTTCAGGGGGTTTGAAATATTAGTCACCTGATTAACCTCATGCGAAGTGATGTATTGCTGCGTGCTACCCGGGTAGCCATACACCATGGTAAAATCGCCGGGTTCAATACCCTTTATGGAGATGGGCAAATGCCTTTTGGGAGTGTAAGGTACATTGTCGGGTGAGTACTCGGCAGGCTTATTATCCTTATCGGCGTAAATGCGGAAGAGAGAAAAGTCACCGGTATGGCGTGGCCACATCCAGTTGTCGGTATCGCCACCAAACTTACCAATACTTGAAGGAGGCGCACCCACCAAACGAACATCAAGGAACTCCTCGTAGATATATACAAAGTACTGATTTCCGTTGTACATAGGGGCTACACGCGCGGTGTAGTGAGTACCCTCAACCACTTCATCGGAAATCCTTTTGGTATTCTCGTTGACCTTAGCCTGACGTTCAACCTCTGTCATATCGGGAGAAACTCCCTCAAGCACCTGGGTTGTTACATCATCCATACGCACCAAAAACCGAACTGTTAGCCCTGGGTTTGGCAACTCCTCGCTCCGCGACATAGCCCAAAAGCCATTGGTTAGGTAGTCATGCTCAACCGAAGAGTGACGCTGAATAACCCCATATCCACAGTGATGGTTAGTAATAATAAGCCCCTCGGGCGATATAACTTCGCCAGTACATCCACGGCCAAAAATAACAATGGCATCCTTTATGCTTGGCTGGTTGATGCTATAGACGTCCTCAGCAGTAAGCCTAAAGCCTTTGCTCTGCATATCAGCAAAGTTGTACTTCTCAATAAGCATTGGTAGCCACATTCCCTCATCGGCCTTGGCTCCATAGGGAAGCAGCACAATTGCCATTAAAAATGATATAAAAAGTCGTTTCATACGTTTATGTTATTAATTATTCCTTTGCGTTTGATAAGGTTTGATGCAATAGGTTTACTTTAAACTTTAGCAAAAACGTTCCTAATCAATCTATTTTTCGCTAAGCAATGCAATTAACTCCGTGTACAACTTCTGTACGGGTAAACCCATAACGTTGAAATACGAACCATCAATACGCTCAATGCCAATGTATCCTATCCATTCCTGAATTCCATACGCCCCGGCCTTGTCAAAGGGTTTGTACGTGTCAACGTAATGTGTTATTTCCTCATCGGCAAGGTTACGGAAGTAAACATCGGTAGTAGCAGAAAAGGTATGTTCTCGGTTACCATGGTATAGCGCAACTCCAGTAATTACAGTATGTTTACATCCTGAAAGTTCCTTAAGTATTGCAATGGCATTGTCCCTATCGGTGGGTTTGCCCAACACCTTGCCTTTGCAGCAAACTATGGTATCGGACGTTAGAAGTATTTCATGGCTTGCAAGCGAATGGGTGTAGAATTCGGCCTTTTTCATTGCAAGGTATTCGGGTATGCTTTCGGGTTTAAGGTTAGCGGGATAGGTCTCCTCAACCTCGCCATTTATTCTAACCTCAAAGGGTAAGCCCAGCTCTGCTAGCAGCTGTTGCCTGCGAGGCGACTGCGAAGCGAGAACTATGGTCTTACCCTTTAAGAGCTGATTTAGCAACATATATTTAAATATAGTTCCTACATGTCGTAACCAATCATCTTACCTTTCTTCATGATTAGCTCGTCGTCGAAATAGACATCGGGCTCAGTAACCAGCCCATCGAGGTGACTACTAACCGAAATGCGACCGCCCATGGTAATATTATTGCCAAAGGCAATGTGGATAGTGCCAAAAACTTTCTCGTCCTCGAGGATTAGCCCTGTAAGCTTGGCCTTGTAGTTGGTTCCAATGCCAAACTCGGCTACGGCACGAGCATCGCGACCCGACTTATCGAGAATCTCGGTTAGCTTCTCGGCCTCTTTTCCACCAGTAATGCTCTCGGCATATCCATTAACAATATCAACAACAATTGGGGTTTCAATCATTCCAATGCTAGCCATTGAACCATCGATAACCAGCTTTCCATTGGTTTGATCCTCCCAAGGTGCAAGGAACACCTCGCCCGAGGGAAGATTACCACTCTCCCCCTTATTGCGGAGAACGCCCTTGCTGCGGATAATCATCCTGTCCTTAACGGGCATGGTTACATCAGTTCCCTTTTCGGTAACCACACGGATTGTGCTTACACCCTCCATTTTATCAGCGATAAAATCGGTTAGCGAAATAATTTTATCGTAATCGGCGCTTAGGCAACGGGCCATTGTGTCAACAGTAATGTTTGGCATAGTACCAACACGCACTCCCTCTTTCACTGCATTTCGGCGAGCATCGGTATGGGTAAGCGACTTGGAGGTAGGACAAACCACCACATCCACCATTTTCATCATATTGGCAACCGCCTCAGGTGGCTCCTGACCATTTATCTCGCGTGCTTTTATTTCGATTAGCATCGACTCTTTGCAGAGATCTTTACCTGCCTCATACAATGCTTGGCCAATCTCCCTTTTAAGCTCATCGGTAATTACCAGTAGGGTTTCGTGGGGCTGCAACCCCATACAATCTCTAAGTGCGATAATTGAGGAATCGCGAAGCTCGTTGTTTTTCATAGCTTATGTGTTATGTTATTATTATTTAATTAATTACTGCAATTAAAATGGAATTGAAATATTTCGAAAGCAAATCTACATTAAATTGATTTACAAATCAATAACCTAATCAAGAGAGGTAAAAGTAAGTCAATAAAAAAACCTTCCTAAATCTCGAAGTGAGACTTAAGAAAGTTTGATAAGCTTATAAAAAGCTTATTTTAACCGTTTTGCTCTACCTGAGCAGTATTTGCTTTACTGTACGCAGGGCAGGTCTTCTTGGCACATGAACCGAAAACCATAGCAACTGCCACAAATACAAGGGCTACAATAAGTGTTTTTTTGTTTGCTTTCATTCTGTAAGGCTTTTTATTACGGTTGGCAATTTAAAAAAAATATCTAACACGTTGTTTCGTCTACACAATTATTTTCAGTATCGGCATAAACTGCACATGGAATATTGTTGTGGCACGAAGTTATCGCAAGGCTAAAAAGGCAAATAACAATAAGAAGAACAGCCTGTTTGTTTAAAACCATCAATCTAGTCATTTTGTTAAAAGATTTGCCTGATTAGTCAGGATTGTTAATAAAATAATAGCTGCTTGAATAAGACAATGTAAAGATAAGTCAAAAAATTATTTTTCACCTCCAAATATATTGTTCTTTATCTCAATAAAAACGTTGAGATAAATCACCAAATCAGAAATTAAAGTTGTTCAACATTTAGAGCATCGGCAATTTCACATAGTTCATCAAATATCTTGGAAATTACTGGAACACCATCTTTTAGGTAAGCCGTTTCAGTTTTTCGCTCGTTATCACCAGGTATTTGCACTGGGTTTGCAAAGTCAGCACTTTTTGATGTGCGGAAAGTGTGAATCCAAGTATCCATCGATTTTTTAAACTCGACCGCTGGGCGGAATGCATCAATACGGATGGCCCCAAAGAAATGCCCCAACCCCTTCCCTACCGACTGTTCAAGCAAGGGTAAATAGGCTACCTGAGGGGGCACAAAGGGACCAAAGTTGGCACCCGATAGCACCGAGGAAAATATATCGACTAAAGCGGTCATACAGTAGCCCTTATGCCCTCCTAAATCAACGCCACCGCCACCAAGGGTAAGAATTGCGCCCCCCTGCTCAAGGATTCCTGGATTACTACTTGGGCTTCCCTCCTTATCCTGAACCAGCCCAATAGGAACAGACTCACCAAGTTTCGATTTTATGGCTAACTTTCCTCTAGCTATCGGTGTGGTAGCAAAATCGGCAATAAAAGGAGGTTCGTTTTGAGTGGGAATGGCCACGGCAATAGGGTTAGTCCCCAGTAAACGCTCAGCACTGTAGGTTGGAGCAACCAGAGGATTGGCATTGGTAAGCGATATGCCTATCATATCGTGCTCCAGCGCCATCATAGAGTAGTACCCTGCAATTCCGTAGTGATTGCTATTGTTGGTGGCTACCCATCCCGTTCCTGCAACTTTTGCCTTTTCGATAGCAATTTGCATCGACTTTTTTGCAGCCACAGGTCCTAAGGCATTATCTCCATCAACCGTTGCCGTTGAAGGCGTTTCGTATGTAGCTCTTACTTGGGGCGAGGTATTTATACGCTCGGCTTTAACCATAGCATAATAATCCTTCACACGCATTAATCCGTGCGAGGGAATACCGCGCAGCTCCGCTGCTATTAGCACATCGGCAACCACCTCGGCATCAGCCGAAGGGCATCCCATAGCCTCAAAGAGCGACTGGGTAAACCGCCGTAATTTCTGGTGATGAAACTTCATTGCAATGAAATTTTTATAACCAATCAACTTAGGGTACTATTTGTTAAAAAAACTAGATATAGAAATGCTTACTTACGAAAAACGTAGTAAGAACTAGCCTGAGCAGTTGGGGTAATCTCTAAATCGTTTACGTTTACATGAGGTGGACGTGTAATTGCGAAAAGAATGGCCTCGGCAATATCTTGTCCCGAAAGCGGAACAATACCAATGTAGGGTTTCTTGGCGCTGTCGGCATCGCCCTTAAATCGTACTAGCGAAAATTCTGTTTCTGCTAACCCGGGACGAATCTCAGTAACCTTTATGCCATGCTTTAGCATATCGATACGCATACCCTGCGATAGGGCGTGAACCGCATGCTTGCTGGCGCAATACACATTCCCATTCTCGTAGGCCTGAACACCAGCAATGGATCCAATATTTACGATATGGCCATACCCCTGTTCAATCATCTTATTTGCCACAATACGAGTTATGTAGAGCAATCCCTTCACATTGGTGTCTAGCATCTGCTCCCAGTCGTCAATAGCCCCCTCCTGTATGGGATTTAAACCAGCGGCCAAGCCGGCATTGTTTACCAGCACATCAATATTCTGCCACTGCTGCGGCAACCCGTTTATGGCAGCCTCTACCTCTTCCCTACTTCTGATATCGAAGCTTAAGCAATGTACTTCGTGTGAGGCTCCAATTTCAGACTTAACCTCCTCCAAACGATCATTACGTCGACCTGTTATTATAAGTCGATACCCATTGTTTGCAAGCAAAATGGCGGCTGCACGGCCAATGCCTGCTGTTGCTCCTGTTATTAGTGCTGTTTTCATACCTAGAATTCGGATATTTTGATTTAACTAAAAATGTTTCTCAAAAAGCGATGAAACGCATGAACCCCCTTAACGGGCTCGGCCCACATAAAGAAGCACTCGCCTGCAATAACAGTCACACCATACTCGTTGCATAGTTCCTTAATATCGGGCGCATCACACTTCACATGAATCCAAATCTTTTTAATCCCCTTATTGGCAGCCTCGCGCGCTAGATCCACAGCCACCTCCTTTCGCTTAATTATATACGCAGCATCTATGTAATCGGGTAGCTGAGTGATAGATTGGTAGCACTTTAGCCCATCAATCTCGGTTTCGTTTGGATTTACAGGAAATACTTCAAACCCCTTATCAACAAAAGCCTTCATTAACGAACGGCTGTAGCTTTGCTTATTACGCGAAACACCAATCAGTGCTACCGATTTAGAGCTAAGAAAGTTCTTTACATCAACATTATCTTTATACATATTGCATCTCCTTATATTGAGTTTTTATGATGATATGATGAGCAAATCGCATCGCAAGTTAAGAAAATATTGGGTTCGATTTTGATGTTCTTAAACCATTTTGGGTGATTGGGTGATTGGGTGATTGGGTGATTAATAATTCAATCAACCAATCTCCCAATCACTCCTCCCCCTTGGCAGTTCCCTATAATTTACTAATTTTGCACCTCCATAAAATTAATTTAAAATGGTATCGCTCAGTCAGGTAACAGTTTCGTTTGGAGGTTTCGATCTATTTAAGGATATCAACTTTTTGGTTAGCCCCAAGGAGAGTGTTGGTCTGGTGGGAAAGAATGGTGCCGGCAAAACAACTCTGCTTAAGCTAATTGTGGGGAAAATGGCTCCAACCAATGGGGTAATTAGTATTCCCAAGGATGTAACCATAGGATATCTCCCTCAACAAATGGATGTGGCCAATTCGCGCAGCGTAATGGACGAAACGATGATAGCCTTTAGCGATACGCTTAAGCTCGAAAAAGATATTGCAAAAATATCGAAGTCCCTGGAGCAACGAACCGATTACGAGTCGGACGAGTATGCCAAGCTAATAAACGAGCTAACCGAAAAGAGTGAACGCTTTAATCTACTGGGTGGGGATAGCCTCGAGGCACAGGCCGAGGTAACCCTGCAAGGGTTAGGATTTAAACGGAGTGATTTTGATCGCCCCACCAAGGAGTTTAGCGGAGGCTGGCGAATGCGAATAGAGCTGGCTAAAATTCTGCTTCGCAGGCCTGAGGTGTTGCTGCTCGACGAGCCCACCAACCACCTCGACATTGAATCGATTCAGTGGCTCGAGGATTACCTAAAAACATTTCCAGGGGCGCTGGTTCTTATCTCTCACGACCGTGCATTCCTCGACAATGTTACCGAGCGTACCATCGAACTATCGTTGGGTAAGGCATTCGACTATAGGGTTCCCTACTCAAAATACGTTGTGCTGCGCGAGGAACGCCGCGAGCAACAACTGGCCGCATATAAAAATCAGCAAAAGCAGATTGAAGAGACCAAAGATTTCATAGAGCGGTTTCGTTACAAGGCTACCAAGGCCAATCAGGTACAGTCGAGGGTGAAGATGCTCGAAAAGATGGATGTGATTGAGGTTGAGGAGGAAGACAACACCTCGGTAAACATCAGGTTTCCTGAGGCTCCCCGTTCGGGCGATTTGGTGGTTAAGGTGGATGAGGTGAGCAAAAGCTACGACGACAATCTAGTATTTGCCGATGCAACCTTCAACATTACCCGGGGCGAAAAGGTTGCCTTTGTAGGGCGTAATGGCGAGGGTAAAACAACTCTAAGCAAGATTCTTGTTGGAGAAATTGATTACAAGGGCGAGGTAAAGATTGGTCATAATGTGAGCATTGGGTACTTTGCCCAAAATCAGGATGAGCTTATGAACCCAACCCACACCGTACTCGAAACTATTGATAGGGTAGCTGTTGGTGATGTTCGAACAAAGATACGCGATATACTTGGGGCATTTCTGTTCAGGGGCGAGGATGTTGACAAAAAGGTATCGGTACTCTCGGGCGGCGAGCGCAACCGATTGGCCATGGTGAAGCTAATGCTACAACCCTACAACCTGTTAATTCTCGACGAGCCTACTAACCATCTGGATATGCGCTCCAAGGATATCCTTAAGAATGCGCTAAGAAAGTTCAAGGGCACCGTAATAGTGGTTTCGCACGACCGCGAATTCCTTGATGGACTGGTGTCGAAGGTATACGAATTTAGGGATGGAAAGGTAAAGGAGCACCTGGGTGGTATTTACGAATTCCTTGGAAAGCGCAAACTTGAAAACCTGAAGGAGTTGGAAACGCGCAAGCTACAAGAAAAAGAGGCGAAGGAGAAGAACGGGCAATCGGACAGAAAACAGGAATGGCTCGACCGGAAAGAACAGGATAAAGTGCTAAGAAAAGTTGCTTCGCAAATAGAAAAGGTTGAAAAAGAGATTAGCGAATTGGAAAATAAAATCGCCGAAATGGACTCTATCCTTAGCAATCCTGAGGGTAGAACTATTGCTGATGATTTCTTTAAGCAGTACGAAAGCCATAAGGTTAAGCTAAGCAACACCATGCATCGCTGGGAACAGCTGCACTACGAAATGGAGATTTTGGGAGGAGAAGGGTGAGTTGGGGATGTTAGTGATCGGTGATCGGTAATCGGTAATCAGTAATCGGTGATCGGTAATCGGTAATCGGTTTTCGGTGATCGGTAATCGGTGATCGGTGATCTGTAATCGGTTTTCGGTAAAATTTCGACTTTATACTTATGACTTTCGACTTTCAGACTTTCGACTTTCAGACTTTCAGACTTTCAGACTAATATAATAACACAATGAGACAGAACACATCGGATGTAATATACGGCATTAGGCCGCTGATTGAGGCCATAAACTCGGGCAAGGAGATTGACAAGGTAATTGTAAAAAAAGGCCTAAGCGGGGAACTGGTGCAGGAGCTTATGAGCCTACTACGTAGCCGAGGCATTGTGCCGCAGTACGTCCCTTCCGAAAAATTTGGGCAGTTTGGCCAGCGAAATCATCAGGGAGTAGTTGCCTACATTTCGCCCGTTGACTTTGAGCCCATTGAAGAGGTGGTGGCTCGCTTATGGGAGGAGGGCAAAACCCCATTCATTGTTATTCTCGATAGCGTAACCGATGTACGAAACTTTGGTGCCATAGTGCGCAGCGCCGAGTGCGCAGGTGCTCATGCCGTGGTGTTTCCCTCAAAAGGATCGGCACGTATAGGTGCCGATGCGGTGAAAACTTCGGCAGGTGCCATTCACCATATGCCTATTTGCAGAGTAAATAGCTTAAAGTCGACAATTTCATTCCTACAACTATCTGGATTAAAAGTGGTGGCCGCAACCGAAAAGGCAAGCAAACTTTACACCCAATCCAGTATGACTGATCCCTTAGCCATTATTATGGGCTCCGAGGATTCTGGACTATCCGATAACGCATTGAAAATGGCCGATGAGCTAATTACCATTCCCATTAACGGAAAGATTAGCTCGCTAAACGTATCGGTGGCATCGGCACTAATAATGTATGAGGTGGTGAGGCAGCGAGGGTTATAGGCCAGCCTCATCAAGCGCCTTGGCGCAGGATTGCTGACCATGGCTAATTATCTCTTTGGCGCGATAAAATTCGAAAACTCCACAGGCATCTTTAGATGTATTCACCAGCACATCGGGTGGAAAATCCTTTAGCGCTTGCTTTGTTGCGCTATTCATCATCACCTGAATTACACGGTAAAGCAAGTCGATATAGCCCAGCTTGGTATCCTTATCGAGTTTCTTCTTCTCGTCACCCTCAAAAAACTCGTACCACTTCTCCTTGAGTTGCTCAAAAGCTGACTTGTCCTCCTCAGATTCATGGTGAGTAACCTCCTCCTCCTTTGGCTTTTTGTAGGGAATAATTGCGTTACAATCGACCGCAATAACCAAATCGGCATCAGCCCTTTGGAGTTGCTCAAGGGGGAGCGGGTGAAGTACCCCACCATCGACCAAAAGCCCTTTCTCTCCCTTTATGGGTGTAAAAACGCCTGGTATGGAGATGGATGCACGTAGCGCTTTACGCAAATCACCCTTATCGTAAGCAATCGCTTTGTTGTTAATAATATCAGTGGCCATAATTACCATAGGCTTTGCCAACTTCTCGATGCTTTTATCGGGGATGAAACCTTTCTTTTGCATCTCCTCAAAAATTTTCTCACCCTTAATAAAGCCATTGGTACCTAGTGTAAAGTCAACAAGGCCTAGCACATCCATTCTGTTTAGCTTTATAATCCACTTCTTAAAGTCGGTGAGGGTGCCAGCCGAGTACATACCCCCCACCAATGCGCCCATAGAGCTACCCGAAAGGGATACTATTTCGTAACCACGCTTCTCTATCTCATCAATTACACCAATATGCACCAGCCCTCTAGCTCCGCCACTGGATAGTGCTAAAGCAACCTTTTTCCCCATACCTAGTTGATAATTGGCCTTTCTACCAAACTCTTTATATCATCGCCCGATGGGCTTTGGAACACCCTTAGCTCAAACTCGGGAACTACTGCCATGATATGATCGAACACATCTGCCTGCACACCCTCATAGTCCACCCAAGCCTTATCGGCCGAGAAGCAGTATACCTCCAAAGGGATTCCCCTGTCGGTTGGTTGCAGCTGGCGTACCATCTGTATGGCGTTACTATTTACCTTTGGATGATTTGTAAGATATCCCTCGATATACTTACGGAAAACCCCCAGATTGGTCATCCTGCGTCCATTCACCGGCATAGTGGTGTCGAAACCCATTTTGGTGTTGTACTCCTCTATCTCCTTGGAGCGCATCTCGATGTAATCCTTCAGGTAATGAATCTTCATGAGTTTCTCAAGTAGTTCAGGAGAGCAAAACTTAACGCTACGCATATCGATAAAGATGGATCGCTTAATACGGCGCCCGTCGGTTCCATCCTCCATCCCCTTCCAGTTGGTGAAGCTTTCCGACACCAGCGCGTATGTTGGTATGGTGCTTATGGTTCGATCCCAATTCTGAACCTTAACCGTATTCAGCGTAATCTCAAGCACCGTACCATCGGCCCCTCGGCTTGGCATCTCAATCCAATCGCCAGGTTTTACCATATTGTTGGCCGATACCTGAACGGAAGCAACCAGACCAAGTATTGTATCCTTGAAAACTAGGGTAAGTATGGCTGCTGAAGCACCCATTCCAACCAGTAGGTTCTTCACATCCTTATCAAAAACAATGGCAATCAGAATAATACCTGCAAAAATGTAAATTATTATTTTAAACAGCTGAATGTATCCCTTTATTGGTCTATTCTTAGCCATTTCGAGGTTAAGATACATATCGTGTAGCGCATCGAGAAACGAGCTAATAACAAACACCCAGGCCAACACAATGTAAACCTTGGTGAGGCTAACAATGGCATTGGTAAGCTCGGGGTTAAAGTCATATAGAGCAACACCGATGGTAAATTGTATAACGAGCGCTGGCGCTAGGTGAGACAGCTTATGAAAAACCTTACGGCTAACCAGGTAATCGTCCCATTTGCTCTTGGTTTTTTTGGTTATCCATGTTAGTCCAACAACTATAATCCGCTTGGCTATATAGTTTGCTATAACAGCAAGAATAATAATTGCTAGAACCGAAGTGAATACTTTTACATGCTGAGCCATCTCCACTCCAAGTCCAATATTTTGGAGCCATAGTTCAAAATTCTCAAGAAATTCATATGTTTTGATAGTGTTCTCTTCCATTTTAGTATATAGTTTGAATTGAGTATACAAATCTAATAAATGTATGTTGAATAATCGACAATAGAAAAACAAAACTACCATCATATTCCAAATTCATAGATACCGACATTTTATTTACCTTTGCGCAAAAGAAGTTAATTATGATAAGGTATATAGCCCCCTCGCTCCTTTCGGCCGATTTTAACAATCTGGGCCGCGATATAGAAATGGTAAACCAAAGCGAAGCCGATTGGTTTCATTTGGATATAATGGATGGCGTGTTTGTTCCCAACATGTCGTACGGATTTCCGGTGGTTGAGCATATTGCCAAGCTGGCAAAAAAACCGTTGGATGTACATTTGATGATTGTTGACCCCGACCGATACCTTGAACGATTTAAAGATGCTGGGGCAAATATCCTTACCGTTCATTGGGAGGCATGTACTCATCTGCACAGAACCATTGCCGAAATAAAAAGGCTTGGGATGCAGGCAGGTGTTTCGCTAAACCCACACACACCGGTTGAGCTGCTAAACGAGATTCTTCCCGATCTCGATATGGTGCTAATCATGAGCGTGAACCCTGGGTTTGGAGGACAGAGTTTTATTGAGAACAGCATCTCGAAAATTGAAAGGCTCCGCAAGATGATTGATGATAAAGGATGTAATACGCTTATTGAGGTGGATGGTGGTGTTGGCCCTCACAACGCTGGCAAGCTATACCAAGCTGGTGCCAACGTACTTGTTGCCGGCAATGCGGTATTTAAGGCTGATAATCCGAACGAAGCAATAAAAATCATTAAAAGTTCATAGCACTATGCCTCAATACACAAAAGCTATTGTAAGACAACCCGGAAAAAATTTTGCTGATGGAATAACCACATCAAACCTGGGTAAACCTGAATACGAAAAAGCCCTTGAACAACACAATGCATACTGCGAAATTCTCAAACGATGTGGAGTGGAAGTTATTGTTCTTGAAGCTGATGAGCGATATCCAGACGGTTGCTTTGTAGAGGATACGGCTGTTGTTACCAAGGAGGTAGCCATTACATCAAGGCCTGGCAACCCTGCTCGCCTTGGAGAACAGGAAAGGTTAGCCTCAGTACTTGCCGACTATAAATTGATTGAAAGTATTGTTGCACCCGGAACCCTTGAGGGGGGCGATATTATGAGGGTTGAAAACCATTTCTACATCGGGTTAACCAAGCGTACTAACATAGATGGGGCAAAACAACTTTCATCGGTCCTCGAAAAGTATGGATACACATCATCAACAGTTTCGGTTAACGATATACTTCATCTAAAGACAGGAATAGCATATTTGGGAAACAACAACTTTATTGCAGTCCAAGAGTTGGCTCACATAGCTCAAAATAGCAATGTTATCATTCTTAACAAGGGCGAGGAATACTCGGCCAACTGCCTAAATGTGAACGACAACCTACTTATCCCAAAAGGTTTTCCAAAATCGAAACAGAATATTGTTGACTTAGGCTACAATATTATTGAGGTTGAGATGTCGGAGTATAGAAAAATGGATGGTGGATTAACATGCCTTTCGTTACTGTTTTAGCAAGAAGTATCAATGCACAAAATTCTTATTCTCGACAATTTCGACTCGTTTACTTATAATCTATTCCACTACGTTAACGAGTTTGACGGGATTGAAGTTGATGTAATAAGAAACGATGAGATTAATCTTGATAAAGTTGAACTTTACGATGGCATTATTCTGTCGCCTGGCCCTGGGTTACCTAACGAATCGGGTCTACTAATACCTCTTATTGAACAGTACAAGGATATCAAAAAGATTTTTGGAGTGTGTTTAGGCCAGCAGGCCATAGCCGAAGTGTTTGGAGGAACACTTGAGAACCTCGACGAGGTATACCATGGTGTGTCAACACCTATAAATATCAACCAACCACAACACTACCTGTTCAAAGGTTTGCCCAGCAAAATTGATGTTGGCCGTTACCACTCATGGGTTGTATCACAACACTCTTTTCCTACTTGCCTAAGTATTGATGCCATTGACCAAAACGGATCAATTATGGCTTTAAGCCATCGTGAACTAGATATTTGTGCCGTTCAATTCCACCCCGAATCGGTGCTTACGCCTATGGGAAAGCAGATAATTTTCAACTGGCTTAAACGATTTGGCAAATGGAGTACTTATTGATTACAAAAAAAAAATCGTCTCGAGAGACGATTTTTTTGTAGAGTATTTCAAGAACTAGCTAAACGCAATCATCCGTTCTTTTTCAACATCCTTAATGGACTTTGCCAGGGGTTTACCCAAAATTCGATGCCCCGTTTCAGTAATCAGGATATCCTCCTCGTTACGTATTCCACCAAAGTTTCGGTATTGGTTAACTTTATCGAAGTTGATGTAATCGCTATTGATACCCGACTGCTGCCACAAATCGATAAGCTCAGGAATAAAGTAAATTCCGGGCTCGATAGTTAGCACAAATCCTGGCTTGAGTTCGCGACCTAAGCGAAGCGATTTTAATCCAAACTGCTTGCTTTTGGGAACGCCACAGTAACCAACATACTGCTCGCCAAGGTTCTCCATATCGTGAACATCGAGCCCCATTAAATGACCCGTTCCGCAGGGGAAGAACAGTGCGTGTGCACCGTTTTCAATGGCATTGCTGGTATTCCCTTTGGTGAAACCAAAATCTTTCAACCCATCGAAAATAATACGGGCAGCGTGCAAATGTACATCCCTAAAATGAACGCCAGGCTTAAGCATATCGATGGCACCATTGTGAGCCCTTAGGGTAATCTCGTAAATCTCTTTCTGAACATCGGTAAAAGTTTTGCCAACAGGGAAAGTGCTGCTCATATCGCCTGCATAGCCCAGCGGTGTTTCATAACCTGCATCTAAAAGAAAGAGTTGCCCCTCGCTAATAGTATTACCGTGGTAATGGTTATGTAGCGTTTGACCATTTATGGTGGCTATAATTGGGAAGCTGATATCGCCTCCCCTAGCTAGGGCAACCTCATGCACTTTGGCCGCTACCTGTGCCTCAGTCATTCCGGGTTGGGCATACCTCATTGCGGCCTGATGCATCTCGGCGGTTACCGATACGGCATGCTCTAGCTCAGCAATTTCTTCCTCCGATTTTACATTGCGTTGCTCGCCAACCGCTGTAATAAATGGTACGCTTACCTTGCTGTTAGCCTCGGCGGGTGAAATACCCAAGAACTTCATCAACTTAATGTAGTGTTCAGATCGATATGGTGGAAGATAATGAATGCTGCCACGCTGCACACGATAAAGCAACTCTGCCAAATCGACAATTGTACCCGTATCATCAACACCTACCTGGGTTGCCATCTCCCTGACCGTTGGCTGCGGCCCCATCCACACTATGCTATCGATGGTAAAATCATCACCAAAAATATAATCCTTTCCATTTTCAATGTCCATTATGGCAAACAACCCGGGTTTGTTGATGCCAAAGTAGTAGAGGAATGTGCTATCCTGACGAAACCGAAAGGTGTTATCCTCGTAGTTCATCCCCACCTCATCGTTTCCAATGAAAAATAAAACTCCCGACTTAAAGTTAGCTCTTAGCGCATTGCGCCGATCGACATAGGTTTGCTTGCTAAACATAGTGATTGATTTTAAAGATTATTTTTAGAAATTAAAAGATTCAAACTACTTGATTGTATACTCCTTTGGATGGTCTTTCCCTAACAAATGCTTTACAAAAAAATCCCAACGCTTGCGCAGAAAATATTTATTCCAATAGCAGGTATCATGGTTGTCGTTTGGTAAAACGATAAATTCAAAATCCTTATTGGCCTTCACCAACTCGCCCGCTAGCTTGTAGGTTGCCGATGGGTTAACATTATTATCCAAATCGCCAGTAACAATCATTAGGTTGCCCTTTAGCTTGCTGGCATTGGTTACGTTGGATTGGTTGTGGTACTGCGAATCGACAGGGAACCCCTGATAGAGCTCGGGCCACCATATTTTCTCCATTCGGTGATCATGATCGGCTGCGGACGATACGCCCACCTTGTAAAAATCGGGGAAAAGAAGCAGTGCCCTTGTGGCATCGTAGCCACCTGCCGAGTGCCCATAAATACCAACCCTTTCGGCATCGATGTATGGGTGTATCTCGGCCAGCTGTTTAATTACATAAACGTGATCGGTTAGCCCATATCCTAGCCTTGCATAGGATACATCATGAAACTCTTTTGATCGGTAAGCTGTGCCTCGACCATCGATATTAACCACTACAAAGCCTAACTCGGCCAGCGACAGATCCATATTGAGCACGCTCCGCGCAAAGGTTTTGGGCGTACGGATGGTATGTGGCCCAGTATAGGTTCCATCAATCACTGGGTACTTTTTGGTAGCATCGAAATTGGTGGGTTTTATTATAGTTCCGTACAGCATGGTCTGGCCATCGTCGGCAAGTATGCTAAACGGTTCTGATGGCTTCCAGCCCAACTCCAGCAGATCGTCGATATCGGTTTGCTCAACCTCCATTACCACCTTGCCATTTTTAAGATTTCGTACTACTGCACTGTTCGGGTCTTTATGTGAGGAGTAGTTATCGACAAAGTATTTCTTGTCGGGTGATATGCTGATATCATGCGTTGCCTCCTCGGGTGTGAGCAACTTCTGGCGCTTCCCATTTATATCAATAGAGTACAAGTATTTCTGATAGGGATCTCTGCTGAGATCGACACCACCCGCAGTAAACCAAATGGTTCCGCTCTTTCTATCGAAATGCTCAACACCATACACGTAGAAACTACCCCTGGTGATTTGGTTTTTCAGTTCACCATTCGACAAGCGATAACGGTACAAATGGCTCCAGCCATCCTGCTCCGAGCGCCAAATAAACTCATCGTTCTTATAATCAACCTCCAAGGTCTCAGTATAGATATCGACAAAAGTTTTGGGATAACTCTCGGTTAAAACTGAGTGTGTATTGCCCGTTTCAAGGTCAACCTCGAATAGTTCACGGGTTTTGTAGCCTCTGTAGTACCTTACATGGTATGCCTTAGGACTATCCTTAAAGGTGTAAAAGCTTGTCCCCAGAAAAGCAGGATTAGCGGGTAAATCTACTTTTATCGGGGTTCTGTCATCCACATCAAAAAGATAATAATCGACCATAGTAACTGCTGTGTCACCCGCCAGGCTTCGCTCGTACGATACAATCTCGGACTGATATCCTTCGACATCTACTTTAAAAAGCTGAAGCCAACGGGTATTCCTGCGGTCGAGCTTTGGAACGATTAGCTTTTGGGAATCTTGGCTCCAGTAAACCTCAATGTTGTAATCGTTCTTTTCGCCCTTACTGTCGTTGCGGGTAAAATACCAGCTAAGGGTGTGCCCATAACCGTTTTCGGGGGTGCCGTTGGTGGTTAGCTGATGCTCCTGACCAGAATTCTTTTCGCGTAGGTAGATATTGCCATCGCTAATAAATGCAATCCACTTACCATTGGGCGACTGCGATTCCTTGCGAGAGGGCTGATTGCTTACCATTGCCCTAAGCAAATTTTGGGAAGAGTTATATGCCCATTGCCTTTCCTTGGCCCAGAATGTGAGTTCATCCCATCCAACTTGCTGAATCCTGCTAATTGGCAAATCGTAGGGCTCAACTTTTTCGCCAAGGCTATCGGATAGCAAAGAGGCCAATGCATCATGATTAAATGCCACTGATTTGTGCTTCCTATCGGGATTTACCCGATAAAACTCCTTCCCCTTCCGAGTAGTAACATTGTATACAAAAGTACTATTATCGGATTGCCATACTGGCGAAACCCAACTTTTGTAAATGCTTTTACCTAGATTTTGTTGTAAAAACATCTCCGCACGCTGGTAATCCTCAACGGTAACCTGACCTAAAGAAAATAGCGGAATTACTACTAATGCGCTAACCAATAGCTTCTTAATATTCTTCATACTAATAAGTATTTGTGTTTTACTAATCAATCATTTTTAATTACCCTCCTACAGTTGCCAGGATTTCAAACACCGCAAATATTTCAACTGCTTTACTTAAAGTTGTTTTACTGGGCTCTGACATACGTTGGAAGGAGCTTTGCCCCCACAACTTGGCGTATTTTGCCTCGGCAATATTATGGTATGGTAAAAGGTTAACTGTAATTTTTGTGCCCGATAGTTCGGAAATGAACTTTGCTGTTTGCTCAAAATTTTGCACGGTATCATTAACACCAGCTATAACAGGTATCCGTATAATGATTTCTGCTCCGACTTCAGCAATTGCTTTAAGGTTCTGTTGAATCAATTCATTGTCTGCCCCTACCCATTTTCGGTGTAACTCGGCATCCATCATCTTTAGGTCGAACAGAAACAGATTGGTTCGTTTGGCTACCTCAAGAATTACTTCCGTGTTCACATTGCCAGCAGTATCAACCGCGGTGTGGATACCCCTTCGTTTGCACTCATCTAGCAATGGGATAAGCAATTTGGAATGCAGCAGAGGTTCTCCGCCCGAAAAGGTTACTCCCCCACCCGACTGGTCGAAGAAAACCCGCTCCTTTTCAATAATGTCCATAACTTCAACAACCGACATTTGCTTGCCCGACATCTCAATGGCTTTGGTAGGGCAAACCTCGGCACATTTTCCGCAAAGTAGGCAAAGCGAGCTATCGGTTACAATTCCTTGGGATGTTAATGATAGGGCATTCGCAGGACAAACTGTAACACAAGTACCACAGCCTATACACTTTGCCGGGCTATACATCTTTTCCGCCTTTGGCGATATACTTTCGGGATTATGGCACCAAGCACAATGCAGGTTACAGCCTTTAAAAAAGATAACAATTCGAATACCTGGCCCATCGTTTATGGCGTATCGCTTTATGTCAAAAATTAAGCTGTTGCTCATAATCAAAAGGCATCATTCTCGGTACGCTCAATTATCTCCTGCTGTAGGTCGGCATTCATATCGTTGAAATAATCGCTGTAACCAGCCATACGAACCATCAAATCCTTATAATCTTCGGGGCTTTTCTGTGCAGCCAAAAGCGTGGCCGTATCAACAATATTAAACTGAATATGATGGCCGCCAAGGGTAAAGTAGCTGCGGATAAGATGTCCAAGCTTCTTAACATCCTCTTCTCTTTTGAGCAGACTAGGTAAAAACCTCTGATTCAGCAATGTCCCGCCCGACTTACTCTGATCGATCTTGCTAAGCGATTTGATTACTGCCGACGGCCCGTGCGTATCGGCACCATGCGAGGGCGATGTACCATCGGAAATGGCTTTGCCAGCCATACGCCCGTTGGGCGTTGCTCCCAGCACCTTGCCAAAATACACGTGGCAGGTGGTGGATAGCATATTCATATGGTACTTACCTCCCGGTTTTATGTTGGGTTTTCCATCAATGGTCTCGAACAGATCATTGTATACCTGAACAGCAATTGAATCGGCATAGTCGTGGTCGTTGCCAAAGAAAGGGGTGCGATTCAATATGGTTTGACGCATAACCTCATCGCCCTCAAAATTCTTCTGTATTGCAGAAAGAATCTGATCCATAGAAAAATTATGCTCTTCGAACACATGTTTCTTCAGCGCAGCAAGGCTGTCGGTTACAGTGCCCAAACCGCAGCACTGAATATAGCTGGTGTTGTAGCGAGGCCCTCCATCGTAGTAGTCGCGCCCACTGCTGATGCAATCGTCAATTACAACCGAAAGAAACGGCGCTGGGGCATACTTAGCAAACATACGGTCGATATAGTTGCTTACGCGCATTTTCTGATCAACTACATATTGCAACTGCTTTACAAAAGCCTGATATAAATCGTCGAAGGTTTTAAAATCGATAGGATTACCAGTTTCAATGCTTACCTTATTCCCTGTCAACGGATCGATCCCATTATTTAGGGTTACCTCAAGTATTTTAGGAACGTTTAAATAGCCTGTTAGTAAGTAAGCCTCTTTACCAAATGCCCCAACCTCGATACAACCACTACAACCACCCTCGCGAGCATCTTGCAAATCCTTACCTTGGCGTAGCATCTCCATAATATAAACATCGGGGTTAAACACCGATGGAAAGCCATGCCCCTGCCGAATTACCCGAGCTGCAGCATGCAGAAACTTATCGGGTGTTTTGGCACTTATATGTACAGAATTTCCAGGTTGTAGGATATGCAGTTCCTCAGCCACCTCGAGCATAACATACGACAACTCGCTTGTTCCATCGGAGCCATCGTGCTTTACACCACCCAAATTGATGTTCGTAAAATCGTTATACGTTCCGCTTTCGCGGGCTGTAATACCAACCTTTGGAGGGGCAGGATGGTTATTTACCTTTATCCAAAAGCACGAAATTAGTTCCTTAGCCTCATCGCGTGTAATAGTGCCCTGGGCAATTTCCTGCTCGTAGAATGGGGTTAGGTGCTGGTCGAAATGACCGGGGTTCATAGCATCCCAACCATTAAGTTCGGTTATGGTTCCCAGATGAACAAACCAATACATCTGTATGGCTTCCCATAAATTGCGGGGAGCATGCGCAGGAACCCAACGGCACACCTCGGCAATGCGTTGTAACTCTTTAACTCTCTGTGGATTTTTTTCTTGCGATGCAAGCAGCTCAGCCAGCTCAGCATGGCGCTCAGCAAATACAATTACGGCATCGCACGATATGCTCATCGCTTTCCACTGCTCGGCCTTATCGGTTGCATCGGGATCGTTTAGATAGTCGAGGTTGGCAATGTTATCCTCAATCTCCTTTTTAAAATCGAGCATTCCCTTACGGTAAATCTTGCCATCGAGCGCAGTATGGCCAGGGGCACGCTGCTCCATGAACTCAGTAAACAACCCAGCTTCGTAAGCAGCCCGCCACTCGCTGGGCACATGGCTAAAAATCCTTTCGCGTTGGGTTTTGCCTTGCCAGTAGGGAATAACCTCTTTCTCGTAAAGGTCAATGTCTTGCTGACTAATGCTATATCGCTGGAGCTCGCGCGTGTTAAGCACATGCAAATCCTCAACGCTATGGCAGGTGAGCTCAGGAAACGTACAAACGCTTTTGGGTTTTGGGCCACGCTCGCCCACAATCAATTCATCATCGCCTATGTATATGGTTTTGCGCTTACAATGATCCAAAAAGTTTAAAGCCCTTAGCACTGGAATAGAATACTTTCCGTAATTTTCCCTATAAAACTCTGTTTCGTGCAATGCCCTTTCAATTGAAAGGGAGGGTTGCGTTTCAACGCTTAGCTTACGCAGTTTTTGAATTCGCTCAATCATACCTGGGTTATTTTCATTGGCCAAATGGCTTTTATAATTTTTCTCGGAGGATTTTGACCTCTCAGGCTTGGTGGTGTGGGGTATATTCTTATCAAACATAGCTGTAGCTCTTTGAAGGTAAACTGAATAATCAATTTATATTGATTTAGACGGTGCAGCAAGCACAATTCCCAACAGGGAAAAAGGATAAAAACGGGAAAAGGAATGAGAAGTGATCTAGCAAATCCAGCAAGCGTAAAGCCCCTTGCCGTTGTTGTGGTATAACGTTGATATTGATTTGCTATTAGCCATATGAATGGAGTATAGTAAATGCAAACATATACTATAAATTGCAAAATGTCAATGATTTTTGTCAGACATCACTATAAATCGCCTCATAATATGTGATAAGTTTCAAACTATACTGCTTGGCTATGAGTGTTCTTTAAAAAATACTTACACCCTATAGGTCTATATATCATCGAATTAAAAACAGTGTAGAAAAATTTTGTAATTATTTATTTATATCGCTTGCGACATATTATTTAATTCGTACATTTGCATCGTGTTCGATATTGTCTTTTTCGATATTTAAATCTTTAAAACTTATAGCAATGAAAACAGAAGCGATAAACAAAAGCATTTACGACATTACAGTAAAAGCAAAGGATGGCAGCGAGGTATCAATGGAGAAATACCGTGGTAAAGTGCTACTGATAGTGAACACTGCTACCATGTGCGGATTTGCCAAGCAGCTGGGTAGCTTGCAAGATATACATGATAGATTTGGTGGCAAGGGATTCGAATTGCTTGCATTTCCAAGCAATCAGTTTGCTAATCAAGAACCTCGCGATGGCGATGAGATTTCAGATTTCTGCAAGATGAATTACGGGGTTACCTTTAACTTTTTCGATAAAATTAGGGTAAATGGTGAGGGAGCATCGCCCTTGTTCATATATTTGCAGGAGGCAGCGCCTGGGTTGCTTGGCTCGAAAAGTGTAAAATGGAATTTTACCAAGTTTCTAATCAATAAAAATGGTATTCCAGTAAAACGCTATAGCCCCATGACGCCACCCGAAAAGATTATTCCAGACATTGTGAAACTTATTGAAAAAAACGAGCTGTAATGGCACACGACCAGCTAAAGCTTAGCAATCAGATTTGCTTTCCCGTTTACGCAGCATCGAGGCTTATTACCAGAGAGTATCAGCCTCATCTGGATGAATTGGGAATTACCTACCCACAGTACATTGCCCTAATGGTGCTGTGGGAAAAGGATGAAATTTCTGTTAACGAGATTACTCAAAAGTTAATACTCAACACTAATACTGTAACCCCATTACTTAAGCGTATGGAGTTGCAGGGGCTAATTACCCGCCAACGCTCAAATACCGATGAGCGTAAGGTGATAGTAAAGTTAACCCAGAAAGGAAAAGCCCTTGAGGAGAAGGCTGCCGAAATTCCACAAAAGCTTATTGAAGGGTTGGCTGATAGCAATATGACGGTTAACGAGCTAATTAGTCTGAAGGAAAGCCTTTACCAAATAATTAACTTTCTACATAACAAATAAGTTGGAAACTTGAAATTATCTAAAGTAGTAACACTCTTACTCGTTATACTCCCATTGTTTGTCAACGGACAAGAGGAAAGGTTCAATCGTATTTCAGATAATCCAGGTGGGTTGTATGGAGCCAAGAGTTTGTGGAATCCTCAATGGTTCCAGGGGTACGACAAGCAGCACAGCTACTTCGAGGGCTGGTACTTCAAAATGGTTTCGGCCGATGGAAACCACCGTTTTGCATTTATACCGGGGATTTCACTTGGTAAAGACACTCACGCCTTTGTTCAGTTTATCGATGGGCAAACGGGCAAAACCCAATACTTCAGGTTTGATATTAACGACTTCTACTACTCAAGCAACCGCTTTGCCGTTTGGGTTGGCCCCAATTTTTTCAGCGCCGACAGTTTTTTTGTTGATCTAGGGCGAGGAGATAAAAAAATAATTGGAAAAGGAATTATTTCAAATAGAGTTGAATACCCTGTAAGACCTTTATCACCGGGTATAATGGGATGGTACAGGTTTGTTCCATTCATGGAGTGTTTTCATGGTGTGGTAAGCATCGATCATAAAATTTCAGGCAATTTACTCATTAACAACAAATTAATATCCTTAGAGAATGGGAAAGGTTACATTGAAAAGGATTGGGGAAAGAGCATGCCTTCGGCATGGATTTGGACCCAGAGTAACACATTTGATGATGGCTCTAACACCTCGTTCATGCTATCTATTGCCAATATTCCATGGATAGGAAGATCGTTTACAGGTTTTCTAGGCTTTTTATGGGTAAATGAAACACTCTACCGATTTGCAACCTACACCGGAGCAAAGGTTGAAAGGTTAAATCGCACCGATGATAGAATTGAGGTTGTAATTAAAGATAAGAATTTTACCATAGAATTTTTTGGCCTCAAGGGTATGCGTGGCGAATTGCTAGCCCCAGTTGCCGGTGACATGTCGCGAACAATTCACGAAAGTATTGATGCGGAAATTAGAGTTATTTTAAGAGATATAAATGGCACAATAATTTACGATGGTACTGCAAAAAATGCTGGTTTGGAGCTGGTTGGTGATCCTAAAAAATTAAATCCATAAAAAATTTTCATCTGCAAACAGGATTTCTTAAAAAAAAGTTCTTATCATTGCAGTCAGAAAAAAAATGAAACACATGTTCAATTTCAACCTAAATAACGCATGGTGGTGGCACAGTAAAATTATTGCTGTGCTAAGCCCTATTGTAGTATGTTGATATAAGAACTAGATTCAATACAACTCATTTAAGAGCCCGCTTAGCAATAAGCGGGCTCTTTTTTTTAACTCTTACATTATGACAACTCAAACATTTACCGCAACCACAAAACACCTTCAAGCCGATTTGCTTACTCCGGTGGGCATTTACCTTAGGCTGCGCGACGCCTTTCCGCAAAGCATTCTTCTGGAGTGTACCGAGTATAACTCCAGATCGAATGCCTTCTCCTATATCTGCGCCAACCCAATGGTGGGTATCGAAGTAGATAATGAAGGAGTATTTATTAAGCAGAATGGCTATAGAACCCTTTTTAGCAGCATAAACAAAACTGTAGATGGGGTTAGCCAATTTACCGCTAGTATCAGAATTGAAGGAAACATACAGCACGATCTGATGCCAGGTTTATTCGGATTCACAACCTACGATGCAATAAACCTGTTCGACAATGTTGATATTGCTGTAGACAAAAGCAAAAACATTCCGTACATAAAATACGATCTTTACCAGATTGTAATTGCCTTCAACCACTTTACCAACACCCTTAGCATTACGGAGCTACTACCCCATAATGCTGAAAGCACTATGAATAGGGTGATCAACTCACTTAACAATAAGAACTCCACCCCTTACCCATTCACCCTAAAAAGCAATGAGCAAAGCAATACCTCCGATGATCAATATAAGGAATTGGTAAAAAAAGGAAAACATTACTGCGCCATTGGTGATGTATTTCAGATTGTACTTTCACGGCAGTTTACACGATCCTATCAGGGCGATGAGTTCAATGTTTATCGTGCGCTACGAACAATCAATCCATCGCCTTACCTCTTTTTCTTCGATTATTCTCGATACAAACTATTCGGGTCATCACCCGAGGCACAGCTAAAGGTAGGGGATGGTGAGGCAATTATTAATCCAATAGCCGGAACAACCAAGAAAACGGGTGACGCACTTAACGATGCCCTTAGTCTAACCGAAATGCTTAACAGCGTTAAGGAGAATTCCGAACACGCTATGCTAGTAGATCTGGCCCGCAACGATTTAAGCCGAAGCTGCTCTGAGGTAAAGGTCGACTCCTATAAGGAGGTTCACTCCTATTCGCATCTTTTCCATCTGGTATCAACAGTTAAAGGTAAGATTGAGGGCAACACCAAACCTTACCAGCTGCTGGCCGACACATCTCCCGCTGGAACGCTTAGCGGTGCTCCCAAGCACAGAGCAGTAAAGCTAATTTCAGAACTAGAGGGAACTCCCCGTGGTTTTTACGGAGGCTCCATTGGTTTTATGGGCTTAAACGGAAACCTAAATCACGCCATTATGATTCGATCATTCTGTTGTTATAAAAACGTAATCACCTATCAGGCAGGTGCCGGTGTGGTTATTGGCTCAACGCCCGAGGGGGAACTGGCCGAGGTGAACAACAAGATTGCTGCCCTAAGGCAGGCACTGGAACAAGCGGGTTTAAATGATTATTGATTAATGATTAATGGCAAATAGGTCTTTCCGACAATAAAAAAATAAAAAGCAATGATCAAGATATTGGTAATAGACAACTACGACTCTTTCACATACAATCTGGTTCACTACCTGAGGGAGTTCCCAAACACAAAGGTTGATGTGTATCGAAACGACAAAATCGCCATCGAGAAAATTGAAGAGTACGACGGCATTCTTATCTCACCGGGTCCGGGATTACCCAAAGATGCTGGAGAATTGATGTCAATTCTGAAAACCTACAAAGCATCGAAACCAATTTTGGGAATTTGCCTTGGACTGCAGGCTATTGGGGAATTGTTTGGCGGCAAGCTCGAAAATCTAGAATCGGTTTTTCACGGGGTGGCCACTGAAATCAAAATAAATCAACCTACACATTACCTGTTTGAAGGATTACCCGAAAGTATAAGCGCGGGAAGATACCATTCGTGGGTTGTTTCGAATAATCAACTACCTAATGATCTGAAAGTTGAAGCCACGGATAAATCGGGTTTTATTATGGCTTTGAGCCATACAAAATTTAATATATGCGGCTTGCAGTTCCATCCCGAGTCAATACTCACCCCCGATGGCAAGCAGATAATCTTTAACTGGTTAAAAAGAACACAAAGCTAAAACAACATAAAAATGGAAGTGCTAAAAAAACTAATCGACCTAAAGGAACTGTCGAGAAACGAGGCAAGGGACCTTATGAGTAGCATTGCCCAGGGTGATATTAACGATGCTCGGGTTTCTGCAATGCTTACCCTATTTCTGGTCAGAAGCATCAGCCTCAATGAGCTTGTGGGTTTCCGCGAGATACTTTTGGACCTTGCTGTGCCTGTTGATCTTGGCGACTTACCCACAATTGACCTCTGTGGAACTGGGGGTGATGGGAAAAATACATTTAATATTTCCACACTATCGGCTTTTGTGGTGGCTGGTGCTGGCATACCCGTGGCAAAGCACGGAAACTACGGCTTATCGTCCATATCAGGCTCATCTAACGTGATGGAGTATTTTGGCTATAAGTTCTCCAATAGCAATGACAAGCTAAGGAACGAAATGAATAAAGCAGGGCTTACTTTTCTTCACGCCCCACTATTCCACCCTGCACTAAAAGCGGTTGAACCTGTAAGGAAGCAGCTGGGAATTAAAACAATTTTCAATATCCTTGGTCCACTAGTTAACCCTGCGCGACCCAAATATCAGGTTAGCGGGGTTTATAACCTTGAGGTTGCTAGGCTTTACAACTACCTTTTGCAGAAAAATCACGAAGGGTATATGGTTGTTCATAGCGTTGATGGTTACGATGAGGTGTCGTTAACCTCTGAGGTTAAGATCTTTTCAAATATGGGCGAAGATATTTTATCTCCTGCCGATTTTGGGTTCGAAACCCTGACACAACAATCCCTTCACGGCGGCGATTCCGTTGAGGATGCTGCAAACATATTTATTAATGTTCTCAAGGGAGAAGGTACCGTTGCTCAAAACAATGCCGTTATAGCCAATAGTGCACTTGCAATTGCTTGCTATAAAGGGTTATATGAAATAAAAGATGCTGTAAGTGCTGCCAAGGATTCGTTGGAATCGGGTAGTGCCTATAGATGTTTTAAAACTTTAATCGATCTACAGAAATGAATATCCTCGAAACCATAATTACACATAAGCGCAATGAGGTATCGCTCAAGAAGGAAATATACCCCATTAAATTCCTGGAGCAGAGCATTTTCTTCAAAACAGATACCGTATCGCTGCAATGGTATATTGAGCGAGATGACCTTTACGGTATTATTGCCGAGTTCAAGCGTATGTCGCCATCCAAAGGGATGATTAACCAATACGCCAAACCCGAGAAAGTTTGTACTAACTATATGAGAGCTGGTGCATCGGCATTGTCGGTGCTAACAGATAACAAATTTTTTGGTGGCAGCAACGATGATTTAACCAATGCGCGAAAGTATAACTATTGTCCAATCCTCAGAAAGGATTTTATTGTTGACCCTTACCAAATATATGAAGCAAAGAGCATTGGTGCCGATGCCATTCTGCTTATTGCAGAAGTTTTGTCAGAAAAGGAAATGACATCCTATTACGCAACAGCCCAAAGCCTTGGGCTTGAAGTTCTTTTCGAGGTACACGCTGCCGAAAGCATAGTAAAACTTCCCGCCGATGCTAAAATTGTGGGTATCAATAGTCGAAACCTTAAATCGTTTGAGGTTAGTCTTGAGCATACCTTAAAAACGATGGAACAGCTACCCACAGGAATCTGTGCTGTAGCAGAAAGCGGCATAAGTTCAATATCCGATTATCGTTTATTTAAAAATGCTGGATTTAGCGGATTCCTAATAGACGAAAGGTTTATGCGTGAGGCAAATCCGGGCAAGGCACTCTCCAATTTTATTAAAAGCATTAAAGCGAATGAGTATGCTGATTAAGATTTGCGGAAATACCAATCAGGTAAATATTGAGCAGGTGGCAATGCTTAAACCCAGCCTTATGGGTTTTATTGTCCACCCATCATCCCCCAGGGATGTATCAAAAGATATAAACTCCCTTAATCTCGAAAAAATTCCCAAGGAGATTAGCAATGTACTGGTAACTGTTGATTTGCAACTTGATCAACTTAAAAAACTAGTTCAGCAATATGGTTTTGATACAGTACAGCTCCACGGCTCAGAAAGTCCATCGTACTGCAATAAGGCAAAAGATTTTGCTAGGGTGATAAAAGCATTCAAGGTTTGGGATAGCCTTCCCGTCTATCAGCTTAAAGAATACGAGGGCAAGGTTGATCATTTCCTATTCGATACCGATGGTAAACTGGCAGGAGGCAATGGATATAAGTTTAAACACTCCATTTTAGAGGATTACTCTCTGAGTACTCCATACTTACTGGCAGGTGGAATCGGCTCTGAGGACTCGGAGTATATTAAATCACTGAACCTACCAGAATGCATAGGAGTCGACATAAATAGCCGATTCGAAACAGAACCCGGAATAAAGGATATTGATAGTTTAAAAAGATTTCTAAAAAAGCTAAACCAATGATTTTAAAACCAGACATTAACGGCTTTTATGGTGATTTTGGCGGTGCATTCATTCCAGAAATGCTTTACCCCAACGTAAAGGAACTTACTGATAATTACCAAAGAATTATCAACTCAGATGAGTTTAAAAGTCAGTTTCAAAACTTACTTAAAAACTACGTTGGCCGACCAACTCCATTAACACCAGCTAAAAACTTAAGCAATGAAGTAGGCGCTAAGATTTACTTGAAACGTGAAGATTTATGCCACACTGGCTCGCACAAGCTTAATAACGTGGTTGGACAAATACTTATGGCCAAAATGCTTGGCAAGAAATACATCATTGCCGAAACGGGTGCTGGACAGCACGGCGTGGCTACGGCAACGGTTTGCTCATTGCTAGGTTTACCCTGCAAGGTATTTATGGGTAAGAAGGATGTTAGTCGCCAACAACCAAATGTTTTCCGAATGAAAATGCTTGGCGCAGAGGTTATACCCGTTGAATCGGGTAGCCAAACCTTAAAAGATGCCACCAACGAAGCTATTCGCTACTGGATAGCCAATCCTAACGACACCTACTACCTTATTGGGTCAACCATTGGGCCGCACCCCTACCCCGATATGGTGGCGCAGTTTCAGTCGGTGATAAGCGCCGAGATAATTGAGCAGATTAAGCACTTTGAAAACACTGATGCACCCACGCAAGTAATTACCTGTGTTGGAGGTGGAAGTAATTCAATTGGGGCATTCTATCATTTTATCGATAATCCAGTTGTTAAACTAATTGCCGCTGAGGCGGCAGGTAATGGGGTAAACTCAGGAGAGACGGCAGCATCCATTAACGCTGGAACTGAGGGTATAATCCACGGGTGCTATACCTACCTGATGCAAACCAATGACGGCCAGATTACTGAGGCTCACTCCATTTCAGCTGGACTCGACTATCCAGGAATTGGTCCTCAACATGCCCATTTGGCTAAAATCAAACGAGCTAAGTATGTTCCCATAACTGATATTGAAGCCATTGAGGCAGCCAACTGGCTAGCCCAAACCGAGGGAATAATCCCTGCATTGGAATCGGCTCACGCCGTGGCACTGCTAAAGAAAGAGAAGTTTAGCCCAACCGACATAGTGGTTGTAAACATCTCCGGCAGAGGCGATAAAGATATGGAGGAGTATATGATGGAATTAAATAACGTTAGAGAAAATATATAACACAGAGACACGGAGACACAGAGGAGTAGATAAGTTAAGAAGCGTTGAGAGTATATCTCACAAACCAAAGGTTGAGGAGAGAAGTTTGAGGTCGTAAAATTGAAGTTATACGGAATATCGAATGGTGAATAACGAATTAAAGACAAATGGACACTGTTACCTATGAGCATTTTGCCTTTGCGCCCTAGCGACTTAGCGTTTAAACCTAAAACAGGATCCCTCAACAATCAACCCAAAAAAACTCTGTGTCTCAGTGTTGAAAAAAAGAATAAGGTATGAAACTTCAAAAAAAATCAAAAATCCTTTCGGTTTACTTTACCGCTGGATACCCTTCGTTAAATAGCACTATTCCAATTTTGAAAGCGCTTGAACGTAATGGGGTAGATATGGTGGAGGTGGGTATGCCCTACTCCGACCCAATGGCCGATGGACCAGTGATTCAGCAATCAAGCGCAAAGGCCATTGCCAATGGAATGACCATTGATAAACTATTCGGTCAACTTCACGAGGCAAGATCAGTTTTTAGCAGGCCAATTATGCTTATGGGCTACCTAAATCCCATTCTGCAATATGGGCTAGAAAGATTTGCCCAAAGGGCAAGCAAAGTTGGGGTAAGCGGCCTAATTGTCCCCGATATGCCCTTGGATTACTACCGAAAATCGTTTAAATCAATCTGCGAGAAGCATAAGCTGGGAATGGTTTTCCTTGTAACGCCCAACACAACTGATGATAGGGTTAGGGAAATTGATGAGCTCTCGTCGCCCTTTATATATGCAGTAAGTACTTATGCCATAACCGGATCGCAGGGGTTGTTTTCGCAAAAGCAAAGCGATTACCTTACCCGGCTAAAAAACCTCAACCTACAAAACCCAGTAATTGTTGGTTTTGGAATACACAACAGGCAAACCATCGACTTTGCGCACACCTATGCCCAAGGGGCAATAATAGGCACTGCATTTATCAACTCCCTTAAAGGTGAAAAAACATTAGATTCAGACATAGATCTTTTTTTCAGAAACTTGGGAATAAAACAATAGAGTAAAATGCTAATACAACTAAATAACACCTGCTCAGAGGATAAGGCAAATGAACTAATTGACCACATTAAATCGGTTGGGCTCAAACCCAATCAAGTGGTAACCAACAATGCTCACTACCTAATCTGTTTAGGCAAAGCAGAGGTTGATATAAGAACCATTGGCAAACTTGATGGAGTAAAAGATGTGCATATTGTTGATGATGAAAGCAAACTGGTATCAAGGCAATGGAGGGTAAATGATACAGCTATTGATTTGGGTGATGAAATAACCATATCACGCGATAATCTAACCCTTACCCTTGGTCCCTGCGCCATTGAAAGTGAGGAGCAGGTAGAGGAAATAGTGAATTTCCTGAGCGAGAATGATGTAAAGCTGATGCGAGGAGGCATTTTCAAACCTCGCAGTTCCCCTTATGCATTCCGTGGGTTGGGTATTGAAGGACTAAAATTTTTCTCTCATCAATGCAAGACTAGAGGAATAAAAGTGGTTACGGAGGTGATGCAGGTTTCGCAGATTGAAGAGATGTACCCCTACGTTGATATCTTTCAGGTTGGTACACGCAATGCGCAAAACTATAACCTTCTCGATGCACTGGGGAGATTAGACAAACCCATACTACTTAAAAGAGGTATGTCGAGTACAATTTCAGAATTTCTGGCGGCAGCAGAGTACATATTCTGCAATGGCAACGAGAATATTATTCTGTGCGAAAGGGGAATAAGAACCTTTGAGAAGATGTACCGAAACACCCTCGACCTCAATGCCATTCCTTTACTGAAGGAGAAAAGTCATTTACCCGTGTTCTGCGATCCATCGCACGGCATAGGTATTCGAGAGCACGTAGAGACCATGGCTCTATCATCGGTTATGGCAGGTGCCGATGGCGTTCTAATGGAAATACATCCTATTCCTGAAAAAGCCTTCTCGGATGGACAACAAACACTTAATTTTCCGGAGGCAAAACGATCCATCGACAGGCTAAAGCAGACAAGGAACTTTAGAAAAATGTTATTCCAAGAAAATTCTAAAACTACATAAAGTATTGATATTATGAAATATAAACGAATAGTAAAAATAATTTAATGTTAAATATTAATTTTTGTTCTATTGAACGTACTATAATTCGCATAAAACAGCTATCATTGCAAAAAATATTGAAGATGAACAACACTCGCTCATATTACAGCTATTACTTTTACTTCTTTAGCAATAAAGGGGCTTAGCAGTGGTATGGACTAATAAAACAGAGAATAAAACCATAAAATACTGACAAGCCCCGTACAAGCGGGGCTTTTTTCGTTTTAATCGGAACTAAAAGAAACAAATAACAAAATGCACACTTTCAGCAATTCATATTTTGGCTTCTACTTTTACTTCTACCAAAGCAATTGGGAGCCAAAATATCTGTGTGCATAAATCAACAATAAAAATAAGGTTTAACAGATAAGGCTCCCAGAACGGGAGCCTTTTTTATTTAAGTATGCTATGAAAAGAATTGCAATTCAAGGGTATCAGGGAGCATTCCACCAGGAAGCAGCCGAAAACTATTTTGGTAAAGGAATAAGCTTAGCTGAGTGCGAAACGTTTGAACTACTAGTTGAGTCGGTTAAGAACGGGAAAGCCAAGTACGGCGTAATGGCCGTTGAGAATTCACTTGTGGGATGTATTCTCCCCAATTTTGTTCTACTGCGCGAATCGGGGCTAAACGTTATTGGAGAGGTTTACCTCAGGATATCGCAAAACCTAATGGCTTTGCCAAACCAATCCATTTTCGATTTGCATAGGGTGGAATCGCACAATATGGCCATTGCGCAGTGTAAACCATTCTTTCAATCGTTCCCAAATATTGAGCTTGTTGAGAGCGTTGACACTGCGCTTAGCGCAAGGGTTATTGCACAAAATAACCTTGTAGGAGTGGGAACTATCGGCAGTAGCCTAGCTGCCTCGCTTTATGGTTTAGAGGTTCTTGCACCATCAATTGAAACCAACAAGGTGAATTTCACTAGGTTTTTGGTTATTAGTCCGGTTGACAGCCCATTTGCCAAAAATAGTGCAATAAAGGCCACCATTGCATTCACGGCAAAGCATACTCCGGGCGGACTTGCAGCACTTTTATCGCCCTTAGCCAATGAGGGGGTAAATCTTACAATGCTTCACTCACTACCAATGGTTGGGTCGGCATGGGAGTATATCTTCCACGCCGACTTATGTTATCGGAGTATGGAGCATGCCCGTAGGTCGATGATTTGGCTTTCGAAGCAGGTATCGCAGCTATGGGTTATGGGAGTTTACCCAACTCACATTCAGAGCAATAACCAAAGTATCACATTAAATTAATAGTAACAATGGCAACAATCACAATAATTGGAACAGGATTAATTGGCTGCTCATTTGGAATGGCACTTCGCAAGCATGGACATTTTGTAATAGGTTGCGATAAAATTATGGCAAATCTTGAGCAGGCCAAGACAACTGGAGCAATTGATGCACCAAGTCATTCAGGCAATCAATCCTGCCTTTTCGGCAGGCAGGCAATCAACCAATCAACTATAGTAATTCTTGCAACTCCTGTTGATCATATTCTTGAAACCTTACCTCAAGTTCTCGATAATTTGCCAAATGATGCTGTGGTAATAGACACAGGATCAACCAAAATGGCCATTTGCCAGAGTGTACAGAATCACCCAAGGCGAAACGCCTTTATTGCCTCGCATCCAATGGCAGGGAGTGAACAATCCGGACCAAGTTCAGCAAGAGCAAACCTATTTAAAGGTAAAACAGTGGCTATTTGTGAACGCGAACTATCATCAGAGCAATCTTTGAATAAGGCTATGGAAATATTTAGCCAAGTTGGACTTAAGTCGATTTTTTTAACGCCCACACAGCACGATTGCAACGCAGCACTAGTTTCACATCTTCCACAAATAATGGCTTATGCATATGCTGGATTACCAGAATTTAGGGAAAGTACGAGCCAAAGCTGGAGCAAAATGGCATCAAGTGGGTTCGACTCATCAACCCGATTGGCAGCAAGTATTCCCGAAGTTTGGCTACCCATACTTTCGCAAAACAAGGAATTTGTGGTTGATGCGCTACGCTCATTGGGGCAAACCATCGACTTGCTTGCCGATAGTCTTAGCGAGAACAACTTAACTCCGCTTCAAACCCTGATGGAGCAAGCAAGAAAAACACGTGCTACCTACGAAAGCAAACAGAGTGCTAAATCAGAAGAAATTGAAATAATATCCCTAACAAAATAAACCAATGAAAACAGAGGTAAAAGTATCAACCAAACAGAAACGGATTAGCAATATCCTTGAGGAAACAGGGCGATTAATAATTGCCGGGCCCTGCAGCGCCGAATCGCAGGAGCAGGTTATAGAAACGGCCAAAGCATTGGCAGCCGATGGCCGAGTGCACTACCTTAGGGCAGGGATTTGGAAGCCCCGCACTAGCCCTGGATCATTTGAAGGAGTTGGAACCATAGGCTTTAAATGGTTAAATATGGCCAAAGCCATAACCGGACTACCTGTTGCCACCGAGGTTGGATCGGAACGACACGTTTACGAAGCTCTTAAGCACGGCGTTGATATGCTTTGGATTGGCGCTCGCACGGTTAGTAACCCATTCACCATTCAGGAGATTGCCGATGCTATTAGGGGTGTAGACATTCCCATCATGGTGAAAAATCCGCTTAGTCCCGATATTAACCTATGGGAAGGGGCTATAAATCGGTTTGCAAGGGCAGGCGTTTCGCAACTTGGCGCTGTACATCGTGGTTTCACACTCTCAGGGGAATCTATCCTACGCAATAATCCTAGTTGGAACATACCCCAACTCCTGCAAGAACGTATGCCCGAACTGCCAATTATTTGCGATCCAAGTCATATTGCCGGAAAAAACCACTTAGTGTCACCCATTGCCCAAAGGGCTATGGAGATGGGTTTTAATGGATTAATGGTAGAGGTACACCCCAACCCACAACAAGCCCTTAGCGATGCAGCGCAACAGCTAACTCCTCTCAGTTTTGCTAATATGCTCAACAGGTTAATCAGTGAGCCTGGATACAGTAATCCCGACGAGCTGCTTTCGGAACTTAGGCTTGAAATCGACCTAATTGATGATGAGCTAATTCGTGCAATTGCCAATAGAATGAACTTGGTAAAACACATTGCCGAAGCCAAAAAACTTAGTAATACCGATGTTATTCAGCCCTCACGTTGGGAAAGTATTTTGCAGCGAATTGGCCAATTGGCAAGCGATCAAGGTCTTAGGCCATCATTTGTTCGTAAACTCTTTAATAGCATCCACAAGGAGTCATGCGCTTTTCAGCAGGATCAAATACTACAATCGGCGGTAAAGTAAAAAAAACAGCCTAATTTTATGTGCTCAAAGCAATGCGTAATGGAGAAAATAGAAATTAGAGGTTTGTACGGACACTCGACAGTGCTAGTTGGTGAGACCATTGATAACGTTACTAAATATCTACCCAAGGCAAAGATATTTATAGTTGCCGACGAGAATGTTAAAACCCTTCACGGTAAGAGGTTTCCGCATTTCCCTACCTACAGTGTTGAACCCGGCGAGGGTTCAAAAAGTATTGAAGAAGTTGGCAGTATATGCCAATGGCTGTTAGAGAATGGAGCTAACCGCAACTCGTTTATACTTGGCATTGGTGGCGGCGTTACCTGCGACTTGGCTGGTTTTGTGGCATCGGTATTTATGCGTGGGGTCGATTTTGGTTTTGTGTCCACTTCGCTCCTATCGCAGGTAGATGCCAGCGTTGGTGGCAAGAATGGGGTGAACCTCCAACGATACAAAAACATTGTGGGCACTTTTACCCAACCAAAACTTGTTATCTGCGATATTAATCTGCTGAGCACCCTTCCACAGGAAGAGTACCTCAACGGATTTGCCGAGATTGTGAAGCACACCCTAATTGCCGATAAGCAAATGTTTGGTTTTATTGAGCAGAACGCCGAAGAACTAAAGTCATCCAATGCTGAGATGCTGGAAAAACTTGTTGCCCACTCGGTAAGGATTAAAGCAAGCATTGTGCAAGCCGATGAGCGCGAACAGGGAGAACGAAAAAAGCTAAACCTTGGGCATACCTGGGGACACGCCGTGGAAAAAGTAACTGGACTATCGCACGGAAAGAGCGTAAGCATTGGGCTTGAGTTTGCGGCACGGATATCGGCAAAAATGAGCTTAATATCAAATACCGACTACCTGCGTATTGTAAATGTGCTAATTGCCCTCGATTTACCCGTTTGCATTAAGAATAACCCTGAGGATATTTTCAATGCAATGGTTAAGGACAAGAAGCAAAACGAAGGTGGCATTGACTTTATACTAATAAAAAGGATTGGCGAAGTGGCGATTGAGCGGATTTCATTTAACGAACTAAAAACGTTTATTAATAGCTAATTACACAAAGATTATTGGCAATTTTAACTGAGAGCTGAACGTGAGAAAAATGCTATTTTTACTTTATGAACCAAGAATTGAACATAAAAGACTTTGGAAATTGGATTATTGACTTAAAATCCAGAATACATGAAGCGCAAAGAAAAGTTGCCTTTTCAATTAACTCACAATTAATTGAGTTGTATTGGGATATTGGAAAATCAGTTGCAGAGAAACAAGAAAAAGCAAACTGGGGAAGCAATTTTATCGAAAGGGTTGCAACTGAACTAAAGCATGAATTTCCACAAATCAAAGGTTTTTCTCGTAGAAATTTATACGCCATGAGTCAATGGTACAAATTCTATTCTCAGAAATATCAATTTGTGCCACAGCCCGTGGCACAAATCCCATGGAGTCACAATAGACTTATAATTAGTAAAGTAAAGAATATTGATGAGGCAGAGTTCTATTGTTTGAAAACAATTGAGAATGGCTGGGATAGAGACACTCTTGAAATACAAATTACCAAAAAACTTTTCGAAAAAGCTGGTAAAGCAATTCATAATTTTGGGAATACTCTCCCTGCTTCTCAATCGAAACTAGTAGAACAGACGTTGAAAGATCCGTATAACTTTGACTTCCTAGGGTTAGAAGACGATGCCCTTGAGAAAGCAATTGAGGATGAACTAGCAAAGCATATCACTGAATTCCTACTTGAATTAGGAAAAGGATTTGCATTTCTTGGCAGACAGTTTAAAATAGAAATTAGCGAAAATGACTATTTTATTGATATGCTTTTCTATCATGTTGAATTACGCTGTTATGTTGTAATTGAATTAAAATCAGGAAAATTCAAACCTGAATTTGCAGGAAAACTAAACTTCTACTTATCAGCAATTGATAGCCAGCTTAGAAAGACAAATGACAATCCATCAATTGGAATTCTTTTATGTAAAAGTAAAGACAGAATTGAAGTAGAATATGCACTAAGAGACATAAACAAACCAATGGGAATCAGCGAATATCGTCTGACAGATGCTATCCCTGAAAACTTTAAAACGAAATTACCCTCAATTGAAGAAATTGAAAGTGAATTAGAAAACAAGATAGAAAAAAACAGGCGGTAACAAGGGAAGTGTAGTCTCTTCTCGTCAAAAAGTGAAGAGACTAGATGGGCTGACATCGGAAATTCGCTACAATTCTAACCGTTAGGTGCGATTTCGTCAGAAACGAATCGTTGCTCGCTCTGCTACTCTAACCACAACCCAAACCATTAAAACAAAACCTAAATGAACCCAAAAATCTGCCTTAGCATTGGCAACCTAAGCTTTAGCGAGATTTTAGTACACCTAAAAAACGTTGCGCTGGCCGAAATACGTATCGACTTAATGCAACTTACAGATAACGAGTTGGCCACAGTTTTTAATCAGCATAAAAACCTAATTGCCACATACCGCACCACTACCGATTTCGAAGGAATGGTGACAACTCTCACCAAGGCAATACTGTCCGGTTGCGCATATATCGATATTGATATAGAAACACCCGGAAAGTATATATGCAGACTAATAGAAACAGCCCAAAAGAACAGCTGCAGGGTTATCTTATCGTATCACAATTTCTCCGAAACACCCGATACCGTTCAGCTAAATGAAATAGTTCGTAACCTTTTTGGCAATGGAGCCGAAATTGCCAAGCTTGCCTGCATGGCAAACAGTGAAAGCGATTGCGCGCGAGTGCTACAACTTTACACAAATCATAGAAACCTTGTGGCATTCGCCATGGGTGATATTGGCAAAAATACCCGAATACAGTCGGTAGAGCTTGGTGCGCCATTTACCTACGCATCGATAAAAGGGAAAGAAACCGCACCAGGACAAATTAGCTATGCGGATATGGAAATGTTATTGTTGAAACTTTAAATTTGTGGAAACACAGACCTGCCCGCTGGCAGGTCTGTGTTAAAAATTAATCCATTACATATATGACACAATTTTTTGCCGTTTTTGGCAACCCAATACTACACAGCAAGAGCCCCCAACTATTCAACTCAGTTTTTAATGAGTTTGATATGGATGCTTTCTATACCCGCATCAGACCGCAATCGGCTAGCGATATTATTGATATTATCCGCTCAATGCCGCTAGCGGGGGCAAATATCACAGCACCATTCAAGGAGGATATGGTTTCGCTGGTGGACGTGGTTTCGCTCGATGCCGAGGAAATTGGCGCCATAAATACCATTGTAAACTCATATGGCAGGCTAATTGGCTACAATACCGATCACTACGGTGTTACCCAATCGCTAAGGGAGGCTGGCATTGAGCTATTGGGAAAAAAATGCCTTGTGCTGGGCGGTGGTGGAGCTGCACGCTCGGTGGTTTTTGGTTTAAAAAGTAAGGGTGCTGATGTTACAATTTGTAACAGAACCCACAGTAAAGCTAAGATCATTGCCGATGATTTTGGTTGCAAGGTTGCAAGCTGGGAAAACTTTGACGTATCGGTAAGCTACGATGTAGTGGTGTCAACTCTGGTTCCAAATGCTCTTCCCCCATTTCTTGAAAAACTAGATTTTGAAACTCTTTTAGATGCATCCTATAAATCTTCAAAAGTAAGCGAGCTAGCAAAGAGTCGAGGTAAAAAAATTATAAAAGGTAAACGATGGCTGCTACATCAAGCCATTGAAGCATTTAGGCTGATTATGAGCGAAAACCCTCCCATACAAATTATGGAGAACGCTCTCAATATCAACCTTAAAAAACCCGATTTACAGATTTTGGAATACCCCACTTCAGCCAGCCAAACCGAGAAGTTAAAAAATGCTGATCTGGTAATATCAACAAAGAACCTAAGCAAAAAAAGCATAAAAGCTATTATAGATGAAGAAATTAGTAAAGCCTTCGGAAATTAAGGGAATGCTTGCAGCCCCCGCATCGAAAAGTGTAGCCCAAAGGGCCATTGCCCTTGCCAGCTTGGCAAAGGGAAAATCGGAGGTGTTATACCCTGGAACGTCCGATGATGTGATGGCGGCCATTAACGTATGCAAAGCTTTAGGAGCAAAAATACGTATTGATGACGACAAACTGTTAATTGAGGGAGGGATAACGGCACCTGAAAAGCCACTGCACTGCGGCGAATCAGGGTTGGGTATTCGGATGTTTTCATCCATAGCAGCAACGCTAAACCAACCGGTAACGCTAACAGGCGGAGGAACCCTTACCAAACGACCAATGGGAATTGTTGAAGAATCGATAAAAGCATTGGGCGCAAGCTGTGTTTGCCAACAGGGATTTATTCCCATAACCGTACAAGGGCCAATTAAAGGTGGTACGGTAAATGTAGATGGTTCGCTCAGTTCGCAAGTGCTTACCGGATTGCTTATGGCTGCACCATTGGCAATAGCCGATTCCACAATATATGTCAATAACCTGCAGAGCAAACCTTACATCGACCTCACCATTGAGATAATGAAGATATTCGGGATTTCTGTTGAACACGAAGATTACACCGAGTTCAAGGTAAGGGGAAATCAGCACTACAAACCAACCATTTACTCGGTAGAGGGCGACTGGAGCGGTGCAGCATTCTTGCTTGTGGCTGGCGCCATTGCAGGTGAGGTTGGGGTTAGCAACCTAAATCCGATGTCGAAGCAGGCCGACCGGGCAATAATTGAGGCGTTGATATGGGCGGGAGCAAAAATATCGATACAAGACAATTTGATTGTTGCTGGCAAGGGCGAGCTAAACGCTTTTCATTTTGATGCGACACATTGCCCGGACCTATTCCCTCCGCTGGCTGCGCTTGCAGCCCATTGCAAGGGCGAATCGCGAATTCTTGGCGTGAGCCGATTACGCGTAAAGGAGAGCGACCGCGCAGCCACGCTTCAGCAGGAATTTGCCAAGCTGGGTATTAACATTGAAATTGATGGCGAACTTATGCGTGTTTATGGTGGAAAGGTAAAAGGTGGAAAGGTACAATCGCACGGCGATCATAGAATTGCCATGGCCTGTGCTGTGGCAGCCCTGTCAGCAGATGGTGAGGTGGAGATTAATGAGGCCGAGGCGGTGGGAAAATCGTACCCTGAGTTTTTTGAGGATTTGGACAAAATAAAGCCAATTGTAAACCATTAGTGAAATAAGAATTTGTCTGATTTTGGCTTTTCAATTGAAATAGCCAATACTTATACTTTCAAAATTAATTGAATTCCATATAAATAATCCGTAACTTAGGGTGATTCAAATAGTTCATTTTATCTGCCACTTTAATCTATCCAATTGTAAATGCTAGTTATACCCGAAGTTAAGCACAAGCTGTATATAAAATTCATGGTTAGCCTCCGATGCAAGTTGATGGTTAAGGAGGAACTCAAAAAATTGGGCATAAAGTATGTTGCGGTTGACCTAGGTGTTGTTGAGATCCTTGAAGATATTACTCCTGAACAACGTATGCAGCTGAAGGCAAATCTACATAGAACAGGACTGGAATTACTTGATGATAAGCGAAGTATACTTATTGAAAGGATTAAAAATGTGGTCGTAGAAATGATCCATTACTCCGAGGAGCTACCCAAAGTAAACTACTCCGATTACATTAGCGAGAAGCTAGGCTACGATTACACCTACCTTTCAAATATCTTCTCCGAGGTAAAAGGGATTACTCTTCAGCAATACATAATTATACATAGGATTGAAAAGGTTAAAGAGTTGCTACTCTATGATGAGTTAAACCTAACCGAAATTTCATATCGACTTCAGTACAGTAGTGTAGCACATTTATCTACCCAGTTTAAAAAAATAACTGGCCTTACACCTTCATTTTTCAAACAGCTAAAGCAAAAACGGAAAGTTAACCTAGAAAATCTGTGATATATATAACTCTACCCTGAATTTTTGTAACAACTCCCCTTCCTATTGGGCATAACTTTGATGTGTCATAATTGGCCTAACTAATCCGTTCAAACAGAATGAGAAAAATTGGTATCATCATTATTGGTGTTGGTTTGCTATTTACCCTTATTACAGGATTCAAGTTCGTTACTAGAGAAAAGGTAGTGGAAATTGGCAACCTAAACATTTCTCGGAATAAGAGCCATCCAATAGCGTGGTCGCCATTGTTAGGTGTTGCAATTATGACATTGGGCAGTACTTTCTTTATATTGGGCATTAAAAAGCGTTAGTTATCATATCATTAAGCTTTGCTAATACATAAGGACACCCCATTTCTTGCTAGCTAGGGCATATTTTTTATAATACACCTCCATACTGATTCAGCTCTAAGAAACCTTTAAACCTACTTAAAGCTACAAATTGATAGTAAAACGAATTATTGTCTTGATTATAAGCATAATATGAACATTAACACTTCATGGGTCTCCATCCTGCTTAGGACTTCATAAAAGGTCAGTGGCAAGCAATATGGTTGGGACAAAAATAATCTACAAAATTCTGAACAAGACCTAAAGTTTAAGAGCATGAGATGCAGACCAAACAAATACTTAACAAGCAAAACATTACATTTTGCCAATACGCTTAACTAGAATAATCGAAACCTAAACTAATGATGAATAGGATTAAGATACTCCTTTTGCCCATAATGCTATTCTCAATAATTTGTGATGTTTATTCACAGAAGGGTGTTGATAGTTTAGTATCTAATGAACAAGAAGTTAAAGGAAGAAGGAATGCCATATCAACTTTCAATATGTTTCGCGACCCCAGCTACATTCTTTTTGGAAGCGGTCTTGGGAATATGGAGCCATTGATATTTGAGGGCAACCTAGCACCATACTTCATGATAAGCATTAGCGAAAATGTTAGATGGGGAATTGAACTCTCGCCTCGAATAGTAATTAGGATGTACAATGAGTACTCGCTACCCGTTCGGACACCATCCTTTATGCCAAAGGTTACTTTCTTTTACCAATTCCTCGACAAAGAGAATGGGAAACGAGATCTGTTTACTTACATTACGACAATGCACCACTCCAATGGACAGGAGGACGATTTTTTTAATCCCGATAGTACAACTATTAATACTCTCACGGGTAATTTCTCTACAAACTGGATAGAAGGAGGTCTCTTCCTCTCGCGTCCAAATGCAAAACTACTTTTTAACACCAACTATATAAAGCTATACGCTACCTACAATTATATGCAAGAACAAAAGTTGAGCGGAACTTACGGACGATTAAGGTTTTTTGTTAATATCAAGAGTTCTGTTAAACTTTCTGAGGCATTTAAAATAATTGTGGCTCCCGAGGACCTGAATAAAAAATATGCTTTTAATCAATCCATTAAGGTGGGTTGGATTGCAGGTAAACTAAATGACGAGCAAAACTTTAGCATAAAACGCTTTACTGTAAATTACACCGTTTCCTTTACTCCCACATTTCTTAAGGATGTAAATATCTTTTTTCAGTATTACTACGGCCAGGATTACTACAATATCCATTTCAACAGGCAGCTCAACGTGATCCGTATAGGGATTTCATCGAAATCAAGTATTCTATTCTAACAACGAACTCCTATGAACCTGTGAATGTTGTAACATTCATAATTAGTTGTGTAACATATCCCATTCATATGCTGCTCATCTTTGTAAGAATAAAACTCATTAAAAATCACCCGTTATGAAAGTAAAATTCAACCTCACAGTAATCTTATTACTGGCAGCAGGCTTTACATTTACCGCATGCGTATCGAACAAGAAATTTACCGCCTCTGAAGCCATGGTAGGTGAACTAACAAAAGAGAATGCTATTGTTCAGGCAAAGATTAACAGCTGTAACGCCAAAGTTGATGAGGTTACCTCAGAAAAGTTGAGCATTCAAACACTTTATGATTCCTTGCAAACCGATATAGACATATTCATAAAAGCATCCAATCTTACTATTGGTGATCAGGCTAAACGCATAAGGGGATTAAACAGCCTTGTTTACGCTCAAAAGGGTGCGCTTAGCGATTTGAGGACATCTCTAGATAAAGCCCTCGTGGGTTACAAGGCCAATGAGCTGAATGTTTACACTAAAAACGGTAGAGTTTACGTATCACTCGAAGAGGAGCTACTCTTTAGTTCAGGAAGCGATGAGATAAATTTGAAAGGGAAGCAGGCTTTAAAATCACTAGCCGACGTGCTCAATACCAGGAAAGATATTACCGTTACAATAGAAGGCCATACAGATAATGCCCCCATAAAAACGGTAAAGTATAAAGATAATTGGGATCTAAGCTCAGCAAGGGCCATATCTGTTGTACGTATCCTTTCAGTAGAGAATGGTTTTGACCCTGCTCGTATCACAGCATCGGGAAAAGGCATGCATCAACCTGTTAAAAGTAACGATAACGAAGAAGGACGAGCCGCCAATAGGCGAACAGAAATTACCCTAACACCAGATTTAGAAGATCTTTTCAAGGTGCTATACCATTAGTGCTGAAAACTGTACTGAAAATAGATGCCCAAGTTCTTTGCTCGTTGCCTAAGGGTGGGGTCGAATATTTATCCTCGTAATGTGTGAAAGATGTAAAAGATTAATGAATTTATGTAACGCTTTAAGCCAACTCATCGAGCACCTTTGTAGATCAAACTAGAACCTTATAAACATGGGAAACTTACTTTACATCATCGCAGTAATCCTTATCATCCTTTGGGCAATTGGTTTTATAGGATTTCATGCAGGAGGTATTATACACATACTCCTTGTAATTGCAATTATCGCTGTTTTACTAAGGATTATTCAGGGGAAAAGAATTTTATAAACCCTACAACAAAATTCAATAACTCAAACTAATACTCAATAGCATGACACAAGAAAAGGAAGTTAAAAAGAATTCGGGGAAAAAGGCACCTGCCAAAAACCTGAAAGAGAAGCGAGCCGACAAAGCAAGTAAACGCGACGAGAAATCATCAGCAGGGACCATTACGATTAACCCTTTTGCCAAACCCAAAAAATAATAATGAAGGATAACTCTGATTACTATCAGTGGGATAGGATAAAAAGCAAGCTAAGCCAAATGTATCCGAGCCTAACCCCAGCAGACCTGACCTGGAGGTATGGCACAAAAACCGATTTAATTGAGATGATAGCTAGCAAGTTGGGCAAAACAACGCAGGATTTACAGGCAGAAGTTGACAATCATTAACTCATTTTAATAACCAATAATTCTAAATCAATAAGAGTTATGAGCAAAAAAATATTCAACTCATCAAATAGGGTGGCAGGTTACATTATAATTGCCCTTGTTGCTATTATAGTAATAATGATATTGGGCGGAACAGACTGGCTAAGGGGTTTTCGTATCAACCAGTCGTTGAGCCTTAACAGTATAAACTGGAGTCATACAATTATAAGCATTGGAATAGGCTTTGGCCTAGGATGGTTGGTGTTTCGAAAACGATAATGGTTTTCGAATACAGTTTATTTTAGGCCTTAAGTAAACAAAAGCAGGCTCTAAAGGATATTCGCCATAGAACGTCGGGGCAAAAGGACTAGAAGATGTACCTAATTCATAAAAAGTTGCTCTGCTGCTTAACTATTCCATTAATGAAATACAGAATGAGGAATATAAACATTGATTAACCACAGGTTTCGACTCCAACATTAAACGATAATAACAAAACACTTGGGCTACATTAGCAATAAAATATCATGGGAAAGGCTGCGAATACAGAAAATAACGAAAAAAATGGATCAATCCTGATTGAGGAATTATATGCTTCTGAAGTCCGTTACCGCTGCTTGTTCGAATCGACAAAAGTCGGGATTCTAATCCTTGATGCCGATACCGGGAAAATTGTTGATGTTAACCCCTTCATAATTGATTTGCTAGGCTATACCAAACCAGATCTCATTGAGAAATCGATCTGGGATATTGGCGCTTTCCAGGATGTTATTGAAAATAAGGATAAATTCCTGGAATTACAGCAAATGGAATATGTAAGGTACGACGATTTGCCTCTGGAAACATCGAATGGGACTAAAATCCATGTTGAATTTATAAGCAATGTGTATCTAGTAAACAATGTTAGGGTTATTCAATGCCAAATACGCGACATCATGGCCAGAAAAAAGGCGGAAGCGGTGCTAGAGAAAACCAGAAATGAACTTGCGGATATAAAAAAAACGGCAGATGAACTGAATATACTCACAGAAAATATAATCGACACGGTACGTGAACCTTTACTTACAATTGATAAAGATCTTAGGGTAATAAAAGCCAGCCGTTCATTCTACGAATTTTTCAAGGTATCAGCCCATGAAACTATTGGAAAGCTTATTTACGAGCTGGGTAATCATCAATGGGATATTCCTAAGCTGAAAGAATTATTGGAGAAGATCATTCCGGAGAAAAAATCTTTTGATAATTATGAGGTTGAACACCACTTCTCTACCATCGGTAAACGGGTGATGCTTTTAAATGCGCGTCAGGTAGAAAGGGCATTGGGTAAAGAGAAAATTATTTTGCTTGCCATTGAGGATATTACTGATCGAAAGGGCAAAGAGGATACCTTAAAGGAGAAACATAGTGCAATTAGTGATTCGTTAAACTCCCTCCTAAACCATATGCATGCACCAATTATTATATGGGACACTTCCTTTGTAATAAAACGGTTCAATAGCAAATTTTAACTGTTGAGCGGGTATGCTTCGGCTGAAGTTATTGACAAAAGAATTGATCTGCTGTTTCCTAAAGAAAAAGTTACCGCAACGCTTGAATTGCTAAAAAATCATCTGGATGAAGAACGAGACCTAATTGAAATAGATATCTTAACAAAAGACAATAGTATTAAAACCGTTTTGTGGAACTCATCGCGAATTCTGGATGAGGAAGGAAAAAATATTATTGCAACAATTTCCGAGGATATAACTTGTCGCAAGCGCACAGAGGATGCTTTGAACTTTTCAGAAACCCGCTACCGTCGCCTGTTTGAGTCGGCCAAAGACGGTATTCTAATTCTTGATGCCGAAACGGGAAAGATTGTTGATGTAAACCCATTCCTAATAAATCTACTGGGCTATTCGCGTGATGAATTAATTGAAAAATCGATATGGGAAATAGGTTCATTTATGGATGTGTATGAGAACAAAGAGAAGTTTCTTGAATTGCAACAAAATGAATACGTTCGCTATGATGATTTACCACTTGAAACTTCAGATGGACGAATAGTTCATGTTGAATTCGTGAGCAATGTTTATTTGGCCAATAATGTTAAGGTAATCCAATGCAATATCAGAGACAATACCGAACGAAAAAAGATACAAGACGAAATAAAATTTCAAGCCGACCTGATAAATAATGTGGGCCAGGCTGTTATTGCTACTGATTTGCTGGGCAATGTGATTTACTGGAATAATGCTGCTGAAAACATTTACGGGTGGTCGGCTACTGAAGCAATTGGCGAGAATATTATCAACTTAACCCCTGCCCTACAATCCAACGAGCAGGCTCTTGAAATCATGGAACAGCTGAACGCAGGAAAATCGTGGGCTGGCGAATTTTATGTGAAAAGAAAGGACGGAAAAAGTTTTCCTGCATTTGTAACCGATACACCAATACTTGACACAAATGGGAAACTAACAGGTATTATTGGGATATCAAGCGATATTACCGAACGCAAGCATGCCCAGATGGAGTTGATAGAGGCCAAGGAAAAAGCCGAGGAGAGCGACCGCCTAAAAACTGCCTTCCTGCACAATATTTCGCACGAGATCCGAACACCCATGAATGCCATTGTAGGGTTTTCAAGTTTTCTTAACGACCCCGATTTAATAGCCGAAAAACGTAAATTTTTTACAGACATAATAATCCAAAGTAGCGATCAACTTCTTGCCATTATTGATGATATAATTTGCATTGCCTCCATTGAGGCAGGCTTGGAGAAAATTCATGAAACAGAAATAAACATTAACTCCCTGTGTAAGCTTATCAATGACCAATTTTCACAAAAAGCATTTGACAAAACGGTTACACTCAGTATAAAAGCAGCACTAGAAAACAATGATGCAATTATTGTAACCGATGCAACCAAGCTAACACAAATACTCAGTAACCTTATAGGTAACGCACTTAAATTTACTAAGCAGGGTTATGTCCATTTTGGCTATACGATTATTGATAACCAGCTGGAGTTTTTCGTAAAAGATTCAGGAATGGGCATACCTAAAGATATGCAAGAAATTATTTTCACTCGCTTTCGTCAGGTTGAAACTACCAATGATCAACTATTCGGAGGATCAGGAATAGGCCTATCCATATCAAAAGCTTATGTTGAATTGCTTGGCGGTAAAATTTGGCTTAATTCTGAAATAGGCAAAGGATCAGAATTCTATTTTACCATTCCCTATAAAAATGCTAATACTGTTAAGTCCACCGATATTAAATCCGCTAAAGGATTAGGCTTTGAATTTAAGCCCAATCAAACGCTGCTTATTGCCGAGGATGAAGACTCAAATTTTATGCTTCTGGCAGAATGGTTAGCACACAAAGAGATTCGCATTATCAGAGCCATAAATGGCCTCGAAGCAGTTGATGTATTTAAATCTTCCCAGCATATCGATATGGTATTAATGGATATAAAAATGCCCATAATGGATGGCTACGAAGCAACAAAACTCATAAAGGAACTTAAACCTAACATCCCCATCATTGCCCTAACAGCATACTCTACAGATATTGATAGAGATAAAGCCTTAGCATGTGGCTGTTCCGACTTTATAAGCAAACCTATAAAAAAAGAGCTATTGCTAACAAAAGTTAACGAACAACTTCAAAAGTAGAAACTTAGCCTTTCTTCAGACAGACTAAACTATACCATCTAAAATTTGCGTAAGCAAGAAATGGGTACATATATTTTTATAGCCAGAGCTATTTGTTAAATCAATATCTCGGCGATGAATGAATATCACCCCCACCGATAGGTGTGAAGTAAAATTACCCCTACAAATTCCAAATCAGTGATATATACAACTATTATAAATAATTATGTAACAATAATATAGTGCTTAGTAAGTATGTTTGTTAAACAATAAAGCAGCTCACATTAAGCCAAATACAATGGAAAATTTTAAAGTAGGCTTCTGGAACGAAAGGAAGGGAAAACTGAAAATGAAGTATCCCATTATCACTGACGAAGATTTAAACTTCTACAGGAATAAGGAGAAAGAGATGATTGAACGGCTAAGTTACAAGTTGGGGAAAACCCAAGATGAGCTTCGTACCATCATCAACACCATAAAGTAACCTGCCCGGCACAGGGTAAAGGTTGGGTCCGTTCCGTTCGGACTACTTCAGCGGAGGCGAAACCGAAAAGCCATATGAGTAGGAAATTACTAAACCCAATACGATGAAAAAACTAGTATTTACTTTTCTGCTGGCATTAGGCTGTTTCCTCTTTAGCAATGCGCAGGATTACAACACAGGGATTGGACTACGAGGAGGCTTTGCAAATGGCGTTACCATTAAGCATTTTGTTACATCAAAAGCTGCCTTTGAGGGCATAATTGCAAGCCGATGGAAAGGGCTTGAGCTAACCCTTCTTTACGAAGTTCATGGCCGTGCGTTTAACACCGAAAGGATGAAATGGTATATCGGCTTCGGCGGACACGTAGGCTTTTGGGATGGCGACAATACCAATAAGTACTGGGGTACTGCAGGCGAGAACTATACAGTTATTGGTGTAGATGGAATTTTAGGGCTCGAGTACAATTTTGCTCAAATACCTTTCAATGTAAGTATCGATTGGAAACCAGCCTTCAACTTTGTAGGATACTCAGGCCTCTGGGCCGATGGTGGCGCTTTATCGGTACGTTACATATTTTAATCACAACAACTAAAAAAACAATAAGATGAAAAAGACATTATTACTAATCATTGTTTCTACCTTGCTATTTGTAAATGCAGGCATAGCTCAGGATAAGGGTAGCTCATTACATTTTGGGCCAAAGGTTGGCCTTAACCTATCAAATGTTTACGACTCGGAGGGAGAGAACTTTGATGCCGATGCAAAAGTAGGATTCGCTGCGGGTATATTTGTTGCCATCCCTCTTGGGCGGCTCCTTGGCATTCAACCCGAATTACTTTACTCGCAAAAAGGTTTCAAAGCATCGGGCAGCATCCTTGGCAACGATTACACCTTTACTCGAACCTTAAACTACCTTGATATTCCTTTACTAGTAGTAGTTAAGCCTAGTGAAATGTTCTCGATTGTTGCTGGTCCTCAATACTCATACCTTATGAGCACTAAGGATGTTTTTGAAAATTCGTTTCTAAATATTGAGCAGGAAGAGGAGTTTGACAATGACAACCTGCGCAAGAACACCTTATGCTTTCTGGGCGGATTTGATGTTAACCTAAGTAGTATTGTTATTGGTGCTCGGGTTGGTTGGGATCTCTTCCAGAACAACGGCGATGGATCCTCAACAACACCACGCTACAAGAATGTTTGGTATCAGGCCACCGTTGGATTCCGATTCTAGGATTTTCCTGCTATTTATACATGCTTAAAGGATTCCGAATGACCACACATTACAAAGGGGTAAGTTCCGAAAAGCCATATGAGTAGGAAAAAAAACAATAGATAAAACACAATGGAAAACATAAGAAACACCACATTATTAGCACTTCTGTTCTTTTTCTCTTCCTGTGCTACTTCGGTAAAATTTCCAACCTCAAGCGTTACACCGGCCGCTGATATTTCGGCTAAAAAGAAGGCCGATAAGAATGGAAATTTCAAGGTTACGGTCACTGCTAAAAATATGGCTGCTGCCGATAGGCTAGAGCCTCCTCAGAGCGTTTACATTGCTTGGATTGTAACAAACACTGAGGGCACCAGGAGCATTGGGCGGCTTACAAACAAAAACGCAAAAACCGCAACCATTGAAACACTAACCCCCTTTGCATTTACTGAAATATTTATTACCGCCGAGGGCCAAGATGATATCTCATACCCCTCAGGGGTTGAGATTGCCAGAGCAATATTTAAGAAATAATTCAATAATGAATTATAATCGATTCGCTTACAAAAATTAGAATGACACTAAAAACAGTTTTACCAATTGTAGCAATAATGCTTCCGATTGTATTTATGTCAAGTTGTAAAGACGATGATGACAACATCTTACAACCCATTGTAACATCAACATCTCCCTTGGACAATGCCGAAGGAAATGCACGAAACATCACCATTTCAGCTACTTTTAGCATCGAAATGGATGCATCAACCATTAATGCGAATACATTCATGCTTAAGCAAGGCACCACAAGCATACCTGGAACTGTTGAGTATGCTGGAGAAACAGCAACTTTCACCCCGCTGGGAACACTGAGCGCCCTTACTGATTATACCGTTACAATAACAACATCTGCAAAAAGCACAAACGGTAAAGCGCTAGCAAACAACCATATGTGGACTTTTTCTACCGGGGGTAGCAGTGAAGGCATAAGCGCTGTGGCTCTGGGTGCAGCAGGTAACTACGTGATTTTAGCAAAAACTGCAGTTAATAATAATCCAACCTCAGCAATTACCGGTGATATTGGTCTAAGCCCAGCGGCGACCTCCTACATAGTAGGGTTTACATTAACAGACGCTACTGGCTATGCCACTTCCGATCAGATTACTGGAAAAGTGCATGCTGCCGATATGGCCGATCCTACACCAATAAACCTAACTACTGCCGTTGAAAATATGATAACTGCATACAACGATGCAGCAGGACGTACATTGCCCGATTTTATTGATTTAGCTTCGGGTAGCATTGGTGGATTAACCCTAAGCCCAGGCCTATATAAATGGACTAACACGGTTACTATTTCTTCTGATGTAACCATCTCTGGCAATTCAACCGATGTATGGATATTCCAAATTGCCGAGAATATTACCGTTAGCTCAGCTGCAAATTTAATTCTAAGCGGAGGAGCCCAAGCAAAAAACATCTATTGGCAGGTGGCAGGTCAGGCAACCTTTGGAACGACTTCGCATTTCGAGGGGGTAATCTTATCTATGACAGGAATAACTTTTCAAACCGGTGCTTCATTAAATGGTCGTGCGCTTGCACAAACAGCTGTTGTACTCGATGGTAACGCAGTTACTCTGCCATAGAAAGTAAGAGTAACCTCAACTTTATAAAAAAGGGGCTGCCAAAAGCAGCCCCTTTTAATGTACACGAAAGTTGAGTCTGTGAATTATGTAAATCATACCATAGGATATATAACAATTTTAGGATTTGTAAGAGCGAACTTTGCAGTATAAGAGTTCTATAAATTTCTTAAAACAGAACAGATCAATTACCCAAAAAAGTGAGAATATGAATGAAAGAAAAAATATTCGCGTCATCAAAGAATTGTTGGCGAGAATTCCATCAAAAAAATACATCATAAGCCTAGCTTTAACCCTTACCCTAGCGGTTACAATGGCACAATCACCATTGGCTTCGAAAAAACAAGTTGGGATGTTCCTGAACTCCACCACCTGTGTTGTGCTGGAGAATGGAGTAAATCCCTACAATGGGTTTATCAGCGAAGCCGTAGAAAAGCATTGGAAAATAACCCCTTTTGAATTTATTGACGAAACCGAATTTGAAATCCGTCGATTAGACACCAGATACTCCTTCTTGGTGCTAATGAAAAATATTTACGACAAGGATCCTGGAGGTGTGAGCTACAAATATATCAGCTTGGTACTGGGAGCAAAAGCGAAGAAAGTTATCGATATGCCCGAACTGTGCAACCTTCCACTTCAATATTCTAACGACAATAATCTGGATTACGAGTACGCAATGCCTGCCATCATTAAATTTATGCAAATTCATGTAAAAAACCTTGAGAACAGGCGTTTTAGGATTTCTCTTAGAGGTTTAAAATACTACAACTCCTCGGGATTTAAAGAAAAACAGCTACTCATGAACAGAGACAAAATGGCGCCTGATGCATATTCAACAGAAAAGATTAACACCGTTTACCCCTACTTCGTTAAGCTACTCTCCTCATCGGAGATAAAAAAAGAAATTGCATCAAACCCAAAGAATGCCCTATTCCACTTTCACGTTGGGCCAAACAGCGATAAAGGTGTGGGGAAATGCTTCGAAATGATTTTTGATGTGGATGGGAATCTCCACTACTATAACTCTCGTAGAATTACCAATGACAATGAGGATGGTTTTAATATGAAAGATTTTAAGCGCATCAGATAACCTAGCTGTTCATAATTTAATGATAACAATCACTATCCGTCAACTAAAACATTAAACGCCATGAGAATACTAATAATCGGATTAATCGTATTTATCGGCTGGGCAACTATGTCTACCTACATCTACGTTTGTAAAATCAAGGGGCTGTGCTCTGAACCCCAAATCACAATAGTTGCAGAGGCTAACCCCAACGGCTTAATGCCCATCGAACCATTAGCTACCAAAGAAATAACATTCCCTCAGGATTTGGTAATCTACTTTGCCTTCGATAAATCCGATTTCATCTCGGGGGCAAAGGCTAGCGAATACTACAATGCATCGAATGTCTCCCTGAATAATAATCAAGAGGCAACGCTCAGCATTACAGGCCATACCGATGCTGTTGGTACAATAGAATATAACCAAGACCTAGGGCTAAGAAGAGCACAAACCATGCACCGGTATTTTGTGAGTAAGGGGATATCTGCAAGCAGAATCAGCATTGACTCGAAGGGTGAAAAAGAGCCTGTTGCCGATAACAATTCGGAAGAGGGTCGAGCAAAGAACAGAAGATCAGTAGTAACCATTAAACAATAAGAAAATGAATGCAATAACCGTATTACTAGTGCTTACTAGGGTTGAAGCAACCCTTCTAATTATATCATTATTGCTCGTATCGGCAATAATTGGGTATGTTACCGCCTGGCTTTACTCTCGTTATATTCATAACAGGGAAGTTGCAGCACTTGAATCAACAATTGGAAAATGTGAAGACCAAATTGAAAGGCATAAAAACCATAACACCCAATTGGAGAAAGATTTATTGGATAAAACCAAAGAAATTAACCAGCAAAAGGATAAAGTTAAAAACCTAAATATTTTGAATGCTAAAGCCGACAACCAGACTAGCAGAATTACTCTAAAAAATGCTAAAAACGAACAAAAAATAAGTGAACAGGAGGAAACTCTTGATGAAATTTCAAAACGTAAACATTTGATAGACTATAGCAGTTTTGGACGAGCCACAATTGACGAGAAAGATGATTTGCAAATGATCAGTGGAATAGGCCCTTTTATTGAGGAAAGGTTGAATGCTATCGACATATACTCGTTTAAACAGATTAGTAAATTTAATGCAAAGGATATTGAAAAGATTAACATTGCCATTGAGTATTTTGCAGGTAGAATTGAACGCGACGAGTGGGTGGCACAGGCCAAGGAACTTATTCAAGATGAGATAAAAGAAGCCGCGCTAAATCGCATAAGGACAAGGAACACCAATATCTACTTCGAGCGAATTGGAATAGCCCATAAGCATGAAGCCGATAACCTTACCATAATCAATGGGATTGGCGGTTGGATAGAACAAAAGTTAAATGCTTTGGGCATTTTCACCTTTAGGCAAATTGCCAACTTTAATGATGAAGATGTGGAAATTGTAACCGAAGCCATTGAGTTCTTTCCTGGAAGAATTGAGCGTGACGAGTGGGTTAGCCAAGCATTAGAACTTTTAAAAAGTGAAGGAAGAAGAGATATTATCCTTGATAATGTTAAAGAAAAGAAGAGCACTATTTCTTACAATAGAATTGGGTTGGCTCCAAAGCTTCATGCCAATAACTTAACTCTTATTAAGGGCATTAGCCCTTGGGTAGAAGAAAAACTTAACACGCTCGAGATTTACACCTTTGCTCAAATCGGAAAACTATCCAATGAGGATGTAAACAGTTTAACAGAAATACTTGAAATTGCTCCTAAACGAATTGAACAGGATAATTGGATTGAACAGGCAAATGAACTACAAAAAATAAAGTAACCACTCCGATAGTTTAAATACAATGTGATGAAAGATAAAGAACTAGAGAAGGGAAGAATTTTTATTATTGTTGAGATTATTGAGTACGTACCCAATTCAGTGGTGATAAAAACAATTATTAAGAAAACAACGGGCAATGTGAGTGTGGCCTCCTTCGATTAAGGCGAAACCCTAACCGACAGACTATCGCCGTTCGATAACTTCATACAAATAATCGACGGCAGAGCCGAAATCATTATCGATGGCAATTCGAACCATCTAGAGACCGGCCAATCTATTATTATCCCAGCCCACTCGTTCAACACCATTAAGGCAAATATTCGCTTTAAGATGCTCTCAACAATTATTAAGAGTGGTTATGATGAAGTGAGTTAATGGGGTAGAGTTTATGCAGCTAATCCGTTAACATAAACACTGCGAGTTTGCCTTTGCCCTAATGCTTAGCCAACAAAGGTGGGCAGGCAAGCCAATCAACCAATCCTGCTCTCGTTATCTCGTCAAATAATGACGAGACCCGAGACAGGCAAGCATACAATCCCCCGATGGCTATCGGGGCAATCAATCAACCTGCCAGCCCACTGGCGGGTCAATCAAACAATCAAACAATCAAACTGCCCGCTAAAGGCAGATCAATCAATCCAAATTAGCAATGAAACTAGCATACATCGGAACATATCCTCCACGGGAGTGTGGTATAGCCACATTTACTCAGAATCTATACAATTCAATGATTAGCAAAACCCCTTCTGCTGAAGGTGAGATTGAAACAATAGCCAATCGGGTCGAAGGGTTTATTGTTGCCATGAACGACCACGATCAAACCTACAATTATCCCCAAGAGGTCAAGCTAACCATTAGGCAGGAACATCAACGCGACTACTTGAAAGCGGTAAAATTTATCAACCTGAGCGGTGCCGATGTATGTATTCTTGAGCATGAATTTGGAATTTTTGGTGGGCAAAATGGTATATACATCTTACCTCTGCTGCATCGATTAGAAATTCCGCTTATTGTCACCCTGCACACCATAATGAAAACGCCATCGTACAACGAGAAAGCAGTTTTGCAGGAGATTTGCAAGATGGCTCAAAAAGTTGTTGTGATGAGTCGCATCGCAATTAAGTTTTTAACCACAATCTATAATATTGATGCTGATAAGATTGAATATATTGAGCACGGGGTACCCGACATAAGGTTTAACCAGCATGTAGCCAAAGAGGAGTTTAATCTCGAGAACAAAAAATTCCTTCTCACCTTTGGTTTTGTTGGGCGAAATAAAGGAATTGAAACGGCAATTAAGGCGTTGCCCAAGGTTATTGAGAAACATCCTGATGTGCTTTACCTAATTATTGGGAAAACCCACCCTAATGTACTTCGCCACTCTGGAGAAGAATATCGTACATATCTTCAATTGTTAATTAAAAATCTTAAACTTGAAGACCATGTTTTTTTCCTCAACGAGTTTGTTAGCCAAAAGGAACTCTTTAAATATCTATCGGCTTCCGACATTTACATCACCCCCTACCTTAACGAAGCCCAGATTACCAGCGGTACACTTTCCTACGCAATTGGTGTAGGGTCGGCAGTTATTTCAACCCCCTATTGGCATGCATCGGAACTGCTGGCAGAGGGACGTGGCCGACTCTTTAACTTCAACGATTCTGACGAGCTATCCTCCATTCTCCAAGACCTTTTGGATAACCCTGAGGAATTGAAGAAGATCCGTAAAAAAGCTTACGATTACGGACGAACCATAACCTGGCCAATTTCGGGGGGGCATTATGTTGAGCTAGCTCAAAATGTTCTATCATCCAGCCCAACATTAGTGACAAAAGACGAAAATAGCATCGACCCACTTATGCTGCCACCTTTTTCACTAGCCCATATAAAACGGCTAACCGATGATACTGGTATAATCCAGCATGCAAAATTTGGTATACCTAACCTTAAAGACGGATACTGCCTTGACGATAACGCCCGGGCCCTCCTTCTGGTACTACTGGCATACCGTCAGAAAAAGGATTTGCTTGCCCTCGATTTAGCCCCGGTTTACCTTAGCTACATCCACTACATGCAGAACAAGGACGGAACGTTCAGGAATTTCCTGAGCTTTAATCGAAACTTCCTCGACGAAGTGGGCTCCGAAGATTCCTTTGGCAGAACAATTTGGGCGCTAGGCTACCTGCTTGGTAATGCCCCAAATGATGCATATTACCAAACAGGCAAGCAGATTTTCTTCGATGCTTCGCCTAACTTCGACAAGCTAAAATCCATTAGAGCCATTGCAAATACAATTATTGGAATATGCTACTACCTAAGGAGCAATTCGGGTGACGACTCAATGACTCAACTGCTAAAAACCCTTGCTAATAAGCTGGTCAAACACTATGATGAAAATAGCTCTCCTGACTGGAAATGGTTTGAGCAATTGCTGGCTTACGATAACGGAATGCTACCACTGGCTCTTCTGCATACTGCACAGGTACTTAACGATGAAAAAATTACCAGCACAGCTTTAGATTCAATGAATTTCCTTACAGAGAACACCCTTAAGGATGGCTACCTATCGATAATTGGGAATGAAAAATGGTATAAAAAGAATGGCGAACGATCACTATTCGCTCAGCAGCCAGTTGATGCGCTAGCCATGGTCTTAATGTATCATCAGGCTTTTCATGTTACCAAGGATAAGGAATATCTGTCAAAACTATTTACCAGCTTCATGTGGTTCTTAGGAAACAACGACCTTAGAATGAGCTTATTCGATTTCGAGACCAAGGGCTGCTGCGATGGATTTGAAATGGATGGCATTAATCGTAACCAGGGCGCAGAAAGCTCACTGGCGTACCTAATCTCTCACCTTACTGTACTACAAGCTTTTGAAGAGTTTGAGCATGAACACGTATCGTGATATCGAACGCTAAAGTAATAGGAAGCGATTAGTCTTTGAAAAATAGGGATGATTGAAGAAGGAAGAAGAAGTATTGGAACGATTACCGTTCCTTTCTTCACTTCATCATTCATTATTCGATATTCAATATTCAATATTTCCTCCCTGTCATACAATTCTCTTCGTGTGGCAATGAAGTAGGATTTTTTATACTGTAATACTCATTAAAAAAATACATTATGCTGATAAAGAGATACAAAAACAATCCGATACTTACCACTAACGATGTGCCCTACCCCGTTGCAACCGTACATAACGCAGGCGTTATTAAGCATAACGGTAAGTACATAATGATATTCCGGTCGCATAAACTTAACGGAAGGAGCATACTGGGCAAGGCCGTAAGCGACGACGGTTATAACTTTAAGGTTGATAATGAACCTTTTATGACACCCGCTACTAGTGGCCTATTCAAAGAATACGAGGAGTACGGATTGGAGGATCCGCGCATTGTTTTTATTGATGGTGAGTATCTTATAACCTACAGCGCATACTCTCGTCACGGCGTTAGGATTGCACTGGCAAAGACCAAAGATTTTAACACCGTTGAGCGGTTCTCTCTTATCACCCAAGCCGATTACCGCAATGTTGTAATTTTTCCCGAGAAGTTTAACGGCTTATACGCACGGCTCGATCGTCCCCATTCCGAGATATCGCCTTGGTCGGTTTGGATTTCCTATTCACCAGACCTCAGGTACTGGGGCGAGGCGAAGCTAATTATGAAGCCACTACAGTACCATTGGGACGAAATGAAGATTGGCCCCGGTGCCCCGCCCATTAAAACCTCACGGGGTTGGTTGAGCATCTATCACGGCGTATTTCCTACCATGGACGGATCTGTTTACCGTTTGGGTGTTGCATTGCATAGCCTGAAAGATCCATCGAAAATTATTGCCGTTGGCGACGAATGGATTTTACAACCCGAAGAAATGTACGAAATAACAGGCTATGTACATAACGTTGTGTTCACCTGCGGAGCCGTTCCCGAGGAGGATGGTAGCGTTAAAATTTACTGGGGTGGTGCAGATAAGGTGATGTGCGTTGGCACAGCCATAATTGAAGAACTGGTTGATCATTGTCTGGATAATCCGAGGGATGCTTTGTAACAAAAGGATTAATCAATCTCTATAAAAGCTGCAGCGCAGTGTTTATATTAATTCAAAACATTTGGAATTTTCAATCGGACATAGAGGGCAAAAGCATCAATAAATAGGGTGTCCCGATAGGGACAGAGTATTGGTAATTTAGTTAGATAAACAAGTTTTACGATGCCGTTAGGTACAGAATATTCCCTACCTAACGGGACAAAGAACACATTACGAAAAATCAAATTTGATTATAGAAAGAGTATTTTAAATGCGTTTGCCCTATTGAGGGTAGTAAAGTTATAAAAACCAGATAAATATTATGAAAATTGCTATTCTATCGCCAATCGCATGGAGAACGCCTCCTCGCAAGTATGGCCCGTGGGAACAGGTTGCCTCAAATATTACAGAAGGCCTAGTTAACAAAGGTATTGATGTAACACTCTTTGCAACAGGTGATTCTATTACAAAGGGGAAACTAGAATATGTTTGCGAACGGGCGTACTCCGAAGATCCTGAACTTGATCCTAAAGTTGGAGAATGCCTCCACATAAGCCATTTAATGGAACAGGCAGGCGATTTTGATTTAATTCACAACAACTTTGATTTTCTCCCCCTATCCTACTCGCGCTTAATTAAAACGCCAATGCTAACTACCATCCATGGTTTTTCATCCCCAAAAATTCTTGCAGTTTATAAAAAGTACAACAGCACTAGCAGCTACGTTTCCATTAGCAATTCCGATCGGAGTGCTGCGCTCAACTACATCGGCACGGTTTACAATGGTATAAATGTGAACGACTTTACATTCCACCCTCAACCAAAGCAGTACCTACTATACTTCGGTAGAATTCATCCTGAGAAGGGTACATCTGAAGCTATTCAAATCGCAAAAAAGTCGGGTTATAAGCTAATTATTTCCGGATTAATTCAGCATCAGGAGTATTTTGACAGCAAGGTTAAACCCTTTATCAACAATGATGATATTGTATTTGTTGGCAATTCGGGGCCATTGGAGCGCAACAAGCTACTGGGCGATGCACATGCTCTATTGCACCCAATAAGCTTTGAGGAGCCTTTTGGTTTAAGCGTTGCCGAAGCTATGCTTTGCGGAACACCCGTTATTGCATTTAACAGAGGGTCTATGCCAGAGCTAATCATTAGCGGTAAAACGGGCTATTTGGTTAATTCCATTGATGAGGCAGCTGATGCGGTAGCTAACATCAATCTGATTAATAGAGATTATTGCAGGGAGCACGCTGTTTCAAAATTTAGCCGTGATAAGATGATAGAGGGGTACTTGGAGATTTACAGGAAGATTTTGGGAGGTGAATAGACATTTATCTCATAACAATCCCACAAGCTCTCTTGGGTGGGAATGAATTAATGGATCTATTATTGCTATTACACGAGAAGCCTCGTAAAGCATTTATAGATTTTTTTATGTTTGAAAAAAATGTAGAATATTGAATTACGAATATCGAACGCCGAAGTGATAGTAAACAGTTGAACTTTGAAAAATTAGGTTGAATGTAAAAGGAAGGAGAGATCTTGGAGCGACATCCATTCCTATCCAACTTCATCACTCATCATTGAGTCCACTCCGAAAAGTCTCAAAATGCTGATTTTTTCCTTTTTTAACCCCTGACCCCTTAAGGGGAAGTCTAAAAATCAGCATTTTAAAAAGTCCCCTTTAGGGGATTTAGGGGTAAAAGGAATTTTCGGAGTGGACTCATCATTAAATATTTGTAATTCCTCCGGCAGGGTAAATTCTGAACTATTTCTCATCAAGGAGTAAGTAAAAGCTAATCGTTCAGGCGTTTAAGTTCCTCAAGCAGCTCCTTAAGATTAACAGTAGCATATGTGGCTGCGTAATCAGACATAGCGTAGGGAATAACCAAATTCCCGTTGTGAACAATCGATCCGCACGAGTATACAACGTTGGGTACATACCCCTCTCTTTCCTCTTCGTTAGGAGCCAATAGCGGTGTTTTCAGCCTACCAATTTCTTTTTCTGGATTACCCAGATCGTATAGCGATGCCCCCAAAGCATACTCCCTCATGGGGCCCACACCATGCGTAATTACCAGCCATCCCTCTTCCGTTTCGATAGGTGAACCCGAGTTACCTACCTGAACCAACTCCCACGGATATTTTGGCGATTGTATAAGCTTAGCTTCCCTCCAAATACTCAAATTATCGGAATAAGCTAAGTAGTTATTCACTCCATCGAGCCTACAAAGCATGGTATACTTGCCATTTATTTTCCTGGGGAACAAGGCCATTCCCTTATTATGGGCCAATTCGCCGTGAATTGGTATACATTTAAAATGATAGAAATCTTTGGTCTCGAGCAGCTTCGGCAGTATTGTTATACCATCATATGCAGTGTAGGTAGCATAGTAAACTACCTCACCATTATCACCTGTGAACTTAACAAAACGGGCATCCTCAATACCATTCCTTTCGGTTTCTGATATGGGAAAAATTACCCTCTCGGAGATAGCTGAATCAAGCGAAAAATCAATCTCGTAATGCGAGAGCGCTAACCACATAATCTGGTTTATGATTGACTCTTTTTCAGGCGTTAGCTGATGGGTTCTTTTAGTTTCTTTAACAGCTCTGGATAGTTCTCCATAAGTGAATTTATCTCCTAGCTTTTCAAACACAAACATAGGAGATATCTTATTATCGAAATCGGTCATGCCATCAAGCGTGAGGATAAAGGAGGTTTTATCGTAAATATGCCTTTCAATCCGATCAGCCTCTGCCAACATCTTTCCTACAGGCTCAATAATCATATCGCAATGCCTATCAATAACAGCCGAACGGAAAACAATGGATGAGATATGCCCTTCGCCTGTGGCTCTAAAGCTTAGAATCACCCTTTTTTCGCCCTGCAATAGCTCCGACTGATCCGGATCATCAACAATGGACGGATTAAAAAAAGCAGCCGATTCAATGGAATACTCCATGGTAAAATAAGAGCCTATTAGTACTTTTTGAGATTGATTAACCTCGTTTGGATTGATTCCCATCCTTTCAAACAGATGGGACAACTTATTAAAATGTTTTTCGAAAATCTTTGAAATATTCCTGTGCCTTTTGGCGAATCCCCTTAGCACTTGACTCATAGTAATTCTGACTTCATCTTCAGGCATTGCCAAAACACTATGAATGATTTTTTTGCTTCTTTCGTCGTTGGTATAAAGAAAGCGAGCGATTACCCTGCTTGGGTCCGGTGTAAAATGTGTATCCTTTCTAACTACTGCTACTTGCATACTAATATATTGATTTAAAACCAAGTGTAAAGGTAGGCTTAAATTGGTCAGTAATGTTGTTAAGGTCACTATTTAATTCGCATCTGTCAAGGAAACCAATATTGATAGTTAAAAAAAGGTAACACGGACGACTTGCAAAACTTGAGATATAATTATTTAGTAGAAGTATCCTTTCTTGCCATTACCCACTTCACAATTTGATATTTAAAACACCAGTTTGTCATCTCAATTAATTTGTTTAACACCAATACTTGTGTGGTTGTCAATTTCGCAGATCAGTGGAATGAATTTTGATTATTTTCACAACAATCAAAATCAAGAAACTATGAAAAAATGGATTATAAAATCCGGATTGCTAGTTATACTGGCAATATTCACGGCAGCGCTCAACAGCTGTGAAGGATTTACTCCCAACGATGAGGACGAAGACGAACAGGCTGATGAACTTTACGTAAAGTTTTGCAACGAGCCATCCTCAGTGTTCACCATTACAAGCATTGAAGTTCGCCCCCGAGGGCCAGCAACAGGAACCTATACCCCAACTGATAACTGGAGTTCAAACATACTTCCTGCTGGCACTACCATTGAACCGGGTGATCACGTTTTTTTTACACTCGAAATACCTAGCTTACACTGGTCGGAATATAGATTAAAGGTTGACGATGGCGATGGCAATATCATCAATGTAGACTCAGAGGATCTTTCAATTACCCATTGGGGTGACGATAAGAGAACCGTTGGCGTAACCATTAGCCTTCATGAGCCAACAAACAAGCCCTACATTTCTGGCCATTACGATTTTGCAGGAATTTAGATGGTAATTTAAAGTAAAAAGCCTTGGCTTGAACCAAGGCTTTTTTACACTAAAGTGTATGCCTAAAACTCTCCTTCACCTCCCATTTCATCCATTCCATTACCATTATCGCCATTCTGTCCACGGCGGCGATCGGGCATAAAATTGTTGAGCCTAAAGGATGCGGTAAGCGTAAAAATTGGCGTTCGGGGATTCCATTCAGAATAAGTGTAAAAACCTGTGTCCTGAACCGTGCTGCTGTGGCCCATGGTGCTAAACACATCACGAACCGAGAATGTGAGTGAAAATGCATTTTTAAAAAAATCTTGCTTTAGGGCAAGGTTTGCCATCATAAAGGCTTCGCGAGTTCCCTGTGCCGAAACGGTTGGGCTATTGTAAATACCCATAACTTGTAGGCGAGTGAAACGTGCCAGCTTAAACTGATTGTTCATCCTCAGGTTCCAGTTGAAGCTCGAAGCTGAATAGTCTCTACCATTAAGCTGCCCTTCCTGCCTATAATCGTAAATATTACCCATCAAATCGAAGTGCCACCAGCGGGTTGGATCGAAACCTACCATAATTTCGGTACCCAAAGAGAAGTCTTGACCTACATTGGCAAAAGTGGTTAAGAAAATATTATCGCTATCATCGTAAATACTACGAACCCTCTCAATGTTATTGTGGGTAACCCTATAGTACAAATCAACCGAAATCACATTTTTTGTAAACCGCTTCTGGTAGCTAACCTCATACGAATCGATATACTCTGGGATTAGGTCGGGATTACCTATACGAATATTATAAGCATCGCTCCAGGTATAGAATGGTTCAAGATACCAGCCCCTTAGCCTTTGCAAACGGCGGGTGTAACTGGCCATCAGCTCCTGATCGGCGGGCAGGTTATACGAGAAGTGAAGCGTTGGGTAAAAATCGAACCTGTTAAGTTTAAAATCAGTCTCTTCGCCCACCAAATCGATAAGCCTATCGGTATGCTCGGCCCTTATACCCAGCTGGTAGCCAAAATCGTTTCGCTGACCACCCAGCATGGCGTAAATGGCATGGATATTATTCCTGTAATAAACGTCTTTTGAGTATAGGTTATCAACCTCAAACTGGCCACTACCTAGATTGTATAGGCTCATGGTGTTAGCTTCCTCGGAGCGTCGGATATTCCCTTGGTAACCCGTCTCAAACCGGGTTGACTCACCAAGAGGTAGCGTATAGTCAAGCTTCATTGTTAGACTCTGGCTAGGCCCTTCCTCGGTCGATCGTTGGCCATTTGCAATAAGATTATTAGTATCAAACAGCAGATTTTCGGATCTTTCCCTAAAGTCGTTGCTACCTAGGGTAACCTGCGCCAAGATATTATGATCCTTGCTGTCGAACTCCTTGCGATAATCAATAGTTGCCCTGTGGAAAAACCCACCCCTACTGCTCTCATCGGTACTCGAATAGATGGTTTTATTTAGATCAGTGGATCGCCACTCCTCGAAAACTTGGTCTGAGTTCGAACCTCTATCCCTGTCGCCAAATCGGTAGCCCACGCTAAAAGTATTCTTTGGGTTGATATTAAAATCGGCACCAAACCTAAATCCCCAGGAGTAGCCTCCGCGGTTAAACTCGCCAAAGCGATAAAGGTATGATGTATCAGCTCTGTATGTCTCGTTTAAACTTGTAGATTCGCCAAACATCCCCCTTCGACGATAATCGGCTCCAAATATCAGGTTAACCCGCTCCTTACGGTAGTTCATCATAAAATCGCCACCGTAGCGATTGTGCGTGCCAACATTGGCATTAGCTACACCACTGATTCCCTGCAATCGATTCTTCTTCATCACAATATTAATAATCCCCGCAACGCCATCGGGATCGAACCTAGCCGAGGGGTTGGTAATAATCTCAATATTCTCAATTTGGCTAGCGGGTATCTGGTTCAGCACATCATTCGCATCCATAATGCTGGGTTTTCCATCGATAAGCACGGTGAAGCTACCGCTACCGCGGAGGCTCACATCGCCCTCAATACTCACAGTAATAGATGGAATATTCTCGAGCACCTCCACCGCCGATTCCGACGATGAGGTATGGCTCTGGCTCACATTTATTACCTTCTTGTCAATCTCGTACCGCATGGTGGGGCGCTCGCCAACAACCATCACTTCATCTATCGACTGATCGGTTGACGCAAGCAGTATTCGCCCAGCATCAACGCTACGAATTCCTCTCTGTACCTCAATACCATTCACCCTCTTGTTGTGATACCCAATAAAGGTTATATCCAATGCGTAGCTGCCAGGCTCCACTCCGGCAATTCGGAAAAAGCCCGTTTCATCGGTTATGGTTCCCGTAACTAGCGATCCTGTACTGGCGTTAACCACCGAAACGGTAGCGTACTCCAGGGGTTGAATGGATAATGAATCGTAAACAAACCCTTTAATGGCTCCAGGAGCCATACCCTCGCCAGCATTGCTGGCGTGGAGAGTTGTTAAAAAAGTAAGGGAGAGTAATACTGAAACTATTAGCCTATACATATTTTGAACTTTTACTTATTAAACGGTATTTACAATTAGCTGCAACAAAATTACAAGCCGATTCTGTAGAAATCCTATTGAAAATCTACATACAATCTGTTTACACTAGTACAACAGGCTTAAATGGGGGTTGTTTAGCTTTGTTTAGCTACGCTATAGGTTCGATGGTAAATGTATGCTGAGCATCGGAGAAAGCATAGGTAATGCTTAGCTTGTTCAGGTCGCAAATGCGCTTTACCAATGCCAAGCCTAAACCTAATGCCGATTTTGCACCGTTACTCCCCACAAATCGGTTAAATATTTTAGCCGAGTCGAACGGTAATGGGTTACCGTAGTTACTTATGAACAGCACCTTACCTTTTGTAGTGAGTAATACTGGCCCTACTCCTAACCCATACCGCAATGCATTCTTCAGCAAATTCTTTAGCATTACATCAAAAAGTAAAGGATCCAGATGAAGCGTATGACCGGGATCTAAATCGACCTTAAGGTTTAGCCCCTTAAGCTCGAACATCTCCTTAACTGCATCAACATGGCGAGATATTATATCAAAGGTATTCAACTTCTCAACCCGATCGTACTCGCCATTCTCAATCTTTGTAATTAGATTTAAAATATTACCAAGGTTTGAGAGATGTGTAGCCTCATCGTAAATAACCTTAACGGTTTTGGAGTGATCGTTCATTAGGTTATCGTCGGCTATAAGCACCTCGGCCTTGCTGCGAATTATGGCCAGTGGGGTTTGCATCTCATGGGCCATATTCTCGGTGTACTCCTTAAGCTTGTTATAATCGCTCTCTATTCTCGATATCATTTTACCCACTAGCAGCTGCATCTTCTTAAACTCGGTGGTAGATGTGCTTACGTCGGGCAGGTTAAAATCGCTCCCAATTTTATAGCGCGACATGGAGCCCAATATTCGATGGAAGGGTCTGAATAGGAATCCCGAAAGGAATAGGCTAAACAGCGTAAGCACAAGAACGAGGATAATAAACGTGTTGGTGATTGTTCCCAGTACCCCTTGCCTAAACTTATCGAAATCGCTTATGTTCTTATGCATCCTGTACTCAAAACTACCCTTTGAGGTTGAGAGAATAACCGTTTTTGCACGGAAAAGCATAGGGTCATCCATCTGACTAACAACCAGCGTGGTATCTTTATACCTTGGATAACTGGACATGTTGATACCTGAAAGATCATTAATTATGACCAAATCGTTAATTTCGCTTAAATTCCTGTCGCTCTCCTCAATAACCTTTATAACCCTACGCTCCCTACGATTAAAGTAGCTCTCGGTATCCTCGTCAATAAAACTATTTATACGTTGAGTGATGAAGGCGGCAGTGGCAAAAAATGCTATAAGTATAAACACCAAGTATATAAAGGTGGTTTTGGTAAGCAGTTGTATCGATTTTGGCTTCATAGATAATGTTTTATGAGAATTTATACCCCATACCATAAACGGACTGTATTTGCACATCGCCACCCGCATGCTGTAGCTTTTTGCGTAGGTTTTTTATGTGATTATAGATAAAATCGAAGCTGTCGGCCTGATCGGCATGGTCGCCCCACAGGTGTTCCACAATGCTCTCCTTGGTAAGCACACGGTTCTTGTTATACAGGAAGTATACCAGCATATCGAACTCCTTACGAGTAAGCTCAACGGATTTTCCAGCCACTAACACATCGAGCGAAAGTAGGTTAACGGTAATATTGCCCATTTCGAGAAGATTATTCCCATCGGCATTCTTTCGCCTAAGGATGGAACGAATGCGGGCATTCAGCTCGGCCTTGTGGAATGGCTTGGTGATGTAATCGTCGGCACCCAGCTCAAGCCCCGTAACCTTATCCTCAATGGCATTACGGGCGGTAACAATTAAAAAGCCCATATCCATACGTCTTGCTTTGGCTTCGCGCAGCAGGTCGAGGCCACTTCCATCGGGTAGTCCAAGATCGAGTATTACCAAGTCGTAGCTATAATCAAATACCTTTTGCTGCGCAGTGCTAAGGTTATAGGCCACCTCAACCACAAAACCATTATCGGTTAAAAAATTGGCCAAGTCGTCGGATAGCTCAGCATTATCCTCTACAATTAACAACTTCATAGATAATCTATTTATGCACAAATATATTGGCAAATTTTGTAGAAAATCTATTCTATGGAGATTTTGCACAATACAAACCCACCTAGTTGCTAATGGATAGACATTTGTTGCTATCTTTGAACAGCAATAAACGTAAGCAATACTATGAATTCATTTGGACGCATATTCCGCATTTCCATTTTTGGCGAATCGCATGGCGAAGCCATTGGAGTAACCATTGATGGCGTGCCATCGGGCATCAATCTTTCAGTTGATGATTTTATGGCCGACCTCAATCGCCGCAAGGCGGGTGCAAAGGGCACAACGCCTCGTAAAGAGGATGATACTCCCGAAATTGTAGCGGGATGGGTGAATGGTTACACCACAGGTGCTCCCCTTACCATCCTGTTTCGCAACAACAACACCCAATCGGGCGACTATGGAAATATAGCCAAAACCCCCAGGCCGGGCCATGCCGATTTTGTGGCCTACAAAAAATTTGGCGGTTACAACGATGTGCGTGGTGGAGGCCACTTCTCGGGAAGGCTTACGCTCACACTAGTATCGGCTGGGGTGGTGGCAAAAAAGATACTTGGCAATATTGATATAAATGCGAAGCTAATCTCTGCCGGAGGTGATGCTAATATTGAAAAGGCCATTGAGGAAGCAATGGCTAAGGGCGATTCGGTGGGTGGATTGGTTGAGTGCAAAGCAAGCGGAATTCCACTTGGCGTTGGTGAACCATTCTTCGATTCGATCGAATCGGTTATTAGCCACCTAGCCTTTGCCGTACCGGCAATTAAGGGCATTGAATTTGGCTCAGGATTCCAAGCAGCAGCCATGACTGGCAGCCAGCATAATGATCCTATACTCGACGAAACAGGCCGAACGGCAACCAATAATGCCGGAGGCATCACGGGAGGCATTTCCAATGGCAATGAGCTGGTATTTAGGGTGGCTGTAAAACCAACATCGAGCATTGGCATAAAGCAGCAAACCTATAGTACTGAAAGTGGCAAGGTTGAGGAGTTGGAGATAAAAGGACGCCACGATGCGTGTATAGCCCTACGAGTGCCTGTAGTTATTGAGGCCATTACGGCCATTGCGCTGGCCGACTTGTTGATGATAGCTAATGGACTTAAATCAACAAATTCCTAAATTAACAGAACATCGAATATGCAAATTGTATCAACCCCAAATATGCCCAAAAGCAATGGCCATTACTCCCATTGCGTTGAGCATAATGGAATACTATACCTATCGGGTCAACTCCCTCTCGATCCCGAAACGCGCCAAATGCCCGAGGGTATTGTTAAGCAAACCGAACAGGTTCTAAAAAATCTAGAACGTATTCTACACGAGGCTGGGAGTAGCAAGGAAAAAGTACTGCAGGTAAGAGTTTACATCCCAAACATCGATGATTGGAGTACTGTAAATGAAGTGTATGCCGAATTCTTTGGCAATCATAAACCAGCTCGGTGCATTGTTCCCACCCCCAATTTACACTTTGGTGCCCTAATTGAGCTTGAAGCAACTGCTTACATTTAACCAATAAGAAAGTGGGACACTAAACATTCACTTAGCCAACTGAGAGCCTTAACGGTTGATGACATTACAAGTAAATGGTTTATTCCAACTGATTGAATGCATGCTATAACCTAATTTAAGTTTTGCATCAAAAGGGTTTAAAGTATAAAAACAAATCACTGGTGACCGACAAAAACTTTAAATTCATTAATTGCTCTCCATAAGCTATAGGTTAGTCGATCAGTAGTGATAGTCAGACAAAATTAGTTGTGAATGGCATTCACGATAGAATATCACCATAAAAGATTGCATTATTCACTTAGCGTCAAAAACATATGCTTATAAGCTAAACATATGCCCAAAACGGTTGTTATCATTGCAAATATATTGTAAATTGCCATTAACCCATAATACTTGCTTATGCAAGGAGCAACTAGGCAACCGTATCATAGAATGACTCTACTGGGCATAATTCTCTATTCGCTTGGAGCATTACTGTCGATATGGGTATTAAGAATTGATAGCACCCCCTCCACCCTTTGGTTGCCTTTAGGAATTGGACTGGGAATGATTATCCGCTATGGCGAAAGGGCAATACCCGGCTTGGCGTTGGGCTCGTTGGCCTCGCATTTGCTAGTTCTGGGGTTTAATGTTGATAATGGTTTTAATCCAACCCATATTTTTGCTGCAGCACTAGTTGCTCTGATTGAAGTGGCAATTCTGTATGGCATTTCCAAAGCTTATACTTGGTTCAGAACATATCGATTATCAACTGGAAAACTACAACGAATAGTACCACTATCGCTGGTGTACCTTGTTGGAGGATTACTTTTTGCCCTGATCAACTCTGCGTTTTTAACTTTTAATGGCTTCTCTCTCGAAAAATCCTATCACCTACTAAACACAACGCTTGGTAGTTTTGTGATTCTACTTCTAATCCCACCTCTTATTATTGTCCCCAGAGCTGCTTACCCCATTTCCTACAATAGCTATAAAGTTTACGCCATTATAATTTTAACTTCAATTGTAGGCGCTTTACCTCTATTCCCATTTTTTGAGAACATTACACTAGGGCTCTACTATGCAATTGTAAGTTCCCTTGTTGTGTTTATTTCCACAAGTCAGAACTTTAGGATATATACTATTGCTCAAGCAATTATTATCTTGTTTACCACCACAAGCCTTTATGCTTCGGGATTTTTCGCAGATGCCACTATAGTAACAAATCATTTATTGCTATCAGCATCCCTAATCTTAATTTCGTATTACATAAATATTAAAATTGACGTTAGCGTTGCTGCACCCAAAAACCAGACTGCCAAAACATTTTCTATTGGGGACGAAGCAGAAAGGCAAACCGAGGAGTACCGCAGGCTAACCGAAGAACTTTTTGTTGAGGTTGATAGACGGGCTAAAGCAGAAAAGGAGCTGGTTGAAAGCAAACGGTTACTTGCAGAGGCACAGGAGTACAGCGGTATTGCTACATGGGAGTACTCCTTATCAACCAAACGCTTTAGGTGGATATCGTACAACAAAAGCAAGCCAATACTAAACTTCGATATTGAAAACGAAACGCTAAACACCTTTGCCAAAAGGCTTCATCCCGACGATTTGTATGCGTTGAGCAAGCTAAACCGAATGGCCGCCAAATCGAGCAACGATTTTGAGATTGAGATTCGTATTAAAAACGATGCCAATACATTCGATTACTACCTGCTGCGTGGAAGAAAGCTTATGGATCAGAAAAAATCGGTAAGGGTTGTGGGGCTAATTATGAATATAACCGAACGCAAAAAGTTCGAGCAACAGCTGCTCGAAAAGGAGCAGAAGTATCAAGCCCTTTTCGACTCGAACATTGATCCTGTTTGTGTGATTTATGCCGGCAACTACAAGATTAAAGAAGTAAACCCCGCCTTTGAAAAGGTTTATGAATACTCGCGCAGCGAGATTGTAGGAAAATCGTACATTGACCTCTCTGCAGAACCCAACGAGACCAAAGATGCCATTGCCTTTGGCCGACGCAAAGGGTACTACCGAATACCCCATAGGGTGCATTTAAAAAAATCGGGACAAAGGTTTCTTATTGAAGCTAACCTTATGAAATATAAGGTAAATGGTGAGGATATGCTTTTTATCATTACCCACGATATAACTGAGCGAAAAAAAGCAGAAAACTTACTGGCCGAGCGAGAGCAAAAATTTAGAGCCTACTTTGATTCTGACCTAATAGGTATGGCCGAAATATCAATATCAAAAGAAATACAAAGCCTTAACAACAAGTTGATTGACATACTAGGATACCCGAGCATAGATGAGCTGATGCGAAAGAGTTGGGAAGAAATCACCCACCCCGATGACAGGGAGGTAGAAAACCGACTATTCAACGGGGTAATAACCCATTCCATACCGGGATATACGCTCGAGAAAAAACTTGTTGCCAAAAATGGCAGCTACATCTACTGTAATGTATACATCAAGTCAATAAAAACCACCCAGGGTAACATATCGCATATGGTCGCACTGGTTGATGACATTAGCGAAAGGAAGAGAACCGAACAGGAAATTAAGGAGAGTAGAGCACAACTTAGGCAATCGCAAGCGGTAGCAAAGCTCGGGAGCATTAGGTTGCAACCCGGGAGTAGCAAAATAAGCCTGTCGGACGAAGCTTATGTTATTTTAGGTTACAAACATCGTAAACCATCATTGGTGCTTAATGATATTACCAAAATGATTATGCCTGGGGATACTGCAAAGTTTATCTCCTTTATCAAGGTGCTTGAGCATGGAGAGCCTGTTAGTGGCGATCATGAGATTGCTTTACTATGCACCCAAGGAGAGGTTAAGTACCTTCTTATAAATTTCGGGCTATCGCTAAACGCCAACAAGCAAGTTAAAGAAATACTGATTACCCTAGCCGATATCACCAGGATAAAAAAAGCCGAGATGGCACTCCACGAAGCCAATGCTTTAAAAGATCAGCTATTCTCAATTATTGGCCATGATCTTCGTTCTCCAATCAGCTCCATTAACCAGCTCGTTGAAATACTCAACGCTCACTGGAGCGACTGGGACGAGGAAACAATTCGCTCGACACTTGATACCCTGAAAACCACTAGTTCAGAAACTTATAAATTGTTAGTAAATTTGTTGGAATGGGCAAACGCGCAGCGAACCGATAGCTTTAAACCAACGCAAGTTGATTTATCACAACTGGTTGACGATGTGCTCACCCTTATGAAAAGTACTGCCAAGGGAAAAAGAATTGCTATTGAAAAGAATCTACTTGATAAAGCTATGGTATTTGCTGATGAGGAAATGATTAAAACAGCGCTGCGAAATCTTATTGGCAATAGTATAAAGTTTACACCCTCGGGGGGTAAAGTAATAATTGATATGAATGAAAACAGTAATACCTACCTCGTTTCGGTGCATGACAATGGAGTAGGAATTGCCGTAAAAGATCAACAGCTTCTTTTCGATAATGCTGCTACAGTTACAACCCCGGGCACAAACAACGAAAAGGGAACCGGCCTAGGTTTAAAGCTTGTAAAAAAATTTATTGATAAGAATAGTGGAGAGATCTTTGTTGAGTCCGAGCCAGGCGTGGGTTCAAAATTTTCGTTCACCTTGCCAAAGGTTAATCGGCGACAATAAGCCAAATCAGCATTCAGCTTAACGAAACTTTTAATACATTAGCAGTAAAATTATGGCCTATGGTAATTATTGGACTTGCACTATTCTACCTATTCGCCCCCCTACTAATTCTGCATCTTTGCCATCGCTACCCATTTGTAAATAAGCTCGGGGCTGTAATCATTGCTTATCTGGTGGGACTTCTTATTGGTAATATTGGGCTACTTCCTGGCTTTAGCACGTTTCTTAATGATTTTTTGCTAACGAATCCCGGCACTACGGTTGACCAGATAGAGGCGATGCATACCAGCGGACAGATTGAAAGCAGCGATGTATTGGCCTACAAAATATACAACCTTCGCGATATGCTAATGAGCGTTACCATTCTGTTGGCCATCCCTTTGCTCCTATTTTCGGCCAATGTAGCACAGTGGAAAAACTTGGCTGGTAAAACGGTTGCATCGGTTGTAATCGGTTTTTTTGCCGTGGTGCTGGTGGTGGTTGCAGGGTTTTTCATCTTCAGAGATGAAGGCACTAAAGACCTTTGGAAGGTGGCGGGGCTGCTTATAGGGGTGTACACGGGAGGTACACCTAACCTTGCCTCGCTAAAAATGATGCTCGATGTTGATGCCAACACCTACATACTCACTCATACCTACGATCTGGTAGTTGGTGTGGTATACCTAGCATTTCTTATGACCATTGGACAAAAACTCTTTCACAAATTTTTACCAAAATTCCCCATCCCCACAACCAACGATTTTGGTGAGAACCACTCTGGGGACGATCCATTCTGGGGGATATTAAAGAAAGACAAGTTCATACCACTACTTAGGGCCTATGGGGTTGCCGTAGCTATTTTTGCTGTGGGTGGTGCACTCAGCATGCTGGTACCGCAAAGCAAAGTAATGGTGGTGGTAATACTAACAGTTACTACCCTTAGCATACTGGCATCGCTAATTCCCAGTATAAATCGAATAGACAAAACTTTCGAATCGGGAATGTACCTAATTCTTATATTCAGCTTGGTGGTATCGTCGATGGCTGATGTGAGAAACTTTGCGGGCTTAACGCCCGGCCTACTGGCTTATATTAGCCTAGCTGTTTTCGGATCGCTATTTCTACAGGTTATACTCGCCAAACTTTTTAAGGTAGATGCCGATACTACCATGATAACCTCGGTAGCGTTTATCTGCTCACCACCCTTTGTGCCGGTAATTGCTGGAGCACTTAAAAATAGGCATATCATAGTTTCGGGGATTACAATTGGGATTATTGGGTATGCCGTAGGCAACTACTTGGGCTACCTTGTTGCAGAGATACTGAGTAAATTATAATCGAAATGGGAAGCACCAAAAAGGGGAATCAAAAATTTGGCTCCCCTTTTTGTTTACTTTACTTTGATATACTATACCTTTGCAGCAATGGCAATGACTTTCACCACATTGCCCGTTGCATCGGTTATGGGCGAATAGGTTTCAGTTAGGGTTATCTCGATCTTATCTACCTTAGCTTTAAATAGCTGATGTCTAACAATGCCCTTGCTTAAATCGGCCCACAGCGATTTGCTTTCGGCCTGTTTGCCTCCCAGTAAGCTGTATAGTTCGGAGTGATGCTTTCCAATCAAATCGTTGGCTGGCAAGCCAATAATACTTGAAAACTGATCGTTGGCCCGAATAATCTCACCCTTTGGGCTGTACTCCACCACGCATGAGGATGAGTCAACAATCTTAACAAAGGCTTGGTACTCCTCAACCTGCTGGGCTAGGTTTTCGAGGTTTTGCTCCGCCTCTTTCAAATCGGTAATAATACGGCTTATACCCCACGTACCTACTACCCTACCATCCATATCGAACAAAGGCATTTTGGTGGCCGATACCCAGTTATCCTTACCATCATCAAAAGTTTCGCGTGCAACCCTATCAACAATTGCAGTTTTTGAATGCATAATCACCTGCTCCTCATTATAAAACTTTTGAGCATTATCCTTGGTGTGGAAATCAAAATCGGACTTACCCACCAGCTCCTCGGGACTATCGGCATTAAAGAGTTTCACCATCGACTTGCTTATGCGGATGAAACGGCTTCGGTCATCTTTAAAGTATATATAATCGGGGATATTGTCCATTAGCGCATTCAGTAAGGTTAACTCCTGCTGCAGCTCCTGCTGAATTTTTTCCTGCTCAGATCGCTTGCGCTCCATCTCTTCCTGGGTGGCCTGCAGCTCCTCCATATTCTGTCGCATCTCCTCTTCCTGTGCCTGCATCTCCTCGGCTTGTTGTTGCGATTGCTCCAGAAGCATCTTGGTTTTGGCGTTAATCCTAACCGAAAGTAAGGTTGATGCAATGCTCTCGGCTATTCGCTCAAGGAATTCAACCTCAAAGGGCTCAAAAACATTAAACGATGCCATTTCGATTACTCCCAGCACATTATCTTCATGCTTAAGGGGGACCAAAATTACATAACGTGGAGTAGCCTTTCCTAAGCCTGAGGTGATCTCGACATAATCCTCAGGAATTTCGGTTAGTTGAATGGTTTCTTTCTCAAGGGCACAGGCTCCAATAAGCCCCTCCTTCGTATCTATCTTTTTATTGAGATACTTTTTACGATCCCAAGCGTAAGCCGATAGTAGCTCGAAGTATTTCTCGCCACGCTCCTCATCGTTCAAAACAAACATGGCAGCTTGATTGGCCTCGAGGTATTTCACCACATTCTTCACAATATCATCGGAAAGCTGCTGGATATCGTCGTTGTTGTGCCGGAGAATATCGGCAAACTTGGCAAAACCTTCGTTGGCCCAGGCACGCTTCCGATCCTCCTCCTTCCTCTTCTCCTCGTCAACCTTTGCCTGCTTAAGGCTATTTCGCATATCAATTAGCGAAGTACCCAGTATATCCTTTTCGCTTAGCAACTCTAGGCTACTCTCCAGCTGTCCATTACCTATATCGAGTGCAAACGAAGTTTTTTGGTTTAGCCCATCGATAGATCGATTGAATGCCTCGGCCATCTCCTCTATCTCATCATTCGATTTGATATCAAGCACCAAATCCTTTGATATCTCACCATTGGCCATCCATTTGAGCGAATTGGTAATTCCAACTATGGGTTTAGTAAGGCTATTTGAAATTAAGATAAGGATAATTACAATAACCAATAAAGCGACTAGACCTACTGCAAGCGATATGTACAGCATACTATTGGCTGTTTTCATAACCTGACGATAGGGTATTGAAATGGCCAGTGACCAACTCTTATCAATTCCATCAACCAAAACCGGTGTAAAAAACATGTAGTGGGTACTACCATCCACCTCGGTGCGCACAAAGGTAAACTCCTCGCCCTTTTGAACTCTGTCGATAATCTTCTCCTGCTCAGCCACATTAGGGTAGAGGTCACCAATACTTTTACTAATAAGCTCGCTATTGGGGTGCCCAGCAACAATACCCTCGTACGAAAGCAGAAAGGCAAAACCACCCTCAAGCGTCTCCACCTTGCTAACCAAATCCTGCAGAGCGGTAAGTTCCAGGTCTAGTCCAATTAGCCCCATGAACCGCCCATCAATTTGTATTGGCGAGGCAATTGTGGTCATCATTCTTGCCTCTCGTGATCCGTCCTCAACCACATCGAGGTATGGCTCCCAAACATCATCGGCATTTCCCCTCTTAAACGCTCCATATAAATCTGGATCGCCATCCATACTTCTTTCCTCCTTTGCGCTGGTAAACGTATTGTTATCTTCGCGCAGCACATACATTAGGATTCGCCCAAATTCCTTGTTGTAGTTGGGAACAAAACCATAGTACTCCCAGCTATCCCACAAAATGTATACGTGTGGGTTTGCTTCTAAAACTGGCTCGTACATCTTTAGGTATAGCTCAGTCCATTGCTCGCTAGGCATTTGCTGATATACACTGAGAGCCTGAGCCAAAGTTCGTGTGATGGTTATGTTCTTCTCGATAAATCGGCTGATCTCACTAGCAGAATTTTCAGCCAGTAGTTCTGTTTTTTCTAGCGTTTCGTTCAGAATGGTTTGGCGAGAGTTAACAACAATGTAGCCAATGGAAACCACATAAAAAAAGGAGAATACCGATAAGATGTAAAGAATTATCTTTTGACGAATGGAGCGTTTGTTTTTCATTGCGGCAAAAATTTTGTTAGCAAGGTAAATTTAGGGATTTATTTTGGGATTACTACGGTTTATAGCTCGTTTATAGCTTTTGTGGCAAATATCAAGTTAAATATGCCCTATTAGACTTTAGGCAAAATCGCTAACAAAAAAATCTTTAGCAAAATTCACCAGATAAACCTTTTCGGTTGCTCGGGTTAATGCAGTGTAAAGCCATCGAAGGTACTCCTTACTTATCATATCTTCGCGAAAAAAACCTTGATCGATATACACATGCTTCCACTGTCCGCCCTGTGCCTTGTGGCAGGTTACCGCGTAGGCAAACTTTACTTGCAGGGCATTGAAGTATGGGTCGGACTTTATTTTTTTAAAACGATTCCTCTTATTAATCTCATCGGCATAATCGAGCGAAACGCTTTCGAATAGTTCGTTAGATCGGCTAGAGGGGAGCGCAGGTCCATCGAGAGCAAGGGTATCGAGCATAATAAAAACGTCAAGTTCCTGCTGCTGATAGTCGGCTAGCCTTACTGTTACCTCTGCAAAACGAAAACCGTGTAGCTCTTTAACTCCTCTAATTCTAACTACTTCAACAATATCTCCATTGGCTATAAAATTTACATCGGGCACCTTCTCAACCCAAAAGTAGTTATTTCGCACCACCATAAGCAAATCGCCTATGGATAGCTCCTCCTCGCGCCATAGTATTTGATTACGAATCCCCTGATTGTACTTGTTTGCGCGCTTGTTGGAGTAGCTTATAACTATGGTATCTTCAATTCCAACCTTTGAGTAGCTGGTCTCAAGGGTTTCCACCAAATCAACTCCCGAAAGGCGAACAATGTCATCGAACCCAAGAAGTTGAAATTTGGGAATTTCGATATGGTTTTTGGCAATGTAAGTACGCAATGATGTTGCATTGCTCAATACGCCCGAATCAGCCGCTTGCCTCACCACCTCATCGAGAGTGATTTCAGTAACTTCATAACCATAACTCTCTAGTACACGCTTATCTAGCGCAGGGCTTAGGTCGAGCCTAACGGGTGGAAGCTGCGCCTGATCGCCAACTAGCATTAACCGGCAATTATCACCATCATCTATAAATTGCATCAAGTCCTCAAGCACATTACCCGTCCCAAACGACGAGTCCTCGGCCGAGGAATTATTAATCATCGAAGCCTCATCAACAATGAAAATGGTGTTGCTTCCCTTATTCTGGTTAAGTACAAAACGCCCAATAGCCTCCTTCTGCGACTGCTGCCGATATATCCACTTATGAATGGTATAGGCAGGGTATCCAGAATACTGCGATAAAACCTTGGCTGCACGACCAGTTGGTGCCAAAAGCACAACCTTTACACCTTGAACTAGTAACGCTCTTACGCACGCCGCTATAAGTGTTGTTTTACCAGTTCCTGCATAGCCCTTCAACAGAAAGATCTGACGGTCACTTCTATCGGTAAAAAACCGAGCAAGCATATGCGATGTAACCTCCTGGCTTTTAGTCAACTCAAACCCTATGCTTTTAATAAGAGATTTTTCCAGAGCGTCTTTTTTCATTACAATCGTGAATAAAATTTACTTTAGGTGTTAGAATTTAATTATATGTTTATAAATTTGCAGGCAAACTTAAATTAAATTGAGTAAAATGAAAACCGTTTATCAAATTCTGCTACTAGTTCTCATAGTGGTTTTATCGTATCTGGTATTTGAAAGCATTATGAACCCTATTCGTTTCAACAACGAGAAGGATAAAAGATATGCAAAAACCATCAATCGTTTAAAAGATATTAGAACGGCTCAATTAGCATATCGTTCTGAACACAACAAATTCACCGGGAGTTTCGATACGCTTATCAATTTTGTTAAGTACGACTCATTTCGCGTGGTTAGGCAAATTGGTTCAATGGACGACTCCCTTGCCGTTGCCCAAGGGCTTGTTCGTCGCGATACAGTTACAATTAGCGTACTCGACAGCTTATTCAAAAAGGGATACCCAGTTGATTCACTTCGTCTCGTTCCCTATACCGGTGGTGCACAGTTTGAGCTAGGAGCAGGAGAACTATTAACGGGTTCCGGTCTAAAGATAAAGGTTTTCGAAGCAAAAGTACACAACGACGTACTTCTAAAAGGACTTGACCGTCAACTTGTAGTTAACGAAAATGACCTTAGGAAAAAGTTGGAGCGTTTCCCTGGTCTACAGGTTGGATCGCTAACTCAAGCTACAAACAATGCTGGAAACTGGGAATAGGATGAGGTAACTATGCAAAAGTTTGAACTTTTCGACGAAACCTTTGATCCATTCCGTACCGAATCATACGAATTATCCATTCAGGTATCCCTGAATGGATTTTCTTTTTGCGTAAAGGATTTAACGCGCAACCTTTTTATTGCCCTTGGCGATAATGCCTTTGAACATCCTGTTGCTTTCGTTGATGACTGGAACGATCGGGTTAAATATATTCTTAGCCTCTACGACTGGATTATAAAGCCATTCAAAAAGATTAACCTGTGTTTCGATTCCCCCCGGTATGCGTTAATTCCGCAAAAGTTTTTTGATCCCCAAAAAGCAAAACAAATCCTTTCACTCTCGCATCGTATTGAGGACTTGGAAGAGATAAGATACCATAGCATCGACAATGATGTGATATGTATCTTTAGCATTCCGTCAACACTCTCGGCTAATTTCATTGCGGTTCACCCCAAAACAAACATAGTGAGCAGCGGAAGCGCACCTTTAAGCTTTCATCTATCTAAAAATAAAATCAGACACACACCTCAGCTAACATTGGCTATTTACAATGGTTTTGCCACAGCAAACCTATCAAACGGGGAGAAACTGATGCACTCGGGATCAATAAAACTTGTAAGTGCAGAGGAAACAACCTACCATCTGGTTAACATCTGCAATGAGCTAAAAATTGCACCTGCTGATGTTGAAATAACTCAGCTGGGAACTTTCGGCACCCAAGATAATGATACCACTTCATTACTTACCCGATTCTTTAAATTGGTGAAGCAGGAGGATAGCATAAAACATTCACACTTTAGCTATCAGCTAAGCCAACACAAAGTGCAGTATGCAACTCTTTTCAATCTATCGCTATGCGTATAGTAAGTGGAATGTACAAAGGGCGAATATTTAGCCCTCCCAAAAGTATAAAAGCCCGTCCAACTACAGATATTGCCAAGGAGGGGCTTTTTAATATCCTATCAAATAGCTATGATTTTGATAGGATTGCCATACTGGACATTTTCTCTGGCACAGGTAGCATTAGCTTTGAATTTGCCTCGAGGGGATGCCAAAGCATACACCTTGTGGAGATGAACCACTCGCATTTTAACTTTATACGATCGGTTATTAAGGAGCTAAACTTAGATCAGATTACTCCCATTAGGCACGATGCTTACAAATTTTTAAAAAACTGCAGAATTCAGTTCGATATCATTTTTGCGGATCCTCCCTACGAGTTTAAGGGTATTGAGACCATTCCGGACCTAGTTTTCCAGAATACCCTCCTCAAAGACAATGGGTTGCTAATTATTGAACATTCAAAACGAACAGATCTGTCGAAACTCAACAATTACAAGGAAACTAGAAATTACGGAAATGTTCATTTTAGTTTCTTTAAATTGTAATTTTTTTTGAAAAAGGTATTGCAGAAATAAAAAGAAGATTTATCTTTGCACCGTCAAAAACAGAGACACGTTCTTTAAAACAACATTGGTTCGGTAGTTTCTCGTCAAACAATAAGTTTTCCGAGATTAGAATACATGCCTGTCATCTCGTCACTGGTGACGAGACGAGTTCGAGGCTCGATCGGATTAAAGTTAGTTTGAAATTGTTCTTGTAAAGATATTGGTCCGGTAGTTCAGTTGGTTAGAATACATGCCTGTCATCTCGTCACTGGTGACGAGACGAGTTCGAGGCTCGACCGGATTAAAGTTAGTTTGAAATTGTTCTTGTAAAGATATTGGTCCGGTAGTTCAGTTGGTTAGAATACATGCCTGTCACGCATGGGGTCGCGAGTTCGAGTCTCGTCCGGACCGCCAACAATATAAAAAGCCTCTTCCTGAGGCTTTTTTCGTTTATACCCTATCCTATGTACTACACCTACATCATATGGAGCCAGAGCCTCGACATTTTCTACAAGGGCATCACGCAGGATCCTGAGCATAGGCTTTGGGAGCACAACAATGGCATGAGTCGGTTCACGGCCAGCAAGGGCCCTTGGGCGCTCGTGTACCTAAAGCAGCACACCACCAAGCGCGAGGCCATCATCGAGGAGAAGCGAATAAAACGCCTCAACGATAAGTCCATCCACAAGCTCATCAACTCGCCCAATAACATCGCCCCGCCGCTGGGATAATATAGCATAATAATACATGCCTGTCATCTCGTCAACTGAAGTTGACGAGACGAGTTCGAGTCTCGTCCGGACCGCCAACAATATAAAAAGCCTCTTCCTGAGGCTTTTTTCGTTTATACCCTATCCTATGTACTACACCTACATCATAT
>NZ_JAANIG010000016.1 GCF_011174675.1 Perlabentimonas gracilis | reverse complement strand
TCGCCGTCGGTTGTTCCTTGCCGTTGCAAAGTTAGAAAAGAATGTTTATGTTTGTTTAACCATCTATACAAAAGTCCGATTGATAGGGGGCTAAACCAACTATTATTTCAATTTCATAGTATTCAGCTGCTGAAACTTGAACCGCATCTTCAAAGTCTTTCAGGTTAGATTTCAACGCTTTCATAATAATACTTTTATCAACTCCAATAACATCAACGATTTCTATTAAGTTTGAAATGAATTCAATTGCAATTTCATTTCCTTTCTCTTTTCTTGAAATATAGTATATGTCAGTAACTGTTGATGCAGTTATATATCCGATAATTCGTTTTTTGTCAATTAATTCAAAAATTTTCGAGGAAAGTTCAAAGTGCGGTTCACGTTTTAAGGCTATATCAAGGATTATATTCGTATCAAGTAATAGTCTTTTCATTTGTACTTTTCCATTAAGTAGTCAAATTTTGAGTCATTACTTTCAAGAGGATACAGAAAACCCGCCCATTTTTCAACAAATTCTTTAGCTTTCAAGGTTTTTCTTAATCGTCTTGTTTTAGGCACAATAATTACATCCACTTCCTTGTCTGCTAGCGAAGTGTTTTTTGGCAGATGAATAGTCCCTGATTTTGAGATTCTTGTCCTAAAACGTAATGTTTTCATTGCTTATATTTTTCTCAAATATACGACATTTTTGCGATTCAGTTTCGTACCATCAAAATGTGCTACACCTAGTTAGTCAATATTAGGTCTTTGTATTCCTGCCTATTCGGCAGACAGGTGTGCGTTTTGCGTTATATTTCTTGCGGTTACACAAAGCGATGCGCTGAGCGGTGCACTGAGTTGTCGAAGTGTTTACCGAAGTGATCCTCGAAGAATACGCAACCGAGCGTATTTTGCGAGCTCAAGCAAGTTAAAGGAACCAAAAGGCTGGATAACATAAGTAGTCATTTGAAGAGAACTAGTACCTTAACTAAACGATATTGATTTATGATTACAAATTCTTTCATTAGTGTCCGACTAAGTATTTTGTAAAATGATAATAATGTGATAGATTTCTCGCTTCGCTCGAAATCTATATTCATTAGTCGGTCAGTAGTGAAATTCTTTAGTTTTTCTTCATCGATTTGTCAAATTAACACCCATATAATCAATGCATAAACTGTGTCTTTTTCTAATGGCGGTCATTAGAAAAATAATCGCTAATGACAACCGGAGCGAAGCGTAGCTCAGCGTTAGCTAAATTTGGGTTTAAACAGAAAAGGGTTTCCCTCGCAAGAGAGAAACCCTTTTTGCTAAGCAGAAATGCCTTATTCAATCACAGTAATCCAACCGTGCTTATCGTCAATATCGCCATACTGAATTCCCACAAGGGTATCGTAAAGCTTTTTGGAGATTGGGCCGGGCTTGCCATCCTTACAGAACTTGTAAACCTTGCCGCTATCCAAATCGTTCACCTCGCCAATGGGCGAGATAACGGCTGCAGTACCGCAGGCACCCACCTCCTCGAAGGTCTCAAGTTCCTCAACAGGAACAGGCCTACGATCAACCTTTAGACCTAAATCTTCGGCCAGCGTAGTAAGGCTCATATTGGTAATTGATGCCAATATGGATGATGATTTGGGGGTAATATAGGTCTTATCCTTGATCCCAAAGAAGTTGGCTGCACCAATCTCATCGATATACTTCTTCTCAACACAGTCGAGGTACATGGGGGCGCCGTAGCCTGCTTTTTGCGCCTTGATGGTTCCCCTTAAGCTAGCGGCGTAGTTACCACCCACCTTAAAGGTTCCTGTTCCAAGGGGTGCTGCACGGTCGCTATCGCGAACAATGGCAATCTTCACAGGGTTGAAACCCTCCTTGAAGTATGGACCAACGGGAGTAACAAACACCACAAACATATACTCGCTAGCAGGGCGCACGCCCACCTCAGCACCCGATCCAAATAGCATTGGCCTGATGTAAAGCGAAGCACCTGTACCGTATGGTGGCACAAAGTCCTGATTAAGCTTCACAGCTTTTACCACCGCTTGCTTAAACAGTTCGGTGGGTACTGGAGCCATATGAATTCCCTCGGCCGAACGCTGTAAACGACTGGCGTTCTCCTCCCAACGGAAAAGGCGAATCTTGTTATCTTTTCCACGGTAGGCCTTCATCCCTTCAAATGCCTGCTGACCATAATGGAGCGCAGTGGAAGCAATGTGAAGTGGAAGCGATTCGGAATCGGATATCTGCAGTTCACCCCATTTACCATCCTTATACTTGCAGCGTACATTGTAGTGTGTTTTTACGTAACCAAAGGGTAGGTTACTCCAATCGAGCTGTTGCATGATGACTACTTTTTAAGTGTTATTACTAATCCCAAAGGTAGGGAATTGAAATGTATTAGCTCATTTCAATTCGTATGTTATTGGGCAAATAAAATAATGTCATGGGTATGACTAGGTAAAATTGGTATAGTTTATTATGGACGGTGACAGAAGAAATTAATAGATTTATGCAAAAATTAAAAACTCTATGTTCGATAAAAGTTACGAAAGATATATTCGCCAAATTCGGGTAAAAGGTTTTGGCACTGAGTCTCAAAACAAGCTATATAATGCCAAGGTGCTAGTAGTAGGTGCAGGTGCACTGGGAAGCCCTGTACTCTCATATTTGGCGGCTGCTGGGGTTGGCACCCTAGGAGTTCTCGATAGCGACGAGGTGGATCTGACCAATCTGCAGCGTCAGGTTATATACACTACCAACGATATTGGCCAACCCAAGGCGGTGGTGGCAAGCCACAGGCTAAGCGAAATGAACCCCGAGATTAAGATTGTAACGCACCTTGTTAGACTCCATAAGGATAATGCATTAGAAATCATCAGAGATTATGACTTGGTAATTGACTGCACCGACAATTTCCCATCGAAGTTCCTGGTTAACGATGCCTGCGTGATGCTTAAAAAGCCTTGCATTATTGGTGGAGTGCTCCGTTTCTCGGGCCAACTCTCGGTATATAACCACAAGGGTGGCCCAACATTCCGCTGCCTACTGGCCGAAGAACCCGATCCGCTGGAAGCACCATCGTGCTCCGAGGCAGGTGTAATTGGAATGATTCCCGGAATCGTTGGATCGATGCAAGCACTAGAGGCAATTAAAGTAATTACCGGTATTGGCAAACCCCTTTCGGGCCGACTGCTTAACCTCGATGGGCTTACCATGAACGTTGATGAATTTGAGATTGAGCTAAATACCGATAATCTTAATATCACAGAACTTAAAGAGTACGAGTACTCCTGCCCCGACAGCATTCTAAAGGATAGGGAGATTGATGGGCAGCAATTCCTCGAAATGATAAGTTCCGCAAACCCTCCTACGGTAATAGCATTTGCCGATGATGAAACCCCTCTGAATGCACTGGGGCAGCACTGGTATACCATTCCGCTGTACGAGCTACCTAACAAAGTGCCCAAATTACCAAGAAATAGCAAGATTTTACTGATTTGCGAGTTTGGGCTAAAAAGCCAAGCTGCCCTAAGGTTTTTGGTTAGCAAGCACAATTTCGATAACGTACTATGCTTAAAAGATGGGGTGTCTCACCTGAATTTGATTTAAATTTAACCACAAAGCAACTCAGGTTAAGTAAATTCATGGTATATTAGCACTATCAAATAGTTGCTAACCAAACCCCTAGCGCCATGAATCAGCCTAACCAAGTTGTAATGATGAGCATCTATCTAAGCTCAACAGACACATTCCATAATAGCCCCCTTTTTGAGGCTATCACCATTGAAGCAAAAAATTTTGGAATACGAGGTGCCACTGTCTTTAAGGGTGAAATGGGCTATGGTGCCAGCAGCCGATCAACAAACGTAAAGTTTTGGGAGTTGGCAAGCAAACATCCCATTATTATACAACTTATAGACGAACGCGCCAAGGTGGAGCGTTTCCTATACCATATCAAGCCTTGGTTCGAAGAGGCGCAGAAAGGCCATATGGTAACCATTAGCCCTACTGAAATTGTGCTTTGCAAGGGCGGAAAAGAAAACTGCTAGCCAGCCTGTAAATGCTTATGCAATTGATTATTAAAAATAGCTTACCGGAGTAATAAAAATTACAATTATTGTAGTAATTTTATAAACAACTTACAACAGATTAATAAACCACAAACCAAAAAATTTTAAAAAGTGAAATTGCTTTTTGAACATCCTTTAAAATCATTCTTTTTCGGTTTTTTTGTTTCACTACTACTCCTAAGTACCAACACAGTTGCACAGCCTAATGATATAAGGCAGCTTAGCGATAGCATTCGATTGGAAATACAAAAAGCTGATGACAACGGAGAGCAGCTAAAAAGCTTGCTGGTCACCATAAGCAAAAACCGCCGTAGGCTGAAAGAGCTTTTTAAACCCCTGATGGAGGATTATATTGAGCACACCCAAAGGGTTAACTTTAAGCCTGGCTTAATGGAAGCACTCGATAGGCTTGGCCATAGAGAGAGGCAAGAGGGAAACTACGAAATTGCTACACAGTACCATCTCCGATCGCTTGAAATAGCAACTGAACTGGCCGATAGCGCGCAGCTGGCCTACAACTACTCCAACCTAGGACAAGTTTACCGAAGGCAGGACTACAATGCGCTTGCACTTCAGTATTTCCATAAGGCCTTAAATGTGCAGCAAGCCCTGGGCGATAAGCAGGGGGTATACTTTACGCAGAACTCTATTGGAGCAACCTACTTTGCGCAGGAAGATTACCCGGAGGCTCGCTACTACATCGAGCAAGCTATTAATGCATCCATCCAGTATGAAGACAAGCGTTCGCTATCATTCAACTACGGATGCCTTGGCGAAATATACCTTGCACAAAATATGATCGATTCGGCTATATACTACTTCCAGCAATCGCGAGAACTTAAGATTGAAACTAACCAAACCGATGGCATTGCCGTAGCAAACCACTTGCTAGGTCAAGCATACTTTGCAAAAGGGCAGTACGATAAAGCCCAAGAAGAATTCGAGAAAGCACTTCAAATTCATATAAAAACTAACAATAAACGCTACCAGTCGCTATGCCTATCATACCTTGGGAATATTGATATCCAGCAGGGGAGGTTAGATTCGGCGTGGGAAACGCTTAATCGAGCCAAAGACATTGCCTTATCGATTCACTCTCTCGAGAATCTGGTAACGATAGAAACTGCCCTCGCAGATTATCATAAGCAGGAGGGTAACTACAACAAAGCTTTCGATGCGTTCGCAAGCAGCTATGCCTACCGCGATAGCATTATCTCGGCCAAGGCGAAACGCAATGTGCAGGCACTGGAAATAGAGTATCAAACCAAGAAAAAAGAGAGTGAGATTGAGTTGCTCTTCAAGGAAAATATCATTAAAGAGCAAAGGATACGCATTGGAATTACACTTTTAGTCCTTTTGGTAACCATTTTTGGGTTGATAACCACATTATACCTTCAACGTCAGCGTAACGCCAAGGTTTTGGAGGCTGAACTTCAGCAAAAGCTATCGCGCTCGCAGATGAATCCCCACTTTCTATCGAACGCCATGTGCAGCATACAGAAGTTTATGCACAACCACGATACACAATCGGCAGCCAGCTACCTTGGCAAATTTGCTCAGCTAAACCGAGCCGTACTGGAGCACTCGCTTGTCGATAGCATACCGCTCGATGAGGAGATTGCCCTGCTGAACAACTACCTTGAGTTTGAGCAGCTGCGCCTGAGCCACGCATTCTCTTTTAAGATTGATTTTGATGAAGATGCTGACATCGAGATGATACGCATCCCCCCACTCTTTATCCAACCTTTTGTTGAGAATGCCGTGAAGCATGGCGTAAAAGATTTGGATGGTGATGGTATGGTTATTGTTAGGTTCATTGACCTAAACGATATGCTAAAGGTGGAAATTATTGATAACGGGAAAGGGATGATTGCAGAGCCAATCCAGTCGAAAGAACACCAGTCGCGCTCTATGGAGATTACTAAGAAAAGGCATAAAATGCTGCGGCAGAAGTTCAAAAATTTACCTACTTTTACTCTATCGAATAGCAACACAGAAAACAATGTGGGTGTAAAAATTACCATACACCTCCCCATTCTTTCAAACTAAACACCCATGGCTAAGGTTAAAGCTGTTATTATTGATGATCAAAAGGATATTAGGGATACCAATCGAACCCTACTTCATAACAATTTCCCGGATGTAGAGGTTGTTGGCGAGGCCGATGGCGTTGACTCTGGAGTTGAGTTGATACAAAAAACAGATCCCGATATTGTGCTGCTCGATATTGAAATTATGGGTGGAACGGGTTTCAATATCCTACAAAAGGTGCGACCCTACAACTTCATGGTGATTTTCATTACAGCATTCGACGAGTTTGCCATTAAGGCCATTAAGTTTAGTGCCCTCGATTACATTCTGAAGCCAGTTAACGAAACCGAGTTTTGCACAGCCATTGAGAGTGCCATCTCTACATACGAACGTAACAAGGTAGAGCTACAGGTTCAGAACCTTTTGGACCATGTTGAGGACAAAGGCAAAAACCGGAAAATTATACTTCGCACCATGGAGTCCATCTACCTTGTTAACCTCGAGGATATTATTTTTTGCGAGAGCGACAACAGCTACACCACCTTCCACCTAACCGACAAGAAAGAGATACTCGTGTCGAGGGGTATAAAAGAGTACGAGCAAATGCTATCGCACTACCGCTTTTTTCGGCCCCATCAGCGCTACCTAGTCAACCTCAACCATGTTGAGCGAATCGACAAAAACGATGGCGGTTCGATAATCCTTAAAAATAGCAACACCATTCCCATCTCGCATCGCCGCAAGCAAGCCCTAATGGATATCCTGAAAGGGTAAACGTTTTCAAACACAACTGTAACACTTTCAAATTCTCACATTCAAGGACAGAATTTTGAGGTTTACTTTGCTTTAGCAAATTTTTAATCCTAACCAACTAAAGCAATTGTACTATGAAAACAAAAATCCTTTGCCTTCTTGCCCTTTCACTGGTAATACTTTTTACCAGCTGCGAAAAGGACGACCCAACACCCATTGGTAAAATTGTTGAAATAACCGAAGATATTTCTGAATCGGCGACCTGGGAGTCGGGCAAAACCTATATTATTGACGGAAATATTAGGGTTAGCGGAAATCTTACCATTGAAGCGGGAACTGTAATTGAGTTCATGAAAGATGCAGCCCTAGAGTTTGCATACTGGGAAAATGAGTACGCAACAGTAACTGCCATTGGTACCGAGGAAAAACCTATTATCTTCACCTCGGCAAGCACATCGCCTCAGGCAGGCGACTACAGCGGCCTGAACTTTTATAGCGGAGCAAATAGCTGCGTATTTGAACATTGTGTTTTTGAGTATGGTGGTAAATACGACTACAATGGAACTGTTTACATAGATGAGACAAAAGTTAAATTCACCAACTGCCAATTCCGAAACCTGAAAAACAGCGCAATTGTGCTTTCTGTTGGAGGTGCTTTCACTGCTTTTGAGAACAACACCTTTACCAACATTGGCAAACACGCCATAAGCATTGCAGCTAAAAACGCCCATACAATCGGCTCCAACAACAACTTTCAGGTATCGACTGGTTATGGCATTTTCTTCCCCGAGGCATGGGATTTTGATGCAGCAGGAACCTACACGTGGTTAGCGCATAACGCTCCGTACATTGTTCAAGGTAACCTGCGCATTGGAGCCGATGGAAATGGCGTGAACCTGACCCTTAACCCAGGAACTATTGTTAAGTTTACTGCTGGTGCAGCATTAGAAGTGGCTTACTGGGACGACAATTACGCCAAATTAATTGCTAAAGGTACCGAAGAAGAGCCAATACTTTTCACTTCAAATAGCGCATCGCCATCAGCTGGAGATTACGAAGGAATAAACTTTTACAAAGGCGCACGCAGCTGCGAGTTCGACCACGTTACTTTTGAGTATGCTGGCCCCAACGACGACTACTACGGCGCTATAACAATTGAAAACACAAGCGTAAAGTTTACCAATTGCACTTTTAATCACTTCAAGCATAGCGCATTTCAACTTAAAGAGAACGGCCAGTTCACCCAATTTACAGGAAACACTTTCACTAGCATTGGCAAGCACCCTATTCAAATACGCCCCAATTACGTACATACCATAGGTGCCAACAATACATTTAACGCTGCTGCAAACACTGGCATTCTAATTAGTGATGACGAAGAATTCAACAAGCAGGGCACCTACACTTGGCTAAACCACGATGCGCCATACATTGTTGAAGGGAACCTGCGCATTGGTGCAACCGGAACGGGAGTTAAGCTTACTATTGCTGCTGGTACTACTTTACAGTTTATGGTTAATGCAGCACTCGAAATTCCTTACTGGGACGACTCATACGCAGTTATTACTGCCGAAGGGACTGCCGATAACCCAATAGTATTTACATCGAACAGCCCATCGCCAGCAAAAGGCGATTGGTGGGGTATTGATTTTAGAAGAGGTTGTATTGGCAGCTCGTTCGATTACTGTGAGATACTGTACGCTGGCTCAAGCGATTACTGGGGCGCTGTTAACCTGGTTGACGAAGCCGGTTCAAACCCAGTTTCGTTCACCAACTCACGCATTGCTCACTCTGGGAGCCACGGCATTACAGTCGATGCAGAGTCTTCACTTGACTACAGCACAATAACCTTCGAGGATATTGACGGTAACAATTACGTAGTGCTATAGCAATATAAGCTAGGAGGGGCGTTGAACCAGTTCAACGCCTTTTTTAATTTAAGTGCTACCAAAATTACAAACACAAAGTTGGATTAAACATTTTTTTATATCTTTAAAAAAACAAAACAACAAATAAGATGAGCCCTACAATCGTAATTATTGTTGCCGCAGTTCTACTACTGCTAATTATTATTGGAATGTACAACAGCCTTATTCGCAAGCGCAATGAGGTTGATAATGCATTTGGAGGAATGGACGTTCAGCTCAAGAAAAGGTACGACCTAATTCCTAACCTGGTTGCTACCGTTCAGCAGTATGCCAGCCATGAAAAGGATTTGCTCGAAAAGGTTACCCAGCTAAGAGCAAAAGCCACCGATAGACAAATGAATGCCGATGAAAAGGTGGAACTCGACAACCAGATTTCGGGTGCTATGCACGGCATCATGGTGGCTGTAGAGAATTACCCTGACCTTAAAGCTAGCGAAAACTTTCTGAATTTGCAGCGTACGCTTAACGAGGTTGAATCGCAAATTTCGGCAGCACGCCGAACCTACAACGCAGTAATTACCGACTACAACAACGCCATTCAGGTTTTCCCAAAAAGCATAATTGCAGGAATGATGGGTCTTAAGCGTAAAGAGGTATTCGTTATTCCCGAGACCGAAAGGCAAAACGTAAATGTAAAGAATCTTTTCAACTAGGTTCTTACTCGTATATTCCATTTTAAGCTAATGCTACACTACGTTGTAGCATTAGTTTTTGAATAGTTACCCTAACCCCAAAACCCATACATCATGATAGAACGTAACGACCTTGAAACCCTCTACAATAGCGAGCTAAAAGATAAACTCCAGGGTTTGGAGGGGATTCGAAAAAAAGTGAAAAGGGGACAAGTATTTGGCATTCTACTACTTGTTTTAACCTTTCTTCTATTCGTCCCTGCAGCAGCTTTGCTGGAAGGTTATAACGAAGCACTTCCCTTTATTTCTATTGCTCCGCTGGCCATTATCGGCATTGTTATTCTGGTTCGTACTTTTAAAAATAAAAAGATTTATCGCAATAGATTTAAGGATGAGGTGGTGCGCGAAATTGTTAAGGCAATTGACCCAACCTGGGAATATAACCATGATCAGTGCATTACCAGCTCGGAATATCGTAGCAGTGACCTGTTTAGACAATCGGTTGACAGGTATAGAGGCGATGATCTTATAAGCGGAAAGATTGATAAAACCGATTTCAGATGCTCCGAGCTACACACCGAGTACAAAACGGTTACTACCGATAAGGATGGCAAGCGTAAGGAGACCTGGCATACCATCTTCAAGGGGCTGTTCTTTCACGCCGACTTTAACAAGGAGATTAAGGGTAAAACCTACATTGAACCCGATACCGCGGAACGACTTTTCGGAAAGTTTGGGCAAAGCTTGCAAATGAGCTCCAAGGGCAAGCTGGTAAAATTAGAAAATCTAGAATTTGAAAAGATTTTTGCCGTTTTTGGCACCGACCAAACAGAAGCGCGCTACATCCTCACCCCTACCATTATGGAGGCATTGGTAAATATATACAAAAAGTATAAGCGAAAAATGCACCTCTCCTTTATTGGTTCTAGGGTTTACGTTGCCATAAGTTTTAATAAAAATCTGTTTGAGCCCAAGGTATTCTCATCGGGCGTAAAATTTAAGGATATTGAGTTTATGTACAACCTGTTTGAAATAAACCAAATTATTATTCAAGAACTAAATCTGAACACAAGGATTTGGACTAAAGAATAATATTTGTTATCCACAAATTACACAAATCAACTCAAATAATAATTTTGTGGAAATCTGTGTAATTTGTGGACAATCAAAACTACGCTTTCAAACTCCCTCCACACGCTTTCAAATACTCCCCCTGTTGCTAGGATATGATGCAGTACATTTGATTAACAATGAACCGTTTCGTCATAAACCTAACTATTTTACCTATGAGAATTCTAGCAACTCTAATCGCTGTAATGCTTTGCTCCAGCCTGTCTAAAGCTATTGATGGTCAACTTGAAGTAAACTCTGAGTTTTATACCCAAGTACAATTCGGCAACCCACTTTTTCAAAGCATTTCAAGTGCTGTAATAGTTAAGGCAGGTGTAGCCTATACCCTGCCTCAGGCCGATTTATCTCTTATCGAATCGGAAAAGCTATTCCTCGTTTCGGGCAGTGATGCAGCTGCATTCAACAGCGAGTACGAGCTACTAACCTCGCCCCAGTTCGTTTCATCAATACAAAGCAATTACAGGCTACAAAGCAACGCCGATGCCGAGGCTTTTCACAACCTATTTAGTCAAATTGATATGCGTTGGTCACGCACCTGTTTTTACCAGCAGGGCAACTCGTGGTACTTTATCCGCAGTACTTTTTTTGATGATGTTGAGTTCTGGCGAATTGATACAGACGATAGCGGCAAGGTGCAAACCATTACCTACGAGAGCAAGATGGAAGTTACCATCCCCGACCAAGTTGTTGAACCCGATGAAAGATCGCCACTACTAGAGCTGCAAGCCGATATAAAAATATCATCTGCTCAGCTCGATGCTATGAAGCAACATATAAATAGCAATATCAACTTTACGCAAAGCGTGAATAGGCTAACCGATTACACCATAAGCCAAATATCCAACGCCATCATTTGCGAGCACAACTTTAACATTGACGAAGTATATACCGATAGCGAGGGGAATTCATATAGTTCAACACGAGTTAGCCTTGTAATTAGCGTAAACCATAATGGCGATGAGCGCTTTTTCGAGTCGCATACCGATGTACTGACCTCATCAATATTTCTTGGGTCTATCAGTCCAAAATTCACACTAAAAACCGATGAGGACGCAAAACTATTTGAGAAGATACTCGACGAGATAACCCCATTTTACGAGCCCAAGAAGGAGCGCCTGCAAAAAGATAATGCTTGGTTCTTTATCCGCGACGAGAGTTTTGGTGATAACGAAGGTTTTGCCGTAACCATCGACACAAACGGAAAAATACAACGAATTACTCACAGCCGTGAGCTAGGCGTTGAGGTTCCCGTTGTAGAAATTGAAGAAAATACCGTTGACTGGGGGTTTAATCTACTACAACCCGAAACCACCAACCTTGAAATTTCAGAGGGCACACCCATTGAATTTGCCTTTGAGTTTAATGCCGAGGCGGCTAATCACCTTGGCGCCTGGGTAATGTCGCAGTTTAATGGCGATATGATGGATATGGTTTATGGTGGACTTTCATCGCCTTTCTACGGGCATGTACCATCACATTTACTAACGCAAGGCAACCACACGCTAGGCGTTTACCTAATGCGCCCCGGCAACGATACCGAAACCGCTTATGGCAAAGCCATTGTATACATCACCGTAAAACCTTTTGACGATAAGGGTATTCAGTGGGGCATTAAGTTGGAAGAACCCAAAACCACAAGCCAAAAGGTTAGCGAAGGGCAATCAGTTCCTGTTGCTATAGCCTACAATGCGCAGGAGGCTAACCGTGTAGGTTTACGCCTTGAGGTGCGCCACAATGGCGAACTTGCTGTTAGCCAAACGCCACCCACGCACAAATCGCCATTCACCATCGATATTCCCTCAGGAGCACTAACAAAAGGTAGCCATAAGGTAGAATTTGTATTCATGGGCGGCACCAAAATAGTTAAGATTATAGAACTAAATATTGAGGTAGAGTAAATCAATCAATCAATCAATCAATCAATCAACCTGCCTACCAACGTCAGTCAGTCAAGCAGGTCAATAAATCTTTCTTAGACGCTGACAGGAGCTTCGCACGCTGTCAGGTCATTTAATCAACCACTTAACGAACCTTATGAAAACAAAACTAAAAATTGCAATCATCGTTTTAGGCTTTATTGCGGGAGTCGGATATATTGTTTGGCAAGGCCAGTACATTTCGTTATCCAATGGAGGCGGAGCAACGCCCGAAAAAGCAGCAACCTTAAAACTTGGCAGAAATACTAAGGGCACTATTAAAAATGCCAATTCGCCACATTGGTTCAAGGTGCAAGTGCCGCAAGGCAAAACCCTTTACATAAGCGGTTTTGACATTGAGGATGCATACCTAAAAGTTGATGGTAAGCTATACGACAATCAAGCACAAACCATAGTTAAGAGTGCCGATGCCAACTATCAAGAATTGCAATTCACAAATAGCACTAACGAAACCCAGTTTCTTTTGCGCTTAGAGGTTGCCCAAAACAAAACCCAAAAGAAGTATAACCTGTTTGCAAATATTGTTGATGAGCCAGCTGTAAGGCCAACAAATTAACCCTATCAACCCCCCAATTAACTAATATGACTATGAATAGCACAATCAACCAGCTTTTAGAAGAAACTTTAGAGCAAAGAAATGTATCAGAATCTGAAAGCATCCAATCTGACGGGAACAACACCCTAACGCCCCTCGAAAATTTACGTGGTTACTTCGACTCAGCCATAAAGCCCCAGTTCGAGAAGCTCGAATCGGTACGTAAACGCATTTCTCGCAGAAGAAAACTAGTATCGTTTGGCATACTGGTAGTTATTGGAATCATTATCCTTATAGTTCTAACTTTAGGTTTACTCTCGGGCGATATCGAGGCATGGCTCGATGAGAATATTTTTATCGTTATTGGCGCAACGCTTCCAACGCTAATGATTTTTGGTGTAACCACTCTTTTTGCTAGTCGTAGCATACGCGAACCATTGGATAAGTACCGCGAGGTTTACAAGGAGATTGTAGTGCGACCCGTTTTTAAGATGCTAAACACCAATTGGAATTACGACCCCAAGGGCACAATAAGTATGGATGCCGTTAAGAATAGCCACATCTTCGGCCCTATTGTAGATATTTCATGCGATGACTACATGTCGGGTAAAATTGGGAAAACCGATTTCGAATGCTGCGATTTGGTTACCTACGGCAAGGCCTACAACGAGCATAATGAAGAGATAAAGCGCGAGAGCTTCCGAGGTTTCTTCCTACACGCCGATTTTAACAAGAAGCTTAACGGAACCATATTGGTTAAGCCCGCTGAAATAGTGCTGATTGATGGAGGAAGTCCCCGTGTGAAGATGGAGAACCCTGAGTTTGATAAGAAATTTGAGGTGCACACGAATATGCATAAAGTAATGGATGCGGTTAGTGGTGGCATTTCTATATCCCAACTTATTGAAGCCGCTAAGGGGATGAGTTCCACCGAGAACCACACCGAGGCGCGTTACGTGCTTACCCCAAGAATGATGGAAGCAATTCTGAATATTGAAAAATCTATTGGCTATCGCCCCGTTATTTCCTTTACCGAGAATAGGGTAAATTTTGGTTTCCTTACTGGCAAGGAACTTTTCGAGGCCAATACTAACAAGCCAATTAGCTTTAACGATATTGAGGAAATATACAACTTATTCACTCTGATAGAAGTTGTTATAAATGAAATGGATTTGAATACACGAATATGGACAAAAGAGTAATTTTAGGTTAAACGTAAAAATATAAACACAAAGACACAGAGTAGATTGTGTGGTAAAAAAACAAAAAACAATGAATATCGAACTAACCAAGAATGCATAAGTTACTGAACTATGAACACTGAACTATAGTTTGATTTACTCTGATAGGAACATTAACTTAAATACACATATCCGAAAGAACAAAGACCCTAACAATCAATTTTTTAACTAACAAATCACAACTATGAGAAAACTAATGATTATTGCATCGGCGTTACTTATGCTAGCAGCATGCGGGAACAGCGAGCAAGAGGCAAAAGAAGTTAAAATTCACGAGCTGGAGGATAGAGCAGGTGTAGCCTACCTTCCAAAAGCCGACAAGCCATTTACAGGAACTGCATATGCCTATTTCCCCGATGGTGTTACCGTTTACCTAAAATCAGAATTTGTTGATGGTAAGCAGCACGGCGAATATATTGAGTATTTACAGAACGGTAATATTAACTACAAGCGCAGCTATGCTAGCGGAATTGAAAATGGTGAGTGGATAGAATACTATGAAAATGGGAATGTTAGCAAAAAGCAGAATTACAAAGATGGACAGCTCAATGGCGAGTGGATTACCTATTACGACAACGGACAAATACGTGTAAAAGGCCAATTTGAGAACGGCGAAGAGGTTGGTGAATGGTTTGCCTACGATGAGGAAGGCAATCAAGTGGAGAGATAGGCTTACGCTTTCAAACCCGATAGGTACGCTTTCAAAACTCACCCCCAAAGGGTGAGTTTTTTTGTGTTGCTTTATATTACAATTCATTCAAAGTAATGAATTGCTCAACTAGTACTTAATTGAATTCTAATCTAACCAAAATGATTCGTATCTCTATCTTGGTAATTGTCTTAAATTGTTAAAACATTGTTATGTACAAAGAAAAAGCGTGTAAAATTTCCAAAGGCATGCTGCTATTGGGTCTACTCTGCAGCATAGGATTTACCTTGCCATCGTATGCTCAGCAGGGGATGGTATCGGGCGGAGGAGATGGCTCCAGCGCGGGAGGTAACATCTCGGTGTCCATCGGACAAACTTTCTACACCGCCACTACCAACGCTTCTCATGGCGTACAACAACCCTATGAAATATACATTGTTTCGAGTATCGAAAGTGCTCAGCATATTTCGCTTAGCGTAAAAGCATATCCAAATCCTACTAGTGATTACCTCTTCCTTACTTGTGATCTTTCAGATTCAAAACATTACCTACCAACCGATTATATGCTTTTTGATATTGGTGGAAGGTTGCTCGCAATGGGTTCAATTGTTTCGAACGAAACACGGATTCAAATGGGTAGCTACGCCTCTGGCACTTACATTCTTAAAGTAGTATCAAACCGAATGGAAGTTAAAACATTCAAAATAATTAAACAGTAAAACACCATGAAAAGATTATTTTTTATATTTTGTGGACTATTGTTAAGCCTTGGTATGTTCGCGCAATCAACTCAGGCATTCAGTTATCAGTCCATTATCCGCGATGCCGATAATAATTTGGTTAAGAATGCTGAGGTTGGAATGTACATAACCCTTATGCAGGGTGCCCCAGGCACAACCAATATTTACAACGAAACTCAAACTGTAACAACTAACGAGAATGGTTTGCTAACTACAACAATTGGCAATAGTACTGGCTTTTCCGATATTAATTGGACTAATCCACCGTACTTTTTAACCGTTTATATCGATTTGAACAGCGGCACAGACTATACCATAGAGTTTACTACGCAGCTGCTTAGCGTTCCGTTTGCATTGCATGCTATAAGTGCCGAGAGTATTACTGGTGAACTTAACGAAACCGACCCTGCCTTTAATGCATGGGATAAAACAACCGGCATTGAAATTAGCGAATCGCAAATATCTGATTTGCAAAACTATTTAACCGAAGAAACCGACCCTGCCTTTGGAGCATGGAACAAATCCACAGGCATTACAATTACAGAAGCACAGATCACCGATTTGAAAAACTACCTTGAAACCGAGAATCAAAACCTTAACGATGTGCTGACAAAAGGCGCTGATGCAGGGAATAAAAACATTACTAACCTTGCCACCCCTGTAAATGCAAAAGACGCAGCTACAAAGGAATATGTTGACGCACTAAGATTAATGATATTAGATTTACAAGCAGAAAAAGGAGTTACCGATAGCAGAGACGGTACTCATTACAATGCCGTGCGTATAGGCTATCAAGTCTGGATGGCCGAGAATTTAAAATACCTGCCAAGCGTCAACCCACCTACAATAACATCAAACACTGAACCATGCTACTATGTTTACGGTTATGATGGAACGTCTGTTAATATAGCAAAAAATAGAGAAAACTATATAACCTATGGGGTGCTATACAACTGGCCTGCGGCAATGAATGGCCAAGAAAGCAGTGACGCTAATCCAAGTGGAGTTCAAGGCGTATGCCCAAAAGGCTGGCATTTGCCAAGCCATGATGAGTGGAAGCAATTAACCGATTATTTAGGTGGAGGATTTGCTGCCGGAGGCAAATTAAAAGAAACCTCAACAACACATTGGAATAGCCCAAACACAGGTGCAACTAACGAAACAGGCTTTACAGCCCTTCCAGGGGGATGCCTTTCGGATGCGAAGGTTTTCGACCTTATTGGCCTCAGAGGCCAGTGGTGGAGCACTTCGTTTAAGGGTTGGAACTGGGTAATGACCTGTTTCATGGGCCACGATTACAGCAATGCTTGGAGAGACCAATTCTATAAAATGGAGGGTTTTTCTGTTCGTTGTGTACGAGATTAAACTAACTTGTAAATATCGAAGTATCATTACCAAACATTTTTAACTAAATAACTAAAATCATGAAAAAGCTAATTACACTTTTTACCATTGCTGGCATACTACTCATGCTTAGCTCTTGCGAAGATGGCCTAACACTTAGGTTTGACGCAAACTTTAAAGTAAATATGAATATTGATGTTGAGGACACTGGCAAGGGCGACACCTTCCCATTCTCTGAAACCCAAACCCTTAACATTGAGGACGACAAGGAGGTTGCCAAGCAGATTGAGAAAATTAAGGAGCTAGACATTACCGAGATTGAATGCGAAGTAACAGGTATCCCATCGGGACAATCAATCCCCCTTCTAAAAATGTACGTTGAGGAAATTGACTTAACAGTAACATTGGAAGACATTACGGAGAACCACATCATTACCCTGCCCATTTCCGAAGATCTTCTCAATGCCCTTAGTAACTATCTATTCGAGAACCATCAAGCAACTGTAACCGTATCGGGCGAGTCTACCTATGCACCAATGGTGCTTGGCGTTAAACTCAATTTCAAGTCGAAAGTTGCAGCATCAATATAGCAATAACATTCATATACAACCCAAGCAGAAGAGTTATTGCTACGCTTTCAAACAAAGGGTATACGCTTTCAAAACTCACCCCAAAAGGGTGAGTTTTTATGTGTTGTTTTACTCTACAATTGAACTTTAAGCAAACAAACTACATAATAAACCTAATTTATTACAGATGAAAACCACAAAAAAACTGGTAATTCTAATAGTAATTGCCATTGCAATTAACGGATGTAAAATCTCCAATTTAACCAGCAACAAGCTGGTAAACAAAACAGTTGACAAGGTGGCTACCAAAGCCATTTACGGAAACTACAACTGGGCTAGCGACAACCTAGATGTGGCCAACTTCCGCAATGGCGACCCCATTCCCGAAGCCAAAACCGACGAGGAGTGGGTGCAAGCCGCCAAAGAGGGCAAGCCTGCCTGGTGCTACCTTAACAACGACCCCGCCAACGGCAAAAAGTATGGCAAGCTGTACAACTGGTATGCAGTAAGCGACCCCCGTGGGCTTGCACCCGAAGGGTATAGACTACCTACTAATACCGATTTTGACAAGTTGATTGAAAGCACAGGCATCTCGGCTGCAAATCATCGAAAGAAAGAATTGGTTAAGGGGGGTAAGACTGGTTTTAACTCAAAACTTGGCGGTTACAGAGGCGAAGATGGTTATTTCCATAAAGATGGTAAAGAGACACGCTACTGGGGCTCAAACAAATACCAAGCAAACCCCGAAAGAGCTCACTCTTTATATATTGGAGGGAGAAATGATAGCAGCGGCTCCGGCAATTTTCGTTTAGCCAATGGCTTTTATGTACGCTGCATTAAAGAGTAACCTTAAAACGTAAACATAACCAATACGCCAGAATATGAAACGAATACTTCTATCATTATCTATTGCTATTTTCGCCATAGCAACCATTGCCCAAGAAAATGATTACAAACAGTTTGCCATCAAATCGGGCTATGTAGAGTATGAACTTACAGGAAACACTGCAGGTACCAAAATGTTTTGGTGGGATAACTACGGTGAGAAATCGCGCACCGAAATTAAATCGACAACTACCATAAAAATTTTTGGTAGAACCTCTAAAGAAGAGCAGCATAGCATTTCTGTAACCGACGGTACAACAAATTACACATGGGATCTGATTAAGGGAACAGCCTACAAAACATCTAACGAGGAATACGTTGATATGGGCAAGGAGCTTACCGAGGGGATGACCGAGGCCGAAATAGAGCAGATGGGCCAGGATATTATTGATGCCCTGGGTGGCGAACGCTTAGGAACCGAGAAAATACTTGGCAAAGAGTGCGAAGTACTAAAGATAATGATGGCCAAGGTGTGGATATACAAGGGTGTACCCCTTAAATCCGAAGCGAAAGCTTTGGGCATTTCGGCAAATGAAATTGCTGTCGAAATCAAGGAAAATATTCGTATCCCTGCTTCAACCTTTGAACCCGACAGGGGCATTGAGTTTCAAACCATTGACGAGTACTAGCTAGAAACCCCTAAAAAAGCAGGCATCCCTAGAAATGGTTTCAACGTATTGAATCCCATTCGGGATGCCTTGCTTACCCCCAACAAATATAGCCAAGCAGTGATGCTTGCTTAGCTCAAGAATTCTGTGGCCATCGAGAAAACACTCTCGAAAGCCTTATCCACATCAGCCGATTTGTCGTTACGATAAATTGGAAATGGGTTCTCGTGTGTGTAGTCAAACGGGAAATCGAGCTCGGTAAAAACACTATCTCCTCGTATACATGTAAGTGCCCGTTTTACTGCAGCTGCAGGCATTACCAAATCCTTTCGAAGGGCAACAACCCTGAGCCTGTTCCTAAGCTGCTGGAAACGATGCTCTCGAAAAGCCTGGCTACTCTCCTCTGCAATCATAGCCATAAAAGATTCGCCCAGCACCCCTCCCCTAACATACGATGAGAATGGCGACCTGAACTTAAGCTCTATGGGAAAATCATGCAGATAGTATCTGCGTAAACTACTGTAAGCATGGCTATCCATTATTAGGCGCGAAGTTCCACGCATCTGATCGAATAGAGTTCCTCCACAAAACACAAATAGCCTTGAGGTACTCAACAAATCATTTGGGTTAGCAAGAAAAAGTATTTGTGCCAAAAAGGCCCCAATGGAATACGAAAAGAAATCGACCTGGGCATCCTTTTTTAAAAACGGAATACCACCCTCCTTTATATCACCAAGAAGCTTTACTATGTCGTCGGCACTTTGCTTGCCCGATGTAAAGAAGCGCAGCGGGTCGTCGCTCAAGCGCTGGCTTAGCGCAATATTTGCAAAGGTTGCCATTTGCAATCCATCAAGCGATTTGCGTTTGTTCAATAATGACATCATTTGCCTAGGGTTTGCCCAACTCTCGGGGCTCCGATTCATATGAAAAGCCAAGGGGAACAGGATTACGGGTCTACTGGTCTTGTCGCCCAAGTACTTTGCCCAAGGCAAATATTTATGCCAACTGCGCTCATTGAGGCCATGCAGCAATATAATTGCCTTACCATATGTGCTGGCAGTATTTGGTATGTACACAGGGTAGTTAAACTTTACATTCTCGGCAATTGCCCTATCCTCAGCAGCATATATGTGCCCATTAACTCCATTATTGATTCCTGTACGATTAAATGGAATAGGGTTTGAACTGCTTTCGAACGGCACTGGCTTAAATATGCCAGAATGATCCTTTAAGCAGGTGTTGCCATTGCTTAACGAGAACATCCCCTTAAGCTCGTTGTAAGTTCTAGTGAATTCCATAGTTCAGGTATTGTGAGTTTTGTTGCAAATAACAACTCAAATGCGTCACATTGCAAATTTTTGGGTTTTTGGGAATTGGCAGGGGGTACAAATGCCTATTGAGGGGTAAAATCAAAAATAGAGGGGCAAAATATTTTAGGTATTTGTGCGCATAACTTACTCTCACATCCTTTTGTTGGAGTGTATTTGCTATCTTTGGAAACTCAAATCGAAAAAATGCTAAATAGTCCACTACCAAAATACCTCACCGACAAAAAGAATATTGTAAGGCTAATAATGCTTACAGCACTCTTTGCTGTGGTATTTATCAACATATACGCTCCTTTTGGTTTGGAAACTATTTACGAACTATCCGATTGGGAATTCCTGGGCATTTCGAGCATTATCATCCTTACGGGGGTACTGGTGGTGGTAATTAGCAGGGTAATCATGTATCACCGCTCAAAGCGCACGCAATTGCTGGTTTGGCAGTACATTATATGGGTATTTGCCGAGGTGCTTGCCATGGCCATATTTTATACCCTTTTTGAGAAGCTATTCATTCAGGACTCAAGGTTTATTCTCGATCTGCTTAAAATATCGATGAAGAATACTACCCTGGTGCTATTCTTGCCCTACTCGGTGCTATGGCTTTACTTCTCATGGCAGGAAAAGAAGCAGCAGCTTCAAAGACTTGCCGAGGAAACATCGATGGGGGTAGATACTACCAAGAAGATGATACCAATGTACGACGAGAAGGGGGTGCTTCGTTTCTCGGTAAAGGTTGAGCATTTGCTATACCTCGAGTCGGCCGACAACTACGTGAATATTTACTACATTGACAAGGGGAAAACTGCACGATTCACTCTGCGCAACAGCATTAAGCGCCTTGAGGCACTGCTAAAAAATGCTCAGGTAATCCGATGCCACCGCTCGTATATGGTAAACTTCGAAAAGGTAAAAATCCTCAGAAAAGATAGGGATGAGCTAATACTTGAACTCGATGGCCCATCGAATATCGAAATTCCAGTGTCGAAAACCTATGCTCAAAATGTAATGGAAACCTTTACCCACTACAGCCTTTCGCACTAGGTTTAAAAGATTCTATCGCTCAAATATTTTTACAACCAAAACCCTAAGGATACCTCCTGAGGTGTTTGTAATACCACGATTTGCTCCCGAAGGCACCTCAATACACATATCGGGCGAAACGGATACTGAGTTTTCGTCGGTTTCAACCATTCCCTCGCCCTCCAGAATATAGATAGCCACATCGAATGGATTGGTATGCTTGGCCAGCACCTCGCTGGGTTGTAGGGTAAGATGCACAATTTCAACCCTAGAGTCAACTAGCATCTTGCGCCCATCGAGGTTGAAGGGTACTTTCTCGGCAGTTCTCAATTCGGTTATCCTCATTCCTTTTTACTCTTTTTTCGTTTACTATACCTTATAATCCACATCACCACACCTGTTAACACAATTACCACACCCAGTATACCTGCAAGGGGTACTACCAAAATGTAGAAATCGCTTACCAAAAATTTTACAATACGCCAGGTGTGAATCTCCAGGGCAAGATTCCAAAGCGATATCCCCGACTTGGAGACTACCTCCTGAGGCATTTCTGGAAAACTGTTATCCCCCTTAGGTGTGAATGCACCACTATTATAATCAAAGAAAACATTTACGGCATTTTGTAACCTTATTCCCCCAGCAATGGCCAAAGCGCCAAAAGGCGACCTGAGCGTAGAGTGGGGCTGTACACTTTCTCCCGTTAGATAGTCTGATAGGTGATGTTCGAAAGGATTCCACCTGTACAACCCGCTGAATGATCCAACTACATAGTAAGGCCCCTCTTGCCAAAATACATTTATCCCCATTACACTTACTGGAGGCTGAAGAGCAAATTTTACGGGGGCTTCCCTCAGGTCGGGCGATAGTGCATAGATACCCTCTGCTGTGGCCAAAAGGAAAAAACGACGGTGCGAATCGTAAATTAAATCACGCAGGTTATCGCTCCAGTAGTTTGAGTCGTCGAGTGTAGTTCCCTTTATGGGCTTAACCGATTTGCTTGCAATGGGAATAAGCAATGGTGGGCGCAGGAACATTCCCGTTGTAGTTACAACAAGCAGCAGCAATGCTGCAAAAATTCCAATGTTCAAATGCCATCGGTACGACCAGCGATTGGCGCGCTTAATCCTAGTTCGAAGCGTAAGCTTAGTTTTTATTCTACTAAGCAGCTTGGGAGCAAAAAAGTAGAACAACCCAGTAATCGACAGGAGAATCATTGCTACTCCACCCAAATCGACAATTAGCTTGCCTGGGATTCCCCAAACCTTACCACTATGGATAAACCAAATGGTTTTAAAAAGGCTTATGCGCTTTTGAGCGCCATTAGGAGCCAGTAGTGGAACCATATGAAAGGTCTGGAAATCGTCATACGCCAAACCAATCATCAGATGGGAACGGCTCATCACAATTAGGCTGTCGCCCTGCTGCTCAAGGGCCACCATTCGCTCCTCGGCTATGGGCAGCTTAACCTTCTGCCACTTGCTATTGCAGTACCTGTACAATCCGAATAGCGTGGCAGCAAAGAAATCATCATTACCAACCACCTCAACATCTGCAATTTTCCGGTTATCTATCCCCTTGGGGAAACCTTGGTTTAAATCAACAAACGTTGAGAATTGACTGTCGGTGAGCCAAACCCCTATGTTACCGTATACCAGCATCGAATCGGAACTAACAGGTATAGCCCCTCGGATTGAGGCATTATTCCAGTTGCTATATCTATAATCCCTAGGCAGACAACCACGTTTAATATCTACCTTGGAAAATGTTCCCCTATGATTAAGCACAATGCCCGAAAGGGCAAAAAATATGAAGAAGAATGCTAGTGCAACACCTAGCCACTTGTGATACTTCCTAAATACTTTGTAAAGGCGGCTCATATAAATTATGTATTGAAAGTTGCAAAAATACTAGGTTTTGCTTAGCCAATTGTACCATTTGTTACAAACCCACGTTTTTTTAATCAACCAAAAACTTTATTATGGTAAAATGCAAATTGTAAAAAAATTGTTTCTAAATTGCATAGAAGAACGGGGGATAAAAAAAATGAATACTGCAAATGAAGGTTGAACTTGCGATTATATTACTTCTGATTGCCTACATTGCTTACCTGCACTTTAAGCTTAAACAGAAGGGAAATCGAATCGATTCGTTACTTAAGCAGCAGCTCAGCTTGCAAAACTTCACGAGCCGCGAGGAGATAGATTTTTTAATCAATAGGTTAAAATCATTTCCATACGAAACGCTGCTTAAGCCCAACAAACTGCTCGATGGAGAGGTGCAAAGCTTCCTGTTCAGCAATCTCGACAACGAGGAGTTATTTGTTCACTACACACGCGACCCAGAGGTTGCCGATAACATTTGCCGCGAAGGATTCCGCTTTGCCGATTCGTTCTACAAAACAGCCGAACCCATTACCAACGATAAGCTGGATCTAGTATACAAGCACAACCTTCGCAAGCAATTCGGGAGTATTATTGTAGTTCTCGCTTTCTCAAAAGATATCTACAATAAGTACACGCAGATTATTTCCAACGTTAAGGCTGTGGTTAATGTTGAGCAGATTTTTAGCACCTTGCTACCCGAGCTTAATGATAATATGGACGAAGTGTACCTTTTGCCCGCTCAGTTTGTAAAAGGCTACATAAATATTGAAACCGGCGAAATTGTACCCAACCTCAACTTTAAACCAACCTACGACTCCCCCAATTTCGAGAAGAACATCCGTGAACTCCAGGGGGGGTAAGCAAATTCCATATTCATTTGGTGCAATAATGCATTGCTCCGTACTGTTAACATTAATTAATGTAAGGTCTACCTGCCTGCTCAATTTAAGTGCCCCATTTTTTGTAACTTTGTCAGGTTTTTACAACAATATGCAACATGTCAAGCGAAAAAAAGAGGGTGGCATTCTACACCCTTGGCTGTAAACTTAACTTTTCGGAAACATCTACCATAGCTCGCCAGTTCGACGAGCTGGGTTTCGAGCGGGTTGCACCCTCGGCTCAAGCCGATGTTTATGTTATTAATACCTGCTCGGTTACCGAGCACGCCGATAAGAAATGCCGTCAGGCAATTAAAAAATTTGTAAAGCAATCGCCCAACGCATTTGTTGCCGTTGTGGGGTGCTATGCCCAGCTTAAACCCGAGGAAATTGCGCAAATGGAAGGGGTCGATTTGGTGATGGGAGCCTCCGAAAAGGGAAACCTACCACAGCACATAGGCGATATAACAAAAGGGCCAAAGGCCAAGGTATATAGCTGCGATGTGGATGCCATTAACGATATTTTTCCCGCCTACTCTTCGGGCGATAGAACCCGCTCGTTCCTTAAGGTACAGGATGGTTGTGACTACCACTGTACCTACTGCACCATTCCACTTGCCCGCGGCAAAAGCCGCAATATCCCAATAGATAAGGTTATTGCACAAGCCGAGCAAATTGCAGCCAGCGGCATTAAGGAGATAATTCTCACAGGTGTTAATACGGGTGATTTTGGTCGTTCAACAAACGAGAAGTTTATCGATCTGCTAAAAGCCCTCGATGAGGTGGATGGGATTGAGCGATACAGGATCTCATCCATTGAACCCAACCTAATTACCGACGAAATTATCGCATTTGTATCCACATCTCATAAGTTCCTTCCGCATTTCCACATTCCGCTTCAGTCGGGTTCCGACAATGTGCTCAAGCTTATGAAGAGGCGTTACAACACCTCCCTTTTTGCCGATAAGATAGCAAGAATCAAGCAGGCCATTCCCAACGCATTTATTGGGGTTGATGTAATTCTTGGGTTTCCGGGCGAAACCGATGAGGATTTTGCCACAACATACAACCTGCTCGAGAGGCTTAAACCCTCATTTCTACATATCTTCCCATACTCTGAGCGCCCCAACACACCAGCAGCCAGCTTTAGCAACAAGGTGAAATCGAAGGTTGTAAACGAACGGGTAAAGAAGCTGCATAATCTTTCGGATAGGCTGCATCGTGAGTTTTATCAACGGAACATTGGAAAAGCCGATCAGGTGCTCTTCGAGTCAACAAGGAAGGATGGATTTATTAATGGTTTTACCAGAAACTATATAAAGGTTGAGCATCCTTACAGCAAGGAGCTGGTTGGTAAAATTATGAATGTTACGCTAACTGGTTTAAGCGATAATGGCAATTGCATTGTAGAAATATCAGAAAAAATATAATAGAATGAATATTGAGAGTGTATGCACACAGGTTGTAGACCTAGCCACCACTACAGGCGAATTTATCCGCCAACAACGCAAGCATTTTAGCTTCGATAAGGTGGAGACAAAGGGTCTGCACGATTTTGTCTCGTATGTTGATAAAGAATCGGAGCATCTTATAGTGGAAGGTTTACAAAAAATACTTCCCGATGCCGGATTTATTGCTGAGGAGGGTACTGGCCAGCAGAAGCACGGAGGGCTAAACTGGATTATCGATCCGCTGGATGGCACCACCAATTTTATTCATGGCCTTCCCCCCTACGCCATCAGCATTGCGCTAATGGAGGGCGATACAATAATTCTAGGGGTGATATACGAAGTAACCCTCGACGAATGTTTCTATGCCTGGGGAAATGATAAAGCCTATATGAATGGTAATGAGATTCATGTATCGGATATTGACAATGTGAACGACTCACTAATAGCCACCGGATTTCCATACTACGACTACAACCGAATTGAGCCGTTCATGCAATCGATGGAGCATTTTATGCGCCACTCGCACGGCTTACGCCGGTTGGGCTCAGCTGCCACTGACCTGGCCTACGTAGCCTGCGGACGATTTGAAGCATTCTACGAATACAGCCTTCAACCCTGGGATGTGGCTGCCGGTGCTTTTATTGTTGAGCAGGCAGGCGGTAGGGTGTGCGATTTTAGCGGCGGCAGTAATCATATTTTTGGGAAAGAGATAATTGCTGCCAACAGCAAGGTTTTTGAACCATTCGTTGGGATAGTCTCTGGCTTTATGTCGAAACAATAACTTTTTAGTTGATGAGAAAAATTCTTTTCGGCCTATTTTATGGTTTTACGTGGCTTATTGCCCAAATACCAACTAAGGCATCATTTATTCTGTCGGATTTTATTTACCTCGTAATATATCATATTGCTGGGTACAGACGAAAGGTTGTAAGGAAAAACCTTACCAACTCATTCCCCAGCAAAGATCTTGATGCAATTATTAGGATTGAAAAGGCATACTACCATCATCTATGTGATCTTTTCCTTGAGAACTTTTTTCTACTTCATGCCAGCAGGCAAAGAGCCGTTAAGCGTTGTAAATTTAAGAACCCTGAGGTTTTCGAAAAGCTTTATGCTGAAGGGAAAAGCGCCATACTGGTAAGCGGACATTACGGAAACTGGGAACTCTTTGCGCTTATCGGAAAAGTAGCTAAGCACACATCACTAGGTGTATACAAACCTCTCTCGAACAAGAATTTTGAGGTGATGATGAACCGTACCCGCAAACGATTTGGAGGGATCCCGGTTCCGATGATGGATACACTTAGAGCCATTGTTGATTGCAATAGAAAGGGGCAGCCCTTCTTGCTGGGATTGGTTGGCGACCAAACCCCACCGGCAAAGCATATCCAATACTGGACCATGTTCTTAAATCAGGATACCCCGGTATACCTTGGTATTGAAAAGATTGCGCAAAAATTTGACCTTCCGGTGTACTTCTGCGATATGCAAAAGATTCGTCGTGGCTACTACGAGGTAAATTTTGAGCTGATTACCGACAACCCAAAATCGCTAGGGGAGTTCGAACTAACCGAGCTGCATACCCACAGGCTCGAAAAGCAGATAATGGACAGGCCAGAGTTCTGGTTATGGTCGCATAGGCGATGGAAGCATAAACCCAAAAAAAATACCCAAAGTCAATAGCAGATGAAGAGCATAGCAATTGTAATACTAAATTGGAACGGTAAGCACTACCTCGAACAGTTTCTTTCGGGTGTTGTTTCCAATTCGGCTGTGCCAGGCTTTAAGGTGGAGATAATTGTGGCCGATAACGGATCGACCGATGGTTCCGTGCAGTGGGTTAAGAAGAGCTTTGAAACGGTAAGGCTAATTGAACTCGACAAGAATTACGGTTTTACTGGCGGATACAACAGAGCCCTAAAGCAGGTAACCACCGACTACTACATTCTGCTCAACTCCGATATTGCTGTCCCCCAAAATTGGCTAGTGCCAATGGCTAACTTCATGGAGAGCAGCCCAAATGCAGCGGCTTGTATGCCTAAATTGCTCAACCATGGTAAACCCAGCGAGTTTGAGTATGCGGGAGCAGCAGGTGGATTTCTCGATATGTTCGGCTACCCCTTCTGCCGAGGAAGAATTTTAAATGTGGTTGAGGAGGATAGAGGACAATACGATACCATTCGGGAGATTTTTTGGGCTACCGGAGCCTGCCTAATGGTAAGGGCTACCGAGTACTGGAATGCTGGCGGTCTCGACGATGATTTCTTTGCCCACATGGAGGAGATTGACCTATGCTGGCGACTGAAACGACAGGGTTACAGCATTTGGTGCGTACCCCAGTCGGTGGTTTACCACGTAGGGGGTGGCACTCTGGCCAGCAATAGTCCTCGTAAGGTTTACTTCAACCACCGCAATAATCTGTCGATGTTGCTAAAGAATCTCTCTAGAGTATCGCTGGTTCCCGTTCTGCTCTTCCGATTAGTACTCGATGGTATGTCGGCTGTTGGGTACCTTGCTACAGGAAAACCAAAATTTGTGATATCGGTACTTAGGGCACACCTCCACTTCTACAAGAGTTGCCCACGCATAATTAAGAAACGAAGAGCCTTTAAAAATCCCAAAATATCGCTTTACCGATATAGCATTCTGTTTCAATTCTTTGTAATGATGCGCAGGAAATACTCAGAGTTACCCACTACTTCTCGTTAGGATACTGAGTCGGCCAGCTTTACAGTTATGGTAAATACGCTACCTTTCCCCAGCTCGCTCTCAACAGATATGGTGCCCCCATTGTACTCAACAAACTCCTTACAAATAATTAGCCCCAACCCCGCCCCACGCTCATTGTGAGTACCCAAGGTTTTGTGCTCCTTATCAATTTTGAAAAGATTTTTCAGGTTCTCCTCGGACATACCCACCCCATTGTCCGCAATGCTTATAGCGCAGTAAACGTCCTTAGCCTTTACTGTAATCCCTATGTATCCATCCTCATTAGTAAACTTAACGGCATTGGATATAAGGTTTCTTATCACAGTCCGAAGCATATTCTCATCGGCATACACCTCCATAGACTTTGGCATATCAACCTTTATCTTAATCCTTTTGGCATCAATAATACTTTTCACCAGATCGAGGCTATCGGTAACCATATAGCTTAGCTCAACCCTAATGGGTTTATAACGTATTTGCCCCATCTGGCTCGACGACCAGTCGAGAAGATTTTCGAGCAAGCTATACGTGGTAAGCGAAAGCCTATGCAACTTCTCAATAAATGTTTTTACAGAGTCTTTCTCGGCATTATCAAAATTCGATAGGATGTACTCCGTTGTGCTAACTGCTGTGCTAATGGGGTTCCTCAGGTCATGGGCAATAATCCTAAAGAACTTGTTCTTGGTGGCATCGCTAAGCTCAAGCTGATCTTTCTTAGCCTCAAGCTCTTGGTTTTTAGCCGATATCCACTCGTTGGCATCCTTAAGATGCTCAGCCTGCACCAGTATTTCCTCTTTCTGCACCAGTATTTCCTGGGTGCGCTCCAAAACCAAGGCTTCAAGCTTGTCTTTTTCCTGCACAAGCCTGTAGGTATAGAACTTTACAATTAGTACAACCAAGCCGGTAAATAGCAACAAATACCCTACGTATGCATAGTAAGTTCTGTACCAGGGAGCAAGAATAGTGAAGTGAAACTCTGCCGTGGGGCTTTCTACTCCGTATACATTGCGTGCTTTTACTTTAAAAACGTAGCTGTTGGGTTGTAGGTTGGTATACTCCTTCTTGGTCTCGGTGCGCCATGACGACCAATCCTTATCGTACCCCTCGAGGCAAAAACTGAACGCATTTGGCTTATTACCCTCACTAAAAGGAATTGAGTAGTTAAAGGTAAGGGTATTGCTCGCAAAGCTAATGCGTTGAGGATACATTACCACAGAGGATGGATTAAGATGACGGCGTGGTGAACTCTCGTTAAGCAAATCGTCATAAAAAAAATTGGTGCCTCCGTAAATTATCGAATCGGCAGCTGTAACGCTGGTGATTAGTGCAGAGGGAACATTGTTTAAATCTCTACTAAACTTTGGCTTATAACGAGTTATCCCCCATTCGGTGCTAAACCATGAAGTGGTATCGGTTAGATGGGCAACATACATATGAGTAAGTATATCGTCCCCAATGCTCTCCCAGTAGTTCATCCCGTAATCTGCTTCATCCACGGTGCCCTCAGTGGTTGAATCAGAATGAAAAATGTAATCTTCAAAAACCTTAGTGGCTGAGTTAAATTGATAAAGTTTTCTATCGGTATGAAAAAGAATGGGATCGTACACATCGTAAATCCTGATAGAGCCGACTGAGGAAATTCCGTGCTCTGTACCAAAAAGTTCAACTGCAGTAGGCTCATCATGGTTAACTAGCGCGACTGGCAAGTGATACAATCCAAAATAGTTTGACGACAGCCATAAGTTCCCATCGGAGTCCTCACCAATTTCGTTAACTCCATTATTAATACCAAACTGATATCCCTTGTCAATCCATTTCCCGTTGGAAAACTCCAGAAGAACCAGCCCACTGGAAAGGCCTAGAAACAACTTGGTGGGATCGCGCCTATACTGATGCAGCTTCAGCACACCATCGTACTTAGAAATTTTATGGGCCTTTGCCCCATTGAGTTGGTACAACCCTTTGCTTGTTCCAACAAGTAGTGCAGCCTGATCCTCATCAAAATTTGGGGGAGAGGTGATGCTATACGGCGATTGCCAGTTGGGTGCAGGAGGAATAAAGTACAGAAATTCCCAGGCTTGCTCTACCGTTGCCTTTACAGATATAAATCGTGAGAGTTCAAATGGATTTTGGGCATAGCAAGGAGTGAAAAAAATGCTTGATCCAGTTGATATATATAATGTATCCCTGAGCTCGGCCACATCGGTAATAATACCATTTATACCCCTACCCTCGTTCCAATGCCTAAAGGGCGAAAGGATTTCGACCATTGCAATACCGTTATCTAAAGCCAACCATAGCGAACCATACTCACTTTGATGGAGGAAATATGCTTTACTGGCAATACCAATAGTTTCCTTATCAATAATATCTACAACTTCCCACTGGGTATTAACAATTAGCACATCGCCCTCTAGAGAACTCAGCCCAACAAGCCCATTGGAAAGTTTTGCTCCTTGGTAAAAGGTGTTGTCAATAAAATATTTATTCAGCGCTTTGGCCTTTGAGCCCAGCTTATCGAAAGGAATCACCTCTACCTCCTCACCCACCATATTTAGCATATAAAAACCACTGTTTCTTGTACAGACCAAATAGCCAGATGAAAGAGGTAGTATTGAATGTACCCTACTCTCTACAAATTGCTGCGCACCTTTTACAGGCAACAATTCTCCTCCGCTAAGCTGAAGTAACCCTAACCCTATATTCTGAACAACCAGCCTTCCACCCACGTTATGGCTTAGGTAAAACCTACCGTTATCATTTTCCCAGTAGGTTAGGTTATTATCCGCCCAACAAAAAAGGTATCGTTTGGTAGTAAAGAAAACCGAATCGTTTACGGTTGTAATGCTCCATACCTCCCCAAAATCCTTCATCTCATCGTCAACCATTGGTAATAGCGATGTGTATCCTAGCTGCCCTTTACCATTGGGGAGCAAAAAACCAAATTCGTTAAATCCACCAACAAATATCACCCCACTGTCGGCCAAGGCTAAGCTACGTGCAGCAGAACCATTGCCAAGCCTTATCAACCTCCATTCGTTTCCGTTAAACTCTAGCACCCCATGTGCATTACCGAAATACAAAACACCCCTTGTATCCTCAACAATGGACCAGTTTTGTGTGCCAGCATTGTAATTTTTCGCCGAGAAATATTTTGAAGGAATTAAGCCCTTTACCTGTGTAAAAGCCGAAGTACACACTGTTGATAAAAGCAGCGACAGTATAATTGTGGCATAGCATCCAGCACATTTCATAAGCTAGGGCTTATCAATATCGCTAATTTGCCCCAGCTGCTCCATCGCTTTATCCTTATGCGAACGTCCTATGGGAATTTCGAACAAACCAATCTCAATAAAGGAACAGCTGTAGGCATCAATATGATCGAGCGACACAATATACGATTTATGAACACGAACAAAGTTTCTGGTAGATAATAGCTCCTCGATACTAGAGAGGTTTTGCTTTGATATAACCGTTTTGTCGCGGGTAACCACCTTTACGTAATCCTTCATCCCCTCAACAAATAGTATGTCGCGGAAATTAACTCGAACCATTCTCTTATTCTCCTTTAAGAATATGTATTCGTCGGAGCTCGATGCAATCTGATTCGATCTATTGGAAATGATTTCAGAGATTTTACCCACCGAACGGATTAAACGTGTTAAACTAATGGGTTTGAGGAGGTAATCCACCACATCCAGTTCGTAACCCTCCAGCGCATAGTTTTTATTTGCCGAGGTAATTATCACCAAAGGAGGATCTACAAGACTTTTCAATAGATCAATACCAGAGAGATTCGGCATCTCAATGTCAAGAAAAAGAAAATCGACCTGATGCTCGTTCAAAAAATCTACTACAGAAATAGGATCATTGAAAGTAGCTACTACCTCGATATTAGGGATACGGCAAAGATATCCTTGAAGTATGTCGATGGATAGCGATTCATCATCAACAATTGCGCATCGTAACCTCATGTGTGTACAGCTAAAACGTGTTACATATCGCTCGAAATATAGCCAAATTAAATTAATTACACCTGAACAATATCACGAAAAAAATAATTTAAACAGATAACAAACACACACCTTGCCTTTGGTGGGTAGATACTTGTCGTTGGTCGAAAATAAAAAAACAGCTAAGTACTAATACATATATTGCCTCCCAATTACAAACATCATTATTTTTTTAACCAACAACCATAAACTAAACCATTAACTAAAAGTACTACGTATGAAAAGACTTCTATTCCTTTTTACAATTGTGTTAATGTCATCGCTGACCTTTGCACAGGGATCTGTGGTTAAAGGAGAAAGACCACCAATTGATTTAAACAGCGTACCAGCAGATGCTTACGAGCCGGGGATGGTACAAATTAAGCTGAAACCAACTCTTGAGAAATCTGTTCCGGATGTTTTAATGACGGCAGAAAAGAGTGGGTACGTAGTAACCGGAATTGGTTCGCTCGACAAGCTAAACCAAACTTACGGTGCTTCGGTTTACAAGCCCCTACTTCATGGGATGTACGATGTGTCTCCAAAGTCAGCAGAATACAGAGAACGGCATAAAGTATGGGGATTTCACCTGTGGTTTGTCGTAGAGGTTGACTCAAAGGCTGATGTGAAAGAAATGGTAAAAGAGTACTCCAAGCTAGATGAGGTTGAAATAGCAGAACCCGTTTACAAGAAGCGCCTTATTAGTAATGTGATTCCTGATGATAAGAATAACGATCGTGAGGAAGAGGCTACAAAAGAATCGAAATGGACTCCCAACGACCCACGTTATAACGAGCAGTGGCACTACCACAATACAGGTCAGCAAGGCGGTACTGCTGATAAGGATATCGATCTACCCGAAGCATGGGATATGGAGCGCGGCCTATCAAGTGTAATAGTTGCCGTAGTTGATGGTGGTATCCAAACCAACCACCCCGACTTGGCAGGCAATATGTGGTCGGGCAAAGGGTACAACTTTGTATCCAACTCAACCACAATACAAGCGCATGACCATGGCACCCACGTAGCAGGTACAGTTGCTGCCGTTAACAACAACGGAACTGGTGTTGCTGGTGTTGCTGGTGGAACGGGATCGAACGATGGTGTTCGCCTTATGTCATGCCAAGTTTTCACAAATACATCCAGCGGAGGATTTGGCCAAGCTCCCATATACGCTGCCGATAATGGTGCCGCCATTTCGCAGAACAGCTGGGGTTACACCAGTGTTAACGTGTACGATCAGGCTACTCTAGATGCCATCGATTATTTCAATGCTAATGGTGGTGGAAACGTGCTAAATGGTGGTATTACCATTTTTGCTGCTGGAAACGACAATAAAACTGGCAACTGGTATCCTGGTTGCTACTCGGGTGCTTTTGCTGTGGCAGCTACAAATAATAAGGATGTTAGAAGCTACTACTCAAACTACGGCGACTGGGTTGATATCTCCGCCCCCGGTGGAGAGCAAAGCTCATCGACCGATCCAAAGGGCGTATTGAGCACCTTAACCAACAGTTCCTATGGTTTTTACCAAGGAACGTCTATGGCTTGCCCTCATGTTTCAGGCGTTGCCGCATTGCTAATATCAAATGCAGTACGTAACGGGGTAATACTTACCAACACCCAAGTAGCAAGTCTTCTGAAAAATAATGTGGACGATCATTACTCCCTTAACTCAGGTTACATTGGTAAGCTCGGATCGGGTAGGCTTAATGCGCAAAAGGCTTTGGTTGCCCTACAGGGAATGTTCAACACTAATCCTCCTTCAACACCAACAGGATTAAACTCTAGCAATGTAACCAGCAGCAGCGCAACCCTATCGTGGAGTGCCACAAGTGGAGCCACATCATACGACATTCAAATCCGTCCTCAGGGTGGAAGTTGGAATACCTACAACGTTACATCCAACAGCTACAATGCCAGCAACCTGGCATCGAGCACTACTTACGAGTGGCAGGTAAGGGCTAAAAATAGCGCAGGTACCAGTAGCTACTCAAGCATTGCTTCGTTCACTACTCAGCAATATGTGGCATCATACTGTACATCCAAGGGAAATAACTCATCGTACGAATGGATATCTAAGGTTGTGGTTGGTTCGTTTACCAACACCTCAGGAGCAGCCGGTTACACCGACTTTACCTCTAAGGAAATAACCCTAGAGGCAGGTAAAACCTATAGCATAAGCCTTACCCCAGGTTTCGCTAGCAGCACTTACAACGAGTACTGGAAAATTTGGATCGACCTGAATGGAAACGCAACCTTTGATGCTACCGACCTTATGTTTGATGCAGGTTCGTTGAGCAAAACGACTGTTACCGGAACCATAACAATTCCTGCTGGAACGGCACCAAGAACTACTCGCATGAGGGTTAGTATGAAGTACAATGCAGCACAAACCGCTTGCGAAACCTTTAGCTATGGCGAGGTTGAAGATTACACTGTAAAGATTGTTGCCGCACAAGCAAATCCTCCTGCAACACCAACAGGCCTAACCGCATCTAACATCACCACATCAAGCGCAAGCCTAAGCTGGAATGCTTCAACTGGAGCAACCTCGTACGATGTGCAGTTCCGTCAGCAGGGTGGCAGCTGGAGTTCTTCTAATGTTACCACAACTACTGCAAATGCAACCGGTTTAACTGCAGGTGCAACATACGAATGGCAGGTAAGAGCCAACAACCAGAATGGTAGCAGCGCCTACTCGGCCATATCAACATTTACCACGCAAAGCGCTTCACTAACTTACTGCACCAGCAAGGGTAACAATGCAAACTACGAGTGGATTCAAAGAGTCCAATTTGCTGAGGTTGACAACACATCGGGTAAGAATGGAGGATATGCTGACTTTACTAGCATGACGGCAACCGTTGCTCGTGGCGAAACATTACCAATATACATTCAAGCCGGTTTCAGCGGTAGCAGCTACACCGAGTACTGGTCCATCTGGATTGACTTTAACCAGAACGGTACCTTTGATACCGATGAGCGTGTTGTTTATGGTTCTTCATCGAGCAGCAACCTTCTATCGGCCAACGTAACAATACCTACTGGTGCAGCTCTTGGTACAACCCGCATGAGGGTTAGCATGAAGTATAACGCTGCCCAAACAGCTTGCGAAACCTTTAGCTATGGCGAGGTTGAAGATTACACGATTAATGTGGTGCAAACTAAAACATCAACCTTAACCACCGAGCCTTTTGCTGATGATCTTGGGATGGAAACCAGCGAGATTTACACCGTGTACCCCAACCCAGCAAGCGATATGATTACCGTTAGCCTTAACGGCATAAGGGGTGACGTTTCGCTTAAGATTTACGATGTTCAGGGTAGATTAGTTAAGGATGAATTCCTTTACAACCTCGACACTCAGATTGACGTAAGCGATCTTGCCAAAGGGGTTTACATTATCTCTGTAGATGAAGAGAAAATGCCAATCAACAAACGATTTGTTAAAATGTAGGTGTTTAGAAATAGAGTAATAGAAAAAAGAGGCACGAAATCGTGCCTCTTTTTTCTATCTGTAGAATTTAGTTCCGTAGCCTTAGAAAGTATATTTTGATGCAATAAGAATGCGATGGTTCATCATATGATCAACATTCTGAGGAACCCCAAACTCAGTAAACGATTCTCCATAGTTGGCCGTATTGTATAGGTACTCCATTGCTAAGCTAAACTTTTTATGGGTATATGAAATTCGTGGAGAAATACGTAAACCACTTGCCAGATTGGCTGCTCGTGCATACCAAATGGGGCCATTTACATCAACTCTTTCCTTGGCTCCCAACGACCCCATTGAACCAGCAAAAAGACCAGCATTCCAGTGCTCGTTAAAGGAATAAATAGCCTCAAGCCAACCAGCATAAGTTCTTAAATTGGCATAGCCATAATTAGTCGTATTTCCTGCATCGTCCAAGAGGCGACCATAACCACCAATCATCACAAAATGGGTCATATTCTCACCATACGACATCTTAGCCTGTAGGGTAAGGTTCGATAACTTAACTCTTCCAAACCATTGTAGATTGTATGCGCCCAGAAGTTCGGGGCTATAGTATCGAATTCCGCCAGCCACTTCCTCCAAGGGTTGTAACCACATATATCCTAGGGTAAACCCTGTAGTGAAGTTGGGCTTATTACCTATATGCAGCTGTAACTGCATGTCGGGCAAGCCCGAATTGCGTTGAGCAGCTTCGGGTCCAACGCATGAATGATAACCGTGTGCCAAGGCTGCAACAACAACCTTTATACTTTGCGAAGGAAGGTAGTCGACCCGAACCTGTGGCGATCGGTTCAGAGGGTTGAATGGAGCAGCAGCACCAAATGAAACAACGTGTGGAAAGAGCTCTGGAGTAAACATCGGGTGCCAATACTGGCCAAGGGTAAGGCTTACTTTTTCCCATTGCAACTTCATCAGCGCATGCCTTACCCTAAGGTGGTGCTTGTAAGCCTCGGCTGTTGCAAAAAAATCGGTTTCAACCATCCCGCTAAGCTTTGCATTAAGTACATCGGGTCCTGCAATTTTAACCCCAAGCCGAGACTGTAACGATAACATTTCAAGCTGGGAGTTAGCATTAATCAGTTCGTCTGTCTCGGGATGATAAGCTGGAGCTGCTGGGTAAAGGTACAGCTCACCATCGCGGGTAAACACCGAACGATGCGTATCGAAAATCACCTCGTGCGAAATGTATCCGTAAAAATCGTATGTTATTTTATCCTTCTCGTCGGCCTCTTGAGCTACTGCTGATTGTACAAAACCGATACCATTGGCAACCAGAACTAACGCCAGAAGCCAACCACATTTAGTTTTTCGCATATGGTAAAATATTAAGATTCAATAAAAAAATAGATCCTATGCTTTTGGAATATTCCCCAGCACATCAACTAACAATTTCCAAAACTTATCGTTGGATTCAATATCGAGACGCTCATCGGGTGAGTGAGCTCCTTTAATGGTTGGCCCGAACGAAATCATGTCAAGATTAGGATACTTCTCGAGGAACAGACCGCACTCCAACCCAGCATGAATTGCCCTTACCACGGGTTCGGTACCAAACAGTTTTTGGTACGAACTCTTAGTAATCGATAAAATGGTAGAATTGGTATTTGGTGTCCAGCCAGGATACCCACCAGTATGTACCACATTGGCATTGGCCAAGCGGAAAACGCTTTGCACCATATTTCCCACATCAACCTTTGAAGAGTTTGTAGAGCTCCGCTGGCTAGTGGTTACAAGTATCTGGTTATCCTGTATAAACTTTATTGAGGCAAGGTTTGTTGAAGTTTCAACCAGCCCAGGGATAGAGTGGCTCATAGCAATGACCCCATGAGGACAGGCATATAGGGCATTTAATAGGTCAAATTGCGTTGGCTCATCAATAACCCATTGGGGCATATCGGCCTCTTTGATCTCTATCTTTAGGTTTGGCTCCACTGCGCTAAGCTCGGCAAAAATATCGGACTTATACTGTCCATAGAATTCCATCATACTCTCCTCATCATCCTGGTGAATTAGAAAGGTGGCAAACGCCTCACGGGGAATAGCATTGCGTAAATTACCCCCCTCCAACTCAGAGATGCGTAAATCGTACTTGTTTGATCCCTTCCAAAGGAACCGATTAATTATTTTAATGGAGTTGCCCAACCCTTTATCGATATCATCGCCACTATGACCACCTTTGAGGCCAGTTATTGCCAAACGGAAGGGTTTGAAGTCGCTCGGAACTTTCTCTGTATCATAGGCAAATGTAATTTCGGTATCCATCCCGCCAGCACAACCAATAAATAGTTCTCCCTCATCCTCGGAATCGAGGTTGATAAGTATATCAGACTTTATAAAACCGGGTTTCAACTCAAATGCTCCAGTTAACCCTGTCTCCTCATCCACAGTAAACAGACACTCGAGAGGGCCATGGGGCACGTCCTTTGAGGCCAAAATTGCCAGCTGGGCTGCCATTCCAATTCCATCGTCGGCTCCAAGGGTAGTCCCCTTGGCTCTTACCCAAGCACCATCAACATAGGCATTAATAGGATCGGTGTTGAAATCGTGGGTAACATCACTATTCTTCTCACAAACCATATCCATATGGCTTTGCAGAACAACAGACATCCGGTTTTCCATCCCCTTGGTGGCAGGCTTACGTATGAGTATGTTGCCAGCGTCATCGGTTAGGGTCTCTAGTTTATGCTCCTTGCCAAAATTGATAAGGTATTCCATTATTTTCTCCTCTTTCTTAGAGGGGCGTGGAATCTGAAGTATTTCAGCGAAGTATTTCCAAATATCAGCAGGAGCCAGTTTCTCTATTCCGTTCATAACTTTGGTATTTTAAATATTCCCGTAAACTTATCGCATTAAATGAGTTCATGCAAATATTGCATTAATTTTTAAAACACAATAGGCTTTAGCCGATTATGTGAATAAAGTTTACTACCCTTATTACACCTCTGTTTCTTTGCCTTTTCTGCCTTAACCTATTAGCCAAAGCATTTTGTAGAACATAAAAGTGGTTGCAGAATAGTAGCAGCGATCTTTATTCGATCGGAACAATGCCCATAGATGCCATACGATGGATCTTCATTATACCCAGCCATACACAACCATACTTTAGACTGATAATATGGTCTTTAGTAATTATATTCACTATTCATTTTGACTTTACATCGTTTTGTTATTATTTTGCTTCACAAATTTTCGACAACAAAAAGATGAATTGCATGCTGTACTGGTATGCAAAAACAGTTTAAAATGATTGAACTACCAGAACTTAAGCACTTGCTCTTTATAGCAATTAACGCAGCAGTTAGGGCAGGTGCATTAATAATGAAAGTGTACAACTCCGATGACTTTCAGGTTAACCTCAAATCGGACGCTACACCACTAACCCTTGCCGACAGGCTAGCCAACGATGAAATTGTAAAATCGTTAATGAAAACCAGAATCCCTGTACTTAGCGAGGAGGGTCGAGACCTCCTCTACGAAGAGAGAAAGGGGTGGGAGTACTTTTGGCTTGTTGATCCTCTTGATGGCACCAAAGAGTTTATAAAGCGTAACGGTGAGTTTACTGTTAACATTGCCTTGGTGTTCCAAGGTTACCCAATACTGGGCGTGGTGTATGTTCCTGTTTTAAACCAGCTGTATTTCTCAATCAATGGGCTTGGTTCGTATAGAGTAAATGGCATTTCAAATCCAATTGATGAGCAATCGCAGATTGATTCGTTTATCAACAAATCGGAAAAACTCCCCATTACATCAAAACGGAACAACTACGTAATTGTGGCCAGCCGATCGCATACCTCTCCCGAAACGCAAGATTTTATCGACAAGGTTATAAAGGAGAAAGATGAGGTTGAAATCATTGCCAGGGGATCATCACTAAAGATCTGTATGGTAGCGGAGGGTAATGCCGACATTTACCCTCGTTTCGGAACCACCACGGAGTGGGACACGGCCGCAGGTCAGGCTGTAGCCGAAGGTGCAGGCTGCAAAGTGCTATCCCTTGACGATGGTAAGCGCCTTACGTACAACAAGGAGGATATTGAAAACCCATGGTTTGTTGTTAAGCACGAGTAATATTTAAACTTCAAATCAAGTTTGAATACATATATAAAAAAGGCAGCATACTGAATTCAGCATACTGCCTTTTTTGGGAGTTATACCCCCAAAGTTATTATAATTTCAGCTTACGCTCTATATCCTCAATCTGATTTTTAAACCGTTTATCGGTATCTATAAGGTTATTAACGGTTTTGCATGCATGCAGCACGGTGGCATGATCCTTGCCCCCAATCAAACTCCCAATGGTAGATAGCGAACTTTTGGTTAAACTTTTTGAGAAGTACATTGCAATTTGCCTTGCCTGCACAATCTCGCGCTTACGGGTTTTGGTATGCAGCACATCGCTGGGTAATCCAAAGTATTCGCTTACAATCTTCTGTATGTAATCAATTGATATTTCGCGCTTGGTATTCTTAACCAGCTTATCAATCATCTCGGAGGCTAGCTCAATGGTTATCTCCTTACGGTTTAGAGTAGACTGAGCCAACAACGATATAAGGGCTCCTTCCAGCTCGCGAATATTATTGGTGATGTTTGTTGCAATGTACTCAACCACCTCGTCGGACAAGTCAATACCGTCCTTATATATCTTCTGACGAAGGATGGCTACCCTGGTCTCAAAATCGGGCGATTGCAAATCGGCGGAAAGGCCCCACTTAAATCGCGACAACAGGCGCTGCTCAAGTCCTTGCAGCTCTACAGGTGGTTTATCGGATGTTAGAATAATTTGCTTCCCCGCCTGATGTAGGTGATTAAAGATGTGGAAAAAGGTATCTTGAGTCTTCTCCTTACCGGCAAACTCATGCACATCATCAATAATCAGCACATCAATCATTTGGTAGAAATGCACAAAGTCGTTGGTATTGTTATTACGAACGGCCTCCACGTATTGTGTTTGAAACTTAACGGCGTTAACGTAAAGAACCACCTTTTCGGGCGACTTTTCCTTTACTCGGATTCCAATGGCCTGAGCCAAGTGGGTTTTTCCAAGTCCCGAATTCCCATATATGAGCAAAGGATTGAATGCCGTTTTACCAGGTGCATTGGCAACTGCCATCCCTGCCGAACGAGCTAACCTGTTGCACTCTCCCTCAACATAATTGGTAAAGGTATTGTCGGGGTTTAGCTGCGGATCGACATGCAGCTTTTTGATGCCAGGGATTACGAATGGATTTTTGATTTTGTAATCGCCATTGCTTGTGTGCTGCATCGAAACCGGCTTATTCCTAAGCTCGGTTTTGTTTTGTGTTGGCAACACCACGGTTACAGGTTTACTCGATAAGGCGCTGTGATTTTCCATCACAACGTTGTACTCGAGCTTTGCACCCTGCCCCAACTCTTTTCGTAGGGTCTTTCTGAGGATATCGATAAACTGCTCCTCGAGGTACTCGTAGAAAAATGGGCTTGGTACCTGAATGGTTAAAACATTGTTCTCAAGTCTTAACGGTACAATGGGCTCAAACCATGTTTTGAAACTAACTGGAGGAACGTTATCCTTTATGATTTTCAGACAATTACCCCAGGCTTCCTGGTAATCAACAACCTTCACAATGCTTACTATTTATATGTTAAAACTTTTGGTTAATCGAAGTAGGGAGAACAAAATTGTGAAAAAATTACTGAAAAAAAAACAAAAAAAATGTTGCTTTTGTCAAACCTCATTTAAACGGTTATATATCATGCAAATATTTTTTATTTTTTTTCACACAAATCCCTATCCTCCTGTTAATCTGAACACTAGGTTGTTGATAACTATAAAAAGTTGAGGGATAAAACTTTGCAGCATACATCTTAAGCAATAGCTAAGAAGTGTAAAGTGACTCAAAAATACAAAGTCACTGTGAATTAACCTCATAGGACTATTGCCTTGTTTTACAGTGCATTATAAAATATCAGCGCTTAATCCTTTGATTCGACATATCGGGTACGGCTGAAATCGATGAGAGAAAAGTTGATGTAACGTTTTGGATTTACTTTCATATCGTAAAGCAGCAGCTCTAAATTCTTTGCCGATTGCTCCAAATTATTGTACAAGGTATCGTTGTGCATCAATGCCCCCATTGACCCCTCCCCAGCATTAATACTTGTAATAAGTTGGTTTACTGCCATCAACGCCGAGTCGGTTTGAGCTAATATGCGCCCTAGGTTAGCTTTAGCAATGGTATCGCTAATTGCAGCAAAGTTGTTAATAACAGTGTCGATACCCGATGCGTTACTTTTTAAGCTGTGGGTTAGCTCATTCATATTGCTAAGAATTTTCTTTAGGTCACTCTCGTCGGAGTTAAGCAGCTCATCAAGAGATTTCGATGCGCTATTTATATTCTCCAGGGAACTGCTTAGCGAGGCGAAGCTCCTATTGATGTTCTCTTGATTTTGTGGATTTAATACCTGATCAACAGCTGTTAAAACCTTACCCAAATCTTCCATTAAGGTTTCGGCTTTCTCCTTAATGGGAACCATCTCGTAAATAAGCTGATCGAGCAATCCTGTTTCAATGGACGAGATTAGCGTATCACCTTGTGAATGGTACTCTTGATTGGGAGCGAGCTCAAGGCGAATGGCCTTTCCCCCCATAATATCGGAGCTAATAAGTTTGGCAACTGAATTTTTGGGCACAAGGTATTTCTTCTCAATAAGCAACGTTACAATTATTCGACCCGTATGCCCCTCCTCAAATTTTATGCTCTTCACTGTTCCCACCTTATAACCACTAAGCACCACATCGTTTGTAACTTTTAGGCCATCTACCCTATTGTAAACTGCATGAAATGTATTGGTTCGGCTAAAAACATTTTTACCCTTTAAGAAGTTAACCCCCCAAAACAGGGTGGCTAAACATATTGCTGTGAATAATCCAATCTTTGCTTCACGAGTTATCTTCATAACGTTACATTTTAATTCGATGAAATTCTTCGAGCCTGATCTAAAGGAATCTGCTTGCCATCCTTAAATGCTACAATAAATGCATCGGGGAAGTGCTCTCGCACTTGCTGGCAAAAGGCTACTGTTTCGGTATATGTGGACTTGCTACCAACCAAATACTTAAACAGGCCATCAACGGCAAGTTCTTCAACATTACTTAGCTTTGTAAATATTGGTGAGGTAGCTGGGATGGGATTACTAGAAGCAGTTACCTGTACCTTGTAGTGTAGCCCATTTCCAATAGCTGCTGGCTTTGCTCCCTGCTGCTCATCGCTCCATTGGCTTGTTAAAGTGGTTGCCTCCACTGTTTTACTCGACGACAACACCTGGTCGAACTGGTTTTCGGCAGTGAACGCACTCCTCGATTCCACCAAACTCTTATACTCCCTAAACGCCCTGAATATTGCTGAGGCAAGATACGCCTGCCCTTCGGATGTTATAAGGTATTCCTCCTCCTTGGGGTTACTTAAAAAACCTAGCTCAACCAGTACGCTAGGCATAGAGTTTTGCCATAGCACCACAAATCCTGCCTGCTTAACGCCCCTGTCGCGCCTCCTAGCGCGCTCCCTAAACTCATCCTGAATAAGGCTAGCGATATTAAGGCTTTGATCTAGAAAGGAGTTCTGCATCAGGCTAAAGATGATGTATGATTCAGCTGAGGTTGGATCGTACCCTTCATACTTTGATGTATAGTCCTCCTCGTATGCAATTACAGCGTTCTCGCGCATGGCCACATCCAAATTGTCCTGCGACTTGTGTAACCCCATTACGTAGGTTTCAGTTCCGTAAGGCGATCGGCTTGGGTTTGCATTACAATGGATGGAGATGAAAAGATCAGCCTCATTCTCGTTGGCTATTTGGCTCCTCTTTTCGAGGGGCACAAAAACATCCGTTTTGCGTGTGTAAATAACCTCCACATCGGGGAGGTGCTGCTCAATGTAACTACCTACTAACAGGGCAACATTAAGCACAATATCCTTCTCCAAAGACTTTTTGCCTGAAGCTCCTACATCGCGCCCGCCATGGCCTGGGTCAATAACCACCTTCCGCAGCTTGTATATCTCCTGTGAAAAACCAACAGAGGGGAAGAGTAAAAATAAGGTTACAACCCATACTACGGCTAGCCGAAAGCCCGTTATTATGTTTTTAATTTTATTTACAACTCGCATATGCTCAAAGATTCTTTTTTTTAGTAGTTTTGAGCTCGATTTCTAAGTATTATCCCACAAAAATAGCACTAAAATTGCATTTGAGAGCAACTCTTTTTTTATTTCTTTCTTTTTTAGCGACTAACTACGTTTATCCAAACACACTAGCCGCTAATCTTAGCAATTATTCTGCACAATCGCCCGACACAACAACCATACCAACAGATACCCTTAGTATAAGTACCGACTCGTTAACTCTTCCTAAGGATTCGGTAACCATAGCAGCCGATACCCTAAAACCTAAAACCAAATCGCCCATCGACGATCCCATTTTTAAAGAGGCCAAGGACTCGCTCCTCTACTCCATCGATGGGAAGAAGGTATACCTATGGGGCGATGCTAAGGTAAAGTACCAACGTATGGAGCTAACTGCGGCATACATAGAGTACGATATGGAAAGCAGCATTGTATTTGCAAGGGGAAGACCTGACTCCACTGGGAATATTATTGGTAAACCAGTATTTAAAGAGGGGGAACAGGTGTTTAATATGGAGAGCATGCGCTACAACTTCGATACCCAAAAGGCTAAGATATATGGGGTAATTACCGAGGAGGCCGATGGCTTTTTGCATAGCCACGACACCAAGCTTATGCCCGACAAGTCGATAAATGTAATGGGTGGAAAGTACACCACGTGCGATCATGAGGAGCCGCACTTCTACATCTCCATCTCAAAAGCAAAGCTCCTCCCTAACGACAAGTTGATTACTGGGCCAGCCTTCCTAGTTATTGAGGATGTTCCATTCCCATTAATTCTCCCCTTTGGCTTTTTCCCCAGCAAGAAAGGACGCTCCTCGGGAATTGTGATGCCAGAGTACGGCGAGGAGGCTCAGCGAGGCTTTTTCCTACGTGGCGGGGGGATGTACCTTGGGCTGAGTGATTACTTTGACCTTAAAGTAACAGGGAACATTTACTCAAAAGGATCATGGGCAACCAACTTTCTTACCTCTTACCGTAAGCGTTATAGATACTCAGGCAGCTTTGCTTTCGATTTTTCGCAGAATATACTGGGCGAAAAGGGGTACCCCGACTACATGAAGGATCAGTCGTACTGGCTAAGATGGAGCCACAGCCAAGATCCTAAGGCTAACCCTAACTCTACATTTCAGGCAAGGCTAAACCTGGGATCGCCAAGCCATAACCGTTACAATGCACAAAGCGTTGATAACTTCCTAACCAACTCTATCTCATCAAGCGTTTCCTATTCAAAGGTTTGGCCAGGAACACCCTTCAGCATGACCGCATCGATGAACCACTCGCAAAACAACCGGGATAGCACGATCAACATTGGCTTCCCAAAGATGGCGCTGAACATGAACCGAATATATCCATTTAAGCGCAAGAACAATATTGGCGCTCCGGCATGGTACGAAAAGATTGGATTATCGTACAGTGGTAACCTCGACAACTCAGTAAATACCCGAACTGACTCCATCCTATCGCTAAGTACATTTGAAAAGATGAGGAACGGAATGCAGCATCGAATTCCCATATCAACCTCATTCAATGTGCTTAACTACATCACAGTTAGCCCCTCGGTAAGCTACAACGAGAGCTGGTACACCAAAACAATAACCAAACGCTGGGATCAGGAGGAGCAGAAAATTGTAACCGAAGATGTTCAGGGTTTTAAACGAGCCTACCAGTACAACTCATCGGTATCGGCAAGCACCAAACTTTATGGAATGTACAATTTTCGATCAACATCGAAAGTACAAGCCATTAGGCACGTAATGACTCCCAACGTATCACTCTCGTACAGGCCCGATTTTAGCGAGGCCAAGTATGGCTTTTATGAGACTGTGCAAGCTGACTCGGCTGGCACCCGCGAGCATGAATACTCAATCTTTCAGGGAGCCCTCTTTGGTAGTCCCGGCAAGGGCAAAAGTGGGGTAGTAAGCTTTGGACTTACCAATAATGTTGAGATGAAGGTACTTAGCGACAAGGACACGACCTCTAACACTCGAAAAATAAAACTTCTTGAAAGCTTTAACCTCAACACCGGATATAATATGCTTGCCGACTCCATAAACTGGAGCCCAGTTTCCGTAACTGCCCGCACCACCCTCTTCGAAATGTTTAACATCAACTTTTCTGGAACTCTCGATCCATATGGCCTTGATGAGCGAGGTAATAAAGTTAAAGAGTTTCAGTTTGACCTTAACCGTCAGTTATTTAGGCTAACAAGTTTTCGTGCTGGTGTGAGCTTCTCGCTAAGTGGGGGCGAAGGTGGCGGTGGATCGGGTGGCCACGGAGGTAGTCTCGATGCTCACAGGGGGGACATGCGGGGAGGTTTAGACGGCATGCCGATGGGAGGAGATATGGACAATCCTATGTTTGGCGAAAGCATAGGCACAGGGTATATCGATAGCGACTACGTTGACTTTGATGTACCTTGGAATATGCGGTTCGACTACTCCTTTTCATACGCTAAACAGCGGCTTGAACCTGTTACAACCCAAACGCTTTCTTTTTCAGGCGATGTTAGCCTTTCGCCCAAATGGAAGATTGGCTTCCGCTCGGGGTACGACTTTAAAGGCAAGAAGCTAACCACCACTTCGCTCAACTTTTTTAGAGACCTGCATTGCTGGGAGATGAGCCTTTCGGTTGTACCCCTGGGATACCTAAGGAGTTTTAGCTTTAAAATTAACGTTAAATCGGGTACGCTTCGAGATCTTAAGCTCTCTCGTCGTCAAAGCCATTACGATAGATAGTATATTTCTTAAACCCCAAACAATTAATTAGTATGAAGAAAATAATTAATACCGAAAAAGCACCTAAAGCGGTAGGCCCATATAGCCAAGCCGTTGAAGCAGGTGGACTAGTATTCATTTCGGGTCAAATTCCTGTTGTACCCGAAACTGGGAAAATTATTGAGGGTGGTATTGCTGAGCAAACCGAGCAGGTTCTCAAGAATATGGGCGCCATCCTGGCAGAAGCTGGACTTGGCTACGAGAATGTTGTAAAAACTACCTGCCTACTCAACGACATGGACAATTTTGTTCCCATGAACGAGGTTTACGCCAAGTACTTTACCGAGAAAATGCCTGCGCGAGCTGCATACGGAGTGGTAAAACTTCCCCTAGGTGTACTTGTTGAAATAGAAGCTATTGCTGTTCGATAACGAACGGTTTATCAAACAAAAAAGGCCTCGAATCCGAGGCCTTTTTTGTTATGTAAAAGTTACAGCGATTACTCCGCTACAACTTCAAACTCAATGCTAACTTTCACCTCACGGTGAAGCTTAATTTCGGCAGTGTAAGAGCCAACCTCTTTAATCTGCTCCTCCTTGATAAGGATAACTTTTCTATCGATATCGAAGCCTTTCTCCTTCAACGACTCAGCTATCTGAATAGTGTTAACCGAACCAAAGATTTTTCCAGTGGTGCTAGTTTTTGCGCCAATGGTAAGCTTAAGCCCTTCGAGCTTTTGAGCAATGGCTTCAGCATCGCCCTTAATTTTAGCCTCTTTGTGAGCTCGCTGGCGAATGTTCTCGGCTAAAACTTTCTTTGCCGACTCGGTGGCAGCAGTTGCATAACCCTGTGGTATAAGGTAATTGCGTGCATAACCATCCTTTACAGTGATGATATCGTCTTTGTGGCCAAGTGTGGCTACGTCTTGTTTTAGTATAATTTCCATCGCTTTGTTCTCCAGAGTTTATTTCAACAAATCGGTTACAAATGGCAGCAATGCCAAATGGCGTGCCCTTTTCACAGCGGTGGCAACTTTACGCTGATACTTAAGCGAGGTTCCGGTAAGGCGACGAGGCAGGATACGACCTTGCTCGTTTAGGAACTTCTTAAGAAATTCAGGATCTTTATAATCAATGTACTTAATACCATTCTTCTTGAAACGGCAGTACTTCTTCTTCTTGATATCTACGGTTGGGGGTGTAAGATATCTAATTTCGCTCTGATTCTGTGCCATGTTTTACTCCTCCTTCTTTTGTTGTTCAACCTTTGATCTCTTCTTCTGGGCATACTCAACAGAATGCTTATCCATACGGAAGGTTAAGAAACGAATAACGCGCTCGTCACGACGGTACTGAATTTCTAGTTTGTCGATCAGATCGCCAGGAGCCTTAAACTCAATGAGGTAGTAAAATCCTGTGGATTTTTTCTGAATGGGGTAGGCCAATTTCTTTAGTCCCCAGTTCTCTTCGTGTACTATTTCACCGCCATTGCCGGTGATTACACCTTTGAACTTGTCAACCGCTTCCTTCATCTGGGCCTCAGACAAAACGGGAGTAGCTATGAAAACGGTTTCGTACTGATTTAACATAGTTTAAACGATTTGGTTAATGTTTATAATTAGCCCGCAAAAGTACATCTTTTTCACTATTACACAAAAGATTTCGGCTTATTTTTTACTCTACAAATGTATTTACTATACTTGCATCCTGTAAACAGCAAACATTCGTTACACCATGCACAAGGTTTCAAAGTTTATTTGCCAATGCAAGTCGGTTACCCCTGCCGAGATAAAATCATCGGTTAGAAGGAGTGGCGCCAGATCGATACTGGATGTACAAAACCTAACACGAGCCACAACTGGTTGTGGGAGGTGTAAGCCGCTTGTAATGGAGTTGATTGAGGTAGAACTTGAAAAAATCAACTCCAAGGGAATGCAGCTCAGGATTGACTTTTAGCTACTGCTTATGCAGAATATCGAGCAACAACTTCAAATCATCAATCTTACTGGTTTGCCCCAATTTTTGAAACGACAAAAGTAAGCTCCCCAAAAGCTGGGATATGGCGCTGCAATTTGTGCAGGGTAAAAAGTATTCCTCCTTAGGTGGTATCTTATTCTGCGAGAGGAACTGCTCAATATCTTTCCGGGCTAGCACAGAGCCTTGGTTAAATGGATTAATGTAGAAGAGGATGGATTGCTCAACCTCACCCCCACCAGCAGTATGTCCGTACCTGTTCTTATAGGCTACCAAAAAGTTTCGAGGAAGGCTTACCGGATATATTGGCAACCCAAGGCGTTGAGCTACAAGCGAGTAAAAGATTGAGATGAGCACTGGGCCACCCTTTTTGGTCTCAATAAGCTGATTGATGAAATGGTTTTGGGGTGCAAAAAAGTTATCGGCATTGCCTGCAAACCCACATGAAGCGAACAGGATATGGTTAAGCACCTTCACCTTTTCAAGAGCCGTTAGGCTCTCGTTCAGCTCCATCCATACCTTTTGCTTAAGCTTATCGATGTAGCTTTCAACAACCTCGTACTCAATATCGGGGTACTGATACTGAGCTACATATACTGCACCTGCAAGCAAGTCGCTACATCCTGTGGCTACCCAGTCAGCCAAGTTTCGTTTGGCGGTGTTTAGCTGAATTTTATGGAGAATATCCTCCACTCGACTCTGCAGTATGTCGCTATCGGAAACTTCCCAAGCCTGCTCAAGCAATGGCACCAAAGGTATGCCTTCGGTTACCAACTTGTTGGAGATAGACTTATACACCTCCTGATCGGGATCCTCTAGTAAGGAAACAAGAGCGGCAAACTCTTTGGGCCTCATTCGCTAGCGGTTTTTACCGGGTTAAACGGATAAGCGTTTGCTCAATTAGTCGTTTAATATGTGGCTTATAATCGGACGATGCGGTCTTATTTACCCTGTTTGCAATAATAGCGCACATGGTTACAGATTTATGCCCCAACAACAACGACAATCCGTTGATAGCAGAGCTCTCCATTTCGAAGTTGGTGATTTTTTGACCACTGAAGTCAAATGTTTCGATACTATGGTTCAAGCTGCTGTCGGCCAGGGGTAATCTAAGTACGCGCCCTTGGGGGCCATAGAAGCCAGGGGCAGATATGGTAATGCCTATGCGTGCCATATCCTTAAACATATCTACCAAGTCGGGGTGTGAGTGGACAAAGTAGGGCTTGGCGCAAAGGGTATTCCAGTTGGTATGCTTAATAAAGGCTTCCTCCATAACTAAATCGCTCACCTGGTTACGACCCTTATAAAAATTAAGCAGGCCATCGAAACCTATGGCAGTACCTGTTAGCACAAAGCTATCAACATCAATATCTGCTTGCAGGGCGCCAGATGTTCCCAACCTCACCAAGGTTAGCTGTCGTTTCTCGGGTTTTTCTTGCCTTGTCTGCAAATCGATGTTCACCAGAGCATCCAGCTCATTAACAACTATGTCGATATTGTCGGTACCTATACCGGTTGACACAACACTTATCCTCTTATCATTAAAAAAACCGGTTACGGTTTTAAACTCCCTATTGGTAACGCTGAACTCAACCTTACTGAAAAACGAAGCAACAGTATCGACCCTACCAGGGTCGCCAACAAGCAGAATGGTATCGGCTACATCCTGTGGGCGTAAATGCAAATGAAAAATGCTTCCATTCGGGTTGATTATCAGCTCTGATGGTTCAATAATTCTCATAATGTCCTCCTATTTTAACACTGCTAAAGTAAATAAATTTCGGTAACAACAAATTTTAGGAGTTAATTTTTAAACGCTAGGATACCATCTATAACAGCATTATCAGCCACTTACGTAGATGAGGGTAAGATAGCTATTCGCACACCTCTATTCTAATCAAATATCATATCTTTGTAGGGTTAAACACTGAATTAATTTTGAAACCTAAAAACAATATCACAATGAAACAAAACAAGCAAATCATTATTATCATTGGGGTGGTTGCCCTAATCGTTCTGCTACTTTTCAGTAGCCGTATGTTCCATATTATCCAACCCGGCGAACGTGCTATCATCTTCAGACCTTTTACCAGTGGACTAGACAAGGAGGATATCAAAATCCCAGGATTTTACATTATTGCGCCCTGGAACGACCTGCACGTATACGATGTAAAGGAGCAAAAAGCCGAGGAAACCATGGATGTGCTCGATAAGAATGGCCTTAAGGTAATTATTGACATATCCGTTAGGTTTAACCCTATTTACGATAAGATTGGTTTCCTCCATGAGGTTTTTGGCAAGTACTACATAAATCAGCTAGTAATCCCAGAGGTTCGCTCATCGGTTAGGCAGGTTACAGGACGTTTTACCGCCGAGGAGATCTACTCGACCAAACGTAGCGAAGTGGAGCAAACCATTATTGAGGAGACAAACAAGATTTTAACCAGCAACTACATCGATATGAGGGCGTTGCTAATTAGGAGTATAAATCTACCTGCCCAGATTCAACAAGCCATTGAGAGTAAGCTAACCCAAGAGCAAGAGTTTTTAGCGTATCAGTTTAAGCTTGAAAGGGAAAAAAGCGAAGCAGAACGTAGGCGCATTGCTGCCGAAGGTGAATCGCGTGCTAACCAGATAATCAACAACAGCTTAACAACCAACCTGCTTAAGATGAGAGGGATTGAAGCCACTGCAGCGCTCGCAAACTCGCCCAATACCAAAGTTATTGTTGTGGGTAGCGGAAAGGATGGGCTACCAATTATTCTTGGCGGTAACTAAATATTTTTTTTATGATTCAAAGGATTCAAACCGTATTCCTTCTTATTGCTACCATCCTAATGGTATTCGTAGTTTTTATGCCCGTTGCGCATATTATTGGCACTGCTGATGGAACAATTTACGAGTTAGGGTTTAAGGGTCTGATTGGAAATAGCGATTCTGCTCCTGAGTTTGGCTCTATGCCCATGTCCATTTTAATAGGATTATGCTTAGGGCTTTGCGTGGCAACCATTTTTCTATTTAAGAAAAGGATGCTGCAAATTCGGCTAAGCGTAGTAAATATTGTTTTACTCCTAGGGCTCATGGGCTTGATGTACTACTATGTTCGATCAGCTCAGTCGATGGTTGATGGGGCTACCTCCTACTCCATAATATTTATGTTCCCGCTTGCAGCTGCAATTTTAGTTTTCCTTGCCCTTAGAGCAATTGCCCGCGATGAGGCATTGGTTCGGAGCCTAGATAGATTGCGGTAAATATAGCTTGACTGAATAGTAAAATAAAAAAACCCGAGCAGTACTCGGGTTTTTTTCATCCTACAAATAAACCATATGCTCCTGGTCGGTAATTTTCTCACAGTAGTGGCACTTTAAAGCCACTGACTGCTTATCGATGACATTAAATTTTGTTTTAATGGCTTCCACATTGGTGATGCATTTCGGATTTACGCATTTCACAATACCCGTTATGCTCTCGGGAACCTCAACAACCTGTTTCTCAACAACATTAAAATCTTTAATAATATTTAGCTTGGCATGGGGAGCAACTAGGGCAATCCTATTAATCTCGTCACGCTCAAAAAACTTGTTAGCTATCTTAATAATAGCCTTTTGGCCAAGCCTTTGGCTTTCCATATTGGTTCCAAATGTAATCAGGTTATCTATTCTCTCTAAACCAAGTATAGATATGACCTTGAATAAATTTTGTGCTGGGATATGATCGATTACCGTACCATTCTCTATAGCGCTTACGCTTAGTTTCATCTCTTTCATCGCTTGTAGTTTTATCGATTATAATAAACCAAGAATTTGTGACATTATTGACATACGGGTATACACCCCATTTAACGCTTGTGGAAAGTAGTATGCTTTTGGGCTAGTATCCACATCGGTATGTATTTCATTTACTCTTGGTAGTGGGTGTAGCACACGCATGGTTGGTTTCGTATTCCCAAGCATCTTGTTCCTTAGTACATAAACATTTTTTACCTTTTCGTACTCCAACGGGTCGGAAAAACGCTCACGCTGTACACGGGTCATATAGATTATGTCTGCCTTATCGAGGTTCTCGTTCAAATCGATCTGCTCGTAATACTTAAGCCCTTGGCTGTCCAAAAACATTTTGTACTCGTTGGGCATTTTTAGTTCATTGGGCGAAACAAAGGTAAATGTTGCCCCAAACTGGCTCATAGCCATCATCAGCGAGTGCACGGTACGGCCATACTTTAGGTCGCCCACTAAAAAGATGTTGAGGTCTTGAAGCGTCCCCTGGGTCTTGCGTATTGAGTACAAGTCGAGCAGAGTTTGGGTAGGGTGCTGGTTGGCTCCATCGCCAGCGTTGATTATGGGAACTGGTGATACCTCGCTGGCATACCGTGCACTCCCCTCAATAGGATGGCGCATGACAATAAGATCCGAATAGTTGGCTACGGTAAGGATGGTGTCCTTTAGGCTTTCACCTTTCGATACCGAAGTACTGGCCGCCTCCGAGAAGCCAATTACACGCCCCCCCAGACGGCTAACGGCACTCTCGAAGCTCAAGCGGGTGCGGGTTGAGGGTTCGAAGAAAAGGGTGGCAACTACAGTTTTGCTAAGAATATCCTGTATAGGATTTTTCTCAAATTCCTCAGCCAAATCGAGGATCTTAATGATCTCCTCCTTGCTTAGATCATTAATCGCTACCAAGCTTTTGTTTTTCATCATCGTTCAAGTTTTATAGTTATTGTAAGGGTCAAAAAAAATTTCAAAAAAAAGCCTCGTTACTAAACGAGGCGAAAATGGCTAATCGGTTCTTAAGTACTCAGCAACGGCCGAGTCAATCTTATCAATCTTATCTAGCACCATCGATATTTTGCCCTGCCTAATGCCAACAGTGACAGCACAGCTGGAATCGAATTGCTGAGCAAGCACTGGTAACTCCTCCTCCTTTATTAATCGCATCACCTCATTGGTTGCTGGGTAGGCAAACGTTATGCTGTAGATATCATTCACCGTGCGCTCTACTAGCTCATTGGCATCAAGCGCTTCGGAGGCAGCAACTTTGTAGGCGTTTATTAACCCCGATACGCCAAGCTTGGTTCCCCCAAAGTACCTAATCACCACCACTAGGGTATTGGTTAGCTCACGGCTTAGTATCTGCCCATAAATAGGCTTTCCTGCTGTGCTCGATGGCTCACCATCATCATTGGCACGCCAGCTCTGGCCATCGTACCCAATAACGTAGGCGTAGCAATGGTGGCGGGCATCATGGTAGTGCTTTCGGAGTTCGGCAAGAATCTCCTTCACTTCTTCCTCTGTGGATACGGGATACGCCAAGGCAATAAACTTGCTCCCCTTCTCCTTGTATAGCCCTTCCGATTGCCGTGCAACTGTTTTATATGTATCCTTTTGCTCCATAAATATTAGCTTGTTGCCAAAACTGCTATAGATACGCCCGAAAGGGCAATTCCTAGCCAGTTAATTTTTGAGGGTCGCTCCTTATATATCAGAAATCCAATAATTACGCTTAGCACAACTATTCCAATGTTGTTTATTCCGAAAACAACCGACCCCATAGCCTGCTGTCCGGTTTTTATATCTATATGATTTAAAGCGAGCAGAAGGAAGTATATAGAACCAAAATTGGCAACCCCTAGTAATGCCCCTAACACCCAGGTTTTAAATTTAATGATACTTTTCTGCGCTGGCTTATTAAAGGGTAGTATTACCAAACCTACCACTAAGGCGTATGCAAATACAACGGTAGAGAATGTAGAGGCTAACTCGCCGGTGATGTAGGCCGACTGGGCATACTTAACAAAGGAATCGACCACACCCATACCTATAAAGAGAAACGCTGGCAGGAGAATTGCTTTTGAACTAATTGATTTTCCACTCTTTTTATAAACAGTGAGAAAAACAGAAGTTAGCGCTAGAAAAATCCCTAGCAACTTAAGCGTATTAATGGAGTCGTTGGCATCGTACCATATGGAAAAGGTGATGGGAAAAACCACCGACATCTTAACAGCAACTGTGGTAACGGCAACCCCGGCCTTCTGCGTGCTTTTGGCAATTACGTAAAACATTACAATGAACATAACCCCAACCAGTAAGGCTATGGGCATCCAATTTTGAGTGAAAACATCAAAAGTAATGGGGCTACTATTGCTCAAAAAAAAACCTGCTAGGCAGGCTACAATATAGTTGATTACAATGGCACTGAAGGTGAAAACCCGATGACGGTCGATAAGCTTAAAGACCACGTAAATTGAAGCAGAGGATAGAATACTTAATACTAAAAATATCATTCCTTAAAGTTTGGGTAAAATTAGTTTATTTTTTTTTCTCTGCAATCGAAAAAATACCGACTAAGCAGTATGTTTTAAAAAAGTTATTAACATCGTCACCATTCTCCAACCAAGTTTGCAAGTTACTTGCGCACCAACTTGTCTATCGATCTGAAGCGAAACATCACCCCCCACACGAAAGGATTTTGGATGATTGACTATTCCAATCTTACTATTGTAAGGTAGAAGTTTTTTAGCCAACAAGCTTAACAGCTAAAAGTGAAATGCATTATCTACTTCACATTGAATAAATTTGATAAATTTGTGCTTGCATAGTACCCAGCACGTTCAATAAAAATATCAACCTGTGATTAGAAAAGCTATTTGGTTCCTTATCATGCTAACAACCGGGGTTAATAACCCTGGCATTTGTGAACAACTCCCTGATCCTCATTACTACAACCTAAACTACCGAATGCTGGCGAGCATTGAACCACCTGGCAAATCGCTGGAGGAGATAAACATTGAGGTTTCGAGAGCACAGCGCCAGCGCGATGTCAAAGGACTCCATAATTTACTAATTAGCAAGGGCAAATACTTTGTAAATAGCCAGCAACTCGACGAGGCCCTTATCACCATTAACTCAGCCTACGTAAACTCACTAGAACAAAGTCTTGAGCATCAAATCCTAGAGGCTAGCACTCTCCTATCGAAAATCCATTTGGCCAAGGACCTTAGGATTGAATCGCTCGATTATCTTCACAAAGGCTTATCGCTTAGCGAACAGCTTAGGGATAGCGCTATGATAAGCTGGTATCTTCCGGTTACTGTACAGGTAGAGCTAGAAACCGGCAATATAGGTCGTGCCATGGAGTATGCACTAAAATCGAAAGCATACTTCGAGCAGAACCACGATACGCTAAGGCTAATCTATTCGTTGCTCCAGCTAAGCGCCATTCACAACCAGCTAGGGAATATCACTACATCGCAACGATGTATTGACATAACCAAAAGCCTGCTAGCTTCCCAAAAATGCAAATCATCTGATTATGCTAATGCTCACATAATTGTAGCGCAAGCTGAACTTTTTATCCTTGAGGATAAGCTTGAAGAAGCAAAACTTTGCTGCGATAGCGCCCTTGAAATTCTTCGCCCTCTGGATGAGATCAAAGCCCTAAGGCTTGAGGCTAAAATTGCCGAAATACTTTCAAAAAAGAAACTTTATGCTCAGGCCGAAAGCCTTTTAAAAAGAACGCTTGCCCAGCAACAGACTATTGGCGATTACACAGGCCAAGCATACGGATATCTATGCCTTGCAAACCTGCAAAAAAGCAATAGCCAATTTGCAAAAGCATCCACAAACTACAAGCATAGCCTATCCATAGCATCAAATGCAGGGCTTACCGATATTGTTCGGCAAGCATATAAGGGTATGTCGCAAGTTAACAATATGGTTGGCAATATTGTAAGTGCTTACACAAATATTAGCCACTACACACGAATTACCGATAGCCTTTTCAACGCACAAAAAATTAGCGAGGCTAACAAGCTTGAGGAACAAGCCACACACCGCAAACACCTAGAGGAAATCCATTTTAAAAACATTGAACTGGAACGTAGTAAAGAGCTTATAGGGCAACAAAAAAGGTGGCAGATTCTACTGGTGATAACAATTGGCCTTTTTATTGCCATTATAGCCCTTGCCGTTAGGGAGTACCTACATAAAAGAAGAGCCAATGATCTTCTAATTGCTCAAAAAAATGAGGTTGAAAAGCAAAAGAAACTCTCGGATAGAAAAACAAGGCATTTTACCGAAAGCTTGAACTATGCCCAGCGTATGCAAAAAGCTATACTCATGAGCTCGCATTCTCTCCCAAACCTATTTCCCGAGTCATTCACCATACTTATTCCCAAGGATATTGTTAGCGGCGACTTTTACTGGATTCAAGAAAAAGGCGACAGCGTTCTATTTGCTTTGGCCGATTGTACAGGGCATGGCGTTCCCGGTGCGCTAATGAGCGTGATTGGAGCCTACAGCCTAAACAAGGTGGTTAACGACCAAAGCATCAATAGTCCTGGGGATGTGCTATATCACGTTAATACGCTTTTCGAGCAACACCTTAAGCAAAGAGACCCTAACGAGATATTCGATGGTATGGACATTGCCCTGTGCTGTTTTAACCCGAAAACAAAGGAGCTAAAGTACTCAGGAGCAAACCTGCCGCTGTATATTTGCAGAGCCAATGAACAGCCCCAACCCACAAGTACAACTATTGCCAAGGGAAAGACCCATTCCCTGTATAGCGTAAGACCCACCAAGCAGCCCATAGGATCGTTCTACGAGAATAAAGCATTTGTAAACCACAGCATTTCGCTTCTGGAGGGCGACATTATTTACTTGTTTACCGATGGCTTTGCTGATCAGTTCGGTGGTCCTGAGAGGAGAAAATTTAAATCACTACAGCTATACAGGCTAATTTTAAGCCTAACCGAATTGCCGCTTGCAGAGCAAAAGACAACCCTTGAGGAAACATTTAATCAGTGGAAAGGTAATTTAACTCAGGTTGATGATGTGGGTTTCCTTGGCGTGAAGATATAATTAAACACTACTGACCGACTAATAAATATAGATTTAGCTTCGCTGCTACTTCATGGTCTCGCTTCCTGCCTGACTGCGTCATTCAGGCAGGCGCTCGAAATCTATCGCATTATTATCATTTTACAAAATACTTAGTCGGACACTAATGATAGTTAAACTAAAACCTTTTGTTAATTACTAGCAGGTAATCAACCATTAGTAAGAATATCAGAAAAAAATCAGCCTCTTGCCATCCGGCCACATTAAGAGCAATGGTAACAAGCATTAGGGTCACTACTATTCCACGGTATAGTCTAATAGGCGACTTATCCTCCTTTCGGCTCTTTACAATTGATACTAACCTGTATGTAAGGAATGGGGCAAAAGCCAAGTAGAAAAGAACAGTTCCTGCAGAATAGAAAAAAAACCGAATAATACCAGTAAACACCACTAATCCAGCAGTATACTCTATAACCTTACGCTCCGAAATCTTTTTCTGTCCCATATCACCTTTAATAGGGCACAAAAGTATAAGGAATTAGCTTATGTTGCTATTTTTTTTGCAATAGATCTGATTGTTTTTGTTTTTCCAAAAATGCATTATATTTGCATCGGTGTTTAACCACCCATCCCTTGCAAAAGGTTTGTTTATAAAGAAGAGCGGAGAGAACAGGCTCATTGATGCTCTAGCAACCTCAGCCATACAGGCAGAAAGGTGCTAAAACCTGCCCGATAGGGAGTTATAAATTAAAAACCAGAAATGAACACACAAACTTTCACACATCAGTTTTACGCCTTGTCCAATGCTGGACTAATTATTTCGTATATCCAACATAGGTTTTCATTCCTCTGTAGCAGTCAGAAAGGGTCCGCATGCTCCATGCGCGGCCAGCGCAGCTGGTAACCCTTTTGCCCCTTACTATTTACACTTAGTGGGTTTATCTCTATGCAATCCAAGGGATTGCAGGGGGCAACATATACATACTACACTGTTCATTCATCATTCTATATTATACATTTATCATTTTACATTTATAAGATGAGTACACAACATTACAAACACTACGAAACCCTCCAAATACATGCTGGTTATAATACCGACCCCACTACCCTATCGCAAACCGTACCGCTAAACCTAACCACAGCATATAGGTTTAAGGATAGTGCACATGCGCAACGACTTTTTGCACTGGAGGAGCAGGGCAACATATACAGCCGCCTAACCAACCCCACCACCGAGGTGCTAGAAAAACGAATCACAGCCCTCGAGAATGGGCTGGCCTCGCTAGTAGTATCATCGGGGCATGCAGCACAGCTAATAGCCTTCACAACCATACTCTCGCAAGGCGATTCGCTGGTGGCTTCGCCATACCTTTACGGTGGCACTTTTAACCAGCTAAAGGTTTACCTGAAAAACTTTGGCATAACCACTCGCTTTGCCAAAAGCGAAAAGACAGAAGACCTGGAGGCACAAATAGATGAAACCACCAAAGCAATATATGTTGAGACCATTGGCAACCCAGGTTTTTCGGTACCTGATTTTGATGCGCTAAGCAAACTGAGCAACAAGTACCAAATACCGCTAATTGTTGATAACACCTTTGCTGCTGCAGGTTACCTTTGTCGCCCCATTGAGCACGGTGCACATATTGTTGTGCAGTCGGCCACCAAATGGATTAACGGCCACGGCACGGCACTGGGCGGTGTAATTACCGATTCGGGTAACTTTAACTGGCGAAACGGGAAGTTTCCATTGCTATCGGAACCATCAGCGGGCTACCACGGGTTACGATACACCGAAGCGTTTGGCAATGCTGCCTTTATTGCCCGCGCTCGCTGCGAGGGGCTGCGCGACCTTGGCCCCTGCATAAGCCCTTTCAACTCATTTCTGATGATTCAAGGACTTGAAACGCTCTCGCTCCGTGCCGAGCGGCAATGCCAAAATGCGCTGGCATTGGCAAAATGGCTACAACAGCATCCTAAAGTAAAATGTGTAAACTACTTAGGTTTGCCCGAGCACCCATCGCACAATCTAGCTAAAAGATATCTGCGGAATGGATTTGGAAGTATGCTCTCCTTTGAAGTTGATGGTAACCTTGATGCAACCACTCGGGTGGTTGATAGTCTAAACCTTGTTAGCCACGTGGCCAACGTTGGCGATTCGCGCACGCTAATTATCCAACCCGCCAACACTACCCACCAACAACTAACTGAACAGGAACAGGTAGCAGCAGGCGTAACCCCTAGCCTACTTAGGGTATCGGTGGGTATTGAGCATATTGATGATATTATTGATGATTTTGAAAGTGCTTTTGGGAGGATATAATTTAAAAAAACGCTAAATCGCAAATACGCAAGACCAAAAGTATCTCAATCATAATATAAAATTAGCGACTTAGTGTCTTAGCATTTAAATCATAATGAAATGATAAAGAAAACCTACACCCACAAAGGAACATTCGCCCTAGAATCGGGTGAAACCCTAAACGACATAGAAATTGCCTACCATATATCCGAGGCGACAATTGACAGGACGAAACCTGTGATATGGATTTGCCACGCCCTCACCGCCAACTCCGATGCTGAGGACTGGTGGCCCGGAATGGTAGGAAAAGGGAAACTATTCGACCCCGATAAGTACACGCTGGTGTGCGCTAATATTCTTGGCAGCTGCTATGGTTCAACGGGTGCACTAAGCATAAACCCCGCAACCGGCAAGCAATGGCTCAACGGTTTTCCTTTGATAACCGTACGCGACTGGGCGAATTCCCATGAACTGCTCCGAGATCATCTAGGCATAGAAAAAATTCACCTTATTGCTGGTGGCTCCATTGGTGGGTTTCAAAGCATGGAGTGGGCCATAATGCATCCCAAAAGGTTTGAGCATATGATGCTAGTGGCTACCAGCTATATGCAAACGGCATGGGCGAATGCCATTAACGAAACCGAGCGTATGTCCATTGAGGCCGATTCTACCTTTTTCAACGGTGATCCCAATGGTGGTAAGGCAGGACTGGCCGCTGCACGCGGATTAGGACTTCTCTCTTACCGTGGATACGAGGCTTACAACCTTACCCAAAGTGAAAAGGATAACGAGCAGGTTGAAAACTTCAGGGCATCGAGCTACCAAAGGTATCAGGGTAAAAAGTTGGTCGATAGGTTCAATGCACATTGTTATCACTCCATAACACGCAGTCAGGATACGCACAATGTGGCACGTGGCCGAGGCAGTTTCGAGCAAGCATTTGCAAAGGTAACTGCCAAAACGCTTTGCGTTGGCATATCAACCGATATCCTTTTCCCTCCCATTGAGCAGAAACGGTTGGCAGAATACATTCCCAACGCTGTTTACGCCGAGATTGACTCTGACTTTGGACACGATGGCTTTCTTATTGAGAGTGAGCAGCTGAGTGGGATAATTACAAACGAACTACTAAACGCTAACTCGCCAAATCGCTAATAAAGATTTAGTGTCTTAGCGACTTTGCGTTAAAAACAAAAAGAAATGACAACAAGTACAAAACAAACCATAGGATTCTTGCTTGAGAGTGAGCAGCTGAGTGGGATAATTACAAACGAACTACTAAACGCTAACTCGCCAAATCGCTAATAAAGATTTAGTGTCTTAGCGACTTTGCGTTAAAAACAAAAAGAAATGACAACAAGTACAAAACAAACCATAGGACTTTTCGGATTTGGCGTGGTGGGCGAAGGCCTGTACAACGTGCTGCAGAAGAGTCCGACTACTAAAGCCATAATAAAATCTATTTGCATTAAGGAGCCTCAGAAAGAGCGCTCACTAGCCAAAGAAGCCTTTTGCACCGATTATAACACAATTCTAGGTGACCCCGAGGTTAACCTTGTAGTTGAGCTAATTAGCGACGCTGATGAGGCTTACAAGATTGTAAAATCAGCTATGCTATCGGGAAAAAGTGTTGTGTCAGGGAACAAAAAGATGCTAGCAAATAATCTTGAGGAACTGATTGAAATTCAGAATAAAAATGGTGTTGCGCTTTTATACGATGCTTCGGCCTGCGGTAGTATTCCCGTAATCAGAAATCTAGAAGAGTATTACGACAACGACCTCTTACTAAGCATAACAGGTATTCTTAACGGCTCATCAAACTACATCCTCTCAAAAATATTTAACGAGAACAGCTCCTACGAGCTGGCGCTGCGCAAGGCGCAGGAGTTGGGTTTTGCCGAGGCCGACCCAACGCTCGATGTGAGCGGACAGGACTCTCTAAATAAGCTGATAATCCTTGCTACCCATGGTTTTGGAACCATAGTTAACCCATCCGAAGTTTTTGTTTTGGGAATCGACAAGCTCAATAGCTTCGATATTCGGTTTGCAAAGGAAAAAGGGCTAAAAATAAAGCTGATTGCTCAGGCTACCAAAATAAACGGCAACTCGTTTAGCCTACTGGTAATGCCCAAGCTGGTTACAGCCGACGATTACATCTTTAATGTAGAAGATGAATACAATGGCGTAGTGATACAGGGCGAATTCTACGAAAAACAGTTTATGTTTGGCAAGGGGGCCGGTGGTTTTCCAACGGGTAGTGCGGTGCTCTCCGACATTACAGCCCGTATGCACGGGTACAAGTACGAATACAAAAAACGAAAGTACTTCGATAGTCCCCAGTTCACCAACGATGTGCAAATAAAAATATACCTGAGGTATAAAAACGTGATAGATTTTGAGCATTTCGATTTTGAGAGCATCGACGAGAAGTACACCAGCAAAGATTACAACTACGTTATTGGCACTATCAACCTAAAAAATCTACATAAGGTGCAGAAGTTGATATCGAAACTGGATGTTTTTGTGGCGTTTGTTGATATACCAGAAAAGGTATAATGAATGCTGAACAAGGAGTTACGTTTTTTTGATTTCGGAATTAATGTACCGAGCATATCCACTTCTTAAATCATCATACGTTAATCCTAATTCTATAATCAAACTGATATGTCAAGAAAAAAAGCACTAATCAAAATAGCATCCCAACGCATCCTTATTCTCGATGGGGCAATGGGAACTCAGCTGCAACGATATAGGTTAACCGAGGATGATTTTAGAGGAGACCAATTTAAAAATCACCCAAACAACCTAAAGGGCAACAACGATATATTATCTCTAACCCGCCCCAATGTGGTTGAGGAGATTCACCGAGCTTACCTTGAGGCGGGTGCCGATATTATTGAAACCAACACCTTTAATGCTACGTCAATAGCGCAAAGCGACTACGGAACTGAGCATCTGGTTTTTGAGATTAATAGAGTAGCGGCTCAGATTGCCCGTAAAGTTGCCGATGAGTTTACAACAGCAAACCACGATAAACCACGATTTGTTGCTGGCTCAATGGGGCCAACAAATCGCACGGCATCCATATCGCCCGATGTGAACAACCCAGCCTACCGAGCAGTAACATTCGACACCCTTGCCTATGCCTACAAAGAGCAGGCACTTGGACTAATAGAAGGCGGTGCAGATATTCTGCTGGTTGAAACAATCTTCGATACGCTTAACGCCAAAGCCGCGCTTTTTGCCATTGAGCAAGCCACTAGCCTTAAAAATGTTGATATTCCCGTAATGGTATCGGGAACAATTACCGATGCTAGCGGGCGTACCCTAGCGGGTCAAACCCTGCGGGCGTTTATCGAGTCGGTTAGCCATTACCCACTCTTTAGCATAGGGTTAAACTGCGCAATGGGTGCTGAGCAGCTAATATCATACATTGAGGAGTTAGCTGCAAACACCGAGTACTTTGTAAGCGCTCACCCCAACGCTGGGCTACCCAACGAGCTGGGCGAGTACGACCAATCGGCTCGCGAAATGGCCAACCTAATTGACCGAATGCTCAATAAAGGTTTGTTAAATATTGTGGGGGGTTGTTGTGGCACATCGCCCGAGCACATTAAGCACATAACCAAGGCAGTAGAGGGCTACAAGCCCCGTACAGCACCCAAAACGCCTAGGTACACCAGGCTTAGCGGTCTGGAGATACTCGAAATCCGTCCCGACACCAACTTTGTAAACATTGGCGAGCGCACCAATGTGGCTGGTTCTCGAAAATTTGCAAGACTAATAGCCGAAAACAAATACGAGGAAGCCATTGCCGTGGCTCGTCAGCAGGTAGATGGTGGTGCCCAAGTTATCGACATTTGTATGGACGATGCTATTATTGACGGCGAACGGGCTATGGTAACCTTTTTAAACTACCTTGCCTCTGAGCCCGATATTTGCAAAGTACCGTTCATGATCGACTCATCGCGATTTAGCATAATTGAGGCAGGGCTAAAATGCATACAGGGCAAGTGTATTGTAAACTCCATAAGCCTAAAAGAGGGCGAAGAAAAGTTTGTTGAGCAGGCCAAAATCATAAAAAGTTACGGCGCAGCCATGGTGGTTATGCTTTTTGATGAGAGCGGACAGGCCGACAACATCGAGCGTAGAATTGAAATTGCCCAACGGAGCTATAAAATCCTTACCCAAAAGGTAGGTGTAAATCCCTGCGACATAATTATCGACCCCAACGTTCTGGCCGTTGGAACGGGAATGAAAGAGCACGCCGACTATGCTGTTAGCTTTATTGAGTCGACGCAATGGGTAAAAGAAAACCTTCCTTATGTCAAGATTAGCGGAGGCGTTAGCAACCTATCGTTTGCTTTTAGGGGTAACAATACCGTTCGCGAGTCCATTCACTCCGTTTTTCTTTACCACGCCATAAAGGCTGGAATGGATATGGCCATTGTAAATCCATCGCAGCTTCAGGTTTACACCGAGATTGAGCCCAAGCTACTTGAGCTAGCTGAAGATTTGGTGCTAAACCGACGAGCAGATGCAACCGAAAGGCTTTTAATCTATGCTCAAAACGTAAAAGACGAGAGAATAGATAGCAGCAAGACCTTTGAGTGGCGAAGCTGGCCCGTTGCAAAACGCTTGGAACACGCGCTGGTTAAAGGCATTACAGAATTTATTAATGACGATGTAAACGCTGCGCTACAGACTTACAGATCGGCTCTTCAAATAATTGAAGAACCGCTAATGGATGGTATGAAAACCGTTGGCGAGCTGTTTGGCTCGGGTCGTATGTTTTTGCCACAGGTTGTAAAAAGTGCCAGGGTAATGAAAATGGCTGTGGGCATTCTCGAACCCATAATGGAACGGGAAAAGCAGTCGGTTTCGCGCGGCAAAATAATGCTTGCCACGGTTAAGGGTGATGTACACGATATTGGAAAAAACATTGTAAGCGTGGTGCTGGCCTGCAACGGATTCGAAATAATTGACCTTGGCGTTATGGTTCCTTGCGAAAAAATTATTGAAGAAGCCATCAATCACAAGGTCGATATTATTGGGCTTAGCGGGCTTATCACCCCATCGCTCGACGAGATAACCCACATAGCTTCCGAAATGGAGCAAAACCAGATGCAAATTCCGCTAATGGTAGGCGGTGCAACCACATCGAAATTGCATACGGCGCTAAAAATAAACAATAAATACAGCGGCGGAGTGATTCACATAAAGGATGCTTCGCAGGCAAGCGAGGTAGCCGTTAAGCTGCTATCGCCCAAACATAAAACCGATTTTTTAGAGCAGATTAACAACGAATATAACCATGCCATTGCTAAGCATACAGCAAAATCAACAACTCTTATATCGCTTGCCAATGCTCGTAATAATAGATTGGAGTACGGTAGCAACCAATATCAACCTAAAAAGCCTAAGTTTTTGGGTGTACAAACCTTCAGCAGCTACTCACTAAACGAGCTCAGGGAGTATATCGACTGGACATTCTTTTTCCATTCATGGGAAATTAAGGGAAAATATCCGCAAATACTTACCGATGCTGTTAAGGGAATCGAGGCTACAAAGCTTTTTAACGATGCCAATGCGCTACTCGGTAAAATCATTGAACAAAAATTGCTTACGGCCAATGGAGTTGTAGCCATTGTCCCAGCAGCATCGCTAGGCGATGATATTTTGGTTTACGAAGATGAGTCGAGAAAAAAAGTGCAACACATACTACCTCAACTCAGAAATCAACAACCAAAGGCCGATGGAGAACCAAACCTATGCCTAGCCGATTTTGTAGCACCAGCCAACTCGGGAACACCCGATTGGATTGGCTTTTTTGCCGTATCGACAGGTTTTGGTGCCAACGAGCTGGCAAACGGGTATGCCGCCCAAGGCGACGACTACAATGCGCTGATGGTAAAAATATTGGCGGACAGGCTAGCCGAGGCTTTTGCCGAAACTTTGCATAAAAAAGTGCGCCAAGAAGTATGGAGCTACGCCCCTAACGAACATTTTGGGCCAAACGAACTGCTCAAGGAGAAGTACCAAGGCATTCGACCCGCTCCGGGCTATCCGGCCTGCCCCGATCATAGGCAAAAGGCAACTATTTTTAGCATACTTAATGCGCAGGAAAATGCAAAAATACAGCTAACCGAGAGTATGATGATGATACCCGCCGCAGCGGTATCGGGATACTACTTTGCTCATCCGCAATCAAAGTACTTCGACGTTGGGAAAATTGACCAAGAGCAACTTGACGATTACTCTCAACGCATGGGCAGAGAGACTATAGAAACAGAAAAATTCATACCTAATAACATAGAACACTGATGACACTGATATTGCTGATTTTCGCAGATTACTAAAATAAATTTTATTCGTGTTCATCTGTTTAATCCGCGTCATCCGTGTTCTATAGAAATGATAAACAATGACAATTCCAGAACATCTAAATAACCTAAAGGGCTCGCCCCTTTCGTTCGAACTGCTTCCACCGGTTAAGGGAAGTAGCATCGATACCATCTTCTCAACCCTGGACCAGCTGATGGAGTTCGCCCCACCCTACATCAACATAACATACCACCGCGAGGAGCTAACATACCTTACCCAGAATGGAAAAAAAGTTCCAGCAGTTGTCCGTAAACGCCCGGGCACGGTGGGCATTGCAGCAGCTATAAAGGAGAAATACAGGGTAGATGTTGTGCCGCACATTATCTGTGGTGGCTTCTCGCAGCACGAAACCGAGGATGCGCTTATCGACCTCGATTTTTTGGGCATCCGTAACCTGCTTGTTCTCCGGGGCGATGGCGACAAAATTACTGGGCAGTTCGAACCTCATCATGAGGGGCACACCCATGCTATCGACTTGCTACACCAGATAATGAGGATGAACCAAGGCGATTACCTTGAGAGGTATATCGATAACCCCAGCCCAACACACTTCTCGGTTGGCGCTGCCGGCTACCCCGAGAAACATCAGGAATCGCCCAACCCCGATGCCGATCTTTTTCACCTCAAGCAAAAAGTTGATGCTGGCGCCGAGTACATTGTAACCCAAATGTTTTTTGACAATAACGTGTACTTCGACTTTGTGGATAGATGCCGAAAGGCAGGTATAACTGTGCCCATTATTCCGGGGCTAAAACCTGTTGCCATAAAGCAACATCAAAATATTTTACCTAAGATGTTTGGGGTTACTATACCCACTGAACTATCGAAAGCCATGAGCAGATGCGCTACCAATTCCGATGTGTGGCAGCTGGGGGTTGAATGGTGCACAGCGCAGGCAAAGGAGCTACTGGCAAACGGAGCACCGCTAATTCATCTGTACACCATGGGTAGAGCAAACAATATTGTTGAGATTGCGAAAGGAGTTTGCAATTAGTTTACTACTCAATCATAGTAATTAAACCTAATAATTTGTGCCGCTATATGTATGCGGCACAAATTACAAGTACTGTAAAACAAGGGAATTAACTAATTTACCTTTGAGGTTAGGTTGTACTTAAGGCCTTCCCAATTTAAAATACGAGCTTTAACTGTGCCAACTCTAATGGGAGACTCAATGTAGACTGGGATCCTATTCGCATCGTCGGTTACCCAAACGAAAAGGTACTGCCCCTCTTTAAACACATCGCCGGCAACAAGTTCAACCCTAAACTTTAGGGTACTAAATGTTCCTATGTTCTTAATTTTCTTAAGCTCACGTGTCATATAGGTGTAGCTAACATTGTACACCTCGCGGTCGAGCATCACATCAACGGGAAACGACTGGTTAGGGCTAAGGTTACTGAAATCTAGGTTGCGAGCAACGTATATTGCGGTTACCACATCGTAGGTACAAGGATTTACTGGCACTTCGTAAAAACGGTTCTCCCCTCCCCGCCTTCGGATACGAGCGTTTACCAATCCATTCTCCCAGTCGAAAACATACTCATTCTCCTTGGTATACCCCCCCTCGTTGATATCGCGATTAAAATATATTGGTTGAAGGCTGTTGGGGTCGACCCAAGACTCGTATATATCGCGAACCTTAAAAAAAACATCATAAAATGGATACGACATTCCATAGGTATGCAGATGTAATGCGTCCTGCCCAAACTTTTCATCCTGCTTAACAGTAAAGGTGGCCTCTCCCACATCTGTCCATATAAAAAACCATGTGTAGCTCAGCACATAGGTTAGCTGCTCGCCGGAGCCAAACGAATTGTTTTTAATGGCACAGCTAACCACCTCCTGCGAATAGATGCTTGAAGATACTATGCTCAAAAGCACTGTAAAAGTTATAATTGTTGGCCTTAACTTTTCCATAATTGCTAACTTACGGCAATAATAGAACCGATTTTTCAGAAAACAAAACAAAAGTTGTAGGTATGAACGTTAAGGTTTGCTAATTTTGCAACCCAAACCCAAATTCAAATAATGAAGGCAAAAATTCAGGATACGCTAAACTCATGGCTACATGCGCTGCAGAGGCTTGGTCAGCAGAGGTTAATCCTCATTCTGAGCGTAGTGGTTGGTATACTTAGCGGATTGGCAGCGGTTATACTGAAAAATACCGTATACCTGACCCGCGACTTGATTCAGCGTATTATGGAGCAAGGAACTCTTGGATTTCTATACCTAGCATTACCTGGCATTGGAATAATTATCACCGTTCTTTACATCAAGTACTTTGTTAAAGATGATATTGGGCATGGGGTATCGCGTATACTTTATTCCATCTCCAAAAAAGGAAGCAAGTTAAAACGACACAACACTTACACATCAATAGTATCGAGCACCGTAACCATTGGCTTTGGCGGATCGGTTGGTGCCGAGGCACCCATTGTGCTTACCGGAGCAGCCATTGGGTCTAACATAGGGCAGCTTTTTAAGCTTAACTACAAAACCATAACCCTAATGCTGGGTTGTGGAGCAGCTGCTGCCATTGCATCCATTTTTAAGGCTCCCTTGGCTGGCTTGGTTTTCACCCTAGAGGTTCTTATGCTAGATCTTACCATGGCCTCAATTGTTCCTCTCCTAATTGCTGCTGTTACCGCCACCACCATTTCGTACTTTTTGCTTGGACGAGAGGTAACCTTTGCCTTTGAGATTATTGAACCCTTTGCCCTATACAAAATCCCATTCTTTATTCTGCTGGGAATCTTTTGTGGGCTAATATCATATTACTTTACCAAAACTGCTATGCAGTTTGAGGGCCGTTTCACCAGCATTACCAATCCATACAAAAGGGTACTGGTTGGTGCACTGGTTTTAGGTCTACTAATATTTCTGTTCCCTCCGCTATACGGTGAGGGCTTTAACACGCTGCAATCGTTACTCGATGGTGAACCTTCGGCCATTCTCAACAACAGCTTGCTATATCCACTTCGTGATAACGTATGGATAGTTTTGGCCTCGTTGGCACTACTGCTCGTTTTCAAGGTATTTGCTATGGCTGCAACCACCGGAGCTGGAGGAGTGGGCGGTATATTTGCTCCAACGCTATTTATGGGAGGAGTAGCAGGGTATTTCATGGCAAAATTGTTGAACAATACCGTGGGCACATCGCTAAACGAGGGTAATTTTACGCTGGTAGGAATGGCGGGTATGATGGCTGGAGTGATGCATGCACCCCTAACAGCCATATTCCTTATAGCAGAACTAACGGGTGGCTACGCCCTCTTTATCCCCCTGATGATAACCTCTACCATTGCCTACATCACCATAATGTACTTTGAACCCCACTCAATTTACACTAAGCGACTTGCCGCGAGAGGCGAACTTATCACTCACCACAAAGATAAGGCAGTACTCACCCTACTGAGGCTTGGCAATGTGGTTGAAAAAGACTTTAGCGTTGTTCATTCAACTGACTCCTTGGGAAAACTGGTACGAACAATTAGCCAATCGCGAAGAAACATATTCCCAGTTGTAGATGAAGTGGATGAACTTATAGGCATAGTACTACTCGACGATGTGCGAGAGCTCATGTTCGACACCGATAAGTATGAATCAACTAAGGTAAAAGAACTTATGACCACCCCTCCTGAGTTCATCGTTATTGATGAACCCATGGAGAAGGTTATGGATAAATTCGAAACCACTGGAGCGTGGAACCTACCTGTTATTGATGGTGATAAAAAATACGTAGGGTTTGTGTCTAAGTCGAAAATATTTTCGGCTTATCGTAATGTGCTAGTTCAGTTCTCCGATGAGTAGCAACCAATGTCGTTAGCTATATCGGGTAATTTCTTCGAGCCTTTCGGGAGCCAAAATTTCAATGCTCTTTCCTGATATTTGTAAAATTCCCTCGGCATTAAACTCTGCCAGCACCCTAATCACATTCTCACGCGAGAAGCCGATCATATGCGATATTTCAAGCCGGCTTATCAGCAGTGCAAAGTTGTTCGACTTGTGAACCTTTGTTGATAGGTGTAATAGTAGCTTGGCAAGCCTTCCACGGATATTATTCTGAGCCGAGCTGGTTAGCTTCTCTAGCATCGGAGTAACAAAGGATTCGTTTCCGCACTTAATAATTTCTGAAGTCAGCTTTGAGTTTTTCTTCATTAGCTCTAGGATATCAGAAACAGGAATAAACACAACCTTGGCATCGGTTAACGTAACAATTGAGAACAAATGCTTATCAATTGTAAGCGTTAGGGGTAACCCAAGAAATTTCATACCACTATCAATATCGATAATAAAATCTCTTCGGCCTTCCTCAATCTCAAGCTTAACGTAACCATTTAGCAGGAACACCAAATGATGAGAGAATTCACCTCGTTTCACAATGGTTTCTCTTTTCCTGTAAGTAACCAAAGTGGTCTTGGTTAATAGCTCTAGCAAATCGTTCTTGGATACAACAGCTGTTAACCAATGATCCCCCAACAGTTGGTATATTTGATGATTCTGATCCATAGTAAAATATATTTATACGTTTAGATATATTAGTTGCTCAATAAAGTTAGTTTTGAACTATTAATTTTATACGGTTGGCACACCATAGGTTACCGTACATACCGGTATTTATGACCAAACGCACCATTACGGAAGGTTAATCCAACATATTTTTTGATAAACGAATTGAATAAATTTCATACAACCTAAGTTACGGCTGTATTTGCGATAGTGATTCCATCGCAAAATTAATGTATGAACAATTCCCCCACCATAATGAGTTGGAAACACCAGAAATAGATTTAAGCACCGGGTATGGCTACTCTAAACACTGACCTTCAAACATATAATATGATAAAATTATATTTTTCATCGGTGATTTTCACCACATAAAGTGAATATTGCAATTATCAATGGCGGACATTAAATGAGATGTCACTAACCTTTTACTACAAGTAATTATGGAAACCTAAGGGTTTGTGCCACGGAATAGAACCTTATGATTTGCATTAATCCCTGAAACATCGCTGAACCAAAAGTTTTTTTTGTATTGGCAGCTTAGGAACTATGCTTTATAATAGTTTTAACAACTCCATTAAAACTATTACTTTTACAAAAAAAATTTCGCTATGCAAAGAGATAATACAGTTTTCAACCTGATTGATCAGGAGAAACAACGCCAGATGCACGGCATTGAGCTGATAGCATCAGAAAATTTTGTAAGCCCCCAAGTGCTTGAGGCAATGGGGTCGGTTCTTACCAACAAGTATGCCGAGGGATATCCTGGCGCTCGCTACTATGGCGGATGCCAAATTGTGGACCAAACCGAACAGCTGGCCATCGATAGGCTTAAGGAACTTTTTGGCGCTGAATACGCCAACGTACAGCCCCACTCAGGAGCACAAGCCAATATGGCCGTATTCATGGCCGTTATGCAACCCGGCGATACTTTCCTAGGATTAGACCTGTCGCACGGTGGACACCTGTCGCACGGATCGCCCGTTAACATGTCGGGGATATGGTATAACGCCCTATCGTACGAGGTGAGCAAAGAAACCGAAACGGTTGACTACGACCAGATGGAGAAGATTGCCCTTGAGCACAAACCCAAGCTTATTGTTGGTGGTGCATCGGCCTACTCACGCGAATGGGACTACAAGCGTATGCGCGAGATTGCCGATAAAATTGGTGCAATCCTTATGATAGATATGGCACACCCTGCAGGGCTTATTGCTGCCGGACTGCTAGACAACCCCGTACAATACGCACATATTGTAACTTCAACAACTCATAAAACCCTACGTGGCCCACGTGGTGGTATTATCCTTATGGGTAAAGATTTTGAAAACCCCTGGGGACTAAAAACTCCTAAAGGGGTTACCAAGATGATGTCGCAAGTTCTAAACAGCAGCGTTTTCCCTGGTGTTCAGGGTGGTCCTCTTGAGCACGTTATTGCCTCTAAGGCCGTTGCCTTTGGCGAGGCTCTACAGCCCGAGTACAAAGAGTACCAAGCCCAAGTGAAGAAGAATGCTGCCGCCATGGCGCAAGCATTTATTAATAAGGGCTACAAGGTGGTTTCGGGTGGAACCGACAATCACTCCATGCTAATTGACCTAAGACCAAAATTCCCCGAAATAACTGGTAAAAAGGTTGAAAACACTTTGGTTATTGCAGATATCACCATCAACAAGAATATGGTACCTTTCGATTCTCGTTCTCCTTTCCAAACCTCAGGAATTAGGGTGGGAACTCCAGCTATTACAACCCGTGGCCTTAAAGAGGAACATATGGCTACCATAGTTGATCTGATTGACGAGGTTATCTCGAATATCGACGATGAGAAGGTTATCGCATCGGTTCGCGAGAAGGTAAATAAGCTAATGGAAGGATTCCCCTTGTTTGCTTGGTAACCATTCATAAATCACATATGCAAAAGCCTCTGGATAATTCCCCAGGGGCTTTTTTTATATTAAGAAGATAAACATCCTGATAAAAATTATTTTACCTTTGGAATTGATCAACCTTAAAACCAATACCCCATGGAACCCTTCAATATTAACCTAAACCAAACAACCGAAACTGGCAACAGGTATAAAAAGTTTTTGGTAATCCTCATGGTCCTATTCTTTGCCGCTGCAATTTTATCGTTCCTAATTCTTAATCAGCAAAACGATCCCAGAGAATGGATTTTTCTTGCTTTTGGTATCTACGGATTAGGCTTTATCTACTTTGCATACGCAGGTCGTAAAGCCAAAATTTATTTTAAAGCCGATGATTTTGCCATTGAGTACCAATTTGGATTCTTTCTGAAAACACCCACTAGCATCATGTGGGACGTGATTAAGAAGGTTCGAATAGGGCCAACGTACATTACCTTCTCAAAAAAATCGGGTAAAGGTAAAAAGGTACAGCTGGGCTGGCTGCCCTACGCTAAAGTTATTGAGATTAAAAGTAAGGTTAGCACATACGCACAAGGCAAAGGAATAGAGCTGGAAGTTGCCGAGTTTAGCAAGGAAACTAGCTAGCGAAAAAGCCTTGACCAAAGGCTCTGCCTTGGCCTATGGGCACGGGTTGTAAATGTGGGACACCCTGGCTCCCCCTTCCGCCTAGTTGCTGGGGGTATGTACTGCTTCATATCCCGATTATAAACACTGCTTGGGTATAGAATCGATTTCAGATGCTCATTGTCAATGTCTTCACTGTCCACAGCATTTGCTGCAAGCAGATTTGCTTTGGGGAGATAAAGTATAGGTAAACGTACCGAAACATCAGTAATTATACTCAAAGCTTTGGGCAGCGAATGTTTGTACCTTATAACAACACCGTGGAATAGACTTTGCGCTTGCAGCTCATTGGTACAGCTGGTCTGCTTTACCAAGCGCCATTGCACCTGGGGTGAGTTAAGGCTAGAATCAAGACCTATCAGCTCCTTTATCCTATTTGCCATAAGTTCATAGTAATTGGTTCTCCAGTCCTCCTTACTAATTGGATAATGAGTGTAAACAATATCTACCTCAATAGGAACTTTACTACTCTCGGACAAAGGCAAGCTGGCGCTTGACTCCAAAGCATACAATGCGTAGCCATTGGCCAAAGTAATTGTCCGAATCTCCTCAGGTTTGTACTTATCAATATAAACCGTTGGAATATTAGTATCCAGCCATTTCGAGTTCTCTATGGGATGCTCTAGCTTATCAACAGCAAACAACAACTCTTTTTCAACCTGAGCCAACGATGGGGTAATAGTGAAAAGTAAAAAGGTAATAGTTGAAAAAAAATTATGCATAAACCACATATCAGCTGTTTGTGTAACACAAAAATAGCAATCTTATTACATAAAGCCTACTGGCACGAATTATGTATAACATCACCAGTATCATTAAAAAGACAAGCCATGAAACGGATTATTGCACTAGTAATTGTAGCGTTGCCCATACTTGCTTACAGCCAACTATTTGGACAACGAACTCCGGATTGGGTAAAAAATCCGCCCAAATCGGGAGGTAGTTTTTATGCTGTTGGTGAGGGGTCATCGTCAACCCCTGATGTGGCTGAACGTAAGGCTAGGCTTAATGCCAGTGTTGCTTTGGCCAAACAAGTTGAGCCAACAATAGAAACCCAAACCACCCGCCTCCAAAGTGTTGTACGTAACAACAAGGTGCTAAAGGAAAGGGTTCAGGTTATACGAGAATCGGTTGTGGCAAACCTGCATGACACGCGAGTAATTGAGAAGCATACAGCAGAGAGGAATGGGACGCATACCGTATATCTGCTAGTTGAGATGCCAAAGAAGAATATATCACAATCCTTTGTCGACCAGATAAAGAATGACAAGGAGCTTTACCAAGCGGTGGCCAAATCGAAAGCCTACAAGGAGCTATTGGCCAGCGCCCAGTAATACCTAACGAAACAGATAAGGCTGCAAACAAATGATTTTGTTTGCAGCCTTCATCATATCAATCCTATCAATTGCTATAGCGTACTACGATAGACCTTTGACAATCTCCTTTACCTTTGCAACCTTCTCGTCCAGCATATCCTGAGTTTTTGCCTCGGCAATAAACCTAAGGTACGGCTCGGTGTTCGATGGTCGAATGTTGAACCACCAATCGGGGAACTCCACCCTGTAGCCATCAAAATCGAACGAGGCGGTGGGTTCTTCAAGCGATGTGAAATGATCACGAACTGCATCCATAGCATCCTTCTTTCGCTCGATGCGGAAATTGATCTCACCTGAGTTGGCATAGGTTTCAATTCGCGAGATTAGCTGCGACAATGTGTACCCCTCTTTTTTAAACTTGGCAATAACATCAAGTATAAGAAGGCTCGCCATTAGGCCAGAGTCGGAGTAGTAAAAGTCGCGGAAGTAGTAATGGCCTGCCAGCTCGCCACCATATATACCTCCAATTTCGCGCAGCTTGTGAGCAGCAAATGCCCTTCCTACTCTCCAGGTGCGCATCTCGCCTCCTAGCGGTTTAAGGTACTCGCCCACTGCTTTGGAGGTTCTAATATCCTGCAACACTAACCCCTTTTCGCCCTTCTCCTCAAGGAAATAGTGTCCAAGCAAGGCTATCATCAAGTCAGGGGAGATAAACCTGCCGTTCTCATCAACAAACATCACCCGGTCGGCATCGCCATCAAAAATTACCCCAATATCGCACTTTTCGCTTTTTACAAGGTTTTGTAAATCCACCACATTTTCGGGCACTAAAGGATTGGCCTCATGGTTTGGGAATGTCCCATCGAGCTCATCGTATATGTAAACTGGTGCATCACCCAGTAACTCCTTAATTAGCAATGCGGCCATACCGTTAGAGCAATCTATTCCAATACGCAAATTGCTGTAATCGGCAACATACTTTCTCAAAAACGATAAGTACTCGCCCCTAACATCAAGCTTTTTAATCTCGCCTGGCGTTTGCGACTTAACGATGGGCGCACCCTCCTTAATTCGCTGCTCAATTTGCTTAAGTCCAGTGTCGTAACCTACGGGCAAGGCATTCTCGCGCGATACCTTCATGCCGTTATACTCCTTGGAGTTATGCGAAGCCGTTATTTGAACCGATGCATTAAACTCATACTTGGCCGTAGAGTAGTACACCATGGGTGTAGTAGCCAAGCCAACGTCGTACACGTCGGCACCCGCATCGGTAATGCCTTTGGCTAGATATCCGAAAATTTCATCGGATGAAACCCGCGCATCGCGGCCAACCAACACCTTTTTGGTGCTAAGTAGTTCTACCAAAAAGTATCCAATCTTGTAGGCATCGTCCTTGTTAAAATCCTTATTGTAAATGCCCCTAATGTCGTATGCATGAAATGCTCCCATAATCATTAATTTTTCCCAAAAGTAGAAATTTTTAACCCTTTTATCAACCACCTAAACCAAAGCCAGAGGCAAATTGTTTACAATATTTGAGATGCTAATTAAATGAACTAAGAAGATGAAATCATTAATATCTATAAAATACCATTTTGAGTAGTTTTTTTTATTCATCTAATTTTCTGATTAAACGATCGTTAAACACATTCTGTATGCTGCCCAGCATTAAATTTATACTTTTATATGCCGTACAACATATTTACTGTTTATATTTGCCACGAGATAACAAACATCTTTTGATTGTTTTGTTGGGAAACAAATCAAAATAATGCTAAGGGACTAATTATGATTAAAAAGATTTTGATTGCCAATAGAGGCGAAATTGCTGTGCGCATAATTCGCTCATGCAGGGAGTTAGGTATTCGTTCTGTTGCTGTGTTCTCTGATGCTGACCGTGCTGCAATGCATGTTCGATACGCCAGCGAGGCTTACTACATAGGCCCATCGCCATCGCGTGAAAGTTACCTTTTTGCCGAAAAGATTATTCAGGTTGCATTGCAAGCCAAAGTGGATGCTATTCATCCGGGGTACGGTTTTCTGTCGGAGAACGCTGATTTTGCACGTAGGTGCAGTGAGGTGGGCATAAAATTTATTGGCCCATCGAGTGAGGCCATTACCCAAATGGGCGACAAAATTACTGCTCGGCAAACCATGATAGCTGCAGGTGTGCCTGTGGTTCCCGGAACACAGAAAAGCGTAACAAACCCCAATGACATTAAAAAGATAGTTGAGGAGATAGGCCTTCCTGTAATGATAAAAGCATCGGCAGGTGGCGGTGGCAAAGGGATGCGCCTGGTCCGAGATCAAAGGGAGTTGTTCTCTGCTGTAAAAATGGCACAATCCGAAGCCATGTCGTCGTTTGGCAACGATACCGTTTACATCGAGAAGTACATCGAATCGCCACACCACATCGAATTTCAAATCCTTGCCGATAAGCAAGGGAACACTGTGCACCTTTTTGAGCGGGAGTGCTCTGTTCAGCGTCGCCATCAAAAGGTGGTGGAGGAAACGCCATCACCGTTCATTACCCCCGAGCTCCGAGAGCAAATGGGCGAAGCCGCAATTGCTGCTGCAAAAGCCGTGAATTACGAGGGCGCAGGTACTATCGAATTCCTTGTGGATGCCAATCGGAATTTCTACTTCCTTGAGATGAATACGCGTTTGCAGGTTGAACACCCCATCACCGAAAGAACAACCGGAATTGATATTGTAAAAGAGCAAATAAACATTGCGTCGGGTGAGCCACTGTCGTTTAAACAAGAGGAAGTATTCCAGTTTGGCCACTCCATCGAGTGCCGTATATCGGCGGAGGATCCATTCAATAATTTTATGCCAAGCCCTGGCGTTGTTCGGCACATCAGCGAGCCTAACGGTCTGGGTATAAGAACCGATGGATATGTATACGAAGGATACGAAATTCCTATGCACTACGACCCCATGATTAGCAAGGTTATTACCTGGGGCAGAACTCGTGCCGAGGCCATCGATAGAATGCGAAGAGCCCTTTATGAGTATAAGATTACAGGCGTTAAAACGTCAACAAAATTCCTTGAACGAATTATGATGAATAAGAATTTCAGGGATGGAAAATACGATACTCATTTTATTGAAAAGCATAGCGAGGAGCTGCTTACCCCTTGTGCCAACGAAAAAACTGTTAGTGTCGATATGGCCATAATTGCCACCTACATTGACTATACCAATAAAATGGAAAAGGCCGCAATGGGCGACTTTACCCTAACGCGTACAAACGACAAATGGAAGGAGTACGCACTAAAAAAATCAGTTCAAAGGATTTAGCCATGGCAATAGATATTAAAATTGGTGATCGCGAGGCGAATGTCCGTCTTGTTAAAAAGGATGGCTCAAAGGCTACAATTGATGTGGATGGCATTGCATATGAGGTTGACATCGTTATGGTCGAAGAGGGTGTGTACTCGATCCTACACAACGGAAAATCGTACAGCGTAGAGATGATCCCGGGCAATGGCCCCAAAAACTACTTTGTGAACACCTACTCATCAGCCTATGAGGTTGAAATTATTGATGCGCAAAGCCGATACCAAAAGAGCAGGAATAAGGATAGCATAGAATCCACCGAAAAGATAATCACCACCCCAATGCCCGGTAAGGTTGTCCGTATTCCTGTGTCTGAAGGGCAAAGGGTTACCAAGGGTGATACCCTTATTGTTATATCGGCCATGAAAATGGAAAGCGACTACAACGCAACCCTGGATGGTATTGTTAAAAAGATACACGTTAACGAAGGTGACTCCGTGGCCAACAACCAACCACTTATCGAACTAGAATAACCTAAAGAAATATGGATAGCTTAGAAAAAAAGTACTCCCTGTTTGAGCAGAAAGTAAAACAAGCCGAGCAAGGAGCAGGCGAAGAACGTATTGCCAAACAGCATGCTGCAGGGAAACAGAGTGCCCGCGAGCGCATAGCTGAGCTTTTAGACCCAAATACATTTAATGAATTTGATAAGCTGGTTACCCACCGATCGTATGAGTTTGGGCTGGAAAAAACAAGGATTCCAGGCGATGGAGTTATAACTGGGTATGGGAAGATAGATGGCCAGCTGGTTTACGTTTATGCCTACGACTTTACCATTTTGGGTGGCACGCTTAGCCGAGCGAATGCCGATAAGATTATCAAATTGCAAAATATGGCAATTAAAACCGGCACTCCCATCATTGGTCTCAACGACTCGGGAGGCGCACGAATTCAAGAGGGTGTGCAAAGTTTGGCCGGTTATGCCGAGATTTTCTACAACAACGTGAGAAGCTCTGGGGTAATTCCTCAAATTACCTGTGTTATGGGTCCCTGTGCCGGTGGAGCGGTATACTCCCCAGCCCTAAACGACTTTATCATCATGGTGAAAGACACCAGCTACATGTTTGTAACGGGTCCCGATGTGATAAAAGCTGTAACCCATGAAGATGTGACCAAAGAGGAACTTGGGGGAGCAACCACCCACAACGCCAAAAGCGGAGTTGCGCATTTTATGGCCGATAACGAGGAGCAAGCATTGATGCTGATTCGCGAGCTTATGGGTTTTATCCCAGCCAATAATATGGAGCATGCCCCCGAGTACCCAACAACCGATGACCCATTTAGGGAGGATGAGTCGCTTCAAACTATTGTCCCAGCCGATCCCAATAAGCCTTATGACATCAAAGATCTACTGCTTGTTGTACTCGATGACAAAAACTTCCTCGAGGTACAAGCACACTTTGCAAAGAACATTGTGGTGGGATTTGGCCGGCTGGCAGGCCAAACTGTGGGTATAGTAGCCAATCAACCTGCTTACCTAGCAGGTGTGCTCGATATTGACTCCTCGGTTAAGGCTGCCAGATTTATTCGATTCTGCGATGCATTCAATATTCCGCTAATTACTTATGTTGATGTCCCAGGATTTTTACCAGGAGTCAATCAGGAGGAAAATGGCATAATCAAACATGGGGCAAAGCTTCTTTATGCATACGCCGAAGCAACAGTACCTAAAATAACAGTAATTACTCGAAAAGCATATGGTGGAGCATACTGCGTTATGTCGAGCAAGCAGGTGGGTGCCGATGTAAACTTCGCCTACCCCACCGCCGAAATAGCCGTAATGGGTCCCGAGGGGGCGGTTAACATTATCCATAGGCACAGCATAAGTAACGAAACCGATCGTCAAAATCTCATTGACGAGTACCGCGAAACGCTGGCCAACCCATACAAAGCAGCAGAGCTAGGGTATATCGACGAAATTATCTATCCTAAGCAAACTAGAGCTAAACTAGTTCAAGCCTTGGAACTTACGCAAAATAAGAGCCAGCAACAGCCTGCGCGAAAGCACGGGAACATTGTGTTATAAAAGGATGTTAATCAGCAAAAAAGGATTTTTTTGTTCGTTTGGTTAAAAAAAACCTCATTTTTTTTGGTTGGTTTGGCTAAATACAATATTTTTGCATTCGCAATTGAGGGGATGGTTAGTGAAGTGTAGAAAAATTGACATACTGCGGAAATAGCTCAGTTGGTAGAGCACAACCTTGCCAAGGTTGGGGTCGCGAGTTCGAGTCTCGTTTTCCGCTCAACAGATTTAAAGCGGATACAGTCCGCTTTTTTTCTATCAACACTTTTCTTTTCGTAATGGGCCCGGATGGTGGAATTGGTAGACACGCAGGACTTAAAATCCTGTAGCCATTGCGGCTGTGCCGGTTCGACCCCGGCTCCGGGTACCAAAACCAAAGCCTGACCACTCGTCAGGCTTTTTGTATTAGCACACTCCACATCGAAAAAATAAAACGGGGCTATCCGTTTCCGAATCGCCCCGCTGCTGCTAACAAATCTAACTTGTTGTAAACACCTAAACTAAAACATGGAAAAACTATTGATAATCGGGTAATGCATTCATAAGCTTCTGGCGCGAGAAAAAGATTCGACTCTTTACTGTGCCAATCTTAAGGTTAAGCTTATCGGCAATCTCCTTGTACTTATACCCTGAGGTGTGCATCTGGAATGGGATGCGGAAATCGTCGTCGAGCTCGTTCACCTTTTGGTTTATCTCGCTATGCGAGAAGGTCGACTCAGGGCCCTCATCGAAGGTGCGCCCATTAACCAGATACTGGTTATCGCTCGAATCGAAAGTGGTGCGCTGCTTAACTGCCTTGCGGTAGTTGTTAATAAAGGTATTCTTCATTATGGTGAAGGTCCATGCCTTTATGTTCGTATTATCTTCAAACTTATCCTTATAGGTTAAGGCCTTAAGATAAGTCTCCTGAAGTAGGTCGCGAGCATCCTCAGGATTTGCAGTTAAACTATAGGCAAATCTTTCAAGATTTGGCTCAAGCTCAATAAGTGCTGTGTTGAATTCTGCTGTTGACATAATGATATGGTTTAAGTTTTATTTTTAATCAGTCTAAATAAATGTCTATGCAAATATACGACAGGATTAAACAAAACCAAATCGAAACCACTCCAAACAGCCTGATATCTATGTGTATTCTAAATAAAAAGATAAAGGTATAGACTGATCTGTCTATGCTTGACGGAATCTTGTCTAAATTAATTCTAAATAAATGTTTTGTGGTAAAAAATACAAAGATAAACAGTGACAACTGTTTATCAGACCGTTAGAAAAACAGCTGACAGAATAGAGAGTTAATTACTGACCTTCAGTGTATTACCTAAACAATAAAGCGCTTCACTACTTTACCTGCTTAATTAAAAGTTGTGTAAACTGATTGGCCGACGATACCTTTAGCACTCCCTTGGGCAGCTCCAGTTCTCCCTCCTCTACTAAGTGGCCTGTAACAATTAGTGTAGCCTTTGGCAGCTCGTTTTTGAGCTTTTCGAAGTGCTTAGCAAAAACATCCTTGGGCATAGAAACGGTAAACGAGGCGAAAAGTACGTTGATATCTTGCTTAGACGCGACCTTTATCACATCATCAACAGGTACTGTTTGCCCCAAATAGGTTGTGCTGTAGCCCCTTGACAGGGCTAAATAGTTGAAATACAACAGACCTATTTCATGCAGCTCGCCCTCGGGCAGGTAGAAAAGGATCCGGCTCTCGTGTGATGTCTTCACATCCAAATCGAGTGTAGCCTTTATTATAGCGTTTCGAAGTATGTTTGAGGTAAAATGCTCCTGAGCAGGGACAATGCCTCCCGACTGCCAAAGCAGCCCCATCCGTTTCTGAAAGGGCACCAAGAGGTTTTCATATGTCCACTCGAAGCCTCGCTCACGAATAAACTCATTCAGCTTCCCCACAAAGGAATCTTCATCCATATTAATGGCAGCAGTGAGCAAACTTTCGGGAACTGGAGGCGGGCCAACATATTTATTACCCTGATTTATTATGGTCGACATCTCGTCCTGCGACATCCTAGAGATGCGGCTAATCTTGTAACCTACGCTTAAAAGCATCTTAATATTAAGGGCCAGCCTCAGATCGTCCTCGGAGTATCTTCGGATATTAGTATCGGTTCGTTCTGGGGAAAACATACTATATCGCTTCTCCCAAACCCTTATGGTATGTGGCTTTATGCCGGTAAGAACATAGAGCTGCTTAATGCTATACATAATCATTTTGCGTTGTTAGTAATGTTTAAACAACTGATTGGTAAATTGGTTCATTACCCCAGATGAACAGAATTATGGGTTACAGCTTACGAATTAGCATCAATCCATCACGCAAGGGTAATAAAACCTGCTCCAGGTTGTTGTCATCGGCAACCATATCATTAAAATCCATAACACCTTTAGTGTAAGCATCATCGGGTTCGTTTAGCAAAACCTTTCCTCCCCAAAGCACATTGTCGGCCAAAATGTACCCATTGGATTTTACCTTTGGTAATACCATCTCGAGGTATTGAGGGTACTGCCGCTTGTCTCCATCAATTAGGACCAGATCGAACACCTCGTCGAGTTGTGGAATAACATCTAATGCGCTGCCCTCATGCAGAGTTATCTTACCCTCAGCTCCTGCCCTACGAAAAAAATCCAGCGCTGTTTCACAAACCTCATCGTTAACCTCAATGGTGTGTAGCTGTCCTCCTTCGGCTAGCCCTTTGACCAAGCATAAAGCCGAGTAGCCCGTATATGTTCCAATCTCGAGTATTCTGTGGGGCTTAAGCATCCTACTTAGCATCTCAAGGAGTTTTCCTTGGATTGGACCGCTCAGCATACGTGGCTGCAAGCTAGTTAAGTGGGTATGTCTATTCAGTTCATACAGCACTTTATCCTCGGGAGTAGTATGCTTTAAGAGGTAGTCCTCCATGTCGTTGGAGTGATACAAACCGGTTTCCATTACTTGTAAATTAAGGTTGTTAAGCTCTCGGGCGAAAGAATTTCGTTGGCAACTCTGAGCAGATTATCAGTTGTAATAGCCTCTATTCGAGCATTGATGTCACTAAAACTTTCAACCGAATTGTAAAACATATAGCTCCGTGCAACGCTGAGCATAAGCGATTCATTATTCTCGGCTGCAATGGCCATTTGCCCTATTAGCTGCCTTTTAGCTTTGGCTAGCTGCTGGACGCCAAGCCTCTTCTCTCGAAGCACGCGCAGCTCAGTGTGCAGCATTTCGAGGGATTTATCAAAATTAGATTTATCGCTACCGAAATAAATGCTGAAAACCCCGGTGTCGGAGTAGGGTGTGTAAGACGACTCCACATTATAAGCGTAACCAGTACGCTCCCTAAGGGCCAGGTTTAGGCGTGAGTTCTGACCCGGCCCGCCAAGCACATTGTTCAGCAGGTACATGGCCACCCTGTTAGGGTCGTGCAAATCGTAGGCTCTGCACCCAACAATGCAATGCTGTTGATAGGTGCGCTTACGAACCTCTCTCACCAATGGTTGTGAGGGTTGAATATCAAGTCTAGTTACCTTACGAAGATTTGCTGATATTGAGCCAAAATAACGTTCAGCCAACTTCACTACCCTCGAAAAGGGGATGTTACCAATGGAGCAAAAAACCATTTGATCGGTATTGTAATTCCGCTCAATAAAGTTGAAAATATCATTCCGTGAAAAACGTTTTATGTACTTCTTTGAACCCAAAATATTTCTACCAAACGAGTGATTGGGGTAGAGTAACTCCTCAAAATCGTCGAATATTAACTCAGAGGGCGAGTCCTTATAGGAGTTTATCTCATCGAGCACAACATCCTTCTCCTTTACCAACTCCCTTTCGGGAAAAGTTGATCGGAAGAGAATGTCATATGTAAGCTCAATTGCCCTATGGTAATCCTCCTTTAAAAAAGTTGAGTGAATTACCGTCTCTTCCTTGGTTGTGTATGCATTCAACTCGCCCCCCACATCCTCGAGCCTACTATTTATATGGTATGCTTTACGACGTTTAGTCCCCTTAAACAGCACGTGCTCAATAAAATGCGCTAGCCCATGCTCATGCTCCATCTCGTCCCTAGTACCAGCATTCACCATCATACAACAGTACGCTACCGGCGAGTCGGTACGCCCATGTATTACTCTAATACCGTTTTGTAGCGTGTAATTGTCAAATGTCATTGGGTAAAAAATTTTGAACTGCAAACGTAGTGAATTACAACGATATGCCAAAGGGATATTTTTAACGGTACGTATCGTCGCTCATCTTTTAAACACCACTAAACGCACTAAGCTATATTGAATCAATCTAAATAACATCGTAGGGTAAGGCTAAGAAATCTGATAATCAAACGCGATGCTAAAAACAGCGAATATTTTTATACATAATATTTGCTGATAAAATAAATTTGCATACTTTTGCAACCGCAAAACGCTGGTGCCATAGCTCAGTTGGTAGAGCAACGGACTGAAAATCCGTGTGTCCCCGGTTCGATTCCTGGTGGCACCACCCTAAACCCCAACCTAAACGGTTGGGGTTTTTTTATTTAGCAGCAAATAAGGTATAGAGCAATACGAATTTAAATAGTATTGCGAAGAATAAGCTACAGTATTAACTCGCAAAAACCATTGATATGCTTAGTAAGCTGAAAAAGCAGCATTTTAAAAACAAAGAGGTGACCTGGCTGGCTATTTTTGCCATTATAATGATTCCTCTGGGAACTTACCTATTTGGCACTAAGGAATCGCCATTCTACTACACGCTAAGCATGATAGGGAACCGACTGGGATATAGACTTAACTTCATAATATGGGGCATTGTTACAGGATTGCTACTTACTTTTTTCATCATCAGGCTATTCGTGCTAAAGTCGTTTCACAACCAAAGGGCACGAAGACTTTTGGTTTGGGCGCTAGTGTTCCTGCTGTTAACTGTGCTCATCCCCTCCCTAGAGAGGCTACCTGTGCTTATGATTTTTCATATTCTAGTAGCAGCAGGGTTTGCCATCTCCCTCACCCTTTCACTGTATCTATTTATTAAGCACCTCTCCATTAGCGATCAAAAGGTATATCGTTGGTCTATTTTAATGTTTTATCTTGTGGTAGGAGGATCGCTATTAATGTTGTTCGTATTTGGAATGAATGGCATATTTGAGCTGTTCTTTTTCATTTCGCTTTCCATATTTTTAGGAGCATTAAATAGAAAACTTTTCAAAAATAGGGGGTGAATGCAACCCATAAGAGGCACAATTATTGATGAAATACAGGTGCAATTTCTAAAACACTTTGAAAATTGAATAATTTAGTTTTAATTTGATGTAGCATCCGCAAGTTGCCTTAATTTGCCCCTAAGATATTATAACAATATGAAAACAGCTAAACTTATCGCCGCTTCACTTTCCTTTATAATCCTTACCTCGTGCGGAGCACAACGAGTTAGCGTAGGTAACTACGACGCCACCGACTGTAGACCCAAACGACATACTAAGGGAAAAGATATTGCCCTTTTCTGGGAAATGGTTCCCCTTAGAACAACAGAGAAAATGATTAACCTAACGGATTACGAAAAGGTTGAGAAAAGAGATTTTTTTGACACGGTAATCTTTTACGGTACCGCCGGTATTTTCTCTATTAAAACCGTTAGAATTTACGTTAAGGACTGCGAAGAGAAACAGTAAATTACCCCCTACTTTCCAACTTCAAAAGGCTACCAAAGAACACAGCTCAAACGAAGCAAGCCTTATATCTTACCTTAAAGTGAGGTATTAGATTGCCTCGCACGTATCGCACACCCAAAAACTAGAGCCTATAATTATTTTCATTTCGATTAACTATGTATGACTGGCGTAAACAGAATTGGAATAAAAATTCTAACTTTGCACCAATTTTCAAAGGGATATGAGCGAAAACAACATACTATCGAAGTTAGAAGGGCTACGGCAAAAGTTTGAAGAGATTGGTCAGCAGATCACCGATCCTGCCGTGATGGCCGACATGAAGAGATACGTTAGCCTTAATAAGGAGTACCGCGAACTGGAGCCCATTGTAGAGGCATACGATAGGTACAAAAACATCCTAAGCAATATTCAATCATCCAAATCGTTGCTCAATACCGAGAAGGACGAGGAGATGCGCGAAATGGCCAAGATGGAAATTGAAAGCCTTGAGGATGAACAGGAACAGCTAGAAACTGACATTAAGCTTATGCTTGTGCCAGCCGACCCGCAGGATGGTAAGAATTCAGTACTTGAGATAAGGGCGGGAACTGGAGGCGATGAAGCCAGCATCTTTGCCGGCGATTTGTACCGTATGTACACCAAGTATATTGAACGTAAGGGTTGGAAGTACGAAGTGTCACACTTTTCGGAGGGTACCGTTGGGGGCTACAAAGAAGTGGTGCTAAACGTGAAGGGTAATGGTGTTTATGGCGTTCTAAAGTACGAATCGGGGGTTCACCGTGTACAGCGCGTACCGCAAACCGAAACCCAGGGCAGGGTTCACACATCAGCCGCAACGGTTGCCGTGCTTCCTGAGGCCGAGGAGTTTGATATCGATTTAAGAACCGAGGACATTCGCAAGGATACGTTTTGTGCATCGGGGCCGGGTGGTCAGAGTGTTAACACAACATACTCGGCCATTCGCCTTACGCACATCCCATCGGGTATTGTAGTACAATGTCAGGATCAAAAATCGCAGCTTAAGAACTACGATAAGGCCTTAGCAGAGCTAAGAACCCGCCTATACAATCTTGAGTACCAAAAGTATCTCGACGAAATTTCATCGAAGCGGAAAACTATGGTTTCAACTGGCGATCGCTCTGCAAAAATAAGAACTTACAACTACCCGCAGGGTAGGGTAACCGACCATAGAATTAACCTTACGCTCTATAACCTCTCGGCAATAATTGACGGCGAAATTGATGAGATAATTGAAAAGTTGCAGATGGCCGAGAATGCTGAAAGGCTTAAAATGAGCGACGTATAAACATAGCTAACGGATTAAGGAAAAACTCAACTAGCGGAAAATTATGGATGCAACGCAACTGTTTGAGCAAATAAAGCTAAAGAAAAGTTTTTTATGCGTTGGGCTTGACACCGACCTTAATCGCATTCCTGAGTTTCTCCTTTCAAAAGAAGATCCCATTTTTGAGTTTAACAAGGCAATAATTGATGCTACCGCTGAATTTGCCGTGGCCTATAAGCCAAACCTTGCTTTTTATGAGCAGTATGGGGCAACCGGATGGACAAGCCTTCAGAAAACCGTAAAATATATCCGTACCAAACATCCCAATATCTTTACCATTGCAGATGCAAAGCGGGGCGATATTTCCAACACCTCACGGATGTACGCCCGCACATTCTTTAATCATCTCGATTTTCACGCCATCACCCTGTCGCCCTATATGGGTCACGATACGGTAGAGCCTTTCCTTGCCTTCGAGGGTAAATGGGTTATACTCCTTTCGCTTACTTCAAACAGCAGCTTCGACGATTTTCAGCTAATTGAGAATGCCAAAAGCGGAAAACGCTTGTACCAAGAAGTGCTAAGCAAGTCGATGCTATGGGGCAACGAGAACAATATGATGTATGTGGTGGGAGCCACGCGTGCCGAAATGCTGAAAGAGATTAGAAAAATTGCACCTGACCACTTTTTGCTGGTTCCCGGAGTTGGCGAGCAAGGCGGAAGCCTTGCCGATGTGGCCAAGTATGGCATGAATAGTCAGTGTGGCCTACTGGTAAACTCGGCCCGAGGAATTCTTTACACCGACCAATCGATGCGTTTTGCTGGCGCAGCTCGCGCCAAAGCCATGCTACTTCAGAAAGAGATGGAAGGACTGCTGAAAGAGGTTGGGCTGATCTAGTTCATCTCTCGGCATACCTATATTTTTATACAGAGCCATCCTGCAACCAGCCTGACTAAGTACTATCACTTAGAAGAAAATAGACATTGTGGGCTATTTCACAGCCTATTGGTCTACCCTATCTTTGTATCAGGTTGTTTTAACCCTAAATAACCAAGCATTTTTTTTACAATTTTATTATTTATTTTTACCAACGGACAAACGACCGATGGTGACTGTTATACCGAAGGTTC